>CACONH010000017.1 GCA_902628495.1 uncultured Pelagibacteraceae bacterium | reverse complement strand
TTTCAACAGATTGACGAATTAATTTATGAATTTAATAGTGGAGGCATAAAAATTTCAAATTGGATCGAATTTAAAATATTTGCAAATAAAATAATTTCATCTTACGCCGGCTGAATCATTTTTTTTGGATCTACAATTTTGTGATACTCTTTTTCATTCATTAAACCACTTTTGATTACTTCGGTCTTAAGAGTTGTATTATTTTTTAGAGCCCTTTTTGCAATTTGAGCAGCTTTATCATAACCAATTTTAGGAGCCAATGCAGTGACTAACATTAGAGAATTATCCAAATCTCTCTTCATTTTATCTTTATTAGCTTTAATTCCTTTAACACAAAAATTTGCAAAATTTTTTGTACTGTCAGAAAGTAGATCAATTGATTGCAAAATATTATATGCAATCAATGGTTTGAACACATTGAGTTCAAATTGTCCTTGAGACCCAGCGATCGTGATACCTGTATGATTACCTATCACTTTGACACAAACCATCGTAACCGCCTCAGATTGGGTCGGATTTACTTTCCCTGGCATTATTGAAGATCCAGGCTCGTTTGCTGGTAAATTTAATTCACCATAACCTGCTCTAGGTCCAGATCCAAGAAATCTAATATCGTTTGCAATTTTTAATAGACACACAGCAGTGGTATTTAAAGTGCCAGAAAAATTAACAATAGAATCATGAGCAGCAAGGGCAGCAAATTTATTTCTAGATGGTTTAAAATTAATATTTGTCAATTTTCTAATTTCTTTACAAATTTTTTTATCAAAGTTTTTTTTTGTGTTGATACCTGTTCCTACAGCTGTGCCCCCCTGAGCTAAAAAATATATCTCTTTAATAGCAATTTTAATTCTTTTAATACAGTCTTGTAATTGAGACTGGTAACCAGAAAATTCTTGACCAAGTGTCAATGGTGTTGCGTCTTGTAAATGAGTTCTGCCAACTTTTATTATTTTTTTAAATTTTATAATTTTTTTTTTTAATTCTTTATTTAAAAGATTTAAGTTTGGTAGAAGTTTGTTTTTTGTTTCTAAGGCTATTGCTATATGCATGGCAGTAGGAAAAACATCATTAGTGGATTGAGATTTATTTACATGATCGTTAGGATGTACTGGTTTTTTTGAACCTAACTTACCCCCTAAAATTTTGATTGCACGATTTGAAATAACCTCGTTTACATTCATATTAGTTTGAGTGCCCGATCCTGTTTGCCAAACTTTTAAAGGAAAGTTATTTTGAAGTTTTCCAGAAATTATTTCGTTTGATGCTTTTATAATTGCTCTAGCGATTTTTGTTTCAATTTGTTTATCTTTTTTATGAACAATTGCTGCTGCTTTTTTTATGATTGCGATTGATTTTATAAGAATCTTTTGAACATAAATTTCGCCTATATCAAAAAACTTTTTTGATCTCTCAGTAGATGCACCCCAATATTTATCATTTTGCACATTAATTTTACCAATGCTATCAAATTCTTTTCTAAATTTCATTTGGATAATTTATTTTATCTTATACATTAAAAATGAAAAGAATCATATAGGAGAGAAATGACAAATTTTGAAAAGGTCAGATTATTTATGACGACATTTGGACAAGAAGTTAAAAATAAAGCTAGTTTAAGTAGTGAAAATATTAACAACTTAAGAATTAATTTAATTGAAGAAGAGCTTAATGAATTTAAAGAAGCTGTAAAAAAAAAAGATTTAAAAGAAGCCGCTGATGCATTAACAGATATTTTATATGTTACATATGGTGCCGGTCATGCATTTGGCATCAATTTAGATAAGTGTTTTGAGGAGGTTCAAAAATCCAATATGAGCAAATTAGGTGATGACGGGAAGCCCATTTACGATGAAAAGGGAAAAGTTATGAAAGGACCAAAATATTTTAAACCGGATTTAAAAAAATTTTTGTATTAGTAGCTTAATTGTTTAAAATAAACATTAAAACATCACTTATCAAATACATTGTAACTGTAAAACCAATAAAAAAATTCCAATACATAAATGAAACTGTTCGGTTTCTAATTCTTCTTTTTCTCACGAATTCTTTATCATCTAAATCGGAAACATCTCTGACTCCTTTTACCTGATAGTCATATGACCATCTCCAGACCGAGTCACCAAATCTTTTATCAGTCTTATTATAGTATCTTATCCAAGCGGTTATATATTCATGCAGTAGATAAATTATTAATAGAATTATAAAACCGAAAAACATTATATTAATTTATAAAATTTTTTTAAAAATAAAAAGGGGCGTTCTGTTGCCAGGTGCCCCAAAACCCCGTAACTTAATTAAAAAATTAATTAAGCTGCAAGTGCAAATTTATTATTTGCAATTATAAATAGCCCGTTACGGTGGAACAATTCCGAACGAAAGAAAGACTTTTAGACATCCGTCGATCCTAGTTCACCCCCATAAGTTGTAAATTATTGGTGGAGGTGGTGGGTACTGCCCCCACGTCCGCAATGTTTATTACGAAATTCGTTTATCGTCGTAGTTGGAAAACCAACAAGCTTAATATAGAACTAAAACTATAATTTACAATCATTGTGTTGCGTTAAATTTCATGAACTTTTATAGAGATAATTATAAAATTTTTATTTTCTTTTTATTTTCTTATTTATTATTATTAAATTTTTATCAGTTTTCAGTGCAACACTGGAGCTCGATGTTAGATCAGGATATAATTATAATTTATAATTCATTACTTATATCTTCAGGTATAGAACAGGAAAACAGGGATCACCCTGCATACACTACTTTTCTTTTACTTGGAGGAGTTTTTAAATTTTTATCTTTATTTTTTGAAAATTTTACAATTAAAGAAATTCTTAGCTCAGAGAATATAGACAAAAATTTACAAACATTATTTATTATTGGGAGAATTTTGAACGGTTTTTATATTTTTTTTCTTATCTATATTTTGTTCAAAATTTTAAATGAATTTAATATTAAAAA
>CACONH010000016.1 GCA_902628495.1 uncultured Pelagibacteraceae bacterium | reverse complement strand
TTTATGGCTCCATTCATCAGATGAAACCTCTAAATCTGTGTGAGGTGCATTCTTTATAGGATTGTCTATTTTATCAAATTTGCCGGATTTTATCTTGTCAATTTCAGATTTGATTTTAATAAGCGTATCACAGAATCTATTTATCTCGCTCAAATTTTCACTTTCAGTTGGTTCTATCATCATAGTGCCAGCAACAGGCCAGGACATAGTTGGTGCGTGAAATCCAAAATCAATTAATCTTTTTGCAATATCTTCCTCTGTTACTCCTGTCTCTGATTTAATATTTCTAATATCAATAATACATTCGTGTGCGACATTTCCATTTGACCCTTTATACAAAATTGGAAAATGATCTTTTAGTCTATGAGCTATATAATTTGCATTTAATATTGCAACTTGAGTAGCAAGCTTTAAACCTTGTGATCCCATCATTTTAATATACATCCAAGAGATCGATAGAATACTTGAACTACCCCAAGGAGCTGCTGATACTGCTCCAATTCCAGATGTTGGTCCACAATCTTTTATAACTGGGTGGTTAGGCAGATAAACTTGTAAATGTTTTTTGCAGGCAATAGGTCCCATTCCAGGTCCTCCACCACCATGAGGAATGCAAAATGTTTTATGTAGATTTATATGACAAACGTCTGGACCAAAATTTCCTGGTTTAGCTATACCTACTAATGCATTTAGATTTGCACCATCCATATAAACCTGACCGCCGTGTTTATGAACTAACTCACAAATATCAGTTATTTTTTCTTCGAAAACTCCATGCGTAGATGGGTAAGTTACCATCAATGCTCCAAGGTTTTCAGAGTATTGCTGTGCTTTTTTCTTTAAATCATCAAAATCTACATTTCCTTCTTTGTCACAATTAACAACAACAACTTTCATTCCAACCATTTGTGCGCTTGCTGGATTAGTCCCATGTGCTGAACTTGGAATCAAACATATATTTCGATTGGCTTCACCTCTATTTAAATGATACTTTCGGATAACCATTAAACCTGCATATTCACCCTGAGCACCTGCATTGGGTTGAAGAGAAACACCTGAAAAACCAGTTATGGATCGTAGCCAATTTTTTAGATCAGTAAATAAATCTCTAAAGCCCTCCATTTGTTCAATTGGAACAAACGGATGCGGCTCTGCAAATTCTTTCCATGAAATAGGAATCATTTCAGCAGCAGCATTTAGTTTCATTGTACATGAGCCAAGTGCAATCATTGTTCTGTTCAATGCTATATCTTTATCTTCTAATCTTTTTAAATATCTAAGCATTTCAGTTTCAGAATGATATGAATTAAAAACTGGATGTTCTAAATATTTTGAAGTTCTTAATAAGTTTTTTGGAAGATTGGGGAGACTTACTGAGGGATCTTCTTTTTTGATTGACTCTGCTGCATTAAAAATTTTTAATAGTTGATTTACTCTATAAACATTTTTTCTTTCATCAAAGGAAACAGCAAGCATTTCAGAATTTACTTTTCGTATATTGACTTTTTGATTTAAAGCGTTTTTATAAATTTGATCAGTCTTTTCTTTTGTAATAATTGTGACAGTATCAAAAAAATAATTTGAATAAAGTTCGTATCCAGACTGTTTTATTTTATCAGCAAAACTTTTTGCTAATTGAGACACTCTTTCAGAAATATTCTTAATTCCTTCTGGGCCATGATAAATAGAATATGCAGCTGAAACTATTGCTAATAGGGCTTGAGCAGTACAAATATTACTCGTAGCTTTATCTCTTCTGATATGTTGTTCTCTAGTTTGTAAGGACAATCTATATGCCTTATTACCATGTCTATCAACAGATACTCCAACAATTCTTCCCGGCATTGATCTTTTGAACTCATCTTTTGTTGCAAAAAAAGCTGCGTGTGGACCTCCATATCCCATTGGAATACCAAATCTTTGGGAACTACCAACTGCTATATCGGCGCCAAGTTCTCTTGGTGTTTTTAATTTTGCTAATGCCAATAGATCACAAGCTAATATAGCTTTTCCATTATTTTTATGAATTTTACTTATTGCTTCGCTTGGGTCCTTAATATCTCCTAAAGTTCCAGGATATTGTAAAATCCCACAAACTAAATCTTCTTTTAGCTGGCCTAAAACTTCTTCTTCTTTACCAACTAAAACTTTTAAACCCATTGGCTCAGCTCTGGTTTGAATTACATTTATTGTTTGCGGATGACAATCCTCCGATACAAAAACTAAATTACTATCTTTTTTATTCAATCTATGGCTTAGACCCATAGCTTCTGCTGCTGCTGTACCCTCATCTAATAGAGAAGCATTAGCAATATCCATTCCTGTAAAGTCAACAATCATTTGTTGAAAGTTCAATAACATCTCCAGTCTTCCTTGTGCTACCTCCGGCTGATAAGGTGTGTATGAAGTATACCAACCTGGATTTTCTAGTATGTTTCTTAAAATTACATAAGGTGTATACGTTCCATAATAACCCATACCAATAAAATTTGAGTAAATTTGATTTTTTTTAGAAATTACTCTTAATTTTCTCAACGCTTCATATTCTGAATTCGACTCACCAATATTTAGTTCACCATTAAACTTTATTTTTTCCGGAACTGTATAGTCAATTAAATCATCTAGTGATTTATAATTTAATTCTTTCAACATTTTAGACTGGTCTTCTTTAGAGGGACCTATGTGTCTTTTTAAAAAGTCTTTTTCAGAGTTTGGTAACATTACGCTGATGCCTCCTTTGCAAATTTATCGTATTCCTCTTTGTTCATTAAACTATCCATTTCAGATTTATCTTTTAATTTTAATTTAAAAAACCAAGCATCTCCCTCAGGATCTTGATTGATTTTCGAAGGATCATCTACAATTGATTGATTAATATCTGTGATTTCACCACTTACAGGAGTATAAACATCGCTTGCTGCCTTAGTTGACTCTACTACACCTGCTGTGCCATCTTTTGTAACACTTGATCCTTTTTCAGGCAGTTCAGCAAATACAATATCCCCCAACATTTCAGTTGCATGCTGCGTTATTCCTATCGTGGCTATGTCACCCTCTACTTTTATCCATTCATGTTCCTTTGAATATTTTACATTAGACATTGATTGTTCCTTTCACATAATTCTTTTTATAAAAAGGCAGTTTACATACATTAGCTGAAATTTTTTTTCCTCTTACTTCCAGAAATATTTCAGTATTATCTCTTGAAAATTCATTTGATACATAACCCATTGCGATTGGAGCTTTAACACTCGGCCCAAATGTACCACTTGTGACTGTTCCAATTTCATTGTCTGATTTATCAAAAATTTTAGTAAACTCTC
>CACONH010000015.1 GCA_902628495.1 uncultured Pelagibacteraceae bacterium | reverse complement strand
TAAATCTGATTTTCATCATTATCTATAAAAATAAGTATGGTTAGAAAATCTTTGTTTCTTTTTAATGAAGGAAAAATATTTTTAATTTCGAAAAAATTTAGAGCTCTTTTTTTGTTAAAATTAACATTAAATTTAGCTATATATTTTTTGTTTAAAAAACTTTCATTTTTAATTTCAAATGACTCGATTAAATACTTAATTTCATCGAGTTTTGTATATTGGACTTTTGGTTTATCACTAGTAATTAGAACACTTAAGACTAATTCATTAAATGCGGCTGAGAAAGCCTTATTAATCACCCTTTCCTTATCAAATTTAGCGTCAAACGGAACGGAAACTTCTATATCTTCTATTTTAAAAATTTTACTTAGAGCATCAGATGTTATTGATAATGAAAAAATTGAAGTGGATAAATAAATAATTACAAAAGATAAAATTTTCAATAATTTTTTTTTAGTGTACATATTTTATATATATGAAAAAACATAAATTTACATATGAAAATAGTGGAGTAAATATAAATGCAGCTGATAAATTCGTAAAATATATAGCAAATTTAAATAAAAAAAAAAAATCAAGCATTAATTACAACAATATTGGAAGCTTCGCTTCTATTACTAAAATTCCCAAAGGAATAAAAAAACCTTTATTAGTATCAAGTACTGATGGAGTTGGTACAAAAGTTGAGATAGCAAATAAATTAAAAAAATTTGACACTATTGGTGAAGATTTAGTTGCAATGTGTGTTAATGATATTTTGGTTCAAGGAGCTAAACCTATCATATTTTTAGATTATATATCCATTGATAAAATTAATTTGTTTAAACTTAAGAAAATTATCAGAGGAATTCAAAAAGGATGTAAAATTAGCGGATGCAGTTTAGTCGGTGGTGAAACTGCTGAGATGCCAGGAACATATTCAAGAAATAAATTTGATATCGCAGGTTTTTCTTTAGGTATTGTTGAGTCAAAAAAATTATTTAAAAAAGATAAAATAAAAGAGAAAGATATTATTATGGCAATTCCGTCGAATGGTATTCACTCTAATGGTTATTCAATGATAAGAAACATAATAAACAAAAATAGAATAAATATAAGTGGAAATAATTTTTTGAAAAAAGAGTTATTAAAACCAACTAAAATTTATGTAAAAGAAATACTAAAATTATTAGATAAAGATTTAATCCATGGCTGTGCTCATATAACTGGGGGTGGTTTACCAGGAAATTTGGTAAGGGTTATTCCCCAAAATTTATGTGCTAATATTTATTTAGACAAAATTAAAATAAAACCCATTTTTAAATGGATCAAAAGTAAAGGTGTTAGTGACTTTGAGATGCTTAAAACATTTAATTGTGGTGTTGGTTTTTGCATAATTGTAAAGAAAAAAAATATTAACAAAGTTAAAAAATACTTTAATAAGGAATTCAAACCATACGTAATTGGCCATTTTATCAATAATAAAAAAAATAAAATTTTACTTAATGAAAAAATTAGATGGTAATTTAAAAAAAAATATTGCGGTTTTTATTTCTGGAAAAGGTTCTAATCTTAAATCTATAATTAGATATTCTTCAAAAAAAAAAATTATTTATAAAGTAAAAGTAATTATTTCAAATAAACCAAATGCACAAGGTTTATTATTCGCCAAAAAACAAAAAATAAAAAATTATTGTATTAATTTTACTGAATCAAAAAGATTAGGGAATAGAGTTTTAAATATACTAAAAAAAAATGATATTAAATTGGTGTGTTTAGCTGGATTTATGAAAATATTGCCGGCTTATTTTATAAAAAATTATAAAGGAAAAATTATTAATATTCACCCATCATTATTACCTAAATATAAAGGTCTTAATACCCATACAAGAGCAATAAAAAATAAAGAGGAATTTAGTGGATGTACTGTTCACTATGTAAACAATCTTTTAGACTCAGGTAAAATAATTATTCAAAAAAAAACCCGTATTACAAAAAAAGATACTGCAAGTTCTCTAAAACAAAAAATTTTAAAAATAGAGCACAAGATTTATCCGAGAATTATTAATAAAATTTTATTTAATCTTTAAAAAAAAAACTTATTTCTTTTTCAGCATTTTCTCTGCTGTCTGAGCCATGTACAGAATTTTTATCAATTGAAATTCCAAATTCCTTCCGAATTGTTCCAGGATCTGCATCATGTGGATTTGTTGCCCCCATTAATTTTCTATTTTCTGCAATAGCGTTATCTTTTTTTAGAACCATGACTAAAACAGGACCTGAGGATAAATAATTACATAAATCATTATAGAATGGTTTTGTTTCGTGAACTTTATAAAATTGTTCTGCATCTTTTTTTTCTAATTTTACTTTCTTTTCCTTTACAATCATAAAATTATTTTTAATAAATATATCTTTAATCTTATCCTGAAGATTTCTCTCTATGGCATCAGGTTTAATTATTGATAAAGTTTGCTCCATCTTACTCGTAGTTATCCTCAATAAATTTATCTAGTAGTCTAACACCATAACCAGTAGCACCGCTCGAATTTAAAGAACCAGCATATTTTGAAAAAGCCATACCTGCTATATCCAAATGAGCCCATGGAGTTTTATTTATTATAAATCTTTGTAAAAATTGAGCAGCTGTCGTTGACCCTGCACCTCCGACATAATTAATGTTTTGCATGTCAGCATTTTTTGAATTCATTAGTTTATCATAATTTTCGTGAAGTGGTAATCTCCAAACTTTCTCATCTACTTTTTCTCCTGCATTAAAAAGTTGTTTTGACAAGTTGTCATTGTTAGAAAATAAACCAGCATATTCTGACCCTAAAGCAACTACAATTGCACCTGTTAATGTTGCTAAGTCAATTATAAAGTTGGGATTAAACTTTTTTTCTGTAAATGTAATTGCATCAGCTAAAACTAATCTGCCCTCTGCATCAGTATTTAAAACCTCTATAGTTTTTCCACTAAAAGATTTTACAATATCGCCTGGCCTTTGAGCATTGCCACTAACCATGTTTTCTACTAACCCTACTACTCCTACAGCATTTACTTTTGCTTTTCTTAAAGCTAAACTTTTCATAAGACCAACAACAACAGCAGATCCAGCCATATCATATGTCATATCTTCCATAAATCTAGCAGGCTTCAAAGATATACCTCCAGTATCAAAGCAAACACCTTTGCCGACAAATGCTAAAGGTTTTTTTTGCTTTTTATTTCCTTTCCACTCCATCGTAACAATATATGACCCTCTTGAACTTCCTTGACCCACTCCAAGTAAAGCATTACATTTCATTTTTTTTAGTTCATTGGAATTATAAACTTTAACTTTTAAACCTATTTTTTTTAATTGAACCAAACGTTTTGCATATTCATCAGGATGTAGAACATTACCAGGCTCAGATACAAGATCTTTAGTAAAGTTTACTCCTTTTTCTATTGCATTTAAATTTTTAATTAACTTTAAATCAATTTTCATTTTCGATATTACATTTATATTTATATTTTCAGAATTTTTTTTGGTTAAATATTTGTCAAACATATATGATTTTAATTTCATACCATGAATTAATTCGTGTAAACATTTTACATTGTTTGAATTTTCTATAGTGTCACCGAATATATGAATTTTAGTCAAATTCT
>CACONH010000014.1 GCA_902628495.1 uncultured Pelagibacteraceae bacterium | reverse complement strand
TTAAGTTTTTTTTTATTTTACTTATATCTGTTGGATCTTTAAAATAAATTTCTAAAAATCTGCTCTCTGGTTTCAAATTCAATTGATTTTCTAAATCCTCAATATTTACGAAAGCAATGTTGTTATCAAAATCACCAAAACCACTATTATAAAAAGAAATAATTTTAAAAGTTTTTTGTTTTGGTAATGATCCGACAAGAGTTTCTTCAAAAGATGAAAAAACTAAACTTAATTTATCACCTATCTTTAAATCTAGGTCATAACCCATTTCTCGACTAATTGAAATTCCGTCTTTATCCAAAGTTTTAGAACCTGAGAAGTCTTGGTTTTTTACTATATTAAGGCTTTGAAATTCCTCTTTTTTGTATCCTCTTAACAAAACTCCTTTGGTAATTTTTTCATTAATAATAATACCCTCACCATTATTACTTATCAGGAACCCATCAATCTGACTTTTTAAATTAGAATTATCTATTTTTTTTAAATTAAATAGACCATCATAACTTTGAATCGTAGCATGAGAATTAAATCCATTAATTTTTTTTATAAGATCAGATCTAAAACCATTCATTACGGACATTACAATAATTAAAACCGCTACACCTAGACTAATACCAATAAACGAAAATATTGTAATAATATTTAAAAAACCGTCTTTTTTTCTGGTTTTTAAATATCTAAATGTTATTTCTTTTTCTAGATTTGAGATCAATTTTCTTTTTTTGAATTTATAGTCTTAATTATATCGTCTATTTTTAATTTAGATGATTCTTCACCAACTTTTTTAAATTCAAGCATTTCATCATCAGATTCTTTTCCTAAAAGTATTTGATATGGAACACCAATAAGATTAAACTTTTTCATTTTTGATGAAAAGTTCTCCTCTGTATCATCAATTATTGCATCAATATTTTTATCTTTAAGTTTTTTAAATATATTAATAGATTTTTCTAAATTTGTTTTATCATTCTTAGAAAATAATGGTAAAATTGCACATTCATAAGGTGCTACATTTATTGGCCAATTCATATATTCATTTTTCTCATTAAATTTAGCCTCTATTATGGCACCAACTAATCTTGAAACTCCAACACCATAAGATCCCATTTTTACGAAGATTTTTTTACCGTTGTGGTCTACTGATGCATTCATTGGTTTAGAATATTTATCGCCAAAATAAAATATATGACCAACTTCTATACCTTTTGTCTCTATTTGGTTTTCTTTTGTAACTAATTTTTCAAATTCAGCTTTATTAAATTTTTCGTCAGTGACTGCATAATAATTTTCAAATTTTTTTCTTAAATTTGCTAATGATTTTTTTTCTAAAGTGCAATCTGAATGATCCACCTTAAAAATATTCTTATCAGTATAAATTTTGCTCTCACCTGTCTCAGCTAAAATAATAAATTCATGTGATAAATTGCCTCCTATAGGACCTGTGTCTGCTGCCATTGGGATTGCTTTTAAATCTAGTCTCTTAAAAGTTTTAAGATACGATAAAAAAAATTTATTGTAAGAATGTTCACCTAAATCGTCATCAAGATCAAAAGAATACGCATCCTTCATATAAAATTCTCTACAACGCATTATTCCAAATCTTGGTCGCAATTCATCTCTGAACTTCCATTGAATATGATACAAAAGTTGTGGTAAAGATTTATATGACTTGATACTACTTCTAAATATATCTGTTATTAATTCCTCATTAGTTGGTCCATATAACATTTCTCTTTTTTGTCTATCTGTAATTCTTAACATCTCTTCACCATAATCTTCATACCTCCCACTTTCTTTCCAAATTTCACTGGATTGTATAGTCGGCATTAATATTTCTTGTGCAAAAATTTTATTTTGTTCCTCTCTTACAATATTTTCAATTTTCTTCATCACTTTGAAACCTAAAGGTAGCCAAGAATATATGCCTGCTGAAGATTGTTTTATCATTCCAGTTCTTAACATTAATTTATGTGATTTTATTTTTGCTTCAGATGGATAATTTTTTAAAATAGGGACTAGTAAACTAGAAAAAAACATTATGAAATAAACCTTCTTAAATTAAGATAATCATACTTTACTAAGGTAAATATACCTATAAAAATAATTGAAGTAATTATGGTTGTATAAATTATTTTTTTGATAATTTTAGGATTTTCAGGTGATCCTTTATCTGCACCTTCAACTATTTCCTTATGTTTTCTATCTACATCTATTGGTAATAATGAAAAAAAAATGATCCACCAAATTAACACGAAAATTATAAGTGAACCTGTAATGCTCATATTAGATACTTACTAAATTTATATTAGTAAATGGTCTTTTTCCCACTTGCTCTTTTGTAAACTTTCTGCAAACTGTTTTTATTGCATTAATCGCATTTTCTTCCTGATTTATATTATTCAATGCAAATGTTCTTGCTGTTTTATTTATTTCTTTTTCCAGTCCAAATTTAAATTCTTCTAAATTTTCTATTGGTAATCCCTTAGCTGATATAACGGGTGAATCATATATATTTCCTTTGTTATTTACTAAAATAGTCACCTCAAGACTACCGTTAATAGATAGATTTTTTCTTTCTTTTATTGATTTGGAGTCCTCAAAAACACTTATATTACCATCTACATAAAGTTTACCTGATGGCGCCTTATCAAATACTTCTGGCTTTTCACACGGTGCGATTTTAATTATATCACCGTTTTTAACTTTTATCGGATATGGAACATTCATTTCTTTAGCAAAAGAGAGATGTTCAAGAATATGTCTATGCTCTCCGTGTACAGGAATAACAGACTTTGGATTAATCCAGTTATACATATCCTTAAGATCTTCTCTATTTGGATGACCCGATACATGAACAAACTCATTTTCTTCAGTAATAACTTCTACACCTTCTAAAACTAATGTATTGTGCAATTTAGAAAGTTTTTTTTCATTACCAGGTATTATTTTTGATGAAAATATTACGGTGTCATCTTTTTCAATAAATACATCTGGATGAGTATAGTTAGATATTCTATTCATAGCTCCCATTGGCTCGCCTTGGCTACCAGTACAAAGATATATTATTTTGTCTCTTGATATTTTTTTTGCATCTCTTGGATCAATTGGATCAATTACGTTTTTTAAATATCCACATTGTCTTGCTGCTTTATAGATTCGGTGCATTGATCTTCCAACTAGTGAGATTTGTCTTCCAGTTTTTTCTGCACAATAAAATATTGTTTCCATCCTTGCTACGTTAGATGCAAAAGAGGTTACAATGACCCTTTTTTTAAGTCTTCCAATTATTTTTAATAAACTTTTTCTTACACTTAATTCTGATCCTGATCTACCAATGCTAAAGACGTTTGTAGAGTCACAAATCATTGTTAATACACCTTCTTTTCCAATTAATTTTAGCTTATCTGAGTCTATTTTTTTTCCTATTAAAGGATCTGGATCACACTTCCAATCGCCAGTGTGTAGAACATTTCCTAAAGGTGTTTTTATTCTTAATCCATTTGGTTCAAGAATAGAGTGTGTTAAAGTTATAAAATCGATTTCAAAATTCTCTAAATTAATTTTGCCATTAAGTTGAACAATGTTAAGGTAAGTAGTTATATCAATATTTTTTTCTCTAAATTTTTCTACTACAAGAGCAGCAGTAAAGGGAGTTGCAAAAATTTTACAATTTAATTTTGGCCATATTTGAGTAATGGCTCCTATGTGATCTTCATGAGCATGCGTAAGTACTATAGCTAGTAAAGACTCTTTTTTATCAATAATAAATCCAGGATCTGGATATATTAAATCAATTCCTGGAATACTCTCATCTGCAAAAGTAACACCAATATCGACTATAATCCATTTATGTTGCCCGGGTTTACCAAAACCAAACAAATTCATATTCATGCCTATTTCACCTGATCCACCAAGAGGACAAAATATTAATTCA
>CACONH010000013.1 GCA_902628495.1 uncultured Pelagibacteraceae bacterium | reverse complement strand
TTTATAAAATTTAACAATTTTAAAATTAATGATAACAACGATCAAAGAGACAATATAAGATCGAAGAAAATTGGTATAATTTATCAAGATAAGAATTTATTGTCTGATTTTACAGCTTTAGAAAATGTTTATCTGGCAAGATTATCTTTAGATAATAATTTAAAAAAAGCTATGTTGGATGCAAAAAACATGATTGGTAGAGTTGGATTGAATAAAAGATTAAAACATTTCCCAAACGAACTATCTGGAGGCGAATCACAAAGAATTGCTATTTCAAGGGCATTAATAAATTCGCCTGATATAATTTTAGCAGACGAACCTACAGGAAACTTAGATCATAAAAATGCAAAAGACATTTTCAAATTACTATTCAGTCTTAAAAATAAAAAAAGAATAATTATATTTGCAACCCATAATAGATATTTTGCCGATATGTCTGATTGTAAATTAAGTTTAATTGATGGTAGAGTGTTTAGCGTCAATGCAAGAAATTAAAAAATCTTTCAATCATTATAAATTACACACCCAATATTCTATTTGTGAAGGTGCAATAAAAATTGAAGATCTAGAAAAATTTTGTAAAAATAATAAAATAAAATCAATTGGTATCTCAGATACTTCTAATTTGTGTGGAGCGTTAGAGTTTTCTGAAACAGTGTCAAAATCAAAAACTCAACCAATTATAGGTTCCCAAATCAAATTTAAATATAAAGAGCTGACAGGCTTAATACCTATAATTGCAAAGAATGATTTAGGTTACAGAAATATGGTCAAATTATCTTCATGTTCATACCTTAAACATAAAGATTTTAATGAACCATTCTGTGAATTTAATGACCTTGAACAATACAAAGACGGTTTAATAGTAACTTTAGGTGGTTTATATAGTTTAATTGGCGAATTATTTAAAAGAGATAGGCGACATGAGATTAAAGAAATTTATATTTTTTTAAAAAAATTACTTCAAAATAATTTTTATATAGAAATTCAAAGACATAACGATGTTAATGAGAAAGATTTAGAAATTTTTAATCTAGGTTTGTCTCGAGAACTAGATATACCGATTATTGCCTCACATGAAGTTTATTATTTAGAGAGAGAATTACATGATGCACACGATGTATTAATGTGTATTGGAACAAAACATTATATAAACGATAAGAACAGAATTAAACTTTCAAGCAATCATTATTTTAAAAACAACGATGAGATGAATAAATTATTTTCTGATCTACCAGAAGCATTAGAAAATAATTTTAATTTACCTCTTAGATGCAGTTATAGACCTGTTACTTCAAAACCCTTGTTACCAAATATTGGATCTGAAAAAAATTTTACACCTGACGAAATTCTAAAAAAAAATGCACTGGAAGGTTTAAAAGATAGGTTTAAAAATATTGGTGAAGAAAAATCTAGTTTTAGGCTTAATGAATATCAAAAGAGGCTTGATCATGAAATTAATATAATTTGCAAAATGAACTATGCTAGTTATTTTTTAATTGTTTCTGATTACATAAAATGGGCAAAAAATGAAGGTATTCCTGTAGGACCCGGTAGAGGTTCAGGGGCTGGCTCACTAGTTGCTTGGTGCTTATCTATTACAGATGTTGACCCATTAAAGTTTGATTTAATTTTCGAGAGATTTCTCAACCCTGATAGAATTTCTATGCCTGATTTTGATATAGACTTTTGCGAAGAAAAGCGAGATTTAGTTTTTGAATATTTGAAAAATAAATATCCAGGATCTGTTGCACATATTATTACTTTTGGAAAACTAAAAGCTAGAATGGTTATAAGAGATGTGGGTCGTGTTATGGGTTTGCCTTATGGATTTGTAGATAGTATTTGCAAAATGATACCATTCGATCCATCAAGACCAATGAATTTAAATCAGTGTATTAATTCAGAACCAAAGCTCCAAAAACTTATAAAAGAAGATAAAAGAGTAGAGCGCCTAATTAGTTTATCTCTTAAATTAGAAGGATTAAATCGTAACTTTGCTACACATGCAGCAGGTGTGGTAATCGCTGATAAAGATCTATCTGAAACCGTGCCACTTTATAAAGATCCATCTTCAAATTTATTATTACCTTCAACACAATTCGACATGTATTCTGCAGAAAATGCAGGACTAATTAAATTTGATTTTTTAGGATTAAAAACTTTAACAGTTATTAATAAAACACAAATACTCGTACAAAACAAACTTAAAGATTTTGATATCAAAAATATTAAATATGATGACCATAAAGTATTTGAACTTTTATCTAGTGGCAAAACAGTTGGTTTGTTTCAGCTAGAAAGTTCAGGTATGCGAGAAGCATTAACACAAATGAAGCCAAACCATCTTGAAGATATTATAGCTCTAGTAGCATTGTATAGACCAGGTCCAATGAGCAATATACCAATTTATAATGATTGCAAACATGGCTTAAAAAAACCGGATTACCTGCATCCAAAATTAGAAAAAATATTAAAACCAACTTATGGTGTAATTATATATCAAGAACAGGTTATGCAAATTGCTCAAGAACTTTCAGGGTTTACTGCTAGTGAGGCAGATTTCCTCAGAAGAGCTATGGGTAAAAAAAAAAGAGCTGAGTTAGAAAGACAAAAAACCAGATTTGTCGAAGGCGCTTATAAAAACGGAATAAGCAAAGATATAGCAGCTGGAATTTTTTTGAAAATAGAGCCATTTGCTGAATATGGTTTTAACAAAAGCCATGCTGCAGCTTATGCAATAATTGCTTATCAAACAGCATATTTAAAAACATACTTTCCAGAGGAATTCTTTGCCGCATCTATGTCTATGGAATTATCTAATCAAAAAAAGTTAAGTGAATTTTGTGAGGAAATAAAAAGATTAAATATTAATATAATTAGACCAGATATAAATGAATGTTTTGCAGATTTTTATTCACACAATAATAATTTTTATTATGCATTAGGAGCTATAAAGAATGTTGGTTATGAGTCTGTTTCAAATATTATTAAAGAACGAGAGGATAATGGAAAATTTAAATCTATCTCAGATTTTCTTAAGAGAGTAAACCCTAAAGATATAAACAAATTACAATTAGAAGGTCTAACTAAAGCTGGTGCATTTGACAGTATTTCAAATAACAGAAGGGCTTTTTACGATTCTATACCTAATATGATACTTAAATCAAAAAACTTATTTGAGAATAAACTGCAAAATCAAATCCAATTATTTGATGATAAAGATAATTTTAATAATCTAGGAATTCTTGCAGATTTACCGGAGTGGAGTTTTCAAGATAAAATGTTGAAAGAATTTGAAACTGTGGGTTTTTATATTTCAGATCATCCTTTAAATCAGTATAAGGATATATTTACTGAATATAATATTGAAAAATACTCTGATTTTATTAGTAACAAAAATAATTCAGAAAATATGGTTGCAGCAACAATTTTAAAAATTCAGGAAAAAAAAACTCAAAAAGGAACACCTTATGCAATAATTAAGTTTTCAGATTTAGGTAGTATTTTTGAATTATTTGTTTTTTCAGATATTTTTGAATTAAATAGAGAAAATATCAAGGAAGGCAAATCTGTTATAATAACTTTATTTAAAAATCAAAATGACGTAGATCAAAAAATTAGAGTTAATGTTAAAAAGATTATACCTTTAGATGATATTTTGAATAAACCAATAAATAATTTAAAAATAAAAATTAAGGATTTTTCAGACTTGGACATTTTGTCAAAAATTTTAAACAATAAAGGGGACGTTGAAATTTTGTTCGAATTTTCTGAAAATAATAAAAAATATACATTCAAATTGAAAAATAAGCGTTTTGTGGATAAAAACATTTTAAATTCCATTAAAAATCAAGGTATTTCTACATCTATTTTTTAATAAATTACTTGCCTTTAATTAATAAAATTAATATTAACACACATAAAAAACTCACACAGTTAGTGGTTTTATACCTCCGGTCCTTAAGTGGAAATAATTGTGGCGGAATAACCGGGAAAAAATATGAAGATACCGAATTTATCAATTGAACAATTATTAGAGGCAGGCGTCCATTTAGGTCACAAAACTCTCAGGTGGAATCCAAAAATGAAAAAATATATTTTTGGAAAAAGAGACTCTGTTCATATTATTGATTTAACTCAAACATTAGAATTAACAAATAAAGCATTGCAAAAAATATATGAAGTAATTGCTAATAACGGGAAGATATTATTCATCTCTACTAAAAAACAAGCATCAGAATCAATTGCTGAATTGGCTAAGAACACTGGACAATATTATGTCAATTATAGATGGTTAGGTGGTATGCTAACAAATTGGGGAACAATTTCTAATTCGATAAAAAAGCTTCAAAAAATAGATATAGATTTAAAAGCTGAGAACAGGGGTTTTACAAAAAAAGAACTCTTAAAGATGGGAATACAAAGAGACAAACTTCAAAGATCATTAGGTGGTATTTCCGAAATGAAAAAAATTCCAGATTTAGTTTTTATTATAGATACAAATTATGAGTCTTTAGCTATTAAAGAATCTATTAAATTAAATATTCCAATCATAGCAATTTTAGATACAAATTCAGATCCAGATGGAATAGATTTTCCAATACCTGGAAACGATGATGCAAGGAGATCAATTGACCTTTATTGTAGCTTAATTAAAGAGACTATAAATAATGCTAAAAAAGAAGCTCCAAAAGAGGAAGAGAGGAAAACAGAACAAAAGCCAAAAAAAAACGATAACTCTACTTCAATAAAAAAGTTAAATTAAATTTTCAAAAATGGCTGATATTGAAAAAATTAAAAAATTACGATCTTTAAGTGGGGCCGGTTTTAAAGATTGTAGCTCTGCTTTAGAAGAGTCCAAAGATGACATCGATAAAGCAGTCGAAATATTGAGAGTCAAAGGTATATCAAAAGCTTCTAAGAAAATGTCAAGATCTGCCAACGAGGGTGTTATAGCTATTTCTGAGGATAATCAAAATTCGTCTATCTTAGAAATTAATTGTGAGACAGATTTTGTTGCAAAAAATGAAGATTTTATAATTTTTGCAAAAGAGTTAGCCGACTTAAACAACAAAGTTAAATCTGATAGAGAAAAACTTTTATCTTCAAAAATGAAAAATGGTAATACAGTTGAGGATAATTTATTAGCACTAATTTCAAAGATAGGTGAAAAAATTACACTTGGCAGATCCAAAACTTTAAATCAAACAAATACAAAGATTTTCAAATATCATCATACAATAGTAAAAGACAATCTATCAAAATTAGGTGTTTTAGTTTCAGTTGATACTGATAATGAATCTGATGATTTAAAGACGTTTGGTAAACAGCTTAGTATGCATATTGCAGCGTCAAACCCTCTAGCCATTGATGTTGATGGTATAGATCAAGATGTTTTAAAAAAAGAAGAGGAGCTAATTAATGAAGAACTCAAGAATTTAGGAAAACCTGAGGATATAGTAAAAAAAATTAGCGTAGGTAAAATTAAAAAATTTAAGGAAGATAACTCTTTATTAAATCAACAATGGGTTATGGAACCAAAAAAAAAAGTGAAAGATATTATTAAAGAATTAAATATTGATCGTCTAAAAATAAATGACTTTTTAAGAATAAAAATTGGAGAGTAAATGTTTGTTACAGAAAATTATAAACAAAAAATGATTAAAACTATTGAAGTTTTTAATAAAGAATTAAGTTCATTGAGAACAGGAAGAGCAAATGCAAGCATGTTAGATTTAGTAAAAGTTGATGTTTATGGTCAAAAAATGCCAATAAATCAGTTAGGAACTATTACTACCCCAGAACCAAGAATGATTAATATTCAAGTTTGGGACTTAAATAATGTTAATTTAATAGACTCCTCAATTAAAAAATCAGAACTGGGATTGAATCCCCAAATTGATGGACAGTTAATAAGATTACCAATACCAGACCTTAGTGAGGAGAGAAGAAATGAGATGAAAAAAATAGTAAAGACAATGGGTGAAAAGTGCAAAGTCTCTATAAGAAATATTAGACGAGAGGCAAATGATAGCCTTAAATCAATATTAAAAAAAAAAGAAATCTCAGAAGATGATGAAAAAAAAAAAGAAAAAGAAATACAAAGTTTAACAGACGAGCATATTAAATTAATAGATGATAAAGTTTTTTCAAAAGAGAAAGAAATAATGACTATATGAACCCGATTAAGCATGTTGCTATTATTATGGATGGTAATGGTCGTTGGGGAATAAATAGAGGTAGATCAAGAAATTTTGGACATAAAGCAGGTATTAAAACTGTAGAAAAAATTATCAAAGAAAGTTTAAAAAAAAGAATTAGGTATTTAACACTTTATGCTTTTTCCACAGAAAACTGGAAAAGGCCAAAGAATGAAATAAATTATCTATTTTCTTTATTAGATAGTTTTTTATCAAGTAAAATAGAAGAACTTAATAATGAAAAAATCAGATTATTTATAATTGGAAAAAAAAAATTTAATAAAAAATTAAATAGATTGCTTAATTTTTCTGAAAAACTAACTTCTTCAAATAAACGAATGCAAATAAACTTAGCATTAAATTATGGTTCTAAAAGTGAGATAATTAACACTGTAAATTATTTAAAAATAAAGAGATTAAAAATTAATGAAAAAAATATTACAAAAAATCTTTATACTCATAATATACCTGATCCTGATATATTAATACGCACAGGTAATAGAAAAAGATTAAGTAACTTTCTTCTTTGGCAATTAGCATATTCTGAAATTTTTTTTGAAAAAAAATTATGGCCAGATTTTAATGAAAAAGATTATAATAAAATTTTAAGTATGTTTAAAAAAACTAAACGAAACTTTGGAAAAATTTGATGAAAAATGAGCTTTTTAAAAGAATATCAAGTTCAATTATTTTGCTTCCTACAGTAATTTTTTTTATAATTAAAGGATCATTTTTATTTAATTTTTTGATATTAATCTGTTTAATTATTACTTTGTATGAATGGCAGTTAATGAGTAAGGGAAAAAATTACAATATCTTTGGATTTATTTATATAATAGCTTCTTTCTATATCATTTACCTTTTACGTAATTATAGTGATGATCAATATTTATTTTTTCTTTTAATATTAATCATTTGTATATCTACAGACATAGGAGGTTATGTATTTGGTAAAGTATTTAAAGGTCCTAAACTGACCAAAATTAGTCCAAATAAAACATACGCGGGTATGATCGGTGCATTTTTGCTCTCAATTTTTACAGCTACTTTTTTTTTAAACTATTATGATTATTACCTTATTGATAGATTTGAAATATTAAATATTTATAATTTTATTTTTATCATTTTTATATCTTCTGTTAGTCAAATCGGTGACATACTAATATCCTTTTTTAAAAGAAAATCAAAAATAAAAAATTCTGGAAAAATAATTCCTGGACATGGCGGTCTACTTGATAGAATAGATGGAATGATTTTCGCTTTTCCTGCATCTTATTTAATCTTTAAAATCATTAATTAATGAGAAAAATTGCAATTTTAGGATCAACTGGCTCAATAGGAAAACAAACAATTGATATAGTAAGAAAAGATAAAAAAAATTTTAAAATTTTACTTCTCACAGCTAATAAAAACTACAAGTTACTTTCAAAACAAATTAAAGAGTTTAAAGTAAAAAATGTAATTGTTACAAACAAAAAGAGCTACCAAATTTTAAAAAAAAAATTTAAAAAAGTTAATATAATTAATGATTTGAGCAAAATTGATAAAATAATTAATTCTAAATTAGATTATACAATGAGTTCAATATCTGGGTTTGATGGTTTAAAACCAACCATTAAAATTATTAAAAAAACTAAAATAATTGCAATTGCTAATAAAGAGTCAATTATTTGTGGTTGGAGTTTAATAAAAAAAGAAATTGATAGACACAAAACAAAATTCATACCTGTAGACTCTGAGCATTTCTCTATATGGTCTGAAATAAAAAATGTTAACCCAGAAATTATAGATCAAGTAATTATCACAGCATCGGGAGGTCCTTTTTTAAATTTAAAAAACAAAAAAATTAAAAAAACACCTAAATTAGCAACTAACCATCCTAATTGGAAAATGGGAAAAAAAATTTCCACCGACTCTGCGACTTTAATGAATAAAGTATTTGAAGTTATTGAGGCAAAAAAAATTTTTTCAATTGATTTAAGTAAATTTAAAATATTGATACATCCAAAATCTTATGTGCATGCTATCATTAAATTCAATAACGGTTTGATCAAATTAGTTGCTCACGATACCGATATGAAAATTCCAATTTTTAATACATTATACAATAATAAGAATTATAAAATTAAATCTAAAAAAATAAACTTTAAATTACTAAATAATTTAAATTTAAATGTAGTAAATTTAAAAAAATATCCTTTAGTAAAAATTTTAAATTTTGTACCAAAAAATGATACTTTATTTGAAACTTTGTTAGTATCAGTTAATGATGAATTGGTAGACCTATTTTTAAAAAATAAGATAAGTTTTGATGAAATTTCTACCAAATTAAAGCAAATTATTAGCCATAAAGATTTCTCAAAATTCAGGCAAAAAAAGCTGAATAATTTGGCACAAATTGAAAAATTAAATGAGTTTGTAAGATTGAAAACAAAATCTTTAAGTGTAATATCCCAACAAAGATGAAAAAAATTCTTTTAGCACTGCTATTGTTAAATTTTATGTTATTTTCAGCTAAATCTGAAATTATAAACGATATTAAATTAGAAAATAACATAAGAGTAAGTAAGGAAAGTATATTAGCATTTGGTAATATTAAATTAGGTAAAGATTATACAGAGAAAGAGATTAATCAAATATTAGGTGATTTGTATAATACAAATTTTTTTTCTGATATTAAATTAAAAGTTGAAAATAATATTCTTATAATTGATGTAAAAGAAAAAAAAATTATTCAAACAATTGTTTTAGAAGGTGTAGCTTCAAAAGAAAATACAGAAAAAATTTTAAAAGGATTAAATCTTAAAGATAAAAGTCCATTTGATAAATTTACCGCAGAACAAGATGTTGTTTTAATAAAAAATGCTCTAAGTAGATCTGGATATTACTTTGCAACGGTTGAAGTCAAAATTAAAGAAAATACAAATGACACAGTAGATCTTA
>CACONH010000012.1 GCA_902628495.1 uncultured Pelagibacteraceae bacterium | reverse complement strand
AGTTAAGGAAAGAAATTATCTTCTGATCTCAGAAGACTATCCAAAATTAAAACAAACAGTAACATTCAAGTTTCAAAACATGGATTACGCTGAGGCAATGGGATTAATGGCGAAGATAGGTGATATAAATATTTTAGTTGGAGAAGACGTTGCTGGAGCAATAACAGCAGAATTAATTAATGTTCCTTGGGATAAAGCCTTTAATGCTTTATTAGATATAAAGAATTATGCAGCTGACATCGATGTCAATAGTAATATTATAAGAGTTGCAACACCCGCTACTTTAACAAGTCAAGAAAGTTACAAATCTGCAAGAGCACAAGCAGTTAAGAAAAAAGTTGAGTTAGAAGACTCAGTTGAACCAATTATTTCTGAAATATTTAGACTTTATTATATATCTCCAGCTGAAGCTAAAGCAACCATTACAGAACTATTCACTTCTACTGCAACGAGCGGTGCTTTTGTACCAATACAAATAACGGAAGAAAAAACTACAAGATCCATAATTGTTAGAGGTAAAGAAAAAGATTTAGATGTAGTTGATAAAGTAATAAGAGAAATCGATGTTCGAACTAAACAAGTTTTAATGGAGGCATTCATTGTTGAAGCAACTTCAAATTTTGAGAGAGCTTTAGGAACAAAGCTTGGTGCTGCGTACACAAGAAATAGAGTTAGAGCAGGGGGTACTGCTGGTAACGCTACATCTGTAGGTGAAACAGAAGGCGACGGAGGAGCTATCACGTCAGAAACAGCTGCGATAGGTGGAGCAATAGATAATATTTTTCAATCAAATGCTGTTGGAGCGGCTACAAGTGGTATAGGAGTTTTAAGAAGAACAGGTTCTGCAGTTTTAAAATTACAGTTAGATGCTCTAGAGACCGAAGGCCTAAGCAAAACAATATCGAACCCAAAACTATTTTCATTAGATAATCAAACAGCTTCAATAACTCAAGGAGTTCAAATCCAGCTTCCTGGAAGTGGTGATACTGGACCTCAGCTTGTTGATGCTGCATTAAAATTAGTAATCACACCTAGTATAATTGGTGATGGAAATGTCTTAATGGAAATTCAAGTAAACAACGATACACCTGATAGAACTAATCCGGGCTCAATTGGTATAAATAAGATGGAAATTACTACAAAATTACTGGTGGCCGATGGAGATATAGTAGTAATTGGTGGAATTAAAAAGAATGAAGTGGCAAGCTCTAAAGATGCTGTGCCAGGAGTATCAAAAGTTCCATTATTAGGAAAAATGTTTCAAGGTAAGGCAAAATCGGATAAACTAAATGAGTTGTTAGTGTTTATTGCACCAAGAATTTTGTAAAATATTATGCTTAAAATTAGTAGAGAAAGTGAAATTAATCTAATCAATGTATTAATTGATAATGACGTCATATCTGGAAAAGATTTAATAAATATAAAGAAGAAAAGTTCAGAAGGAAATAAGTCCCAGATAGAGGCAGTATTTGATCTTAAACTTACAGATGAAAAAAAGATTTTAGATATTTTAGTAAAAGAACAAAATCTGGAAATTATAGATTTAAAAAAAGTTGAAGTATCTCCAGATATAAAATCAGTTTTACCTTCAAATTATATAAAAGTTAACTTTGTAGCTCCATTTAAAATGGAAGGTAAAACACTTCACATTGCAATTCCAGACAGCTCTAAACTTGCGCTTATGAGAAATTTAAAAGCAATTACAAAAAAAAATATTGAATTACATGCTGCTCCTTTAACCCAGATATCAGAATTTATTGAAAAAATTTCAAGTGACGGTGAAGTTACCACTGCTACTATTAGACAAGAGAATAAAGAAAAACAAAAAACTTTTGAATCTGATTTAGGTGATGCTGGGGAAGTTTTAGAGAAAGCTCCTGAGGAAGATATCGAAGCAATTGAAAATGAGTCAGAGGTTATAAAATTTAGTACAGCTGTAGTTGCTGAAGCTATAAAGAAAGGTGTCAGTGATATTCACATCGAGCCTTATAGATTTTCATCTCGTGTTAGATACAGACTTGACGGTATGCTTCAAGAGCAAGAGCAGTATAAAAATTTCTTGCATGATAATTACGGTGCAGTTGTAACTCGTTTTAAGATTATGGGTAAACTTGATATTGCAGAACGTAGATTACCTCAAGATGGTGCAATTAATTTTAAGATAGAAGGCAAAGTGGTAGATTTACGTCTTTCAATATTGCCTACTGCAAACAATGAAAGAATTGTAATGCGTATCTTAAATAAAGATGCTGGAGATATCACTCTTGAACAATTAAATTTTGAGGAGCAAGACTTAAAAAGTTTAAGAAAATCAATTCACTCAACTCAAGGCCTTATTCTTGTAACAGGTCCAACAGGTTCAGGTAAATCAACTACTCTTTATAGTATATTAAAAGAAGTTAGTAAGCCTCATTTAAATATTTTAACAGCTGAGGATCCAGTTGAATACGAATTAGACGGAGTAGGACAAGTACAAATTAAAGATGACATTGGTTTAACATTTGCTTCTGCCTTAAGATCTTTTTTAAGACAAGACCCAGAAATAATTTTGGTTGGAGAGATGCGAGATAAAGAAACAGTAGATATAGGATTAAAAGCAGCTTTAACAGGACACTTAGTATTTAGTACATTGCACACAAATGATGCACCAAGCACAATTACAAGATTACAAAACATGGGAACACCTGATTATCTGATAAGTGCTGCATGTCAGCTAGTTGTTGCACAAAGACTTGCAAGAAAAAATTGCAAAAAATGTAAAATTCCAGATGACGATGTTAACCCAAAAGTTTTACAAGATTTAGGATTTAGCGCTGAGCAAGCCTCAAGAGTTAAAGCTATTAAAGGTAAAGGATGTGAAACTTGCAGCAACACAGGTTACAAAGGTAGACAAGGAATTTATGAAATTTTAGTTGTTTCAAAACCTTTGAAAGAAGCAATTTTAAGAAAAGCTACAACTCCTGAATTAAGACAAATTGCAGTTAAAGAAGGTTTCCAAACTATGCAGGATATGGGTAAAAGATTAATTGCTAGCGGAGATTTAAATTTTAGGGAATACGAAAGAGTATTATCTAACGAATAAAAATTCACATGGATACATTTACATACAAAGGAATTTCTGACGGAAAATATGTAGAGGGAAATATTGAAGCTTTAAATTCAGATGAAGCATCGCATAAATTAAAAGAGCAAAAAATCATAATCACTAATTTAATTAGAGCGGCTAAAGGTAAAAAAAAAGAGGAAAAAGGGTCTAAAAAGAAAGCTAGCTTTGCATTATTTGGCAAAAAAAAAGCAAAAGTAGAAGATGTTTTAATATTTTCAAAACAATTTGCAACAATGGTAAAAGCTGGACTGCCTATACTGCAAGTTTTAGGAATGTTAAGGGATCAACTTGAAAGCCCGGCTATGAAGGAAGTAGTTGAGGACATCAGAAAAAGCCTAGAGGGAGGTGTCACATTATCCAAATGTTTTGAGAAACACCCCGAACTTTTTGACAATATTTATATCAATTTAATTAAAGCTGGCGAGGCAAGTGGAAAGCTTGATGTGTTCTTACTTAAAATAGTCGACTCTTTGGAGAAAAAAGAGGCTATCAAGAAAAAAATTAAAGGTGCTCTTATGTATCCGGGTATTATGTTTACTGTAGCAATTACTGTTAGTGCTTTCATGTTAATAAAAGTTGTGCCAGTGTTTGCCAAAATGTATGACGGAATGGGAATTGAACTTCCAGCTGCTACAGCAACAATTATGGGTATGAGCGACTTTCTAAGAGGTACTGGAGGAACAATTCTTTTATTTTCATTAATCGCTTTCTTTGCAGCATTTAAATACTTAACTACCAAAAATGAAAAAATTAGATACATGTGGCATAAACAAGTTTTAAAGTTACCAATTTTTGGAGAAATGATTTTAAAATCTATGCTGGCGAGAATTTCTTTAATTATGGGTAATTTAAGTGCTGCTGGGGTAAACTTATTGGAAAGTTTAGAAATAGCAAAATCGGTTAGTAACAATGTTGTAGTATTAGAGTCTTTGGAAAATGTTAAAAAAGGTGTTTTTTCAGGAGACACTTTAACTAAATTATTTTTAAGAGATCCACTCTTTCCGCCAACATTTAGTCAATTAATTTCTGTTGGTGAACAAACAGGTCAACTTGATGAAATGTTTGGATCTGTTGCAAAATATTATGAGTCAGAGTTTGATACTGTAGTAGAAAATTTGTCTTCACTTATTGAACCTATTATGATTGTGTTTATGGGATTAATGATCGGTGGACTAATGATTGCAATGTATTCACCAATCTTTAACGTCGGTGCTTTAATAGGATAATACTTATAATTGTTTGGTTAATACTAGGTGATTAATCCAAGGTTTTTTTCCATCTTTAAATTCAACGGCATCCATTATTTCTTGAATAAAAAAAGTACCTAACCCACCAGGTTTTACATTATCAATTTCTCTGTGTTTTACTTTTTTTGGATCAACGGGAGTTCCTCTATCATAAAATGCGATTTGAAGCTTATCGTTTTCGCAACTAATTTGAACTACCATTAATTCGTTAGCGTCTGCTGAATTTTTAAAGGCGTGCTTGACAATATTTTGTGCAGCTTCTGCAATAGCTAAAACCAATTCATCTTTAAGATCTTGTTGGATGTGAAGTTTTTCAAATACGTCTCTACAAAAAGTTCTTACCTCTTTTAGACTAGATGAATTAACTAAAAATGCTTTTTTTTCAGTATGATTTTGGTGAGCCGCTTCACTCATAAAATTTACTCTAAATTTAATATTTGTTCAAGCTTAGCCATCATAATGACTTTAAGAACTGATTTACTAACGTCTTTAATAATTACTTTTGTATTTTTCTCTAACGCTTTTTGATGACTTTCAATTAAAACTGATATTCCAGAAGAGTCCATGTATTGAACATTACTTAAATTTAAATGAACCTCTTTTCCAGCTTCAATATGTGGGAATATAACTTCCTTTGCTTTCTCAGTTACATCCATATCTATTTCACCGTCAAGATGAACTGTTGCAATATTACCGTCCTCTGTAACCTTATAACTCATAAAAATTTCCTTGCCATTGCTAAAACTTTTTCAACTGGTTTGCTCACTTCGATTAATTCAAATTTAGTTTTTTTTTGTTCTGATAATTTTTTACTTTCAATAAGAACAGATATACCTGAAGAGTCCATATATGCAACTTTACTTAAATTTAAGTGAACTTCATTGCCCGCTTCTATTAATGGTAGAATTGACTGCCTCGCTTTGTCTGCAACATCCATATCTATCTCCCCACTTAAATGTACTACTTTAATATTTCCTTTATCCTCAACTTTATAATCCATATATCACAATAGTTTAACAAATTTGAAATTTTGCTCAATATGACCAGATTAAACAAATATATTCCAGAAAAAAATTAATTAGATTAGAAGTCCCTAATTTATTGATTTTTAAAGTATTTACATATAATTAAAAAATTAATAAAAATAACGATTATTAATATTAATAAAAATAAGAGGGCTAAATGAAAAACATTAAAGGTTTTACTCTGATAGAATTACTAGTTGTTGTTGCAATTATAGGAATTCTAGCAGCTGTTGGAACAGTTGCTTACACTGGCTACACTGATGGCGCAAAAAAAAATTCAGCCAAATCAAATCATGCAGCTGTGGTTAAATACATTGCAGCTGAAGATCAAAAATGTGCAATGGCTGCTGAAAAAGTTTTTGGTAGAACTGCAACATATGATGATGATACTGCAGACAGCACTGCGGTATTCAACTGTCAGACAAGAACTGGTTCATCTATAGCGGCTGCTGCCGAAACTGCTTTAGCAGATTTTAAAAATCCTTACAGTACTGGTAATTCAGCTGTCAGAGATTCAGATACTGCTCATGCAGCTAAAGCTGACATGGGATATGTCAATTTAGACATATCTGGTGATACAATCACTGTTACAACTTGTTTCCAAAATAATTGTGCAGCTTCAACCGACGACGTCGTTAATAAAATAGATGTTGCTGAATAAAGATTAATGACTTCCAAAAGTTCTATAGATTTATATTTATAGAACTTTGGTGGTCCTTCCAATAAAGGAATTATTAATGTCAAAAAAAAGTTCTAGAGGTTTTACACTTATAGAACTAATTGTTGTTGTTGCAATTATAGGAATTATTTCAGCCGTTGGAACAGTCGCGTACCAAGGTTACACTAAAGGTGCTAAAGAAAGTGCAGTTTCTAGTTTGATTCAACAAACATCACTGGGTCAATTGGAATATTATTCAAACACTGGTGGCTATTTCATATCTGATGGTGCCTCTACCACAGCCTGTACTGCTGATGCAGATACATCTGCAGCAATTGAGGATATGATATTTGGAAACGCTAACGGTTCAACTGATGACGATCCAAATCAATTTCCTGATGACGTAGAATTTCAATTTTGTGCTTATGGTGACGCAGGCATCAGTTATACAATTGAAGCTCAAAAAACTACTGGAGAACCTCCAAGATGTGTGATCAGTATGAGTAAAAATGGATCTATCCAAAAAGAAAATTGCTGATATGCAATATCCTATTAAATAAAAAAGTTGATTTTGTAATCACCATATTTTAAAAAAAATTATGAAAAAAATATTAGTAATATTATTTACAATTTTCTTTTTAACTGGCTGTAGCCAATATTCAGCGATGCTTGGTCCTAGTATTAAGTTAGTTGAAACTGGAAGCGTTCTTCAAGCTGCCACTTCTTATGGTAGTTCTCGTAGTTTAAGTTTTGTAGGTCAAAATGTTAACGAAGAGTTACAAGCAGAAAGAATTTGTCAGACTGATCATAGCTCTGAAATATCTCAAATATTTTTTGAAAGATTAGACCGGGATGATAATTGCATTTTTGACCCGATGAGTATTTATAGATAATTAAATTATAATAATTTTTAGCAAAGTTTAGTAAATATCATTAAATTAGCTTGTCTTTAATAGCTTTTTAAAAATTGATATTTTAAACAATTTATCTATTCTGCTGGTTTATGAAATTTTGTGTTTCTAAATACATCTGGAAAATTATTTTTTTAAACTTATTAGTTTTAACAACTTTTATTTTGCCAGTTCTTTCTGTAGAGAAAAATATCACTTATATGCAAATTTTACAAAAACCAAGAGATTTGGATTTAAATCTAAAGTATGCGCAACAACAAGGTAAAATGGGAAACTATAAACAAACTATTTCAACTCTTGAAAGATTAACAATGTTATATCCAGATAATGTAGAAATTAAATTATATTTATTATCTGTTTTAGTACAAATTGACTCTCCAGATAAAGCAAGAAGTTTGATTGAAGAAATGAAATTAAGAACAGATCTTGAGTCAGAAGATCTAGAAACATTACAAGAGATAGAACAAGATTTAAAAGATAAAGAACCAGGTTTATGGAATTTTAATGCGGATATTAGCGTTGCTAGTTTAATTAGTAATAATGTTAATAGTGTATCTAAAACAAGAAAACAAAGTGAGTCAGATGAAGTTACAGGATTTAACTCAGCAATGTTTGATAAGACTAGTAGCGGAGGAATAAGTTTTTCAGCTACCAGACCAATTGGTGAAGAATCTTCTTTCTTAGCAAACTTTGCTCACACAACATCCAATCAACATCAAGAACATGATGATGATTTTCAATCTTATGGATTAACTCTTGGTTTAGATACAGTATTAGGTGGTCAAAGTTTAAGTCCGTATTTCACAATAAGCAAATCTGATTACCATACGGATGCAGACAGTTTTTCTACAGGGATGGGCATAGGTGGTTTTTTTACAGTTGGCGAGAGACATTCATTTAGTTACGGCTATTCTTTCTCAGACACTAAAGGGAACCATAACTCATCTGATACTACTGCAAGAGATACAAACGCAATTGGACATGGTTATACATTTAATCACGATTATATTTTCACAGAAATTATTTCTACATCCATTGGTTTAGGTTACAGTGATACCGATGCAATTGTAGATGCTGGTAATGATTATGAGACTTATGATTTAAGTTTAGGAGTAAATTTATCATTTCCGTGGGCGTATATTGCAATAACTAACGGTATGAGTTTCAATGATTATAAAAAAAGAGACACGAGCGTTACCTCAGATAGAATTAGGTCAGATTTTGCAAATACATTTGACATTATGTTAACTAAAGCAATAGGAGATATTTTTCCTGCAATTGATCAAAATAGAAATTTATTTATAAACTTATCTTATGAAAAAGTAATTTCAGAAGGAAATGCCTTAAATTATGATTACCATGCAGATTCTTTTTCATTTAGTTTAACAAAATCATTTTAGTGGAAAATTAACGAATAAGGCGAAAAGTGCGAAAAAACTTAACAATTTTCCTGATCAAACTGAGTTAAAAATGGTTTATTTTTTTGAATAAAATGTTACTTTTCGAGTAATGAAAAAACTATTATCAGCAATATTATGCTCTTTGATGTTTATGAGTTTTAACTCATATGCAGAGGAGACACTTACAATTGAAAAACAACTTGTAGGTATTGTTGGAGCAATTTCAGGTACAGTAAAAACTGAAACAAGAGAATTAAAAGAAGGTGATAAAATTTACCTTAATGAAACAATTTATGCTGCTCAAGGCTCAGGAACACAAATTTTACTTTTAGATCAATCAACTTTTACTGTCGGTGAAGACTCAGAAGTTGTGATGGATACTTTTATATATGACCCAAAAACTAATGACGGTAAAATTGTTGCAAGCGTTAAACAGGGAAGTTTAAAAGTTATATCCGGTTTAATTAGTCAAAAAGATCCAGATGCTTTAACAGTTACTGTTCCCGAGGGAACATTAGGATCAAGAGGTACAGAATTTCAAACAATAGTGTCAAAGGGTAAAACTGATACATTATTAATTGGTCCTGGTAAAAATAATACACTTGGTATGAGACCAGGAGCAGTTTTAGCAAGCAACAAATTTGGTAAAACTTTATTAGACAATCCTTACAGCGTTACTTCAATGAGCAAAGGTAAAGCGCCAGATAAAGCTCGAAAAATTACAAGATCTCAACTTAAAAAGTTTAATAAAAAAATGAGAGCTTTGAATAAAAACAAAGGTGATAAAGGCGAAAAGAAAATTGCAAGAAAAGCTGCAAGAAAAGAATTAAAGAAAGAATTAAAATCTTTAGGTTTTGAAAAAGAGGAAATTAAATCGATAATCAAAGAGAATATTAAAAAAGATAAAGAGAAAAAAATTGCATTAAAAACAGAAAAAAAAGCAGAAAAAAAGAAAAAGAAAAAAGCTAAAGCAGAAGCCAAAAAAGAAGGTAAAAAGAAAAAAGGAAAAGTAAAAGAAGGCAAAAAAGGCAAAAAGAAAAAAGCAAAAGCTGAAAAGAAAAAACCTGCTAAGAAGAAAGCTGTGAAGAAAAAAGCAGCAACTAAGAAAAAAGCAGCACCAAAGAAAAAAGCAGCCAAGAAAAAAGCAGCACCTAAGAA
>CACONH010000011.1 GCA_902628495.1 uncultured Pelagibacteraceae bacterium | reverse complement strand
AATCAAATATAAGAGAAGTAAATTTCAAAAAACCAAAAGCTATTAAATTTAAAAAAAAAATAAATGAAAATTAAAGTAATCGTTACACCAAAAAACGGTGTTTTAGATCCACAAGGTAAAGCTATACAACAAACATTAAATAGTATGAATTTCATAGATGTGAGTGAAGTTAGACAAGGAAAATACTTTGAAATTGAAACAGATTTAAAAGATGAGAAAGATGCAAAAAAAAATGTTGAAGATATGTGTAAAAAACTCTTAGCAAATCTTGTGATTGAGGATTACAAAATCTTATAAGAATGAAGTCATCTGTTATTATATTTCCAGGCTCCAACTGTGATAGAGATATGGATGTGGCTCTAAAAAAATTTGGATTTAAAAATAAAATGGTATGGCACAATGATAATGTAATACCGAAATCAGATTTAGTTGTGTTACCAGGTGGTTTTTCATATGGAGATTATTTACGATGTGGAAGTATTGCTGCAAAGTCAAACATAATAAATTCAGTTATAGAATTTGCTAATAAAGGTGGTCTGGTTATTGGTATTTGTAATGGTTTCCAAATTTTAATAGAAACTGGTCTTGTCACCGGAGCTTTATTAAGAAATAAATATTTAAAATTTATTTGTAAAAATATTTTTGTAAAAGCAAATAAAACACATAATAAATATTTTAATAAAATTAAAAAAGATATTCTCGAACTACATATAGCTCATAATGATGGTAATTATTTCTGTTCACAAGATGATTTAAAATCAATGCAAGATAATGATCAAATTGCAGTTAGATATTGTGATAGCAATGGAGAGATATCAGAAAATTCTAATCCAAATGGATCAATTCAAAATATAGCTGGTGTTTTTTAATGAAAAGAAAAATATTTTGGGTATGATGCCTCATCCAGAGCGTGTTATTGATAGTTGTTTATCAAGTAACGATGGATCTTATTTTTTTGAAAATCTTTTGAGTAATATGAAATGATTGAAGTAAATGAAAAAAAAATTGCAATAGATCATGGTCTTAAAAAAAGATGAATATAAAAAGATATGCGAACTTTTAAAAAGAAATCCAAACCTAACAGAATTGGGAATTTTTTCTGCAATGTGGAATGAGCATTGCTCGTATAAATCTTCAAAAAAACATTTAAAGAAACTTAACACAAAAGGTAAAAAGGTTATTCAAGGACCTGGAGAAAATGCAGGTGTTATCGATATTGGTGATGATGATGCAATAGTTTTTAAAATTGAAAGTCATAATCATCCTTCATTTATTGAACCTTATCAAGGAGCAGCGACAGGTGTTGGAGGAATTCTTAGAGATGTTTTTACAATGGGGGCACGTCCAATAGCTAATTTAAATTCTATTCATTTTGGTTCACCTTCTAATAAAAAAACAAAAAGTCTTTTAAGAGGAGTGGTTCAAGGGATTGGTGGGTACGGTAATTGTATAGGTGTACCAACTATTGCTGGCCAAACAAGTTTTGATGAGTCTTATAATGGCAATATACTTGTTAACGCAATGACACTCGGTCTAGTTAAAAAAGATAGAATTTTTTACTCCAAGGCCGCTGGACTAAATAAGCCAGTTATTTATGTTGGTTCAAAAACTGGAAGAGATGGAATACACGGTGCAAGTATGGCTTCAGCAAAATTTGACGATAAAATTGAGGAAAAAAAACCTACAGTCCAAGTAGGTGATCCATTTACGGAAAAATTATTATTAGAAGCATGTCTAGAGCTAATGCGAGATGACTCAATTATTGCAATCCAAGATATGGGTGCAGCTGGCCTTACTTCCTCAAGTGTTGAAATGGCCTCGAAAGGAAAACTTGGTATTGAATTACATTTAGATAAGGTTCCATGTAGGGAGGAAAACATGTCTCCATATGAAATCATGTTATCAGAAAGCCAAGAAAGAATGTTGATAGTGCTTGAAAATGGCAAAGAAAAGAAAGCTAAAGAAATTTTTGATAAATGGAATTTAGATTTTTCTGTAATTGGAAAAACAACAAACTCAAAAAACATTGAGCTGTATTTTGAAAAAAATAAAGTTGCAAATATTCCAATTGATTTACTTTCAGAAGAAGCTCCTGAATACGATAGAAAATGGAAGAAAAGTAAATTACCTCAAAAAATTAAGTTTACAAAAAAAGATTTTAAAAATTTAAAAATTATTGATGTACTTAAAAAAATATTAGCAAGTCCAAATGTTTGTTCAAAAGAATGGATCTGGGAACAATATGATCATACTGTGATGGGTGATACAATTCAAAAACCTGGTGGTGATGCTGGAGTAGTAAGAGTTCACGGAAGTGAAAAAGCTATTGCAGCTACAGTAGACTCTTCAGCTTCTTATTGTTATGCACATCCATTGAGTGGTGGCAAACAAATTGTATGCGAAACATGGAGAAATCTAATATGTGTAGGAGCTGAGCCAATAGCTATAACTAATTGTTTAAATTTTGGAAATCCTGAAAAACCTGAAAATATGGGTGAGTTTGTAGAATGTGTAGAGGGTTTAAATGAAGCAAGCAAATATTTAAACTTTCCCGTCGTATCTGGAAATGTTTCTTTTTATAACGAAACTAAGGATAAAGGTATTAAACCAACACCTACTATTGGAGGGGTAGGTTTAATTAAAAATTATAAAGACATGATAACAATGGATTTAAAAGAAATTGGAAATATAATTCTTGTAGTCGGAAAAACTGAAGGTCATTTAGATCAAAGTATTTTTGCAAAAGAAGTTTTGAATGAAAAAAAGGGACCACCCCCAGAAATAAATCTTTTTAACGAAAAAAATAATGGGGAAACGATTTTAAAATTAATTAAAGATAAGTTAATTAGGTCAGCTCATGATGTCTCTCTTGGTGGAATAATGACCGGAATTGCAAAGATGTGTATTAAAGGAAAAAAGGGTATAAATTTTTATAAGTACAAAGGACTTATAGATAAATTTGAGTTCTTTTTTTCTGAAGATCAGGGTAGATATATTATTGAAGTTAAAAAGGAAAATATTGATAAAGTTAAAAAAATACTTGATAAAAATTCAAACCATTATGATCTAATTGGTGAGATAATTGAGGGTAATATTTCAATAAATGATGAGCCAACTTTATCAGTAGACAAATTAGCAGATTACAATAAAGATTGGCTAAATAAGTTTATGGTAAATTAATGGCGATGAATTTAAAAGAAATTGAGAGCATGATTAAAGAGGCACTGCCTGATGCAATAATAGATATTCAAGACTTAGCTGGTGATGGAAACCACTATTCAGCAACAATAACCTCTTCAGCATTTAATGGAAAAAGTAAAATTGAGCAACACAAAATGATTTACAATTCCTTAAAAGGTAAGATGGGAAATGAATTGCATGCTCTTGCTTTAAAAACAAAGGAAAAAAATGGACCAACAAACTAAAGAATTAATTGAGAATAATATAAATACTAATGAAGTCTGCTTGTTTATGAAAGGCACTCCTGATGCCCCTGAGTGTGGTTTTTCAATGGCTGTTGCAAATATGTTAAAAATTTTAGAAGTAAATTTTAAAAGTGTTAATGTACTTAGCGATCAAAGTATTAGAGAGGGTATAAAAAAGTTTAGTGAATGGCCAACTGTTCCACAATTATATGTTAAAAAAGAATTTGTTGGTGGTTGTGATATTGTTAAAGAGATGTTTGAAAACGGAGAGCTTAAAAAACTTTTTGAAGACAAACAAATTAAATATAAAAAATAATTTTATCTGGAGTAATATTCAATAACTAAGTTGGGTTCCATAACCACTGGGTAAGGAACTTCTTCAAACTTTGGCGTTCTAACAAATTTAATTTTTCTATTTTTCTCATCAACTTGTAAATACTCAGGCGTTTCTCTCTCTTTACTTGCTAAAGCTATATCTATTATAGCCAGTTGTTTTGATTTATCTCTTATTTCTACAGTGTCTTCATCTCTTAACTGATAACTTGATATATTAACTTTCTTACCATTTACTCTAACGTGACCGTGGTTAATAAATTGTCTTGATGAAAAAATTGTTGTTGAAAATTTAGCTCTGTAAACAACTGAGTCTAATCTTCTCTCTAATAAACCTATCAAGTTTTCAGCAGTATCACCTTTCTTCATAATAGCTTTTCTATACATATTTCTAAATTGTCTCTCGTTTAAGTTTCCGTAATAAGATTTTAGTTTTTGTTTTGCTTGTAATTGGATACCATAATCTGATGGTTTTGAATTTTTAGTTTGGCCATGTTGTCCAGGAGGATAAGCTCTTTTGTTGAATGGACTTTTAGGTCTTCCCCAAAGGTTGACTTTTAATCTTCTATCAACTTTATGTTTAGATTTTAATCTTTTTGTCATTTAATTATTGCGTCTTATAAAGATACATAGAATTTTGTCAATCAACGTTTTTTTCCTAAACTTGCAAATACACTCGATAAAATACGTGTTTCTTTATCAGATAATTCCATCTTGTAAAAAATATTTCTTAAATTTTCAAGCATGATGGGTTTCTTTTCTTTTTGTTTAAAAAAATTTATTTGATTGAGATGTTTTATACAAAGATTTGTCATTGATAAAATTTCTTTTTTAGACGCCGCTTTGAACTTCTTAGTTTTTTTTAGTTTAAATTTATCTTTAGATAATAAGTTTGAAATGTATTGAGCTATGATAATTAAGCTATGAGATAGATTTAATGATTTAAAATTTTTATCAGTCAAAATATTTAAGGTATAATTAGTGTAGGTTATTTCATTGTTTGATAAACCAGATGCCTCTGAACCAAACAAAAATCCAACTTTTTTTTGAAGTTTATATTTTTTAAATCTTTTAACTCTATATGCTTAATATTCTTGTTTCTAATTCTTGCAGATGTTGCAATCAAAATATCAATCTGACCAATTACATTTTCAAGGTTATCATATACTTCACTTTTTTTAATAATATCTTTTGCTCCAACTGATGTAGCTATTATTTTATCATTTGGAAATAAAGGCTTAGGGTTTATTAATATAAGTTTATTGAAACCAAAATTTTTTATACCCCTTGCACATGCTCCTATATTTTCTGAAAGCTGAGGCTTATGTAAAATAAACGTAACATTACCCTTAGTCATAAGTTATTTAATTCCATGATTTCTATTGTAACTAGATGTTTTTGAAAAACTTATCCCATCTAAATATTTTTTATCAACATCCCAAATAGATACTTTTAAAGGATAGCATTTAGCAACATCAGAAGAATGTTCCGAACCACAATCTCCACCTGGGCATGCAGATAAGGCACCTAATAAATTTGTTTCTGCAAAAAACTCCAAATAATCTCCAGGTCTTACTGGGCTTGATTTCATAAAATATTGTTTTGTATCATTAGTAAAACCAGTTAACATAAAAACATTTAATACATCATGAACTATCTTTTCGGCTTCCTCTAATTTAATGTTTTTTTCTTTTACTAAAGCTCTAGTTAAATTTGAATGGCAACAATAATGGTAATCTTTATCTGAAATTAGCTTAGATGTATAAGGATCACATCTTGTACCTATAACATCATGGACTGAACCTCCGTCTTTATCATAACCATACCAGTCTAAAGTATCCCATGTTATTGTAGCTAGAGACCTAAGATAAGGGAAACTACTGAACATTTTATCACCTACTGAAATATGAGTTCCATATAACGCTCTAGTCTTACCAGAATAAAATTTTTCATCTAAATTTTCAGCATTAAATAAATTTAGATCGCCAACCTGCGGACCTTCAACGCTTTCTATCCTAAAAAAACTACCTGATTTAACATTAAATGTTTTAGCATCTCTTGGTGGTACTATAACTTCATCGATTTGTTTAAGATATTTTCTCGCTTCATGTAATATTTTAAGATTGTTGTTTATTTTATCATTTGGATAACAAACAACAGGCTTGGCACCTACTCTACTTTTAATATCTGTAGGCTTCTCAGAAAACTTTTTTATTTTCATCTATTTGCTTGCGGGAGCTTTGTCTTTAAACAGTTTAAAATCAAGGCTATCGATTAAAGCTTTAAAAGATGCATCAATTATGTTTGGTGATACACCTATAGTGAACCAATTCTTTCCTTGGGAGTCAGTACTTTCAATCGATACTCTAGTAGTAGCTTCTGTTCCTGTATTTAAAATTCTTACCTTATAGTCAACAAGTTTAAGATCTTTTAAATATTTAGAATATTTTTCCAGTTTTGTTACATTTTTTCTTATGGCATTATCAAGTGCGTGAACAGGTCCATTACCTTCGCCTTCACAAATAATTTGCTCACCATCAACTTCTAGTTTTGCTTTTGCTTTAGAAATAATTTGTTCTTGCTTATTTTTTGATACAGATACGTCGTATTCTTTAATAGAAATATATCTTGGTATTTCACCCATAACTCTTCGAGCTAACAGTTCAAAAGATGCATCAGCACCATCATAGCTATAGCCTATAAACTCTCTATCTTTTACTTCCTCAAGTAATTTTTTTATTTTTGGATCATTTTCCTTAATTTCAATACCAATAGTTTTTAGTCTTGATAGGATGTTTGATTTACCTGACTGATCTGAAACAACAATATTTCTATTATTACCTACTTCCTCTGGATCTATATGTTCATAAGTTTTAGGATCCTTTTGAACTGCTGACACGTGTAAACCGCCTTTGTGAGAAAATGCTGCAGCTCCAACATAAGGTAAATGTTTGTTTGGTTTTCTATTTAATATCTCATCAAGTAATCTGGAACATTGAGTTATATGTTTAATATTTTTTTCATTAATATTTATTTCAAATTTATCTGATAATTCTTTTTTAAGATGGAATGTTGGAATAATTGACATTAAGTTTGCATTACCGCACCTTTCACCCAAACCATTTATTGTTCCTTGAATTTGTCTTGCCCCAGATAATACAGCTGCAATTGAATTAGCCACTGCGTTTCCAGTATCATTATGTGCGTGAATACCTAAGTTTTTACCAGGAATATGTTCAGAAACTTCTTTAACTATTTTTGTAACTTCATGAGGAAGTGTTCCTCCATTAGTATCACAAAGAACTATCCATTTAGCACCGTTATCGTATGCAGCTTTAATGCAAGCTAAAGCATATTTTGGATTTGCTTTATAGCCATCAAAGAAGTGTTCTGCATCAAACATGAACTCTTTGTTGTTTTTAACAAAATGTTTAGTAGTTTCTTTTATATTTTCTAAATTTTCCTCGTTTGAGATTCCTAATGCTACATCAACATGAAAATCCCATGACTTTCCTACTACACAAACTGCATTTGTATTTGAATTAAGTATTGCAGATAGTCCAGGATCATTTTCTGCACTCCTGCCTGCTTTCTTTGTCATTCCAAAAGCAGTGAAGGTAGAGTTTTTTAAATTCAAACCCTTTTGAAAAAATTCTGTATCAGACGGATTAGCCCCTGGCCAACCTCCCTCGATATAATCCACACCTAAATTATCTAATGCATGCGCAATCTTTGTTTTTTCATCGATTGAAAAATGTACACCTTGAGTTTGAGCCCCATCTCTTAATGTTGTGTCAAATATGTATAATCGTTCTTTACTCATTTTATTTTCCAAGTTGTTTTATCATCTTTATCTTCAATTAAAATACCTTTGTCTAAAAGTTCGTTTCTAATTTCATCAGCTAATTGGTAATTTTTGTTGTCTCTAGCTGTATTCCTGTCTTTTATCTTTTGCAAAATCTCTTCCTCTGAAATTTCTAAAATATTCTTTTTAAACTCTTGCCATTTTGATTTTGGTTCAGTTAACAGACCAATAAAATTACATGCTGTTGTAAAAATTTCTTTGTCTTTGTCAGATCCTTTGGTAGCTTTATCATATAATTTATGAATGTTACTAATATATCCAGGTGTATTTAAATCATCATAAAGAGGAATTAAATCATCATCTGGAATTAATACTTTTCCCTCTGGTTTTTTTTGGCACTCGTACCATTTATCTAAAGTTTTTTTTGATTGTGTTAATAAGTCCTCACTCCAATCCATTGCTTGTTTGTAATGAGTTGAAATTAAAGCAAGTCTTAAAACTTGACCATTATATTTCTGATAGAAATCTTTTATTTTAAAAATATTTCCTTGTGATTTTGCCATTTTCTCATTTGCTATCGTAATGAATCCATTATGTATCCAATAATTTGAAAAAGATTTATTATTATTAGCACATCTTGATTGAGCAATTTCATTTTCGTGATGAGGAAATATTAAATCTCTTCCTCCTCCATGAATATCAAAAGTATCACCAAGATATTTTTTTGACATAGCAGAACACTCTAAATGCCAACCTGGTCTTCCTTTGCCCCACGGCGATTCCCAACTTGGCTCATCTTTATTAGATGGCTTCCACAATACAAAATCTTCTTGATTTTTTTTATTTTCTGATACCTCAACCCTAGCTCCTGCTTTTAACTCATCTATATTTTTATTTGATAATTTTCCATAATCTTTAAAGCTAGAAACATCAAAATAAACATGAGAATTATTTTCATAAGCGTTTTTATTTTTAAGAAGAACATTGATCATTTCGACCATTAAAGAAATATTTTCTGTCGCCTTGGGCTCAAAGGATGGTTTTTCACAATTTAAGTAATCACAATTATTGTGAAAACTATTGGTAATATTTTTAGTTAAAACATCTATTGATATTTTTTTTTGTTTTGCACTTTCAATAATTTTATCGTCTATATCAGTTATGTTTCGAACATAAGTAACTGATTTATTTCCATACTTGCATTTTAAAACCTTGAACAAAATATCAAAAACCACTAAAGGTCTTGCGTTACCTATATGGGGATCATCATAGACAGTTGGTCCGCATACATACATTTTTATTTTTTTTGGATCTATCGGTTTAAATATTTCTTTTTTACCGCCAAGACTATTAGTTAAATATATATCTTTGTTCATTATATTAGGAATATACCTTTAATTTAGATTTGTGAATCTATTTGATTAATTGGGAATCTTGCATATTGGAATTGGCTCCATTTTATGCAAATTTGCTTTTCTGATTTGAATATATTTATCTCGATTTTTTGAGTTCTCGTTATCCATGGCCTCTTCTATTTCTTTATATGATAATCCTAATTGTCCTTCATCAGTTCTACCATCATCCCAAAGACCATCTGTTGGAGCTGCATTAATGATGTCATCAAGTATTTTTAGTTCTGTTCCAAGCTCCCATACCTCAGTTTTATTACAATCAGCTATTGGAGATATATCAACTCCACCGTCACCATATTTTGTATAAAAACCAACCCCAAAATCTTCAACTTTGTTTCCTGTTCCAACAACTATTCCATTATTAGCTGCCGCAACTTGATAAAGAGTTGACATTCTCAATCTTGCTCTTGAATTAGCCATACCATGTTCGCTACTAAAATCTTTTAGTGTACTTTCGAATGTTTTAAATAAACTGTCTAGTTCAACTGTATGCCCTTCAACATTTTTAAAATTTTTCTTTAACCATTCTTGATGCCTTAAGCTTAAATCGTGTTGGGAACTATTTTGTTTTATTGGCATCGATAATACGATTGTTCTTAATCCAGTCATAGCACTGAGTGTACTTGAAACTGAAGAATCAATTCCTCCTGATATACCAATAACTAATGATTTAGCCTTTACTGGCATTGAATTTACGTAATTTAAAATCCAATCTTTAATAAATATTACTTTTTTAGAAGGTTCCATGATTCAAATATAGGACAATATTTAAATTTTTAAATGTCTAAGATGCCGCTTTAATTGCATTTCTTGCATAGTTGGAATTCTTTTTTATCTCATCTGAAATCAAAAAAGCTAATTCCAAAGCTTGATCCTTATTTAATCTTGGATCACAATGGGTATGGTATCTGCTTGATAAATCTTGATCAGATATATTTTTAGCACCACCAGTACATTCTGTTACATTTTGTCCAGTCATTTCTATATGAAGCCCTCCTGCATATGACCCTTCACTTTGGTGAACCGCAAAAACATTTTTTACTTCTTTAACTATATTATTAAATGGTCTTGTTTTAAAACCAGTTGTAGAAACTAAAGTATTGCCATGCATGGGATCACATGACCATACAACATTAAGTCCCTCTTTTTTAATTCCTCTAATAAGTTTTGGTAAAAACTTTTCGACTTTGTCATGTCCGTACCTTGAAATTAAAGTAATTTTTCCTTTTTCATTATTTGGATTGATTACTTCACAAATTTTTGCAATTTCATCTGCTTTGGATGTTGGACCACATTTTATTCCTATAGGATTTTCTATTCCTCTGCAAAATTCAACGTGTCCACCGTCTAATTGTCTTGTCCTATCTCCAATCCAAACAAAATGAGCTGATGTATCGTGATATTCACCAGTTGTTGAATCTGTTCTTGTCATACTTTCTTCAAATGGTAAATGAAGAGCTTCATGTGATGTCCAAAAGTTAACTGTGTATAATCTATTGTTAAAGTCAGATGTAATTCCACAAGCTTCCATAAATGCTAATGCATCTGCAATTTTATCTTCTAACTCTTTAAATCTTTTAGATTGAGGACTTTTTTTAATATAATCTAAATTCCATAAATGAACTTTGTTTAAATCAGCAAATCCTCCTTTAGAAAATGCTCTTAAAAGATTTAATGTTGAAGCTGATTGAGAGTAAGCTCTAAACATTCTTTTAGGATCAGGTCTTCTAGCTTTTTCCGTAAATTCAATTCCATTAATGTTGTCACCAAGATAACTCGGTAATTCCTTATCACCCTGTTTTTCAGTTGGGGCACTTCTAGGTTTAGAAAATTGGCCGGCTATTCTTCCAAGTTTTACTACAGGTAGGGATGCTGAAAAAGTCAAAACAAGTGACATTTGCAATATAACTTTAAATGTATCTCTTATGTTGTCAGGATGAAATTCTGCAAAACTCTCTGCACAATCACCTCCTTGTAAAAGAAATGCTTTACCATCGACAACTTTAGCTAGTTGATCTTTTAAATGTCTGGTCTCGCCAGCAAATACTAAAGGTGGAAAAGTTTTTATTTTTCCTAAAACATTATTTAATTCCTTCTCATCTTCATATGAAGGTATGTGCTTTACAGGATACTTTCTCCAAGAATTAATTTTCCAATTTTTCATATTTCAACCTTAAGATGAATATATAACGAAATTATGACAAAAGAGAATAGTTATTTTAATTATTCTACTGTTACTGATTTAGCTAAATTTCTTGGCTTATCAATGTCATAACCTTTTTTAAGCGCAGAATAATAAGCAAGCTTTTGTAATGGAATTGTTACCAAAAATGGAAACAAATCATCTTCAGTATTCTCAACTTCAATGGTCTCCCAGATATTTTCAGAATAGATCTCATCTTTACTTTTATTTGTAATAAGTAAAACTTTTGCTCCTCTTGCAATAACTTCCTGCATATTTGAAATAGTTTTTTTATAGTGTTGATCTCTTGGAGCAATCACCACAACAGGCATACCATCTTCTATAAGAGCAAGGGGGCCATGTTTCATTTCACCTG
>CACONH010000010.1 GCA_902628495.1 uncultured Pelagibacteraceae bacterium | reverse complement strand
AAAAATTTACTTAAAAAAAAATTATTAACTAAAGATAAAAATAACCAATATTTAATTTTTGGTGGACCAGGAACTTCAAACTATACGAAGGATATGTTAAAAATTATGAATGAAGTTGATGAAGTTAGAAAAATTAATGGTAAAGAGTTAGCAAATTTAATGACGAAGATATTGAATATTATAGTTTTATAAGGAAGCTATAATTCCAGTTACTATTATTACTGAGCCAATAAGACCTAAAAATAAGAGATTTTCTTTTCTCTCTCTTTTTTTTTCATGCCTTACTCTATTTAGAAGAATATTTATATCTACTTTTTGTTTATTATTAATTTTTTGTGGATCAGTTTGGTTTTCTAAGCTATGAACTTCTGTACTCATAAACCTATTAAACACTAAGCTCAGCACATTATCAAATTATTTTAAGTTCAAAATGGGTTGTGGTCTCAATAGGAGTCAATATGTCCTAGATCTCTGAAAGTTTTTTTGAATTTAAAGGTCTTTTTAAAATTGAAGCCTTAAATTTTTTCTTCTCAACCTCAATCTCAAACTCTGAATTTTCAATCTCCTGATGGCTCATCCCGGAGTTGATATAGCCAAAAGCAAGGTTTTTGTTAAAATTAAATGAAAAATTTCCTGATGTGGTTCTTCCAACAATCTTATTTTTAAAAAAAATAGGTTCATCGTGTAGCAGAAGGGGTTCTCCAGGCTTAGAATTTTCTAAAATAATCATTTTAAGTTTTTTATCAGTATTTTTGTCTTTGATTTTCTCTAAAACTTCTCTTCCTATAAAATTAGTATTTTTTTTAAAGCTAATAGCAAAATTAAGTCCTGCCTCAAATTGGTTTTCTTCGGGTGATATATCGTGACCCCAATGCACATAACCGGACTCCATTCTCATTATATCCATTGCGTGCATGCCACATAAAGATAAATTAAATCTTTTGCCCTCAGATACTAAAATTTCAAAGAGTTTTTTTGCATTTTCTTTTTTGACATATAATTCATACCCCAATTCTCCAACATAAGATATTCTTTGAGCCCATACTTTTATGTCTGATATTTCAACTTCTTTTGCAGTTGCAAATTTAAAGTTATCTTTTGAAAAATCACTATAACTAATTGAAGATATCATTTCTCTACTTTTGGGCCCGAATAAACCTAAACAACAATAATCTTCTGTTACATCCCTAAAGTCTATCTCATTTGATATATTTTTTAGAATATGAAATTTATCTCTTTCACGGTTAGCTGCAGAACTAACTACTCTAAAATAATTTTTATCAATACAGATAACAGTTAAATCAGCTTCAATTCCTCCATCTTTATTTAGCATTTGAGTATATTTAATAGAACCTGGTATATCTTTTATATTGGCTGTACATAACATTTGTAATTCTTGGTGAACTTTTTCTCCTTTTAGATCAAATTTTGAAAAAGGTGAGAGCTCAAATAAACCAACATTGGTTCTTGCATTTTTTGTTTCAAATTCTGCACTTGGATACCAATTTTGATAATTATAACTATATTTATAATCTTTATTTTTTTCATCTTTTGAAAACCACATTGGTCTTTCGTATCCACCTGAGACACCAAAACACGCACCGTGTTTTTTTAATTCATCATGATAAGGAAGTGTTATAACATTCCTTGAAGTTTTATGTTGTTTGTATGGCCAATGCATTCCATATAAGTCTCCAAGAGTTTCTGTAACTCTTTCTTTGATAAAATTTATTTCTGAGTGAAATTTTTGAAATCTTTTAATATCATAACTGAATATATCTTCATTGATATGGCCATTCATTAACCATTCAGCTGTGACTTTACCAACTCCACCAGCACTTGCTATTCCAATACTATTTAATCCACAACAAACAAAAAAGTTTTTAACTTCAGGAACTTCGCCAAGTAATGTATTAGTGTCAGGTGTAAAAGATTCTGGACCTGCAAAAAACTTTCTAATTCCAACTTTTTCTAATATTGGAAATCTTTTCATGCACGCAGTTAAATAAGGCTCAAAATGTTCAAAATTTTCTGGAAATTCTCCAAAAGAAAAATCCTCTGGAACTTTATTAGTTTTATCAAATGCAGGAATAGATTTTCCTTCAAATATTCCTAACAATAATTTACCCGCATCCTCTTTAATGTAAGTTCTGCTATCAAAATCTCTTATTACCGGTAAATCTTTTGGTACTTCTTTTATTGGTTCTGTGATTACATAAAAATGTTCAGCAGGATATAATGGAATACTTACACCTAATTTTTCTCCAATTTGTCTTGACCACATACCGGTTGCTAAAACAATATATTCGCATTCTATTTTTTGACCATTCACAATAACACCTTCTATTCTTTTATTTTTAATAAGAATATCTTCAACAGGAGAGTCTTCAAAAATTTTAGCACCTTCTGCTCTTGCAGCTTTTGCAAGTAATTGAGTGATCCCAGATGGATCTCCTGATCCATCGCCTGGCATTAAAATTCCACCTAACAAATCATCATTTTTAATTAAAGGAACTTTGTCTTTAATTTCATCTTTATTTAAAATTTGAACATTAACATCATAAAGTTGTGCTGTTGTTGCTTGTCTTTTTAATTCCTGCCATCTACCCTCTTCTTGTGCAATTGACATTGCGCCATTCAAACGAAGTCCAGCTGAGTGATCTACTTTCTTTTCGAGTTCTTTATATAAGTCTAAAGAATATTTTCTTATTTTAGTGATTGTTGCAGATGGACCTAATTGGCTAACTAATCCAGCTGCATGCCAGGTGGTACCTGAAGTTAGTTTATCTCTTTCTAAAAGAATAACATCTTTCCATCCAAATTTTGCTAAATGATAAGCGCATGAACATCCAACAACCCCACCACCAATAACGATCACTTTAGCTGAACTAGGGGGCTTTTTCACTTTTTCCTTTTTTTCTTTTTTTGAGATTTAATATAATTTTTTCTAATTAGCTCTATTGAGTCTGAAAATTCTTTGTTTGCTATGCTGGGTTTTTTAAAAACTTCTTTTAAAGTCCCAGTAATTAAATAAATAAAAATTGATAAAATATAAATACCAATTAAAAAATAAACGTCAAAACTTGAAAACCTGTCTGGATTAAATATCAGATATAAAACCCAAAATATGAATATCCCAATCCATTCAACATATATTGGAGGAACATCATATTTATCAGAAATTTTCCCTGAAATTGCTCCAAAAATTCCTCTAGCACCTGGTAACATAATTAGTAAAATTATAGCATAACATTGAATTTTTATTCTTAAAATAATTTTTTTATTTAGTTACTCCATACTTACTAAATTTATACCATGCTCTTTCGTGAAAATAATAAAGGAACATTTTAGTTAACACCTCAATCCCAGCTATTGTTCCAGCCCAATCAAATTTTCCAGTAATTAACCAAGCTATTAAAAACGTGTCTAAACTAGCTATTACTCTCCACGTTACAGTTTTTGCTAAATGTCTTTTTTTTTGTACACTTTTCATAATTGCCTCTCATTTTTTGGTTCCGCAATTATTAAGTATATTAAAGAAAGGTTTAGTTTTATTAGTATATATTATTTAAAAAATTGTAAATAATTATTTAAATTTAATTAATTTAGAATTTCTTCTTTGAGTTTTTTAAATTCTGCCTCAGTGATTAAACCCTCATCAAGCATTTTCTTAATATCTTGAAGTTTTTTTACTGTATCTTGATTTGTGTCTTCTTTTTTTGCAAATGTTTTGGTTTTTCCTTTATGTTTTACTGAATAAAGGTAACAACCACTTTTAAACTTAGATTGACAATTTTCCATAGCTAATTCTTTGGCATAATCCTCTTTTGAAGACATTGCTTTGAAATCTTCATTAGTCTCTGCGTGTCTAACCTTAACGACATACTTATCATCCCAATTACTAAATCCTCCAGTTCCACCAGTATACCAACCATTTTGTTTAAAAACTGATCTAACAACTTGCTCATCAAATTTTCGAGAAAATTTTATGTTAGTTCCGCCCCAAACAACTTTATAACCTCTTGCAAATAGTTTACATCTGCTGCCACCTCTTGCTTTGCTTCCTTTAGAACAATTTTGAACAATTTTACCTTCATTTGTACTACAACCACCCGAACCATATTTTAAAGGACAGTAAGAATAAAAAGCATAGGTTCCCTCTGGGTTAACCGCAAAAGCTCCTGGAGAACCTTTTCTAAAACCAACTTCTCCTGTTATGTTTCCATCTCCTCTTATATAAGCTAAAAACCAATCAAAAGTTGCACTTTTAAATTCTACTGGACCTATTCCTGTAATAGCTTTGACATTATTATTTAGGCTAAAAATTAAAACAAAACAAATTATGAATTTAATCAATCTCATATTAATTTTTGATTGCATCACCTGCACTAACATATTCATGTCCAAATACGTCTGCAACAGCTTTATAGGTTACATGTCCTTTGTGTACGTTAAGTCCTGCTAAGAAATTCTTATCCTCACCTAAAGCTTTTTGATAACCTTTATTTGCTAATTTTACTAAATAAGGAAGTGTAGCTTTATTTAGTGCAAAAGTTGAAGTTCTTGGAACTCCACCAGGCATGTTGGCAACACAATAGTGGACAACATCATTAACTATATAAGTTGGATCTCCATGAGTGGTTGGTTTACTTGTTTCAACACATCCACCTTGGTCGATTGCAACATCGACTATTACAGAACCTCTTTTCATTAGTTTTAACATATCTTTGGTAACTAATTTAGGAGCTTCTGCGCCAGGTATTAAAACTCCACCAACTAATAAATCTGCCTCAGAAACTAATTTATTTAAATCAACTTTATCACTTTGCTCTGGAATTATTTTATCACCAAAAATTTTAACTAGTTGTTTTAATCTTTCTTCTGACTTATCAACTATATGCACTTTAGCTCTCATACCTGTTGCAATAATTGCAGCATTCTCTCCTACTACTCCACCACCTAAGATCAATACATTTGCAGGTTCACCACCAGGTGCTCCACCTAATAAAATACCTCTACCCTTTTGATTTTTTTCTAAACAATGTGCTCCAGCTTGGACTGACATTCGACCAGCAACTGCACTCATAGGTGCAAGCAACGGAAGTCTACCATTATCATCTGTAACAGTTTCGTATGCAATATTTACACTTTTAGATTTGATTAATCCCTCTGTAAGTTCTTTTGCAGCCGCTAAATGAAGATAAGTATAAAGTATTTGATTTTCTTTTAACATATCTACCTCAACTTTTTGAGGCTCTTTTACTTTAACTATGATGTCAGCGTCGTTAAAAATATCACCAGCAGTTTTTACAATTTTTGCACCTGCTTTAGTATACTGATCATTATCAAATCCAGCCTCAAAACCACCATTGTTTTCAACCAATACCTCATGGCCTTCGCCTACTAAAGTTTTGACACTCTCTGGTGTTAATCCTATTCTATTTTCTTGAGGCTTTATTTCTTTTGGAACGCCAATTTTCATAAAGAAAATTAATTCTTTTTACTTTTACTATAGTTCGTAATTCCTGTTCTTAGCTTATTGATTATTTCATCAATATGTTTTTTCTCACAAATAAACATTGGTGCAATAATTAAACAGTCTCCAGTAGCTTTGAAATTTACTCCTGCATCATAACAATGTTTAAATGTTGCAAGTCCTGCTCTACCTGGTTTTGTGTCCATCTTAATATCAATACCACCCATCATTCCGTATCCTCTAATATTTTCAACAACATCAATATCTTTTAATGAGAATAAACCTTCTTGGAAATAAGGAGCTAATTCTTTTGCTCTATTAAAAATATCTTCTTTTTCAAATATATCTTGAACTGCTAAAGCTGCTGCAACAGATATTGGAATTCCAGAATAAGTATAACCATGGAAAAGTTCTATTACTCCCTTAGGAGAATTATCCATTACCGCATCATAAATTTCTTCTTTACATGCAACTACACCAAAAGGAACAATTCCATTAGTTGTAGCTTTTGCCATTGTCATTATATCAGGAGTAACACCAAATTCTTGTGCACCAAAAGTTGAACCTGTTCTGCCCCATCCTGTAATAACTTCATCAAAAATTAAAAGAATATTGTGTTTATCACAAAGTTCTCTAAGTCTTTGCAAATATCCAACTGGCGGAACTAATGTTCCAGTAGATCCTGCAATTGGTTCTACTATACATGCCGCAATATTTTCAGCACCAAAGTTTGTGCAAATTCTCTCTAAATCATTTGCAATTTCTGCACCTGTTTCTGGTTGACCAGATATAAATTTATGTTCGTCTAAATGTGTATGTCTCATGTGAACTACACCAGGCATTAAAACACTTGCATATGCTTTAACGTTATTAATCATTCCACCTACTGAAGTGGCACCAATATTCATACCGTGGTAAGCTCTTTCTCTTCCAACAAATCTAAATCTTTGTCCTTCTCCTCTTGCTTTATGATAAGCGATACTAATTTTAATTGCTGTTTCAACAGCAGTTGATCCACATATTGTATAAAAAATTCTATTCAAATTTCCTGGTGTATGTTTTGAAATTCTAGTTGCTAACTCAAATGATCCACCAAAACCTTGTTGGAACGGTTGAGCATAATCTAGAGTTTTTAATTGATTTGTAATTGCATCAATAATTTCCATTCTACCATGACCTAATGGATTACAAAAAAGACCAGAGCTTGCATCAATTTGCGTATTACCCTCGTGATTTTTTAAATAAACACCTTTTGCCTCTGTAATTAATCTCGGCCTTTCTTTAAAATCTTTATTGGATGTAAATGGCATCCAATGTTCATTTAGAGAATTTGGTATTGATGGTTTTTGACTCATTTTTATATATTTCTAATCTTTAGACTAAATCATTTAATTTAACTATAAAATTATAATAGTTTGATACAACTTAAAATTGAATAGATAATTGTGTCGCCCCAAACCATACAATAAGATCGTTTACTTTGGTCTCTTTTTCAACTTTAATACTCTTTATAAATTTAATTAAGGAGAGAATAAATGAAAAAAATATTAAGTTTTTTTCTAGGATGTATTTTAGCTCTTAACTTAACTATTTCAGTTGCTAATTCAGCTGCAAAAGAAGTTAGAGTTGCTTACTTCTTAGAATGGCCAAGTCCGAATTTAGAGGACATGATGAAAAAAAACTTTGCAAAAGCATTAGGTGTACCAGTTAAGTGGACAAACTTCACAAACGGTGGAGCAATGACTGATGCAATGTTAGCTGGAGATATTGATATTTCTTATTCACAAGGTTTAGTACCTTTCATTAACGCAGTTAAATCAAAAGCGCCAATTAAGCTTGTTGATATAGCTATGGAATATGGAATGGGTGGAACAACTTGCGTAACTTCAAATGCTTCTGGTATTACAAAAGCTAATGCTACAGAACTTGAAGGTAAAAAAGTTGCTGTACCTCTAGGAACAATGGCTGAATACGTTTTTGATGAAAGTATGAAAGTTGTTGGAGCTGACAGAAAAAAGATGGATATCATTCAAATGGATCCTGAAGAAGGAGCTGCTGCATTAGTAAGTGGTGATGTTGTAATGGCATGTTTATTTGGTGGTAATTCAATCAAAGCTGCAACTGCAGTTGGTACTAGATTACTTACAGTTCAAGAAGCAAGAGATGCTGGTATTCTTGGAATAGATATTACTTCAGTAACTACAAAGTTTATGAAGGAAAACCCAGGTATGCTAAGAACTTTTATTGAAGTAACTCACGAAGCAAACGAAAGATACAGAAATGGCAAAAGCGACATGAACGCTATGTCAAAAGCTTCAGAAATGAAAGTTGCTGATATGAAAGAAACTTTAAGTGGTTTCAAATTTTTAACACCTGAAGAGACTAAACAGTCTATGACTAAAGGAAATCTTGATGCATTCTTAAAAGGAATGGGAACACCAAGAGGAAACGTAGACACTAGTTTCTTACCTTTATAATCTAAAGGTTTAATAAAATTAAATAGGCGCCAATTTTCTAATTGGTGCCTATTTTTTTTATGAGAATTTTAATATAAAGTCATCTTATGAGTGATTTAGTTTCACAAAATTTAAATATGATTTTTAAATCTCCTAAGGGAGAGACTGTTCATGCATTAAAAGATTTAAATTTTACAATTAAAAAAGGTGAGCTTTTAACTGTATTAGGTCCATCAGGTTGTGGGAAAACAACATTACTAAATATTGCAGCTGGTTTTATTAGACCGACTTCTGGGACTATCACTTTAGGTAACAATGAAATTAATGGACCTGGGGTTGATAGAGGAATGGTTTTCCAACAAGGTGCTTTGTTTGAATGGTTAACAGTTTCTGAAAATGTAAACTTTGGTCTTAGAATGAAAAAGGAAGATCCAGAAGAAACTCAAAAAAAAGTTGATGAGTGGTTAGAAATAGTTGGTCTAAAAGGATTTGGAAATACGCCTACCTATCAATTATCTGGTGGTATGCAGCAAAGGGTTGCCCTTGCAAGATGTTTAATTAATGATCCAGATTTAATTTTAATGGATGAGCCTTTGGGTGCATTAGATGCATTAACAAGAGAAAAAATGCAGTCGTTAGTTTTAAAAATTTGGAAGGAAACAGGAAAGACAATCATATTAATTACTCACTCAGTTGAAGAAGCATTGTTACTTGGTGAAAGATTATATGTCATGGCGCCAAGACCTGGTCGAATACATAAAGAATACAAACTTCCATTTGCAGAAATGGGATTAAAAGATGATTTAAGAGAAATCAAAAAAAATAAAGAGTTCTCATCTAAAAGAGAAGAAATTCTATCTATGATTTGGAACATGGAAGAGGAAATAATGGGGAAAGATAATTAATGTTTACTCAATTTATAACAATCTTAATTCTTGTATCCATTGTTGGATGTATTCTTTACGGAAGAAGATTAATTAAAACAGAAAAAGTTGATGCTGTTTTTGGTAATCCTGAAAGAGCTAAAGGTGGTACTCACTGGATTATTGTTGGAAGTAGTGCGATCCTACTTGTCTGGCTTTATTATTCATGGGATATCGCTAAAGGATTTTATCCAAAATCTGCAAATGAATTATGTCAGGTTGCTAAAGTAAATGAGTCTTTACTTGGATTAAAATATCAATTCCCAATCGAAGAAAGAGAATTCAAAAGTACTTCAATCATAAAAATCGAAAATAAAAATCTAAGTAAAATTAGTAATGAAATACAAAGTTCACAACAATTAAACTCACAGCAAAAAACCATATTAGTTGGATTTATAAATAAAACATCTCAATTAATTCCATTACTTACAAATGAAAATTTAATGGAGATGGAGACTAAAATAAAGATTAAGGAAATGACTGATGAGTTAAGACTTTTAAGTTCAAACTTTCAAAAGAAAGATTATCCATTTGAAACACCTGATGAAAAAAGTGCAAGACAAATTGCAGTTTCTGAACAAGGTGATTGGGGTATTATAAAAGTGCAAGCAGGAACTGGATCTATAGAAAATACTATTGAAGTTCCTTTAATCGCTGCAACCGATAGAGGTTTAAAATTCCAAGCGGCCGCAGAAGAGCTTACAATTATTAATGATAAATTTTTTAAATTAAGAAATCATAATCCACAGTTTAAAAACTCCATTAAACAACTTAAAGAAGATATAAAAGCGTACAGAAAAGATTTAAGTGATGCAGAAGAAATAGCATCAAACTATGCAAAAGATATTGTTAAAATTGCAAGAAGAATAGAATTTGCAAGCATTTATCCGCCAAGCGCTCTTAATGAAATGCAAAATGCAATTGTTGAATTTGATAATCTCCAAAAAGCAGAACAAGGTGGTTTAAGATTTGTTGATATATTTTTATTCCCTGCTGGAACAATTGTTTCTAGTGGTACCAGCTGTTCTGAACAAGGATCTGGTAGATGGTTACCAAAACCATCTGATACGTTAAATAAGTTTATCCTAATGTCAAAACCAAGTGTTGGTTACAAAAATATTCCATTACTTTGGATTGATATGATGGATGTTAGTAAAATAGTTGGATTTATTTTACCTGACTGGATTGCAGATATTTTGCCAGGAGAATACCCAGTTCATTCATCTGATGGAGTTGTTAAACAAAACTTTAAAGGAAAAGTTTTAAAAGTTGTTACAGGTGACTTTAAATTGTTCAAAATTCCAGTGCCTTATGGACATATCTGGGACTCTTTTTTAAGAGTATTTTTAGGTTTAGTCTTTGGAATTTTAATTGGTGTCCCTTTAGGTTTATTTATGGGATTAAACAGATTTGCAAAAGGTTTCTTTGATCCATTAATCGAACTTTATAGACCTGTACCACCTTTGGCTTGGGCTCCGCTTATTATTTCAGTTCTTGGAATAGATAATACTGGAAAAGTATTTTTATTATTTATGGTTTCATTATCTATAATGATTATTTCTGCAAGAGCTGGTGCATCTGGTACTCAATTATCAAAAATTCATGCCGCTCACTCCCTTGGAGCATCAAAGAAACAAATATTAAGATATGTAATATTTCCAAACTCATTACCTGAAATTTTAACAGGAATTAGAGTTGCCGTCGGAATGTGTTGGGGAACATTGGTTGCAGCAGAGTTTTTAGCAGGAACTACAGGTATTGGATTTGTAGAAAATGTTGCAAAAAAATATTTTCAATATGAAGTTATTTGGATAACCATATTTATTATGGGTATGCTGGGACTATTATTCGACGTTACATTGAGAAAAATAATAGATAAAACAATACCATGGCGTGGAAAAGGATAATATTTTTTATATTTTTATTCTCAGTTTCGTCTGAAGCAGCAGAATTAAATTTTAAAAAGATAGCTGATTTTAGAAGTCCTTGGGGATCTACATTTGTATCTAATAATGAAATACTTTTAACTGAGGTATCTGGTAATTTAAAATTAATCAATATCGAAAGTGGTTCTATCACGGAGGTTAAACATAACTTAAAAGTGTTAGAGGATGGTCAAGGTGGTTTGTTAGATATCTTATATAAAGATGGTGTAGTTTGGGTAAGTTATTCTGAAGATCATGGAAAATCAAAAACAACAACCTCAGTTGCAAGAGGAAATTTTAATAAAAATCAAATAGATTTTAAAAATATATTTGTTGCATCTCCACCAATAAATTCTGGATATCACTTCGGGTCAAGATTAGCCATTAAAGACAATTATCTTTTTGCATCAGTTGGTGAAAGAGGTGAAGGAATGATAGCTCAAGATCCAACAAAACATCCTGGAAGTATAATTAGAATTAATACAGATGGAAGTATTCCGAAAGATAATCCAAAATTTATTGATAAAAAGGATTGGCTACCTGAAATTTTTCAAATAGGTGTTCGAAACCCACAAGGTTTAACATTAAGCTCTTTTGATCAAAAAATTTATGCAAGTAACCATGGCGCAAGAGGTGGAGATTGGTTTGGTGAAATTAAAAAAGGAGAAAACTATGGTTGGAAAGTTCTTGGTTGGGGTGGAACAAATTACAGCGGAACTAAGATTGGACCAAAGTGGTTACCTGGCTATACAAAAGCTATCAAATATTGGGTGCCTTCAATTGCAACAAGTGCAATAACAATTTATAAAGGTGAAGAATTTAAAGAGTGGAATGGTCATGCTTTAATTACATCTCTTAAAGATATGTCACTTAGAAAGCTTGATTTTTCCAACTTAGAAAATGTTAAAGAAGAAGTCATATTTAAAAGAGAAATCGGAAGAATTAGAGACATACAAGTCCATCCAGTTAGTGGTAAGATCTTTTTTTTAAGTCAGGATGCTTTATGGCTAATGCAAAAAAATTAACTAACATAATTATTAAAGTACTAAGGAACAAAGGTTTAAGTCCAACGCACGCCATGATTAGTGCTAAAGCTTTAATCAATGCAGAATTAGTTGGTGCTCATTCTCATGGATTATCAAGACTTAAGATGTATTGTGATAGAATTGATAAAAAAGTTATTAATCCTAAACCAAAAATTAAAATAAAAAAAATATCTAGTTCGATTTCATATATAGATGCTAATAACTCCATTGGATTTGTTGCAGCTGATATCGCAATTAAATCATTAATAAAAAATACAAAAAAAACTGGAATAGGAATGGTTGGTGTAAAAAATTC
>CACONH010000009.1 GCA_902628495.1 uncultured Pelagibacteraceae bacterium | reverse complement strand
TTTGAGTAATCCTTTTTACTTATATCTTTTCTTTTTTGGGCTAATTTCAAGCAAAGTATATATAAAACAAGCATTTGTCCTAAGAAAGCTTTAGTTGACGCAACACCAATCTCTGGACCACAATGAATTGGTAGAACAAATTTGGAGTCTCTTGCTATTGAACTTTCGATAACATTTACAACCGAACATGTTTTCATTTTATTTTTGTTACAAAGATCTAAAGCTGCATAAGTATCAGCAGTTTCACCAGACTGAGAAACAAAAATATAAAGACAATCTTTCTTAAATTTATTTTTTCTATAACGAAATTCTGAGGCTATATCGATACTTACATCAAATGAAGTCAATTGCTCAAACCAATATTTTGCAATAAGACAAGAATGATAAGCTGTACCACAACCTATCAAAGTAATAGAGTTTATTTCTTTTTCCTTAAATGGAAAATTGAAAATATTTATATCTTTATTAATTTTATCTATGTACTCGTTTACACAATTTTTAATAGTGTTTGGTTGTTCATCAATTTCTTTTGCCATGAAATGTTTATAATCGCCCTTTTCATAATTTTGTTCATCAGAAGATAAAAGTAATATTTTTTTATTTATTTTTTTTCCACTCTGATTAAAAAATTCAACATTATCTTTTTTGATAATACAAAATTCACCGTCATTGAGATATGAAATTTTATTTGTCATAGATTTTAAAGCATAAGAGTCTGATCCTAAATAGTTTTCACCAGGACCATAACCGACAGCTAAAGGTGAACCTCTTCTTGCACCAACTATTAAATTAGGATTATCCTTAAAGATAATTCCTAAAGCAAAACTTCCATGAAGTTTTTTTAAAACTTTAATAATTGCATCTTTAAGATTATCTTTTTTTAAGTATTCAGTAATAAGATGAACAATTACTTCAGTGTCTGTTTGTGACTTAAACTTATGACCTTTATTTATTAAAAACTTTTTTAATAATGTTGAATTTTCAATTATTCCATTATGAACTACAGATACATTTTCTGATGAATGTGGATGAGCATTAATTGTATTCGGTATACCGTGAGTTGCCCATCTTACATGTCCAATACCAACATTTCCTGTTAACTTTGATTTTGAAACAGCTTCCTCTAAACTTTCAACTCTACCTTCACATTTAACTTCTTTAATATAACCAGAGTCAATTGTTGCTATTCCTGCTGAGTCGTAACCTCTATATTCTAATTTTTTTAAAGAATTTATAATTGGTGAAGAAACTAATTTGTTGCTTGTTATTCCAATAATTCCACACATAATTTATTTTTTTCTTTTATAGTTTTTTACTTCAGTTTGCTTTGACCTCGTTAGAGCTAAAGAACCATTTTTTACATTCTGAGTGATTACTGAACTAGCTCCAACAATAGCTTTTTTTCCAATTTTAACTGGAGCAACTAACGATGTATTTGATCCTATAAAGGCTCCATCTTCAATTATTGTTTTACTTTTTTTAACGCCGTCATAATTACAAGTGATTGTTCCTGCGCCAATATTAGATTTTTTTCCTATAATTGCATCTCCAATATAAGTAAGGTGATTTGCTTTTGAATTTTTTTTTAATCTAGATTTTTTAATTTCAACAAAGTTACCAACTTTAGATCCCTCTTCTAAAACAGTCCCAGGTCGCAAACGAGCATATGGACCAATTGAAACGTTATTATTAACACTAACACCCTCAAGGTGTGAAAATGCTAATATTTTTACATTATTTTTAATTTTAACCTTTGAACCAAAAATAACATAAGGTTCAATTGTTACGTTTTTTCCAATTTTGGTATCTTTAGAAAAATAAACTGTGTTTGGATCTATCATTTTAACACCTTGTTTTAGAAATTTTTTTCTAATTTTTTTTTGTAAATTTATTTGTTTCATTGATTTTTTCTTATAGTTAAGTATCTATGTTAATTAATTCACAAATTATTTCTTAATAATACTTTTAGAATGAGTCAAAATTATACAGTTTTGTTAGATTTAGATGGCACTTTAGTTGATACAGCCCCAGACCTGATGATGGCACATAACTATGTGATGAAAAAGTTTGGATATGAATCAAAGACTACTGAAGAGATAAGAAATTTAGTTGGTAAAGGTGCTGGTGTGCTTATTGGAAGATCAATTTGGGGTAGTGCTAAAAAAGAATTTAGCAAAATAACTGATCAAAAGATTAAGGATGAGATGGTTAAAGAATTTATAGATTATTATGGAAAAAATATAGTGGTTGAAAGCAAACTACTAAATGGTGTTTTGGATTTTTTAAAATGGAGTAAAAAAAATAATATTTCATTAGCAGTTTGTACAAATAAACAAGAGCATCTGGCTATAGATCTCTTAAAAAAAATTAATGTTTATGATTATTTTGATTACGTTGCAGGGAGTAATACTTTTGATTACTGTAAACCAGACCCAAGACACATAACAAATATAATTGATATATTGCAAGGAAATATTAAAAAATCATTAATGATAGGAGATAGTGAAGTTGATAGTATGGCGGCAAGCTCTGCTAATATTCCTTTTATTTTGGTTGAAGATGGTTACACTGATAAAAATATAAATCAAATACCTCATAAACACTTAATTAAAGATTTTGTTGGTATTGAAAAAATAGTTTCGAATTATTTAAATGATAATACATAAGTTAAAAGTTTATCCATCTAAAGTTAAACTTCCTAAAAAAAAACAATTAGCGTGGAAATTAGCAGAGTTAGCTAGTGATAATGTAAAACTTAATAAAGATTCTGTTGAAATGGTAATTAATAGAATTATCGATAATGCATCAGTAGCTATTGCTTCAATAAATAGAAAAGCAGTTATTTCATCAAGGGAAATGGCTATGAAACATCCTCGAAAATACGGTGCTACACTATTTGGTGTCAATTCTAAACAAACATTTGATTGCGAATGGGCTGCTTGGTCAAATGGAACCGCTGTAAGAGAATTAGACTTTCATGATACTTTTTTAGCTGCAGATTACAGTCATCCAGGAGATAATATTCCTGCTTTAATCGCAGTTGCACAACAAAAGAAAGTTTCTGGTTTAAATTTAATTAAAGGTATTATTACGGCCTATGAAGTACAGGTAAATCTTGTAAAAGGTATATGCTTACATAAACATAAAGTAGATCATATTGCTCATTTAGGTCCAAGTGTAGCAGCTGGCTTAGGTACAATGCTTAGTTTAAATACAGAAACTATTTATCAAGCAATACAACAAGCTTTACATATAACAATATCAACAAGACAATCTAGAAAAGGTGAAATTTCAAGTTGGAAAGCTTTCGCCCCCGCTCATGCAGGTAAACTTGGAATTGAGGCAGTAGATAGAGCTATGAGAGGAGAAGGAGCTCCAAGTCCAATATATGAAGGCGAAGACAGTATTGTGGCAAGAATTTTAGATGGAAAAAAAGCTTTGTATAAGATTCCGTTACCAAAAAAAAAAGAGGAAAAGAAAGCAATTTTAGAAACTTACACTAAAGAATATTCTGCAGAGTATCAAGCACAGGCATTGATTGATCTTGCAAAAAAATTAAACCGAAGAATTAAAAATTTTAATGATATTAAAAAAATAGATATATACACAAGTCATCATACTCACAATGTTATAGGAACTGGTGCTAATGATCCTCAAAAGATGGATCCAAATGCAAGCAGAGAAACCCTGGATCATTCTATAATGTATATTTTCGCTGTTGCTTTAGAGGATGCCGATTGGCATCATATAAAATCTTATAGTAAAGCAAGAGCTAGAAGAAAAAGTACATTAAAAATATGGAAATCTATAAAAACTCATGAAGATAAGAAATGGACGAAAAGATACCATGATCCTAATCCAAAAAATAAGGCGTTTGGTGCGAAAGTTATTATTACGTTAAAAAATAACAAAAAAATTATGGAGGAACAAGGTGTAGCTGATGCTCACCCTTACGGGTCAAGACCCTTTAAAAGACTAAACTATATTCAAAAATTTCTAACTTTAACTAAAGGAATAATTGCTAAAAAAGAATCTGATAGATTTTTAAAAGATGTTCAAAATTTAAAAAAATTAAAATCTAATCAATTAAATAAATTAAACATTGTAATTAATAAAAAAAATATTAAAAAAAATAACAAGCTAGGTATTTTTTAATGCACTTTGTAAAAAAAAAAATTAAGGAAAAAAGAAAAGATTTTGTTAAAAAATTAAAAAGTGGAAAAATATTAAGAGTTCCAGGAGCGTATAATCCTTTGACCGCTAAAGTAATTGAGGAAATAGGTTATGATGCTGTATATGTATCTGGTGGAGTGATGTCTAACGACCTTGGGTATCCAGATATTGGACTGACTACATTAGAGGATGTTAGTAATAGGTCAAAACAAATCGCAAGAGTTACAAACCTACCTACAATTGTTGATATTGATACAGGTTTTAAATCATGTAAAAAAACTATAAATACTTTTGAAAAATTTGGAGTGGCTGCTGTACATATTGAAGATCAGGTAGAAAGAAAAAGATGTGGTCATCTTGATAATAAAGAACTTATTTCTACAAAAAAAATGGTAAATAAAATTAAAGAATGTGTTAAGGCAAAAAAAGATAAGAATTTTAAAATTATTGCAAGATCAGATGCAAAAGGTGTTGAAGGTTTAGATAAAATGATTGAAAGATGTAAAGCCTATATTGATGCTGGAGCAGAAATAATATTTCCTGAGGCATTAAAAGATAAAAAAGAATTTGAAAAAGTTAGAAAAAGTCTTAATTCATATTTACTTGCCAATATGACTGAGTTTGGAAAATCAGACCTAATAAACTATAAAGAGTTAGAAAATTTAGGCTATAATATAGTGATTTATCCAGTTACCACTCAAAGACTAGCCATGAAAAGTGTTGAAGAAGGTCTAAAGGTCATTTTTAAGGATGGGCATCAAAAAAACGTTATTGATAAAATGCAAACTAGAAGTAGATTGTATGATTTAGTCGATTATAAAAAATATAATTCACTAGATAAAAAAATTTATAATTTTAATACAGACGGACACAAATAATGACAGAAGAAATTAAAAAAGGTTTATTAGGAATTGTTGTTGATGAAACAGAAGTTTCTAAAGTAATGCCAGAAATTAATTCTCTTACTTACCGAGGTTATGCTGCACAAGATTTATGTGCAAAATGTAAATTTGAGGAAGTAGCATATTTAATTTTAAATGGTGAGCTGCCAGATAATAAACAGCTAAAAAGCTTTGAAAAAATCGAAAGAAAAGAGAGAAAATTATCTAAATCTCTTCTTGATAGTATTAAAAATTTTCCAAAAAAATCTCATCCTATGGATGTGGCAAGAACAGCAGTGAGTATTATGGGTCTTGAGGATAAAGAAACTAAAGATAATTCACCTAAAGCCAATATGAGAAAAGTCATGAGAATTTTTGCAAAAACACCAACTGCTTTAGCGGCATTTTATAGACTGAGAAAAGGTAAAAAAATTATAGGCCCCAAAAACAATCTATCATTTTCAGAAAATTTCTTTTACATGTGTTTTGGAGAAGTTCCGAACAAAGAAATAGTAAAAGCATTTGACGTATCATTAATTTTATATGCTGAGCATAGTTTCAACGTATCAACTTTTACAGCTAGAACTATAACAAGCAGTTTATCAGATATTCATGGTGCAATTACCGGTGCTATAGCTAGTTTAAAGGGACCATTACATGGAGGTGCAAATGAAGAGGTCATGCACATGATGAATAAAATTAAGAAACCTGAAAACGCACTTAAGTGGATTAATAACGCTTTAGATAAGAAAGCTGTAGTAATGGGTTTTGGCCATAGAGTTTATAAAAGCGGGGATTCAAGAGTGCCAACAATGAGAGAATATTTTTCAAAAGTTGCAAAAGTTACAAAAGACAAAAAATTTGAAAAAATATATGACATTGTAGAAAAAGTTATGATTGAGAGAAAAAATATTTACCCTAATGTAGATTACCCAACTGGACCAACTTATCATTTAATGGGCTTTGACACTGATTTCTTTACACCTATATTTGTAATATCAAGAATAACTGGATGGTCTGCACACATTCTTGAACAACACGCTGCAAATAAATTAATCAGGCCTTTAGCTAGTTACAAAGGAAGTAGTTATAGGAAAGTAGTTCCTTTAAACCAAAGATAAATTTTCTATTTTAACTAAATGCGTCGACCCAACTTCCTTGAGTTGATGCTTTTGAATACTCTGTAGCCCTTCCTTCAAAAAAGTTCATATGCTCTACAGCATTTAACATTGTGTCTAACCATGTTAACGGATTTTTCTCTACATCGTAAATTGGCTCTAGACCCAATTGTACTAATCTTCTGTTTCCAATAAATCTAATGTAATCTTTTACTTCTTGAGCTGTTAATCCTTCCATTGGACCCATTTCAAAAGCTAAATCAATAAACGCATCCTCATGCTCTACAATTGTTCTGCATGCATCATAAATTTCTTTTTTAAGTTTTGGTGTCCAGATTTCTGGGTTCTCTTTTATGAATTCTTTAAAAATTCTTATCATTGAATTACAATGAAGAGTTTCATCTCTTACTGACCAAGTTACAATCTGACCCATTCCTTTAAGTTTGTTGTGTCTTGGAAAATTTAATAAAATTGCAAAACTTGCAAATAATTGTAATCCTTCAGTAAAGGCGCTGAAAACAGCTACTGTCTTTGCAATATCTTCTTTGGAGTTTACGTTGAAGCCCTGCATATAGTCATATTTATCTTTCATTTCTTTATATTTCATAAAAGCAGAATATTCAGATTCGGGCATACCAATTGTGTCGAGTAGGTGTGAATACGCTGCAACATGAACAGTTTCCATTGATGCAAATGCAGTCATCATCATTAAAACTTCGGTTGGTTTAAAGACACTTGTGTAATGTCTTAAGTAGCAGTTATTTACCTCAACATCTGCTTGAGTAAAAAATCTAAATATTTGAGTTACTAAATTTTTTTCTGGCACTGATAAATTTTTTTGCCAGTCTCTAACGTCATCACCTAGTGGAACTTCCTCAGGAAGCCAATGAATTCTTTGTTGAGTTAGCCATGCATCATAACACCATGGATATCTAAATGGCTTGTAAACAGGATTTTCAACTAATAATCCCATTTTTTTTGGTTGAATAATTTTTCCACTTTCCTCTTTTTTTGCTACTGACATGATAGACACTCCTCGTATTTGTTTTCTTCAGATTGTTGTTGATTTTTTGATTTATAGACATTAGCTGTAATGTCAGTTGAATTTGCATCGTTGACATTTTCAGCTCTTTGTATTGATTTTGACCTGCAATAGTAAAGGCTTTTCAAACCTTTTTTCCATGCCTGGTAATGGATTTGATGTAAATCTTTCTTATGAACATCGGCAGGTAAAAATAAGTTAATAGATTGTGCTTGAGATATATGTGGAGTTCTATCCGCACTTAAGTCTACAAGCCATCTTTGATCTAATTCGAAAGCTGTCTTAAATACATCTTTCTCTTCTTTAGTTAAAAATTCTAGGTGAGAAACTGAGCCTTGATTTGTAGTAATACTTGACCAAACTTCATCATTATCTTTTCCATGTTTTTCTAATAGTTTTTTTAAGTATTTATTTCTAACATTAAAAGATCCAGAAAGAGTTTTGTGAGTGTAGCTATTTGCTGCTATTGGTTCGACACCAGGAGATGTTCCTCCACATATAATCGAAATAGAAGCAGTTGGTGCAATTGCTGTTTTGTTTGAAAATCTTTCTTTAAATCCATACTCTTCTGCGTCAGGACAAGAACCTCTCTCCTCAGCTAAATCCTTTGAAGATTTGTCTACTTTGTTTTGGATATTCTCAAATATTTTTTGTTCCAAACTTTACTCATTACAGACTCCAAAGGAATCATCTTTTTTTGGAAATAAGAATGAAGACCCATTACACCAAGTCCTACACTTCTTTCTTTTGTTGCTGAGTATACAGCATCACTAAATTCTTCAGGTGCATTCTTAATAAAATCACTTAAAACATTATCTAAAAATCTCATTACATCGTCTACAAATTTTTCATCATCTTTCCATTCATCATACTTCTCAACATTTAAAGATGACAAACAACAAACAGCTGTTCTATCTCTTCCCTCTTTGTCAATTCCTGTCGGTAAAGTTATCTCACTACATAAATTTGATGTTTTAACAGTTAATCCAGCTAATTTATGGTGCTGGGGTATTTGTCTATTAACAGTATCAATATAAATAATATATGGCTCACCTGTTTCTATTCTTGCTGTCAATAATCTTATCCATAAATTTCTTGCTGACACTGTTTGTTGAACTGCTCCATCTTTTGGACTTTTTAGTGCCCACTGTTCATCAAGTTCAACTGCTCTCATAAATGCATCTGATACTAATACGCCATGATGCAAATTAAGCGATTTTCTATTTGGGTCACCTCCGGTTGGTCTTCGCATTTCAATGAATTCTTCAATCTCAGGATGATCAATTGGCAAATAACATGCTGCAGAACCTCTTCTCAATGATCCTTGACTGATTGCCATTGTAAGAGAGTCCATAACTTTTATGAAAGGAATAATTCCAGATGTTTTGCCAACTCTTCCAATTTTTTCACCTATTGATCTTAAATTACCCCAATAACTTCCTATACCGCCACCTCTTGCTGCTAACCAAACATTTTCACTCCAAAGACCCAGAATACCTTGCAAGCTATCGTTTGCTTCATTTAGAAAACAAGATATTGGCAAACCTCTTGTTGTTCCGCCATTTGATAAAACTGGTGTAGCTGGCATAAACCATAAATTGCTTATATAATTATATAATCTTTGAGCATGTAAGTTGTCATCCGCGTAATGACTTGCAACCCTTGCAAATAAATCTTGAAAAGACTCATTTTCACCTAAGTATCTATCGTTTAAAGTTGCTCTTCCAAAATCTGTTAAATTGTTATCCCTTGATCTATCTATTTTTATGGTGATGCCCTTTGAATTTTGGAATAATTCCGTATTATCATTTAAAGAGAATAAATCTGGGCCCTTATTCTTATCTTTTATTTCAATCCTAGGTTTAAAATCAGAGACAGCTTTCTTAATAGCCTGAGACAAAACTTTGTTCATTTAACTCCCTTTTATAGTACTTTTTAGTAAAAACAACTATATGTTGTGTGTAAGATCTTTAAATACACTATATAAATTAAAAATCAATAGAACATTTATAGAACAATTAAAAAAAAATTCAACTAATAAATTACAATTATTAACAATTTAAAGTAAGCCTTACCATAATATTGAGGCAATTAACCTAGAGTTTTAAATAATTGATGAGAATCTTTGACTGTACCACTTTCTACTCAGAGCATTTAATGATGGATATTCGATTCCATGTGTTGAATGACTTTGTCGAAAAATTTATTGTTTGCGAATCTACCTATTCACATAGTGGTAAAAAAAAAAAATTAAATTTCAATATTAACAATTATCCAAAATTTAAAGATAAAATTTCATACATTGTAATAGACGAAGAGCCACCAAATATTATTGGTGATAAGAATGGTCTAGCGAAACCATTTGAAAAAAGAAGTGATAGTTTAAAAAGAATAAACTTATCCTATGACTATATGATTAAGGATTTAACTGATGTTAATGAAAATGATCTAATAATTTTAAGTGATAACGATGAAATACCTAACTTAAATTCAAAACAATTTAAAAGTTCGAAAAAAGATATACTAATTTTCAAACAATTATTTTTTTATTATAAATTTAATCTTCAATATGACTTGATTCCTTGGTTTGGATCTAAAGCAGCTAAGAAAAAAAAACTGGTTTCAATGTCATGGTTAAGAAATTTAAAAAATAAACAATACCCTTTTTGGAGATTGGATACTTTGTTTTCCAATAATAAATATATAAATCTTGAGATTATAAATGATGGTGGTTGGCATTTTACAAACCTTATGACAGCTGAGAAGATGTATGAAAAATATTCTAATTTTGGTCATCATGATGAATTTCAATTAAGTGGTTTGACAGTAAAAGACTTGCAAAAAAAAATTGATAACAAGGAAATGTTTTTTAATCACTTTGTCGATAAAGAAAAATATAAAGAAAGATGGAAATTTGATTACAAACTAAAAAAAATAAGCGACGACAAATTACCTAAATATTTACAATCTAGTGAAATTCGCTCAAAACTTAAACAATGGTTTGATTAATTAAATGATTAAGTGGGGAATAGTTGGTCTTGGAAATATGGGTCAAAAATTTGCTAATGCAATTAAAGAAACTAGCAATTCAAGATTAGCTGGTGTAGCAAGTCTGGATAAAAATAAAGTAAAAAATTTTAGAGATAATTATAATCTAAACGAAATAACAGCATATGACAATTATGATGAAATTATAAAAGATAAAAATATAGATGCAATATATATAGCTACCCTTAACAATACACATTTTCATTTAATTAAAAAATGCACAGAATATAAAAAAAATATTTTATGTGAAAAACCGTTTACATTAAATTATGATGAGGGCAGAGAAGTTTATGATTATGTATCAAAAAATAATGTAATTTTTTTTGAAGGTTTTGCATATAGGTCTCATCCACAAACTAAAATAGTTCAAGAAATTGTTAATAATAATGAATTAGGAGAAATAACAAATATTCAATCAAGTTTTGGTTTTAAGGTAAATAAAATTAAACCAGACTCTAGACTTTTTAACAAAACATTAGGTGGAGGAGCGATTTTAGACGTTGGTTGTTATCCATTAAGTATTTTAAATTTTTTATATAAAGACCCTGATAGTTATAATTTTTTAGAAGCAAACGGCTTTTTCACTCAAACAAATGTTGATGACTATGCAGATGCAAAAATTGTAATTAAAAATAAAATTAAATGTGAAATTAAAGTAAGTTTTCGTGAAAATTTAGAAAATAAGACAATCATTGAAGGGAAAAAGGGTAAATTAATTATAAATAACCCGTGGTTACCAGGCAACAAAACCACATTAGAAATTTCACATGGGGAGTCATATTATAAAAAGCTAGTTAATTCAGATCTGTCTTTGTACGCAAACCAGATTCAAAATGTTTCTAATAATTTTGAAAAAAATAAAAAAAATGACGAATTTTTAGTAAATATTGACGATTCTTTATCCATAATAAAAAACTTGTCAATTTGGTCAAAGTTAATAAAAAAATAAGTTATGTCAGATAAAATCTTAATAGATGAATTTGGATTTCGTGAATATGATGCTAGGTGGTTATTTCCTGACAGTATAAATGAGCTTGGAATAGAGGCCGTTGGTAAAGGTTTCGGTACCCAGGTAATTAATAAAGTTAAAAATCCAACAGTAATAGTTGGTCATGATTACAGGTCATATAGTGAAAATGTTAAGAAAAATTTTATAAAAGGTTTATTATCGACTGGATGCAATGTTAAGGATATCGGGCTGTGTTTATCGCCTACAGTTTACTTATCTCAGTTTAAACTAAATTCTGATGCGGTTGCTATGATAACAGCCAGTCATAATGAAAATGGTTGGACAGGTATCAAAATGGGAATTGAAAAAGGCCTTACCCATTGTAAAGATGAAATGTCTGATCTTAAAAATATCGTATTAAATGAGAAATTCATAAAAGGAGAAGGAAAGTTTGAAGAAGTTAAAGAATTTAACAAAGTATATATTGAAGAACTTTCTAAAACTAAATTAAAAAAAAAATTAAAAGTCGTGGCAGCATGTGGAAATGGAACCGCTGGTATATTTGCCCCAAATATTTTAAGAGCAATTGGATGTGAAGTAATAGAGCTAGATTGTAACTTAGATTTTACTTTTCCTAGGTATAATCCTAATCCCGAAGATATGAAAATGCTTCACGAAATTGCAAAATGTGTAAAAAAAAATAATGCCGATGTTGGATTTGGGTTTGATGGAGATGGAGACAGAGTTGGTGTTATAGATAACAAAGGTAAAGAAATTTTTGCAGATAAAATTGGTTTATTAATTGCAAGAGATATATCAAATAAATATAAAAATTCAAAGTTTGTAGTTGATGTAAAATCAACCGGGCTATTTATGTATGATAAAGTTTTAAAAGAAAATAATTGTGAGACTATATACTGGAAAACAGGTCATTCATATATAAAGAGAAAAGTTAATGAAGATAAAGCAATAGCTGGATTTGAAAAGAGTGGTCATTTCTTTTTTAATCAACCTCTTGGTTATGGTTTTGATGATGGTATCAACTCAGCAATCCAAATTTGTAAACTTTTAGATAATCAAAATCAAAAACTAGATTTGTTGATAAATAGTTTGCCCGAAACTTTTCAAAGTCCTACAATGGGTCCTTTTTGTAAAGATAATGAAAAATATGATGTCATTGATGATATGATCAATAAGATCAACAAGTTAAAAGAAAATGGTTTTAAAATTAAAGAGTTAAAAATTAATGATATACTTACAGTTAACGGAATAAGATTTTCTCTAGAGGATGGATCTTGGGGATTAATCAGGGCATCATCTAATAAACCATCTTTAGTAATTGTTACTGAAAGCCCTACATCAGATGAGATTAAAAAAGAAATATTTTATTTCATTGATAAATTACTCCAAGAAACTGGTAAAATTGGTAACTACGACCAAAAAATTGATTAAATATTAAAATATCTATAAATAAAAATTGTTCCAACTGTGTAAAGAAAAACTCCAAAAAGCCTTTGGGCCTTGTCTTTATTCATCTTGTAAACTGTGTTTGCCCCATATCTAGCCATAAATGTTGTAATTGGAACAAAAAGTAAAAATGCAGGTATGTTTATAAAACCTACACTAAATGGTAAGTTTGCATTAAAATAAAAACCAGAAATCAAAAAACCTACCGATCCAGTTAAAGAGATGAAAAGACCTATTGTTGCTGCACTACCAATACATTTGCTTATAGGATATCCCAGGTATCTCAGTAGAGGCACATTCATCATCGCACCAGTAATACCCATTGGAGCTGATATAAATCCTGAAATTAAACCAAAAAAAGCTTTTGAATAAAAAGCTTTATTTCTTTGGCCTTTTTTAACTTTGTCTTGAGATAACATTAAGTATGCACCAAAAATATAAACTACAATAGAAAAGAAAAGAACAAGATTTTTTGTACTCATTGAGGAGGCAAAAATAGTTCCTAAAATAACACCGGTTACTACAAATAGACCGAATGTCTTAACAACGCTAACATCAACTAGTTTATTTTTGTAATGAGTTAAAACTGATGCTGAAGAAGTAAATATTGTAATTGTAAATGCTGTGCCTACAGTTAGATGCATCAGAAAATCTTTTTCAATATTTAATGTTTCAAATATAAAAAAAAGGCATGGAACAGAAATTAGACCCCCTCCTATGCCAAATAATCCAGCAAAAAATCCTACGGCAGTAGCTGCAAAAATTATAAGTATTAGAAAATACCAATATTCACTTATTAAAACTGTTAGGGACAAAAATACCTTATTTATTAATTAATATTAAAAAACTCGACAAATGACCTAACAGATACCAGCAATAAAAAACAGCCAAATATTTTGCTTAAAAGATTTTTATTAATTTTATAAACAACTTTAGCTCCAATTCGAGCCATTACCATTGTTACTGGCACAAAAACTAAAAATCCTAGCATATTTATATAGCCAAGACTAAAAGGGGAATTAACATTGTCTATTATTTTTCCACCAGATATCATTGTAATAGTTCCAGTAAGCGCTATCAAGAAGCCAACAGCTGCAGCTGTACCTATAGATTTTCTAATGTCATAACCAAATGTTCTCATAAATGGTACCATTAAAGAACCCCCTCCTATTCCTAAAGGAACAGAGATAAACCCTATTAAAACACCTGAGATTTTTTTAATAATTTCTGAGATCCTTTTTGGTTTGTCCATAAGCTGCTCTCTTAAAAAAATAAAGAACAATCCAACACAAAATGAAAAAATTGCAAAAAATAAAACTAATGCTGGCGTTTTTAAATTTACTGCTAATAGAGTTCCTCCAAGTACACCTAAAACAATAAAAATCCCAAAAGATTTTACCATATTGAAATCTACTGCATCATACTCCATATGTGTTTTTGTTGAGATAATTGAAGTAGGTATAATTATTGCAAGAGATGTTCCAACTGATAAATGCATTCTAGTAACTAAATCAAAATCTAAAACTGTGAAAGCGTAATATAGTGCAGGAACCATTATTATACCGCCACCTACACCTAATAAGCCAGCCATGAAACCAGCAACTGCAGCTGCAATTGCAAGAACAGTTAATAAATTTATTATCTCATTTAAATTTAGATTTTCCATTAGGTATTAATCTGATTTGCTTTTTCATTATTTTGGACAATCGTCATTATATGTTTTGCTTTTTGAAAATCAGAGTCTCTTGCCATCATATTATCACTTAAGTATCTTTTCCAATCTTTAGACCCGGGTTGCCCATGATATAATCCAACTGTATGTCTCATAATATGATTTACTTTTGTTCCTGCTTTCACCTCTTCTTCTAAGTATTTTAAAATTTCCTTAACCACATCTTCTCTTGAAGGAATTTTATTAGTATTAAATATTTCTTTTTCTATTTCGGATAAAAAATAAGGGTTTTGATAAATTGCTCTACCTATCATAACACCATCACATATTTCTAAATGTTTTTTTATATCTTCAGTGTTTGTAATCCCGCCGTTAATGATAACCTCTAAATTAGGGTTTTCTTTTTTAATCTCATAAACTCTCTGATAATTCAATTTAGGTATTGAAAGGTTTTGTTTTGGTGTAAGACCTTTTAAAATTGCTTTTCTTGCATGCAATATAATTGTTTTGCAACCTGCTTCTTTGATTTTGTTAACAAATTTATTTAGATAATCAAATTCTTCAATATCATCAACGCCAATTCTAGTTTTTGCCGTTACGGGAATATTGCAAGCATTCACCATTTCATTTAAACAATCTGCTACGAGTTCAGGCTCTTT
>CACONH010000008.1 GCA_902628495.1 uncultured Pelagibacteraceae bacterium | reverse complement strand
TAATCATTTTCTTTAACATTTTTTTAATATCATTATCATCAGTTTCTTTTTTTTGAGACCCTGATCTATTTACAATATCTAATTCCTTAATACCGGATAATATTAACCTGTAAGTTGATATTTTTATTTTATCTTTTAATTTAAGTGAATTTTTGTAGTCTAAATCAATTTTGTCTCTAATAGCCATGATCACAAACTTACTTTTAAAGAGAAATTTCTTCAAAAGAAAAAATAATTTTTTTTAAAATTTTCCATTAGATATGTTGCGGAAAAAAGGGTTTTATTGTATTAACCTTTAACTTATGAGTTGTAATTGACATCAAAACAGAAAAACAAAAATTCAAATTTTTCTAATTTACGCTCAGCCATTTTAGTTCTTGAAAATAAGTCAATATTTAAAGGCATCGGATTAGGTTATCAAGGAGAAGCAACTGGAGAAGTTTGTTTTAATACTTCGCTAACAGGTTATCAAGAAATTATATCTGATCCATCATATGCTGGACAAATAATAAATTTTACTTTTCCTCATATAGGGAATGTTGGAACTAATAACGAGGACGTTGAATCTGACAAAATTTGGACTAGAGGTGTGATATTTAACTCTGAAATAACAAGTCCTTCAAATTATAGATCTCTTCAAAATTTAGATAATTGGTTAAAAAAAAATAAGATAGTTGGAATAACTGGTTTGGATACTAGGGGCTTAACAAATTTTATTAGAGATAAGGGAGCACCCAAGGGCACGATAGCAAATTTTAAAGACGGAAAATTCAACATAAGTAAACTAATAAAAAAATCGATAGATTGGCCTGGTTTAAAAGGCATGGATCTTGCTAAAGAAGTCACAACACCAAAAACTTATACCTGGAAAGGATTAAAAACTTGGAAAAAAATTAAAGGATTTGAAAAAAATAAAAAAAGAAAATTCAAAATTGTTGCAATAGATTTTGGAATAAAGAAAAATATACTTAGATATTTTTCTAATTATGATTGTGAAGTTAAAGTAGTTTCATGCAAAAAAAAATCAAATGAAATTTTTAAATTAAAACCTCATGGTGTTTTTTTATCAAATGGTCCAGGAGATCCAGCTGCAACTGGAAAATATGCAATTGATGTTGTAAAAAATTTAATACAAAGCGGTTTACCTTTATTTGGTATTTGTTTGGGTCATCAAATATTAGCCCTTGCTTTAAACGCAAAAACAAGAAAAATGAAATTAGGACACAGAGGTGCTAACCATCCTGTAAAAAATTTAATAACTAATAAAGTTGAAATAACAAGCCAAAACCATGGGTTTGAAGTAATCAAAGAAAGCTTAAAGAAAAATACTGAAATAACTCACTTATCCTTATTTGATAATTCTATTGAAGGTATAAGATTAAAAAACAAACCAGTTTTCTCTGTTCAATACCATCCAGAGGCAAACCCAGGTCCCCAAGATAGCAAATATTTATTTAGCCATTTCATGGAAGATGTAAAAAAATATGCCAAAAAGAAAAGATATTAAAAAAATATTAGTTATTGGAGCTGGTCCAATAATTATTGGTCAAGCATGTGAGTTTGATTACTCTGGTACACAAGCTTGTAAAGCTCTCAAAGATGAGGGATATAAAGTCATATTAATTAATTCAAACCCTGCAACAATTATGACTGATCCTGGTGTTGCAGACAAAACATATATTGAGCCTATATCCCTGGTAGTACTTGAGGAAGTTATAAAAAAAGAAAAACCTGATGCAATTTTGCCAACAATGGGTGGGCAGACTGCATTAAATCTTGCAATAAGTGCTGAAAAAATTGGTTTGTTAAAAAAATATAAGATTGAACTCATAGGTGCAAATTCAAAAGCAATTGCTAATGCAGAAGATAGAAAGAAATTTAGAAAAAATATGACTGATATTAGTTTAGATTTACCTAAGTCTGAAATATTAAATACCTTATCAAAATCAAAAAAATGTCTAAGAAAAATCGGTTTACCGGCAATAATTAGACCTTCATTTACTTTGGGTGGTTTAGGTGGTGGAATTGCTAGAACAAAAAAAGATTTTTTTAAAATAGTTAAAGAAGGCATGAGAGAGTCACCACAAAATCAAGTTTTGGTGGAAGAATGTCTTGATGGGTGGAAAGAGTTCGAGATGGAGGTGGTTAGAGATAAAAATGACAATTGTATAATAATTTGTTCAATTGAAAATGTTGATCCTATGGGAACTCACACAGGTGACTCTGTCACAATAGCCCCAGCCTTAACACTAACCGATAAAGAATACCAGGTAATGAGAAATGCATCTATTGCATGTCTAAGAAAAATCGGTGTCGAAACTGGTGGTTCTAATGTTCAATTTGCAATTAATCCCAAAAATGGAAGAATGGTAATAATTGAGATGAATCCAAGGGTTTCAAGATCATCGGCTTTAGCATCTAAAGCTACAGGTTTCCCAATTGCTAAAGTAGCTGCAAAGTTAGCCGTAGGTTACACATTAGATGAACTTCAAAATGAAATTACAAAAGTGACACCTGCATCTTTTGAACCAACTATAGACTATGTGGTTACAAAAATTCCTAGATTTACCTTCGAAAAATTTTCAGACACAGATGCTATTTTAGGCACATCTATGAGATCTGTGGGTGAAGCAATGGCAATTGGGAGAAATTTTAAAGAGTCGTTACAAAAAGCTCTTGTATCTCTTGAAATTGGCTTATCAGGATTAGATGATATATTTAACTATAATAAAAAGGAGATTTTAAAAAAATTAAAAATTAATATTCCTAACAAATTACTTCTTATTGCTGAAGCTTTTAGGAAAAAAATTTCAATAAATACTATCTATAAGTTATCTAAAGTTGATCCTTGGTTTTTAAATCAAATTAAAGAATTAGTTGAGGAAGAAAATAAATTAGCATTAAAAGGTTTACCAAAGAAATTTGGGGAATTTAATAGAATAAAATCTATAGGATTTTCTGATAAAAAAATTTCTAAAATAACTGGAATAAATGAAAAAATAGTAAAATTAAAAAGAAAAGCTCTAAAAGTTTTGCCGGTGTTTAAAAAAGTTGATACTTGTGCAGCAGAATTTAAGTCTTTTACTCCTTACATGTATTCAACTTACCAAAGAAATTTTTCTTTCAAAATCGAGTGCGAGGCCGAACCAACAAATAAAAATAAAATTATAATTCTTGGTGGGGGCCCTAATAGAATTGGTCAAGGAATAGAATTTGATTATTGCTGTTGTCAAGCTAGCTTTTCTTTGAAAGAAGCTGGATATGAAACAATCATGATTAACTGTAATCCTGAAACAGTTTCTACAGATTACGACACGAGTGATAGATTATATTTTGAACCTTTGATCGAAGAATATGTTGAAAATATAATTTTAAGAGAGAAATCGAGAGGTAATCTCTTAGGTATAATTGCGCAATTTGGAGGTCAAACTCCTATTAAACTAGCAAAATTTTTACATGATAATAAATTGCCAATTCTAGGAACTCAATATACTTCAATTGATTTAGCAGAAGATAGAGACAGATTTAGAGAACTACTTATCAAATTAAAACTCAAACAAGCAGAAAGTGGAATTGCATACAAATTTGATCAAGCGATTAAAATTTCTGAAAAAATTGGCTTACCTGTTGTTGTTAGACCGTCTTATGTTTTAGGTGGAAGAGCTATGGAGATAATCTATGATAAAAGCCAATTAAAACAGTTTATTAATGAAGCTTTTAAAGCATCAGAAAAAAATCCGATTTTAATTGATAAATTTATTGATAATGCAATGGAAGTAGATGTTGATGCTATTTCCGATGGACAAGATGTTTACGTTGCTGGAATAATGCAACATATTGAAGAGGCAGGTATACACTCAGGTGACTCAGCTTGTTGCTTACCGCCAGTATCTATAAAAGCAAATATTTTAAAAGAATTAAAAGTTCAAACAAGAAAGCTTGCATTAGCTTTAAAAGTTAAGGGATTTTTGAACATTCAATTTGCAATTAAAAAAGATGAAATTTACGTAATCGAGGTTAATCCAAGAGCTAGTAGAACTGTACCATTTGTTTCTAAAGCAAATGGGATATCGCTTGCAAAAATTGCATCGAGAATAATGTCAGGTGAAAAATTAAAGAAATATAAATTGAAATATAAAACTAATAAAAAATTTGCTGTAAAAGAAGCAGTTTTTCCCTTCAATAAATTCCCGGATAGTGATGTATTGTTAGGACCAGAAATGAAATCAACTGGAGAAGTTATGGGTTTTGATGAAGACTTTGGAATGGCAGTTGCAAAAAGTCAAATAGCTGCCTCAAATTCTTTGCCTATAAAAGGAATGGCTTTCTTATCAGTCAAGGACTCTCATAAGCAGGAAATTATTGGTATAGCTCAAAGATTGATTAAACTTGGGTTCACTCTTTCGGCTACAAAAGGAACTGCGGAAATTATTCAACAGAATGGGATGAAATGTAGAAAAATTAATAAAGTGAGTAGTGGCAGACCTCATATAGTCGATGTTTTAAATTCAAAAAAAATATCTCTTGTAATAAATACTGGAGGCGGAAACTCAGAACATAGAATTAATGATGCGAGGGCTTTAAGAAGAGGGGCATTAGCAAATAAAATTCCTTATTGTACAAATATGTCTACTGCTTACTCTTTTCTTGAGGCGATAAAATCTTTGAAAACTACTAGACTAAAAGTTCAATCTTTACAGGATTATTAGATCTCTAATTAACTTTCCAGTCTGTCTTAAAGGTAACATAGTTGACCTGCAGACATCTTCTTTCTTTTACGATCTCTTTTTTTTCCATACCATGCCATGTATATGGGCCACTTGAAAAAAAATATCCATAGTTATCTCTATATGGAACAGTTTTGGTTAGTTTAAGATCTTTATTATAAAAGTCAGTACCAAGTTCTTCACTTTCATTTTCTTTATTAACAAATAACAAGCATGACATTAATTTTTCTTTTATGTCACAATGTGGTTTTAACCAGAAACCTTTTCTATCACATATCACCTCAACTCTTACGTAAGAATTGGATAGATCCTTATTAATTAATTTAGATATCTTATTATGAGTTTCTTTGTTCTGAAGTTCTTCAATCAACCTTTTTAATGCTGGAAAATTTTTTTCATTCTCTTTAGTTATAAAACATCTGAATTTTAAAGCTTTCCCCCCATCTGATATACCTTTTCTAAATTCACCTTGACCACCATCAATTGCTCTTGTTCCGTCATAATTAATATTGTGTTCAATTGGATTATCTATCTCAGCCTTTATAATTTCTTTTATTTGATCATCAGTAAGAGGTTTGTTTAGTTCCCAGTGATCAAAGGGTTCGCTGAATTTTAAGGAATTATTATCTAATGATTTTAAAAATGACATTTTATAATTTTTTTTTTAGTTCATATGCTATTCTTTTAGTTTCATCAAGTTTTTCATACTCCCAGAACTCTAATTTATCATCAAATTCTCTTATGACATTCATTCTTTCAAATAATTTTCTAAATTTTTTAAATCTAGTATCTTTTTTAGAAGGAGGTATCATTGCCACATATAAAGGTTTACCAGTCAAAGCCGCTTCAGAAATCATTGAGCTAGAATCGCAAGTAACAATTATGTAATCCGCAATTCCGAGAGATGATAAATATGCATTTTTATCAACTTTATCAATAATTAGATGTTCTTTAGTAAAAAATTTTTTTGCAAGATCTATTGTTTTAGACGGTGTTCTGTTTGAAGGTATTACTATTACCTGAAAATTATTATTAAGAATTTGTTTGCTAATTTTTGAGAAAATATTTAGTAAGTTTTGGTTTGAATATTCATAATATTTAGTTGGACCACCCAGAATCAAAGTAATAATTTTTTTTTCTTTTGATATTTTTTCTAACAAATAATTTTTTTTCTCATTAATTTCCTCAGAGGTTAAATAGTGAATTGCCCCTTTTGAACTTAGGATATTATCACCTTTTAAATCATCATGTTCGGGGGAAATAATGTAATCGAAATTTTTAAAATTGACCTTTGGATCTTGAACATGAATGTTTTTTATTTTTTTGCTATTGATTTTTTTTAGAAATATTGATGGAATTACACTTTTCCTCCCACATGAAATAATTATATCAAAGTCTCTCTTAATATTATTTTTAAAAACAAATTTTTTAACAGGTGTAAATTTTGGTGGAATTAATTTCCAAAAACTATTTAATTCAACTTTTTCGTGAAAATAATCTAGATCAAGAGCCTTTGCTAAACCTTCTACCTGACTAATCATGCCATGTAATCCCTCTGTCAATAATAACCCTTTTAATTTGCCCATTAATTACTATATAGCTTCCATATGACTCAAAATCCAACTAAACACACAAAAGTGTTAATAATTGGATCAGGACCAGCTGGATACACTGCTGCTGTTTACGCGGCAAGAGCTCTTCTGAAACCAATAATGGTTACGGGTATGGAGCCAGGGGGACAATTAACGACTACAACTGATGTTGAAAATTATCCAGGTTTTGCTGAAGTAATCCAAGGTCCCTGGTTAATGGAGCAAATGAGAGATCAAGCAAAAGCAGTTGGAACAGAAATGATTGAGGATCATATTTCATCTGTAAACTTAAAATCAAAACCTTTTGAAGCAATCGGTGATGGTGGTCAAAAGTATACTGCTGATTCAATAATTATTTCAACTGGTGCTCAAGCAAGATGGTTAAATCTAGACTCAGAGCAAAAATTTAGAGGCTTTGGTGTATCAGCATGCGCAACATGCGATGGGTTTTTTTTTAAAGATAAAACTGTTGCAGTAGTTGGTGGAGGTAATGCTGCTGTAGAAGAAGCAATGTTTTTAACCAAATTTGCATCAAAAGTTAAACTCATTCATAGAAGAAACGAGTTAAGAGCAGAAAAAATGTTGCAAAAAAAACTAATGGAAAACGAGAAAATTGAGATTATTTGGGATAGCGTTGTTGAAGAGGTCATTGGTGATAACAATCCTAAAAATGTTAAAGGTTTAAAAATTAAGAATGTTAAAACTAATAAAGTTGATGATTTAAAATTGGATGGTTTATTTATAGCTATAGGTCATGATCCAGCAACTCAATTATTTAAAGATCAATTAAAAATGGATAAGGAAGGATATTTAGTAACTAAACCAGATTCAACAGAAACAAACATCCCAGGTGTATTTGCTGCTGGAGATGTTAAAGATAAAATATTTAGACAAGCTGTTACTGCTGCAGGTATGGGATGTATGGCTGCACTTGAAGCTGAAAAGCACCTATCAGGACACTAGGATAGACTTTCACAAAAATCCTTTATCCTTTTCATTGCTTTTTCAAGATTATCCATTGAAGTTGCGTAAGATATTCTAAAAAAACCGTCTAAACCAAAGGCAGATCCTTGAACAACTGCAATTCCGTTGTTTTCAAGAAGGGATTGAACAAAATCAGTATCATTTTCAATTTTTTTTCCATTTTTATCTTTTTTACCAATCAAACCTTTGCAACTTGGAAATACGTAGAATGCGCCATCAGGTTTTAAACAATTTATTCCATCTATTGAGTTTAACGAATTAACAACAAAATCACGTCTCTCTTCAAACGCTTTAGATCTTATTGATATAAAATCTTGAACTCCATTAAGTGCCTCCACTGCAGCTGCTTGACTTATAGAAGATGGGTTTGTTGTTGATTGTGATTGAATTTTTGCAATCGCCTTGATTATCTCTTTGGGCCCAGCCGCATAACCAATTCGCCAGCCGGTCATTGCATAAGATTTACTTACACCGTTCATAGTTACTACTCTACTCTTTAGTTCAGGAACTTGGGCAATCGTGAAAAACTTAAAATTATTATAAGTAACATGTTCATAAATATCATCACTCAAAATATTTACGTGAGGATTTCTCTTTAAGACTTGAGATAAATTTTTAATTTCCTGCTCTGAATAACAAGCTCCCGTCGGGTTTGATGGTGAATTCAATATTAACCATTTAGTATTATTTGTTATTTTACTCTCTAAATCTTTGGCAGTTAATTTAAAATTTTGTTCTTCTGAACATTCTATTACTATTGGGTTAGCTCCTGCTAATAAAACTATATCAGGATAGGAAACCCAGTAAGGGGCAGGTATTAATACTTCATCTCCTTTATTCAAAGTTGCCATCATTAAGTTATAAATTACATGTTTTCCACCTGCCCCAACTGTAATCTCATCTGTTTTATAATTTAAATTATTTTCTCTTTTAAATTTCTCAACAATTGCCTTTTTTAGTTCTGCCGTTCCATCAACAGCAGTGTATTTGGTATCTCCATTATTTATGGCTTTTATAGCTGCTGCTTTAATATTCTCAGGTGTGTCAAAATCAGGTTCACCTGCGCCTAAACCTATAACATCCTTGCCTGCAGCTTTTAATTCCCTGGCTTTTTGGGTGACTGCAATAGTGGGTGAAGGTTTAATTCTCCTTAAACTATCTGATATTATGCTCATTGAAATATATTTCTTATTTTAATACTTTGTTTAATATATGCAAAATACTTATCAAGATTTAATTTCAGATATACAGAATAAAAATCCAAAGTTTGCTGGGAAATTAGAAGGCGGCAAAAAATTTAAAATAAAGTCTGATTTTAAACCCGCAGGAGATCAGCCTGAAGCTATTAAAAAATTAGTTAAGAGTGCAAAAAAGGGAGAGTTTAATCAAGTGTTATTAGGAGTAACTGGATCTGGGAAAACTTTTACAATGGCTAAAGTTATTGAAGAAACAAATAGACCTGCATTAATTTTAGCACCAAATAAAACTCTTGCTGCACAGCTTTACGGTGAAATGAAAACTTTTTTTCCTGAAAATGCAGTGGAGTATTTTGTTTCTTATTATGATTACTACACGCCTGAAGCATATGTTCCAAGATCAGATACATACATAGAAAAGGAAGCGTCAATAAATGAACAAATAGACAGAATGAGACACTCGGCAACCAGATCCTTATTAGAAAGGGACGATGTTTTAATTGTAGCGAGTGTATCTTGTATTTATGGTTTAGGGTCAGTTGAGGCATATAGCAAGATGACTTTAACACTTCAAAGGAATTATGATTATAATAGAGATCAAATAATTAAGTCGTTGGTTGCTCTTCAGTATAAAAGAAATGATCAAAATTTTTATAGAGGAACATTTAGAGCACGAGGAGAGTATCTTGAGATTTTTCCTTCACATCTTGAAGACAGAGCTTGGAGATTAAGTTTATTTGGGGACAAATTAGAAAAAATTGAAGAATTTGATCCATTAACTGGAGATCAAGTAAGAGAGTTAAATTTAATCAAAGTTTATGCAAATAGCCATTACATAACCCCTAAACCAACTGTGGAACAAGCAGTTATAAATATTAGAAAAGAATTAGAAATAACATTAAAAAAACACAAATCTGAAAATAAATTACTTGAAGCCCAAAGATTAGAAGAGAGAACTAAGTTTGACTTAGAAATGATCGAGGCTACAGGCTCTTGTGCAGGTATAGAAAATTACTCAAGATTTTTATCAGGTAGAAAGCCAGGGGAACCACCACCAACTCTATTTGAATACTTTCCAGACAACACTTTAGTTTTTGTTGATGAATCTCATGTAACAGTTCCTCAACTTAACGGAATGTTCAAAGGAGATAGATCAAGAAAAAGTACACTTGCAGAGTATGGTTTCCGTCTCCCATCTTGTATGGACAATAGACCTTTAAAATTTGAAGAATGGGATTTAATGAGAACTCAAACTATATTTGTTTCTGCAACTCCTGGTCCTTGGGAATTAGAACAGACGAAAGGTAAATTCATAGATCAAGTAATTAGACCAACAGGTTTGATTGATCCAGCGGTAGAGATTAAACCAGCTAAAAATCAAGTGGACGATTTAATGCATGAGTGCAAAAAAGTTATTGATAAAAATTATAGGGTTTTGGTCACTACTCTAACAAAAAAAATGGCTGAAGATTTAACAGAGTATCTTCATGAAAATGGAATTAAAGTAAGATACCTTCATTCAGATATTGATACACTTGAAAGAATAGAGATTATGCGTGACTTGAGGATGGGCGTATTTGATGTTCTTGTAGGAATAAATCTTTTAAGAGAAGGTCTTGATATACCAGAATGTGCATTAGTTGGAATTTTAGATGCAGATAAAGAGGGCTTCTTAAGATCAGAAACATCTTTAATTCAAACTATTGGTCGAGCAGCGAGAAATGTTGATGGTAAAGTAATTCTTTATGCAGATAAAGAGACGAAAAGTATTAAGAAAGCATTAAAAGAAACTGATAGAAGAAGATCAATTCAAATAGAATACAACAAAAAAAATAAAATTGATGCAAAGTCAGTAAAAAAAGAAATTAGTGATATTTTAGAAAGTGTTTACGAAAAAGATTATGTAAAAATTAGCGAGGGTTCAAATATTGGTGGAAATCTCAAAAAACACCTTAAAGCTCTAGATAAAAAAATGAAGGAGTCAGCTTCTAATCTTGAGTTTGAGGAAGCAGCAAAAATTCGAGACGAAATTAGAAAGCTGGAAAGTACAGAGCTTGAAATAACTTTAAATCCTAAAATTAGACAATATGATGTTAAGAATAAACTATATCCTAAAGGACGTTCCACAATGGGGATGCCTGGAACAAAAGTAACAAAAAAGAAAGAAAAAAAATGGAAGCACAAAAAATAATTATCACAGGTGGTGCTACCAGGATCGGGGCAGCAATTGCAGAACGATTATCTGGTTTTAAAGTCCAGATTTTAATTCAATATAACAAATCAAAATCTAAAGCTGAAAATTTAAGAAATAATTTAGAGCATAAAGGCTCAAAAATTTATTTAATAAAAGCAGACCTGGGAAAAGAAAAAGATGTTTTAAAAATAGTCAAATTTGCAAAAAGAAATATGGGTTATCTTGATTGTCTTATTAATAATGCCTCTGTATTCGAAAATGATAAAATTGAAAATTTTAATTCAAAAAGTTGGAATAATCATCTAAATGCAAACTTAAAAGCACCAGCTATTTTATCCAAAGAATTTTCAAAATGTGTAGTTAAAGGTAACAACAATATTATCAACATTATTGATCAAAGAGTTTTTAAACTTACTCCATATTTTTTTTCTTATACCTTAAGCAAAGCTGGTCTTTATACTATGACTAAAACAAGTGCAATGAGTTTTGCGCCAAGGATAAGAGTTAATGGTATTGCGCCGGGGCCTACGATTAAAAATAAAAGACAATCTGTTGCCCACTTTAAAAAACAGTATCTAGCTACACCGCTAAGAAGACAGGTAAATGTTAATGATATTTGTAATGCAGTTGACTTTTTAATTAAAAATAGATCTATTACTGGCCAAGTTTTAGCGCTAGATAGCGGGCAGAGTTTGAATTGGCAAACTCCTGATGTATTGGGTGGTAAAGAATGAAGAAAAATAATATTAAAATTTTCAGAATAGGTAAAATAAAAAACCTATTTAATTACGAAAAAAAAGTTTTAATTAAAGAACTTATTTTAAATCTAAAACTAGGTTATTATGATTTTGAGAAAGAAAAACCTCAAAAAGTAAAGTTTTCATTAGAAATTGATTACAAAGATAAAAAACCATCAGATGATAAAGATTTAAAATCTATAGTAAATTATTCAAAGGTGGTGCGACTTATAAAGAAACTGGTAAAAAATAAACATTATAATTTCCTAGAAACCCTAGCTGAAGATGTATTTGATGAGCTTTTTAAGGATAAAAGAATTGAGAAAATAAATCTTAAAATAGAAAAACTTGAAATAATGAAGGACTGCTCGTCGGTTGGCATTCAAATTTCAAAAAAGAGAATTAATGACAAATTCTGATACAGGAAAAGATATTATAAAAAAAGAAATACCGTTAATTGCTAAGTTGCCAGGTGTTTACAAAATGCTGAACGAGAAAAATGAGGTTTTGTATGTTGGGAAAGCAAAAAATTTACCTAATAGATTGAAAAGTTATGTATCAGAAAAAAATCATATTATTAGAACTGAGAGAATGTTATCTCAAACTAGAAAACTTGAAGTAACAACTACTTCAAACGAAAGTGAAGCTTTATTATTAGAGGCCAATTTAATTAAAAAATATAAGCCAAGATTTAATATATTATTAAGAGATGATAAATCGTTTCCTTTTATTTTTATTAGTAACAAAGAAAAGTGGCCACAAATAAAAAAACATAGAGGAAAAAAAGACAAAGAAGGTTTTTTCTTTGGTCCGTTTGCGTCTGCAGGTTCTGCGAATTGGACTATAAAAATGATCCAAAAAATATTTCAGTTAAGAATTTGTGATGACACTGTATTTAAAAATAGGGAAAGACCATGCATATTATATCAAATTAAAAGATGTTCTGGTCCTTGTGTAAATTTTATACACGAGAATGATTATAAAAAATCTGTAGATGATGCTATTGACTTTGTCTCTGGAAAATCAAGAAAAATTCAAAAAAGTTTATCGGCACAAATGGAAACTGCTAGCGATGAACTAGATTTTGAAAAAGCTGCAATACTTAGGGATAGAATTAAATCACTCAATATTATTCAGTCATCTCAGAGAATTAATGAAGCGAATTTAGTAGAGGCTGATGTTATTGCTGGTTACAAAGAGTCTGGTAAAACTTGTATCCAAGTTTTTTTTTATAGGTCTAAACAAAATTGGGGTAATCAAGCTTTTTTTCCCAAACATGATCCAGATGAAAATTTAAGTAATATAATTAATTCTTTCGTTACACAATTTTATGAAAATAAAAGTGTACCTGTAAATATTATTTTAAGTGAGGATATAAAAGAAAAACTATTAATCGAAAAAACCTTAAGTAAAAAAGAAAATAAACAAATTAGCATTTCAGTTGCTAAGAAAGGTTCAAAATTAAAAGTCATTAATCAAGCTCTCAAAAATGCAAAAGATAGTTTAAATAGAAAAATCTATGAAAGCCAAAATAATAAAGACTTATTTGAGAACATTTCACAAAAATTTGATCTTGAGAGCAATATTAACTTAGTAGAAGTATATGATAATAGTCATATTCAAGGTACTGACAGCATAGGAGCGTTAATTACATTTGGTGAAGAAGGTTTTATAAAGAAAAGATATAGAAAATTTAATATTAAAATTAAAAATAATGAGCAAGACGACTATGGTATGATGCGAGAGGTTATTAATCGAAGGTTCAAACGAGCCATTCAAGAAAAGGATAATTATTTGACAATGCCAGACCTAATTTTGATTGATGGTGGAAAAGGCCAATACTCAGTAGTAAGAGAAACAATGAATGAATTAGGCCTCCACGAGATCCCGGTCATAGCAATTGCAAAAGGGAAACTTAGAAATAGTGGTAATGAAACCTTTTTTCATAATGGTAAAGAATTTAAATTTGAAAAAAACGATCCAACTTTATTTTTTTTACAAAGAATAAGAGATGAGGCGCATAGATTTGCAATAAGCGCTCATAGAGCAAAAAGGAAAAAGGGCTTAAAAAAATCGCTTCTTGATCAAATTAGCGGGATCGGGTCTATTAGAAAGAGAGCTTTATTAAATCATTTTGGATCTGCTAGAGCTGTCGAGTCTGCTAGTTTAGATGAAATAAAATCAGTAGAGGGAGTTGAGGAAAAGGTTGCAAAAAAAATATATAACTTTTTTCACGAATGAAATTTAAATTTCCTAATTATCTGACAATTGGCCGTATAATTATAGTCCCAATATTTGTGTTAACATTTTATTTGCCAGGATTTTATGGAGATGTAATTCCATTTTTTTTATTTGTTCTTGCATCTTTTACAGACTTTTTAGATGGTCTTTTAGCAAGATTGTATAAAGAAGAATCTAAACTTGGTGAACTTTTAGATCCCATTGCTGATAAAATTATCGTAGCTACAGCTCTAATTTTATTAGTTATGGATGGAACAATAAAAAATTTTGAGGTTATAGCTGCGATTATTATTCTGATAAGGGAAATTTTGATATCTGGTCTCAGAGAATTTTTGGCAAAAGGGCAGGTAAATTTACCAGTATCAAATCTTGCAAAATTGAAAACTTTTTTACAAATGTTTTCAATTTCTATTTTATTAACAGGGGAAACAGGTAACAAAATTTTAAATTTTCAAGACTATAATGCTCAAACTATTGGTATTATAATTTTGTGGCTTTCGGCTTTCTTAACTTTATTTACAGCTTATGATTACCTTAGAAAAGGAATTGACCACGCAATTTCTGAAGATAATAAATAATTAAGCAGCTTTCTTTTTCCTTACAATCAATTGATAGGAGTCTGATAATTCGATAATTGTTTTACAAACTTTAAAATTATAATTTGCTATTTGTGAAACTGGAGTTACTTCTGCAGCAGTGCCAGTAAGAAAACATCCGGTAAAATTTTTAAGTTCATCTGGTGTAATTTTTCTTTCAATTACTTTTATATTTTTTGATTTTGCAATATCTATGACTGTTCTTCTTGTGATGCCATCAAGGAAAGAGTCAGGTGTTGGGGTATGCAGATTTCCATCTTTATCTTTAAAGAAGATATTTGCACCAGTGGCTTCTGCAACATTGCCTTCATGATCTAACATTAAAGAGTCGGTGTATCCATCCCTCTCTGCTTCATGTTTTGACAAAGTACATATCATGTATAATCCAGATGCTTTCGTGTCCCAAGGTATTGTATCTGGTGCAGGTCTTTTCCATTTAGATATATTCAATTTTATTCCTTCAACTTTTAACTTTGGATCGAAATAAGATCCCCACTCCCAGGTTGCAATTGCTACATGAATTTTTGTTTGTTGAGCTGAAATAGCCATCATTTCACTACCTCGCCAGGCAATTGGTCTAACATAACCATTCTCAACTTTTTGAACTGAAATAATATTTTTACTAGCTTTGTTTATTTGATCCTCGCTATAAGGAATTTTAAAACCCATTCTTTTTGCTGAGTGAAAAAATCTAGAAGTATGTTCCTCTAATTTAAAAATTTCGCCATCGTAAACCCTCTCACCCTCAAAAACGCAACTCGCGTAATGTAGTCCATGGCTTAAAACATGTAACTTAACATCTGACCAATTTACTAGTTCAGAATTATACCAAATTTTACCATCTCTTTTATCGTAAGGAATCATCATAAAAAGAAAATTTATAAAAAAATAACTTCCTAAATTTAATATGTCAATATAACTTACTTATTATGAAAGATCTTCTTTATTTAAAAGATGAACAATTAAAAGGTTTTATTGAAAAAATTTTTGTCACTTATAGGGAGTCATTTAGTGATCCCAAGAAAATACTTAAAAAGTATCAATTAGGTACTGCGCATCATAAATCTCTTCATTTAATATCTTTTTATGAAGGAATTACAATTTCACAACTATTAAAGAAATTAAATGTAACTAAGCAGAGTTTAAATAGAGTTCTAAATGACTTGAAGAGGCTAGATTTTTTAGAATTTAAAAAAGATAGTAAAGATACTAGAGTTAGACATATTTATTTAAGCTCTAAAGGAAGTAAAATTTACAACGAAATTTTTTTTTCTCAAAAAAAAAGAATTTATAAAGCTTTTTTAAACTCGTCAGCAAAAGAAGTGCTGAATTTTGACCAGGTATTAAAAAGAATAATAAATGAAAAACTATAAAGCTCATATATTAGTTGTAGATGATGATGATGGTATAAGAAATTTAGTAAAAAAATTTTTAAATGAAAAAAGTTTTTTGGTAAATACAGCTAGTTCAGCTGAAGAAGCCCAAAAAAAAATTGCAATCATAAAATTTGATTTGATAATTTTAGATATTATGATGCCTGGCAAAAGTGGTTTGGAATTTTTAAGTGAAAATAAATCCTTTATCGATACACCAGTAATACTTTTGACCGCTAAAGGTGAACCAAAAGAAAGAGTTGAGGGACTCGAATCTGGAGCAGATGATTATTTACCGAAACCATTTGAACCACAGGAACTGTTATTGAGAATAAAAAATATTTTATCCAAAACACAAAAA
>CACONH010000007.1 GCA_902628495.1 uncultured Pelagibacteraceae bacterium | reverse complement strand
AAAGTATCTCTGGCACCAAGCCCTATTAAATTAGATCCAAGATTTAATAACTTGTTTACTATACTATTGACTTTATTATTTGAAATTGAGATTTCGAAACCGTCTTCTCCCGTATAACCGGACCTTGTAATGAATATTTTTTCATTTTCAAAATCAAATTCATCCCCGTACATAAATTTTAATTTGGTAACATCTTTTATAACTTTTTCTAATACATCTTTTGCCTCTGGTCCTTGAATCGCTATTAATGAAACACTTTCATTTAATTCGAGGCTACTATCATTTAATCTTGTTTTTATAATTTTTAAATCGTTATACTTACATGCAGCGTTTAAAATAATCATAAAACCGTCTTTTAATTTAGTTAAAATTAAATCATCATAAATACCTCCGTTTTCTTTCATTAAAAAAGAGTATTTGCTTTGATTTACATTTAACTTTTTTAAATCTGTGGGAAATATTTTTTGTAAATTTTCAGTTAAACCGTCGTCACCTTTTAAAAATAATTGGCCCATGTGTGAAACATCAAAAATACCTGATTTTGATCTAGTAAAATTGTGCTCTGAAATAATTCCTTGTGAATACTGGATCGGCATTTTGTATCCAGCAAAGTCTACAAACTTGGCACCTCTGTCTTTGTGTAAATTATATAATGATGTTTTTTTTGTATTCATATTAACTCTTTTTAACCCCCTCTGTCGGTGTGCCTGAGAGATTTTGGCTCCTTCGGCGAGAATTTATCTCTTTCCAGAGTTAATATGTACGGTCCTTTTGCCTGAGAGTTTCCGGGGTGGTTGCTCCTTCGGCGCTACATTAAAGTAGTCTCTCCCGTATATTTACTTATAACATATGTATTCAAAATATACATAAAAAAATTAACTTAATTTGATCAGATTTACTAGAGTATTAAGTAAAAAAATGAAAATCTAGATATTATTCATCAATATAATTAAAATTTATGACGATCCTTCTAAGTGAGTCTGTGCAATCTACTCCGCAATGTAAGGTTGTGCCATCAAATATAACTGCTCTATTTTCCTTACTCGCTACTCTTTCTCCACTTTCAAATAATGTAGATCCATTATTTGTATTACAGTAAAAAACTGCAGTTTTAAATTTTTCATCATCTTTTCTTTTTACATCTGTATGCATATCAGACTCTACATTTGAAGTTTTTTTAAAAGTTTTATTAGCTTTTATCCTTATTACTTTTTTCATATTAAGTTTTTTAATAAAGGGATCTAAAATAGTCAAAAATTGTGAAACTGGTTTTCCAGATAATATGAAATTATGGCACATTTGAAAGTTGCCATCTCCTGAATGAACTTTGTCTGGTAAAAAATACCAAGGGAATTCAGAACCTAACATTACATCAGTAAGTTTTTTGAACTCTTCTTGGCTTAAAATATTATCTACAACTTTTACCATTTAGTAACTTTAGGATTTAATTTAAATAAGTCAATTTTTAAACTACTTGTGAATTGTCCTTTTTTTTTACTAATAAAAATTGTAACAAAACTGCAAAAATAATTACACTTCCTCCTATTAAAACAGTCATTGGAGGATTTTCGTTAGCAAACATCCATGCCCATAATGGACCTAAAACAGCCTCGGTAATCATGATTATTCCTACTATTGCAGAAGGGGTGTTTCTTGCACCTATAGTGATAAATATAAAACCAAAACCTAATTGAAAAAAACCTGCTAAAAAGCCTAAGAAAATATCATGATATGAAATATTAATTTTACCTGCTATTAAATAACCAACAATCATTGCAACAATACCTGCTATCAATTGTAACGGTACCATGTCTACATGCGGATACTTACGAATGATTAAAATTAGAATAGCAAAAGATATTGGCATTATAAAAGCGGCAAGATTACCTGTCATCTGACCTGGCGATAACGAAGATCCAATCATTAAAATTACACCTATTATTGCTAGAAATATTGAAATTAGAGTTATTTTAGAAATTTTCTCTTTTAGAAAAATATAACCAAATATCGCTAAAAATAAAATTTGGGTTTGAATTATGAAATTTGTATTTGCAACAGTAGTATTATACATAGCAAATACATATCCACAAAATCCAGATGATAAAACAATCCCACCAATTAAACCAGGCAAGCCTGATTTTTTAAAAGCATGTAAAACTTTTGTTCTGTAAGTTAAAAGTAAGAATATAGTTACAATAATTATAAAAAATAAAGATCTCCAAAATAAAATTTGCCAAAGAGTTGCGCCTTCAAAAGACTTTACAATAAGTCCCCCAAAACTAAGGCTACATGCACCTAAAAATACTAAAAAAGGACCAGGTATTTTATTTATAAAATTCACTATTATTCTAACTCGATTGTACTTGGAGGTTTTGAGGTTACATCGTAAACAACCCTATTTATACCTTTAATATTATTGATAATTTTATTTGATACATTTTGCATAAATTTTTTTGAAAAATCGAAGTAATCTGCTGTCATTCCATCTGATGAGGTTATAGCCCTTAAAAGACAAATATAATCATATGTCCTGTTGTCACCCATGACACCAACAGTTTTAACTGGCAATAATGCAGCATAAGCCTGCCAAATTTTATTATATAAATTTTCTTTTTTTAACTCATTTATGAAATAATGATCAGCTTCTTTTAAAATCTTAATTTTTTCTTTAGTTATTTGTCCTGGCATTCGAATTGCTAGACCTGGTCCTGGAAAAGGATGCCGTGAAATAATTTGTTTAGAAAGTTTAAGTTCTAATCCTAGTTTTCTTACTTCGTCTTTAAACAAAAGTCTCAAAGGTTCAACTAACTTTAATTTCATTTTTTTTGGTAAGCCACCCACATTATGATGTGACTTAATTTTTGATGTTTGTGAGCCAGTAACAGATTTGCTCTCAATTAGATCAGGATATAATGTTCCTTGAGCCAAAAATTTAACATTTTTGATTTTTTTGGCATATTTTTCAAATATCTTAATAAATAAATTTCCAATGATTTTTCTTTTCTTTTCTGGGTCTGTAACATTTCTTAATTTGCTTAAAAATACTTTTTCTGCATTTACATATATTAAATTAATTTTAAGTTTTTTCTTAAAAGTATCAACTACTTGTCTTTCCTCATTTTTTCTTAAGAGACCTGTATTAACAAAAATACATTTTAATTGTTTGCCGACAGACTTACTAAGTAGTTGTGCTACAACACTGCTATCAACTCCTCCAGACAAAGCACATATAACTTTTTCTTTTCCAACCTGATCTTTAACTTTATTAATTAAGTTATTTTTTTGGTGTTTTGAAGACCAATTTTTTTTTGCTTTGCAAATTTTAAAAACGAAATTTTTAATTAAAATCATTCCTTTTTTTGTATGAGTTACTTCTGGATGAAACTGAACACCAAACCTCTTTAATTTAGAGTTTTCTATAATTGTATATTTGGAGTCTTTTGTCGAAGCAATTTTTTGGAAATTTTTTGGTATTTTTGTTACATGATCAGCATGACTCATCCAAACATTGTTCATATTTTTTTTATCAAAAAAATTCTTCGTTAAAATAGAATTTCTTGTTTTTTTTATCTTAGCTAGACCAAATTCTCTTGTCTTAGAGCCTTTTACATAACCTCCATAGAATTTGGATATCATTTGATGACCAAAACAAATACCTAGTATTGGACAATTAAATTTAAAAATATTTCTATTTAATTTTATTTTTTTATCTTGATAAACATTTAATGGGCCCCCAGAAAGAATTAGGCCATACAATTCATTTTGATCTATATTCTTCAAATGTTTATGACTGACAATTTCAGAAAAAACTCCAATCTCTCTAACTCTTCTCGCAATTAACTGGGTAAATTGTGAACCAAAATCGATTATTAGAATTTTTTTAAGCTTAGTTAGTCTTTTCATTATTTGCTTCAAAATCTTGAAGAGACTTGCTTATTTCTGTCTTTTTGTTGCACATTTTTTTGCAGACGCTTGTAAATCTGTTCATCAATGTATTTGCTTTTTCAAAATTAGATCTATCTAATTGAATATTAATCAACATATAAATTGCTTCTTCATTATTTGGCTCTAAAAGAAGAGCGGTATCTAAATTTTTTTCTTCCTCCTCCTGATTTTCCTCAGTATTAAATATTTTTGCTAAATAGAGGTAAGATTCAGCATTTTTTGGATTAAATACAATGTTTCTTTGAAATAAAAACTTCGACTTTTCGTAATCTTTTTTTTCAAATTTCTTTTTTGCTTTTTCAAATAAATTATCAGCCGCACTTGCTGAAATACAAAAATTTATACTTATAAAAATTATTAAAATAAATTTATTAATTAATTTCATAAATATTCACTATTTTTTTTTACTTCGTCTATACTATGTACCATACTTTCGTAAAAACCAGCTTTTGTAATTTTAACAAATTTAGCTTTTTTATTTAGATATTTTATTTGCTCAGCACCCAAATATCCCATGGAAGATCTAAGACCTCCTACTAGTTTGTTAATAGTTTTGCTTACATCACCTTTATATTTAATTAAACCTTCAACTCCCTCTGGTACATACTTAGATTTATCTTTTTGTTTTTTTTGAAAATACCTATCGGCAGATCCTTTATTCATAGCTCCAACAGAGCCCATTCCTCTAAAAACTTTAAATAATTTGCCTTTCTTTTTTATAATTTTTCCTGGTGCCTCTGATGTACCTGCAAGCATTGACCCAACCATTACTGCATCAGCACCTGCTGCTAAAGCTTTTGCAATATCACCAGAAAATTTAATACCTCCATCAGAAATCATTGTTACTTTTTTTTTTAATCCTTTCTTAACATCTAATAGTGCGCTCAATTGCGGAACACCAATACCTGCAACTAGTCTTGTTGTACATATTGAACCAGGTCCAATACCAACTTTTATGACATCAACTCCTAACTTACACAAAAATCTTGCTGCTTCTGCAGTAGCTATATTGCCTGCACATAAAGTAGTTTTTTTTGGTTTAATTTTTTTGATTTTTAAAATTGTATCCGCAACTTTTTGGCTATGTCCATGCGCTGTATCTACTACAATTAGATCAATGTTAAGTTTTAAAATATTCTTTATTCTATTTAATTCACTTTCATTTGTCCCTACGGCAGCTCCTACTTTAAAATTTTTTGACTTTACTTTTTTTATTTCATTAATTTGTTGAGATATGGTTAAATTTCTATGAATAACACCTATTCCTCCTTGTTTAGCTAAAGCAATAGCCATCTTTGACTCTGTAACCGTATCCATTGCAGATGAAAGAATTGGGATATCTAATTTTAATTGATTAGATAATATAGTTTTCGTTGATACTTCGGATGGCAAGACTTTTGAATACTGTGGGGCTAAAGTAACATCGTCGAAGGTAAGTGCTTCTTTTATAGGATCCATGATAACTTATATATGATTCTATAAATTTTTAAAGTGTCTATCTAATTTTTTTACAAATAATAAAGCTTTCTTTAGAGTCTTTACGACTAGATGGGGGTTTGTAAACTTTAACTTCTTTGAAGTTTTTTTTACCATTTTCAACGATTTCATTAAAAGTGGATCCCATAAATATTTTTGAGACAAAACTTCCATCTTTTTTTAAATTTCTAATGGAAAATTCCATAGCATTAATACTTAATTCACCAGTAGAAATTGCATCTAAATTCTTGTTACCAGTGGTATTTACAGCCATATCGGATACTATAAGATCTAATTTATCCTTAAAAAAATTAGATATTATTGTCTGATTTTTTTCATCTAAAAAATCCCCAATCAAGTGAGTTACGTTATAAATTTTTTCAATATCTTTTAAGTCAATAGATAATATTTTTGAATTTTTAGATTTTTCAGATAAATATTGTGACCAACTTCCTGGTGCTGATCCTAAATCAACAACTTTAATTCCGTTTCTTATAATTTTGAATTTATCATCAATTTCTTTAAGTTTATAAATTGCCCTAGATCTATAACCTTCTAGCTTTGATTTTCTTACGTAAATATCTCTTCTCTGCTTATTAATCCAGTTTTTAGAAATTTTATTTTTTTTCAACTTTTTCAAACCTTAAACTTTTAGAAATAGCATTATCGTTTAGGGATTTAATTTCAATTTTAACACTTTTGTCTAGTCTCATATCTTTTCCCTCTTTCCATATTCCAGCTGCTAAGTGCATAATTCCAATTTTATTGTTTGGTAAATACGGTTCAACAAATTCTCCTTTACTTTCATCAAATTTTGGTAATACATTACTTGCTATCCAATTACATCCTAATGGTAAGAACTCTGTATCTACGTTATCAACATAAACACTTAGATTTATTGCCAGTCCTTCAGATCCAAATATTCTTCCATGTTTTAGAGTTTCTTTTAAATTATTTTGCCAAACACTCCATACTGATGAACTTTTTTCCAAGGAAAATACTCCGATATTTATGTGTGGTGCAAACGCAATTTTTCTGGCCTTTTGCATGTTTATTTTTGATGATATAGCGTGTTTAAAATTTTGAGATTTAATGATTGCAAACTTACCAAATAACCATTTTACTTTAGATAATATTCTATATCCTGGTCCAATTGATTGGGTAATGCCTAATTTGCCTTTGTCACAAGCTTTAAAATAAAGTTCTATTGAACTCCAATCATTTACCCATGCATCGCAATCTATCCATAAATACTTTTTATAATTAGGGAAATATTTAGGCAGAAAAGCTCTTGAAACTTGGCTTTTTAACCACTCCTTACCTTTGACTTTAAGGGATGAAACTTCAATATCCCATTCTGCTTTTTTTATTTCATCAACTTTATTTTTAATTTTATCTATCTGATTCTGGTTTAGACCAGCATCAAGCACACATATTGCTATATTTTTACTATCTGGGAAACATTTAATTGACTCAATTAACTCTTCTAGCAAGTTAAAGTATTTTTCATCCGCTAGAGAAACAATAGTATTTTCTTTCATTAAAGAATATCTTCGTGTTCCTCGTTATCAATATTTTCGTTTATAAATTTTTTATTTAAATTCTGAAAATGAAAAATACTAAATGGAATTAATGCTAAATATAATAAGCTAGATATTACAATTACATTATAAGTATAAATTAAAAGCAATCCAAAAAATAGAACAACACCAAAAAGAAGAAATATAGTTAGTCTTCTAGGTACTGCAATTTTTTTAAAAGAATAAGTTGGCAATTTGCTTATTAATAATAAAGAAATTAATATAAATAAAATTGGTACAAAATATGAATTGTCAATATTTAAAATTTGTATTTCACTTTTGCTATAAATTAAAGGCATTAAAACTAGAATACCTCCCGCAGGAGATGGAACCCCTTCAAAAAAATTATCTTTCCATGAAGGTTGTGTTTCAGAATTTACATTAAATCTTGCAAGTCTTAAGGCTACACAAATCACATAAATTAAACAAATTAACCATCCAACTCTACCAAGAGTATTTAGTTGCCAAAAATACATTATAAAAGCTGGAGCAACTCCAAAACTTATTACATCTGTCAATGAATCTAGTTCTTTACCTACTTGAGAAGTTCCTTTTATCAACCTTGCTATTCTGCCGTCTAATCCATCTATTAAACCAGCTACAATAATACAGATAATTGCTAATCCAAACCTTTCATCAAATGCGAATTTTATAGATGTCAAACCTATACAAACGCCCACTAAAGTGAACATATTTGGTAAAATAGTTCTTGTTTTTTTATTAGAGACTAATTTAAATTTTTTGTCAGTTTGCTGCATCTGCTATCTTTTAGCTATTAGCGTTTCACCTGCTATAGTTTTTTGATCGACTTTTACAAGTGGCTTATAATTTTCGAAATATAATTCTGCTCTACTGCCGAATCTTATCATACCAATTCTTGAGCCTTGGTCTAGTTTTTCACCTTTAGTAGTTTCGGTCACTATTCTTCTAGCAACCAATCCTGCTATCTGCACCACTACGATATCTTCTCCAAAACTATTTTTAATTTTGTAATAATTTCTCTCATTATCCTCACTAGCTTTATCTAAGGAGGCGTTCAGAAATTTTCCAGCAACATATAATATTTCCTCTATTTCTCCACTGCATGGGGTTCTATTAACATGACAATCAAAAACGTTCATAAAGATACTTACTTTGGTAAATTTTTTATTCTCTAAATTTAGCTCCTTTGGACCGTTAGTTTCCATAACTTGCAGAACAACTCCATCTGCAGGGCTTACTAAATAATCTTCATCATTAATTGAAATTCTGTCTGGATCTCTAAAAAAATAATATACCCAAATAGTAAGAACTAATCCGATTAAACCAAGAAAACTATTAATCAGATAAAGGACAAGTGTTGCTAGACCAAAAATTACTAAAAATTTATAGCCTTCGTTGTGTAATTTAGGAAATATTTTATCAAACATAATACTTTTTTTTGCTAATTTCTGATTAATATGTATATAAAATGCAAAAATTCAATTAATAAGATTTATAAGTAAATATGAGCAAAATTAAGGTCAAAAACCCAGTAGTAGAGTTGGATGGTGATGAAATGACAAGGGTTATATGGGAATTTATTAAGAAGAAATTGATCCTTCCATATCTGGACCTTGGAATTGAATACTACGATCTTGGGATGAAAAGCAGAGATGATACCTCTGACCAAATAACAATTGATTGTGCTAATGCGATTAAAAAAAATGGGGTTGGGATTAAATGCGCAACAATCACACCAGATGAGGCACGAGTAAAAGAATTTAATTTAAAAAAAATGTGGAGATCTCCTAATGGAACAATAAGAAATATTATTGGAGGAACTGTATTTAGAGAGCCAATTATTTGTAAAAATGTTCCGAGATTGGTTCCATCATGGACTGATCCTGTAATAATTGGAAGACACGCTTTTGGTGATCAATATAGAGCAACAGATTTCAAGGTCCCTGGCAAAGGAAAATTAGAGGTAAAATGGACCTCAGAAGATGGAAAAGATAATAAAAGTTATGAGGTGTTCAATTTCCCTGGACCTGGAGTTGCACTTTCAATGTATAATTTAGATAAATCAATCGAAGACTTTGCAAGATCATGTTTTAATTATGGGTTAATAAAAAAATGGCCTGTTTATTTATCTACAAAGAATACTATTTTAAAAACTTACGATGGAAGATTTAAAGATATATTCCAAGCAGTATTTGAAAAAGAATTTAAATCTGATTTTGATAAACATAATTTAACTTATGAACATAGACTTATAGATGACATGGTTGCGTGTGCAATGAAGTGGAGTGGTAAATATATTTGGGCATGCAAAAATTATGATGGAGATGTTCAATCTGATACAGTTGCACAAGGTTATGGCTCGCTTGGTTTAATGACAAGTGTATTGTTAGCTCCAGATGGTAGAACTATGGAAGCAGAGGCAGCGCATGGAACTGTGACGAGACATTACAGAATGCATCAACAAGGTAAAGAAACTTCAACTAATCCAATAGCCTCAATATTTGCTTGGACTAGAGGGCTTGCTCATAGAGGTAAACTAGATTCAAATGATGAATTAATTAAATTCTCTAAAACTCTAGAAGATGTATGTATTAATTGTGTTGAAACAGGCTCAATGACAAAAGATTTAGCAATCTTAATTGATAAAAATCAAAAGTATCTTACAACAAATCAGTTTTTAGATGCTATTGATGGAAATCTTAAAAAGAAATTAAATTAGAAGCTGCTATCTCTCCAGCCACCTTTATTTTGCATAATTTCACCAGGTACAGATAAAATTGAGAATAATGTATCTTCATCACCAGTTGGACCTGCAACGTTTGCAAATAATTTGTCGGCAAAGATTACCAGTTCTGACAATACACCTTTTCTAACAAATGCACATGCGTTATTTGAAGGGTTTTCAACATCAGCAGGCGTATTCAATTTTAGTTTTGCCGAATTATTGTAACCACATTCATCATCTGAAACACATATGAAAGCTGAACCTTGTTCACATGGTGTATCATTCGGTGGTGGTTGATAAATAGGGAAATAAACTTGTCCTTTAAATAAAGTTGGTGATGCAGAAGCTTTTCTAAATGTTTTAGGTAAATACATATTATCAGAACTATCTTTACCTAATTTAATTACCCATGCATTTTTGTTATCAATACAATTTGCAAAATCAGTTGATCCAGTGACGTTTTTACAAACATTTGCATTATCTATTGAGTTCGCTTTATCAGCACCAAGTAAGGCTTTAGTTACAAATTGAGCATCACTTCCCTTTGGAATTATTTGAGAGTTAAGATGTTTAAAGTTTGGATAATCAGGATCTACCACTCCATAAAGAATGTTATCCATATTCTCTTCTCTTCCCCCAAGGTCAGCAAAATTTCCTGTGGATCCAAACAGCATGAATTGGCCTTTTGATACTCCTACACCCGCATCCATTGCAAAGTAAGAGTACCTTGCGTTATCTATTGTAGAATTAAGACTAAAGAGTGTTGTTTGACTGAACATCTCTGCGTTATTTTCAGTAGAATCTGTTAAATTAATTTTTGTAATTTTGCCCTCTAAATCATTTATGTATACCATTGCACCTCTCCAAGGTATTCCAAATGCTGTGTCTGGTGTTATTACAAGCGGTGCTGCAGGAATTGCATTAGATATATCACTTCCATTAGGTGTCGCTGTTGTATCTGCGCCAACTGTTATACCTGCAGGTGATGTATCAACAATATTTATTGGACCTCCATTTACTTCAGCACCAAAAATTGTACCAGGGCTATCTCTGTCCTCCATGCTTAAATCCACTAAAAATACCGCAGATCCTGCGCAAGAGTCATTTTTACTCATTCCGCCACCCATAATAGCAACATATTTGTCAGTATTTATACCTCCTGAAGCTACACTACCGGTTGTTGTTACGTCTGGAATTCTAACTATTCTTGGAGTAGACCATGTTTCTCCTAATTGAGTATAATCGTATTCAGGTGCTATACCTGTTGCACCTTTACATGCAGTTGAAATAGCAAATTGATCGGTATTTGTATTTGCATCATCTTGTGCAGATTGTGGGAGATCTTTGCCATCAGCGTCCTTTTTAGTTGTAACATAAGCATTTACAACTTTTTCATCTGCAAAAGTTACTTGTAATAAACCATCTACCATCTTAGCGCTTGAAATTCCAAGTGCTTTAGAAATGCCACCCTCAAGAATTTTTGCACTTAATACTCCTGCAGGTATTGTTGTATTATCTTTTATATCTAAAATAATATTTGCAAAATGAAAAGTTTTACCTTTATAACAAGCGCTAGTACCTACATCTTTAAAATCTCCATCAGCATAATCATCGTCACCTGTACATCCAGCAATTAAATCCTGTTCCGTTGTAGTCTCTCCAGTATCGTCTAAATCTTCATCTGCTTTTCTTGCTGTAGTGTAATTATCTAAAGCTTGGATACCTTCCTCTGATTGGAGAACAGATGCAAACGAGGAATTATAAACCTCTTCTCTAATATTTCCCTCATGGTCAGCTATTAATATTTTTTTATTAATTTGATCGTTAAAAATTGAAAACATGTGAATTGGACCTTTGCTATCTTCAATAACAGGATCGGTAATATCTAGTACAGAAAAACCAGCACCTCCTCTTCCATAAGGTAAAAATAATATAGTTCGCCACTTTTTCCCTTCTTCAATTCCTGATGATGAGTAACCTTCTATAAACATATCATGCACTACTGGCGATCCATCAACACCAAAAATAGGATTTGTGCCACCTACAGCAACCTTAACTTCTTTTTCTGTTTTTGTTCCATCACTATCTTCCTGCATAACAATTGTAACACTATCTACATTTCCATCGTATGATCTATTGACTATCTGAGGTATTAAGGCACCAACAAATGGGGGAATAAAACACCACTCTTCTTGACCTGTTTCTGCATTAATGGCGTGCAAACAACCACTGTTAGATCCTGCGTAGATTATATTCTTTCTATTAGCGTGTTTAGTCATAAAGCCTGCATAGTTATTTATACTTCTATGATATGCCTCTTCATTAGAATTTGAGAAATCTAAGTTCGCATCTGGTGCTCCTACTTCTATTAATTGAGAATGGTATATATCTCCCATAACGTGATCTCTTACTTCTGTTACATTGCAATCACCATCATAATCAAAATAATCAACTCCCTTCATATAATTAATTAACCCTGTAATGTCATCCTTGTTTCCGTCCACACCCACACTTGTGCAAGTAGAATTTGAATGATGGTAGTCCTGGACAGTATATCCAAGAATATCAAATAAATTTGTTATAGCGCTCGTGTTAGAGACATTAAAATTGTCCCAATTATTATAATAGGTTGCACCTGGCATTGCAGTCCATATCTTTCTACTATCTTCAATATCGGTTGCTTTTGATTGACCTTTAATTTCAACAGCAGCACTCCAATTATTATAAGGATTTGGTTTTGAAGTTTGGTGCTCTACATTTCCTTCACCATCAATTTTTTTTCTAAGTAAAGTACCTTTCCATTCACCAAACTGTTCATAAGCAAATTGTGCTTGATATAATGCACCACCTTCTTGGATGGTAGCGGTGATTGATGGAGCAGTAAAAGCAAGTTTGTCTGCAATAATTTGTCTAATCTTGCTAGTCAATTCAGATTTTAATTCTTCTGGAGTATCTGCAACAATTGTTGGTTCACACTCGTCAGATCCTGCTGTAGCACAAGATCCTGCTTCGGCAAACCTATCGAATAAGTCCATTGCTCCAGGTCGAATACCTCCACCATAAGCTACCATTAATGTTTTAACCCCTTGAGCTCTTAAAGCAGATACAACTTGTCCAGCATTACCTTGCTGTGTTTGTGTGCCTGAACCTCTAAATCTTCTATGAGTAAAACCACTATTCATCATAGCGCCATCACCAATTACAATTACATAGTTAAGTTGACATTGAGAGTCTGGATCAAAAACCTGTCCTCCAGCATTCGGATCATTAAAATATTTTGATGCAAGTTGTGCAAAAGCATTAGAATCTGTACCCCAAGCAAGACCTAGTGGCTCTAAAACACCCATAATTTGGCTAGCACCTCTTGAGCTAATTCCTACATTTATACATGAGTCTGTATTACAAAGATCGGATGTTCCATTTGGATGGTTTAATGTTTTAGTTTCGCCTCCTTCAGTCAAAGTCACTCCTTGCCATCCTTTATAATAATTACAGTCAGTTCTTGTATGACAATAGTATCCACCCCTTGTCGATTTCTTCGGTCCTCCACTTTCACCAGCATTCCAATGACCAAAACCAAAATGAGCCCCTGTTGTTAAAGTAGTATCGTTGACAATTGCATTAATAGCTTGTTTTACACCGTCCCACCTTCTTATTCTAGGGCCTCCCATTTGTTGTAACCACGCTGTATCTCTTGACGCAACAGTAAAATTATTTTCATTAAACTCATCAATGTAACCTCTAGAGGTAGCGGTCAGTATCCTGTTGTTATATTGATCTACGTGTAGTCCCCAAACTCTTGAGAAACGAACATCATCTGCTGCTAATTCTCCTGAATTTGCTGTGTTCGTTAAAACTGAATTAGAACCAGCACCAATACTAGCTACAACTGTACAAGTTGTGTCGGTTAATTCTAACTTTTGAATAGCGTGATTAATTCTTGATCCTAGATAGACAATGTTACTATCATCTGGTGATACTGCAACCGTTGTAGCATCTATCATCTCATTTGCTCCACTGGTCAAATCAGGACTGTCTGCGTTAGAACATCTTCTAGCTGGTGTTAATGATGCAAGAGGAGTTCCTGATGTTACATTTAAATTGTATCCGTAAAGATCTCCATCAGCTGTGCTAGTTACATAAACCATTGTACCCTCATTATTAACAGAGAGCCTTCCCATTCTTCTAAGAGTGACATTGCCCCTAAATTGCTGAGTGATACAAGTCGGTGTACCACTAAGATTACAAGTACTAAAATGGCCTCCTCTACGCCATGGACCAGCAATGAATAAATAAGGAGTATCGTTGATTACTTTAAAATCAATATCTGAAATGCTAGCACGCTGAAGATTAATACGTATTCCTATTCTACAGTCAGTGCCATCTTCAGTAAAACCATAAACTACATTTCGGTCTCTTCTTTCCCTATTTATAAAGAAAAATAAATGATCACCAGTATTTCCTCTAAAATCTCTAACAAAATTTAATCCAGCATTTCTTCTCATGCTCCTGTTACTTGTTGTAAAAGTAACATTCGTTTCATCACACGCTTCTGATGGAGTAAGTCTCATGGGCATAAAAGTATCATCTCTTTCACCTGCTGCGGTATATCTTAATAAACCAACTGCATTTCTTCCATTTTGGTTAATCAATATTCTTCCTTGAGAGTCGTATACTGCTTTAGGTGTGGCTCCTAATCCTTGATCACCAATCCATGATTGCATGCTCGCTGAACTATCAACTAAAAACAAAATATTAGCTGCAACTTCTCCATCTCCAGCTCCAGGTGGCACTGGTTTTGAATATGAATTATTATTTAAAAATATAAATATAAAAAGGATTGATATAAGTTTTAAATATCTCATAACTGTCCTTCAGACCCTATTAAATTTTCACCAAATGTAAAATCAATCATTTCTGGGTTACTTATCTCTAAAAACTCATGTATTTCACTTCCGTGTTTTACTTTACCGTAAAATATTAATAAGTTTCCAACACTTAAATCTCTATGACCAATCCATTTTTCAGATCTTGCATCAGCACCTGGATCAGAGATAAAATTTTTGGTAAATTGATAAACTAAATTTTTATTATTTTGATCTAAATTAACTAAGTTTATGCCAGCAAGCTTAGATTGGTAAATTATGACTTCTAATTCAGTATCTTTTAAGTTTGAACCTTGACAAAAATCTTCAGCATAATCAAAAAATACTACAGAGGCTTCTTCCTCATAAGCTTCCTCCTCATAAGTGTCAACAAATTCAAATGTTTGAGCAGCTGTATTAATATTAGATCCAATAGGTACATTTAATAATTGACAAGCAAACGAATTGTTAAAAAGGAATAACAAAAAAATAGTATATAAATAAAATTTTTTCACAGACTTAAATTTAAATTATTAGAAAAAATTTTCAACATACAATAATGTTTAAATTGAGGTTGATAATTAATGACTTTAGTGAGAAATAATTGCAATTGTCTCAAGTGGTATTAATATTTCAGGTCTCCTAGGATTATTGCCCATAATTCCACAACCATATATTCTATAAGCACTACCTGTTCTTTGTGTAGTTCCAGAACCTTTTTTTAGACTCATCCCAGCAGATTTATAATCTGCAGAACCAACGTTTATTGAGAAAAATTCATAATGATAATTTTCTAAATTGTTAATTTCGTTTGCAATATCATTTGCACTTCCTAAGCCAGTGGCATTCATTAATATTGGTTCAATAACATCATAAAAACTTACATCTTGTATATGCTCATAAACCCTAAAACCTGCATCCCTGCTAAGATTTCTAAAACTTCTATAACAAGGGGTAGTTTGATCTAAACCTGACACAGCATTCTCTCTATTGGTTGGAATACCTCTTATATCTTCATTTCTTCCCGCTGAAGCTGATATTACTGGTCCCATCATATTTTCAACCAATCTTTTTTCAGCCTCTAACAACGCATGTTCAGCCACATAAAATGTTTGTTGATATTGATCACTACTATTATTGCTTTGATGATCTGAAGAAGCTATTACTACTAGACCTCCCCCCATTAATGACATGGCTAAAAGTAAAACAAGCGATAAAACTAAAGTAAATCCTTTTTCGTTTTTCTTATTACTCATTATTTAAAAAAGTCCCCCACCAATATTTCTTGTATTCACTGTGACTATTACTGAGTCTCTTAAATATTTATCTGAATATTCTTTAGATCTATTATCTAAACCTGTAACAACTCTTTTTTTTGAGTCTGGTGCATTTTTATTAAAAAAATCGTCTGAGGACCTAAATGTCAGTCTTATATCTACGCCTCTAATATCAAATAATCTATCTCTAATACCTGTTATTTCAGGAGCAGGATATCTTCCACTTGAGTCTTTTATTATTCTACCCTGTGAGTCAAAAGGAATGAATTCCATATCAGTAATATAATCTCTTACTAACTCTTTAACCACACAGTCCCTACAATTATCACTCCATGCTCCTGTTGCGGGAAAATTACACGGCAATGTATCATAAGCTGCAGGTAGAACTGGCTCTGGTGCTCTTGGTTGTTGCCAACTTTCAATTGTTTTATAAACTGCAAACCTCGCATCTCCATCGACAACACGCGGTTCAGCGAAATAAGTTATTCTAAATTTTTGATATGGTTGATTTAAATTGTTTTGATTAAAATCCTCGTAAACAATTTGTATTTGATCACAACACTGGTCATCTACATAACCATCTGGCATATTACTTCTTATTTCTGTTTGGGTAGGGGCATCAGTCTCACTTATGCTTCCATACCCTAGTGTATTTTTTCTAATAACAACAGGATTATGACTTAAACTTTTATTTGTAAAACCGTTATCAAAAGCTAAATAACTTACTTTGGGAAGTCTTATTCCAGTGCTATCATTACATGTATTGGTATCCTCAGCAAATTGATTAACAGTATGAGTGCCTGCATAATATCTAAATCCAGACATTCTTATATCTCTCATCAACATTGAAACTAAATCTCTACTAGACCTGCTAATTTTAGCCCTTTCACTTACTTGGGAATAAGTTTTATTTACGACAGTGTAGGAAGTGTACATTGCAGTCATCATTATAGAAGTAATAACAATTCCTACTAATAGTTCGACAAGGCTGAACCCTTTTGTTTTTAAAAGATTATTTTTAGTCATTAACTCCCACTAACTTGTAGTCGGTTTGAAAATAAAGATATTTCCTTTTTTTTCCCTGATTTAAATTGATTTGAACTCTACCAATATACATTTCTTCATCTTGTATTGTGCCTCCATTATATAGCTCATTGTCATTAGACAAACAGCCAGCACCAGTACTCCAACCACAAATTTTAAATACTCTAAATTGTCTAGTTTCATTAAAATTTATACTTCCATCTGCAGCTATTTGTCCTTTGCAACTCAAATAGTCTTTACTATTTAATAACGCTTTCCATTTATTTAATTTCATTACAGGTGCATCAAGTGATCCAGTACCATCTCCATAAATTTTTCCTGTATCAGAGGATGCTGTTCCAGCAGCTGATGAACAAACGTCTGCATTTAATTGGTTTGATATTAAGTAATTAGAAAAGTTATCAAATGAACCTGTTGTCTCTCTTCTGCTACTTATAACATCTTCTGCGATTACGTTTGTTAAATAATTTGCTTTAGTTCTATCCCCAGAGGTTTGCATAGATTGAACAGAATAATTAGTCATTTGTAAAATTGCTACAAAGCCTATTCCTATAATCACAGTTGATACTAATGCCTCTAATATTGAAACCCCTAAAACTTTTTTATTTTTCTTATTAATCATTCTTCAAACCATCTATCGTTTCTGTTATCCCATTTACTTCTTGAAAAATTACCATACCGAGACCATTCTATAGCGCTTAAATACTCAAAATTTCCTGATGGTTCTTCCTTTAAATTTACATTTTCTCCATAACTTACAGGACATGTGTGACCTGGACCAATTCTTCTACACAGGTAAATAAATCCATATGGAGCGTTACCAGGTCCAAGAAGTTCTCCATTAGCTTCATAAAACTTTCCACCTCTTGAAAAACAGATAGCACTAGATGTTGCTGAGCCAACAGTTGCAGATGTTCCACCATCTGCGCCACCACCGATTGATAAGTTGGATGTTACATAATCAAATGTTTGATCATATACAAGACTTCTGATGTCATCGGTTTCAGCAGCAGTATCTGTATCCCAGTAAGTATCATCTAAAACATCACATCTACTTGTAACATCGGTATTCCAAATATCAGTTCCATCATTTATCTTAGTTGCTAAACTATCCATTGACATACCTTTGGTTTGAACTCTCAAACCATCATTAGAATTAGTAAATCTTACTTGAACATATGCAAAAGTTCCTTTTTCTGTTTGCACATGAATATTTTTTATAAAAGAAGTGACTTTTTCAACATCTTGTCTAACTTTTCTTTCCTTGTTCCATTTAGAAAAATTTGGGTAGGCAACTCCAGAAATAATTCCTATAATTGATAGCACGACCAATAGTTCAAAAAGACTAAAACCTTTAATGTTGTTCTTTTCCAGCACTTGCATCTATTTTTCCTGCTTTGACTAATTCTTCTAAAGACTTAGTCATGGTAATCATACCATCTTTTACTGCAGTCTGCATGATGCTTGGAATTTGATGAATTTTTGCTTCTCTTATTAAGTTTTGAATTGGAGCTGTACACTTCATCACTTCAAAAGCACCACAACGTCCTTGACCGTCTTTAGTTTTTAAAAGTCTTTGTGTAACTACCATCTTCAATGATGTTGAAATCTGCGCTCTAATTTGGGCTTGTTGCTCAGGTGGAAAGACATCGATAATTCTATTTATTGTATTTGGTGCACCACTTGTGTGTAACGTCCCAAATACTAAGTGACCCGTTTCTGCTGCAGTTAGAGCAAGTCCAACAGTTTCTAAATCTCTCATCTCACCAACTAAAATTACATCTGGATCTTCTCGTAATGCTGCTTTAAGTGCGCTTGCAAAAGTTTGTGTTTGTTTTCCAACTTCTCTATGAGACACAATACTTTTTATATCTTTATGAATAAACTCAACAGGATCTTCAACTGTAATAATGTTTGCAGTTCTAGTTTTATTTATTTCATTTACAATTGCAGCAAGTGTTGTAGATTTTCCTGATCCGGTTGGACCTGTTACTAGAACTAAACCTTTGTGCATATCAATAATATCATAAAGAGCAGGAGGTAAATCAAATTGACCCATTTCAGGGATTACGCTTTCTACTCTTCTTAATACTGCTGCAGGGCCATTAATGGTTTTATAAAAGTTCGCTCTAAATCTTAATCCGCTTAATGTTACAGAAGAGTCTAGCTCATGTGTTTCATTAAATTTTTTCATTTCTACTTCATTACAATTTGTTGAAATAAGATCTTGTAGATCTTGTGCTTTAACCATTACTTCTTGAACTTTATGAATTTCACCTGTTTGCCTATATGCTAAAGGCCAACCACTTCTTATATGAAAATCTGAAATTTTTTTATTATTTTTTGCAAGTTCTTCTAATTTTTCAAACATTTTAATAATATTATCTCAATTCCTCAAAATTTTCCAGACACTTCTAGGTTGGTAAAATACTCAGAACTGTTCTCTAAGCTTTGATTTGAGTTAATTTTAAAGTCTAAACCATGAATATTTTTTGAATAGCTCAAACTGGTTTGATGGGCGTTTATTGGATCATAATTTAAAGCAAATTGATTATCCTCCTCTTTTGAACGACTGAATTTTAAAATGAAAGTTTCCGTTTGGTACTCTGGAGCTTTTTTAGTGTCATTTAAACGAATTATTCTTTGATAGTCTGCAGACACTGTAAAGCCATTTAGATTTACTGCCTCAATACCAAATGAAGTTTTTAAATTTTGTCTTGAAAATGGTGAGTGAATTGTCAGCTTATTTACATGGGTCTTACCTTGAAGCACATATTTATAATCAACATCATTAGTTAAATCATATAATATTTCTATGCCTCCCATTGGCTGGATTGTTCCCTGACTAGTCTCAATAATATCTGTTTCAAACAAAAAACCTCCCGCAAATTCTCCGTTAACAAAAGTATCTTCTTTATAAATTACATCTTCTGATGAAAGCCCAGATGCTTTACCTATAAAATCAGTAAACTCAGATAGCCTTGTCACTCCGTATGTGAGTTTACCTGTTGGGGTTACATTCAAAATTCCATACTTATCTTTGGTTCTATAATTTATTGATGCAAAAGCTTGTTTTCCTTTTCTTTCACCTGAAAGATTACCCATATACCTATGATCAAATCTTAAATGACTTAAGCCTATAACAGCATTGATGTATTGATTGTCATTAGAGGGTGAAATTCCATAAAGATTAAGTGTTAAAGACTCCATGACTAAATCTTGTTTAGAAAGTTTAGTATCAGCACTACCATCACTATACCTTAGTGCCCATCCTAAAAATTTATTATCTCCAAATTTTCTATCAGCTCCTATCGTTAATCCTCTGGTATTAATGTCTTTTGCTTTAGCAGTACCATCTTCTCCAAAAATTCTTAAGGATACATCAGCTAAGCTCCAGCTAGACCACTTAGATTTTTTATCTTTTGATTTATGTTTACTTATAAAAGTTGCAACATTGTTTTTAACAGATGGTTCAAATTTATTTGCTAGAGTTTGTATCAAAGGATCGTGATAATTAATGTTAAAATTATGAGCAGATAAATTTTCATCATCACGATTTCTCTTAATCCACTCAAATCTTTTAAAGATAGTGTTAACGTTTAAGCTGATATTTTGTTTTGCTAATTCTACTTGGGAAACGATAGATACTCTTGTATCCGAAACACATTTAGCTATTCCATAAGAACATTTTAAATTGAATTGAGATAGTGTGTCAACTTTACCGCCTACATTTGGGCCAGCATTTAAATTCATAATATATAACTTCGTACCATCATTGCCAAAAGAAATAGCTACCGCATCAGAATTATCTTCAGTTCCATCGTATCCACTTATAACACTAGAACCTACTAAAGATAGAGTAGTTGTATCGAATGGTACACTTAAGCTAAATTGGAAAATTGTGTCGTCATGTTCACCATCTCCAGTATCGTTTACTAATATCATTAATGTTTGCCCTGTATCATTGAAAAAAAAATCATGGGCAGTTTCTGTTCCATCAATAGCAGCTTCACTTGTTAAATCGACTGTATTTATTAATGTAACGCCTATAGAGGTAAAAGGTGTTACAGTTGTATATTCTTTAAGGTTGTCGCCAGCTGTATCTATGACATACATTTTGGATCCATCATTATTAAACCAAACATCATCACCTCTTACATCAGCATTAACAAAGGGATTAAGATAACCAGCTTTTAAAGTAGCTCCTTTTAATTGAAAAGGAGTTGACAATTTAAAATCATAAATACGTCCTTGTTCATTTGTCACGGACATATGAAAACCATTCGGACTTATATAAACGTCATGACAATCATCTCTTCCACCTGTTCGACCTGCAATAGAATTTAATATATTTGACTCCTCTACAAGTGTAGCAGTTGAAAGTTCAAAAGGCGTTGAAAGTTCCAATTGGGTTAAACATCTATGGTTGCTAGAAGTGTTATTGTTTGCATTTATAACAGTCTTACCGTCTGGACTTACAAAAACTCCAAATGGATTTTCCAAAGCGTCTCTAACACTTACATTGCCATCCATATTTGTAAATCCACTAGTTCCCGGTCTAATGGCTGTAACAAAATCTCGGGTAATCTCTGCGTAAAGATTTGTGCCATATAATAGTAAAAATAAAAAGAAGATAAGATTTCTTAATTTAAATCTTCTGATAATTTTCATGATATTAAATTTTATTTCTTTTTGATTAGCTCAGTATTATTAATATTTATTGCCATACAAGTAATATCATCTCTTAATTTTTCACCTCCCCAGTTTAACTCTTTTTCAATAGATTCAACAATATTTTTTGGTGTTACGTCTGGCATGTTATCTATTATTTTTTGAACCCCTTCGGCACCTAATTCTTGACCATTCTTTAAATATCCTTCTGTTACACCATCCGTATAGACTACAAATGTTTTGTCTTTAAGACTAATAGTGTTTGATTTTACCATCGACTCTGTGAAATATTTCACAATTCCGATTGGTGGCATATCAGATTTTATATATTCATAATTTTTACCTTTATCAAAAGTTAGAATGCTTTCATGACCTGCATTAATGAACACCAATTCTCCTGTTTTAATGTTTAGTTTTCCAAATACAGCTGTAACAAACATTCCTTTAAATTTAGCCTCTACAAGTTCATTATTCACTCCAAAGACAACTTTTTCCAAAGGAAACTTTAGATTAGTAAGTGTTCTAAATATTGATGATGCTTTCGCCATGTACATACCTGCTTTAACTCCTTTTCCAGATACGTCAGCTAAAGTGAAAAAATATTCTTCAGGCGTTGATCTTACAACATCAAAATAATCTCCTGATACATCTCTTGCAGGAACGTTTTTAGCAAAAATAAAGTTTTCAAATTTTGAAATATCTGGGAATAAACTTTTCTGAACTCCTGCGGCAAGTTCTCTTTCTTTTAAAAGTTTTGCTTCTTTTTGTAAGTTTGCAAGTGCTAGTTTATTTTCTTCTATAAATCTAAAATATAACCCTGTTAAAAAAGTAATTGTTAAAATAAATATTGGGTAACTTATGTCAACAAGTTCAGATCTAAATTTATAAATTGAAAATCCAATTATTATAATGAATAACAAATTTCCAAAGAAAACAGATAAACTGTATTTTGGTTTAATCTTTTGAGACAAAATAAAAGTTAATAATGCAACAATTATGGAAAATAATAATTCAAATATATAAGTATTAGGATTTCTAACTAAATAAGATTGATCCAAAATATTTTCTATAACATTTGCGTGCACTTCAACTCCAGGAATTGTAATTCCAAGAGGAGTTTTAACTAAGTCGAATAATCCTTGAGCCGATGCACCAATTAAAACATATTTATCTTTAAAAAAATCTGTTTGAAATTTTCCATCAAAAACATCTCCAGCAGATATATATTGTTTTTTTTGAGGTTGCTTATATTTAATCCAAATAATTCCATTAGGATCAGAATCTACTTTATAGGGTCTTGCACTTATTCTATTAATTCCAACTTCATTTAATTCGATGTAAATATTTTTTTGGTTTGCCCCTACTCGAACCATCTCTAAACCCATAGTTGGATATATTTTATTATTAAATCTAACTATTAATGGTAGTGATCTAATTATTCCGTCTAATTGATCTAAAAAAGAAATCGATCCTAACCCTTTAACTTCTTTTTCTAATTTTTCTAATGAACCAATTGAATATGGATAAGAATAAGTAAATTGTTTTGGATCACCACCTTTTGATAAAAATCTAGCTTTTGCCTTACGATCATAATTTGAATGAGATGGGACGTTGCTGCCTAAAACAGCAGTTACTGTTTTTGCGCCTTTTAATTTATCAGCAAATACATCATCGTGACCTTTTAATTTTTGAAGATCAACAATATCAGAGGGGATTAAACCATATGATTTAATAATTTCATCTGGCGATTGTTTATCTTTTTCAGTAAAAAAAATATCAAAACCAATTGCTTTTGGATTTGAAGTTTCGACTTGTTCAATTATTTTTGCAAAAACAGATCTACTCCAAGGAAACTGACCAAATTTGCCTAAGCTTGTTTCATCAATATCTATGATGACAACATCAGTATCCCCTTTTTTTTCAACAAATACTTTTTGATATAAATCGAAACTTAAATAGGAAATTGATTTGATTAAAGATGGATTAATAATTTTTAATGAAATTAGAATTAGTAAAATAAATGAAAAGATTACATAATTCAGATTTTTTTCAATAAAAGAACGCACTTTAAAGAGTGTATATCTTAATTATGTAATGTAAATCTTTATGAGATTAAGCTAATTATCTCTTCTTCTTATTTCTTTTCTTTTTAGCTTTT
>CACONH010000006.1 GCA_902628495.1 uncultured Pelagibacteraceae bacterium | reverse complement strand
ATAGAGGTAAAATAAGAGTAGCGGCTAATTTAGGTCACAAAATTCCTTTAGGTGTAGCTTTAGATAAAAATGGAAAGCCAACTACAGATCCAATTAAAGCTCTTAAAGGTGTACAGTTACCTATTGCAGGATTTAGAGGATCAGGTTTAGCTTGGATGGTAGACATATTAAGTGGAGTTATGACAGGTGCAAACCATGGAGGTAAAGTGAGAGATCCATTTGATGATTTTAAAGGACCACAAAATGTTGGACATTTATTTATGGCTGTAAAACCAAATATTTTTATTGGAAGCGACTATATTAAAAGAATTAAAGATAACATTAGAATTATAAAGAAATTACCAAAAATTAAAGGAGTTAAAGAAATAAATTTTCCTGGTGAAGGTACAAAAAAAAGATATAAAAAAAATATGAAAAAGAATATTCCAATACCAAAAAGTATTATGGAAGATTTAAAAAAACTAAATGCTATCTAATAAACAAATAATTTGTCCAAACAATTTACTGGATGCCTCTATAAAAAAGAAAGGTGCAACAGCTGCAATTGTTAATGCTGGAAAACCTCTTCCAATGCAATCTGTAATGGATGCTGTAAAGGAAGATTTAATTAAACCAATATTTATTGGTGATAAAGAACAAATTCAAAAATGTGCTAATGAAATTCAATTTGATATTTCAGGTTATGAAGTAATTCATGAGCCAGTAGAAAATAATACAGCGGCAGTCGCTGCTAAACTTGCAATGAAGGGTAAAGTTAAGATTATAGTAAAGGGTCATATTCATACGGATATATTGATGAAAGAAGTTTTAAAAAGAGAGTATAAACTTCTTGGTAAAACTAGATTAAGCCATGTTTGGCATATGACATTAGAAAAAGATGATAAGCCATTAATAATCACTGATGGTGCTTTAAATGTTTTACCTAATGTAAAAACAAAAATGCACATATTAAAAAACGTTATAGATTTTTCTAAAAGAATTGGAAACAACAGACCAAAGGTTGCTGTATTGTCAGCAACAGAAGAAGTTTTAGATAGTATTCAAAGTTCAATGGAGGCAAAAGAAATTACTGAACTTTCAAAAAAAGAAAGTTTGGATGCAGATGTATTCGGGCCTTTAGCGTTTGATAATAGTATCTCAAAAAAATCTGCTGAAATTAAGGGAATTAAAAACATAGTTGCAGGAGATGCTGATGTACTATTAGTTCCTAGTGTTGAAAGTGGAAATGCTTTAGTAAAAATGATGATTTATTTTATGGGAGCTTGTGCAGCGGGTGTTGTAATTGGAGGAAAAGTACCTGTGGTTATTACAAGTAGATCAGATGAAGCAACAGCCAGATTAGCTTCAATTGCTGCTGCAGTTGTTGCATTAGATTAATAAAACAATATAAATTTGAAAAAATGACAATTAAATATTTAAAAAAAGCATCTAAAACTGCATCAACAGATGACACTAAAACAAAAGATATAGTTCAAAATCTTTTAAAAGAATTAGAAAAATCAAAAGAAGAAGGCTGTAAAGAATTAACTAAAAAATTTGATAAATATGATGGAGAAATAATTGTTTCAAAAGAAAAAATAGAGGAAATAAATAAAAATTTAGATCAAAAAACTAAAGACGATATTAAATTTTCATACGATAGAGTTCGTAAATTTGCAGAAGCGCAACTTGCAAACTATGGAAAAGATTTTGAAGTTGAATTATCAAACGGATTATATGCTGGTCAAAAGTTAGTGCCTGTTAATACTGCAGGCTGTTATATACCTGGTGGAAGATACGCCCACATAGCATCAGCTGTTATGAGCGTTACAACTGCAAAAGTTGCGGGTGTTAACAATATTATTGCATGTAGTCCCCCTAAAGAAGGAATTGGTGCCCACCCTTCTATAATTTATACAGCTAATTTATGTGGCGCTGATGTAATTTTAAATCTTGGTGGAGTTCCAGCTATTGCTGCAATGACATATGGGATGTTTGGAAATGCTCCAGCTGATATTTTAGTTGGTCCTGGAAATCAATTTGTTGCTGAAGCTAAAAGAATTTTATTTGGAAAAGTTGGAATTGATTTATTTGCTGGTCCAACAGAAATAGGAATTATTGCAGATGAAACTGCAGATCCAGAAATTGTAGCTGTTGATTTAGTTGGTCAAGCTGAACACGGATATAATTCTCCATGTTGGTTATACACCACAAGCCAAAAACTTGCAGATGAGGTGATGAAACGAGTTCCAGAATTAATAGAGAAACTTCCAGAAGTTCCAAGGTTAAGTGCAGAGGCTGCTTGGAGAGATTACGGTGAAGTTATTTTATGCGATACGGATGAAGAAATGGTGAAAGTGAGTGACGATTATGCACCTGAACATTTAGAGATACAAACTAAAAATCTTGAATGGTTTCATAAGAGATTAAAAAACTACGGTTCGTTATTTATTGGGGAAGAAACAACTGTTGCTTATGGTGATAAATGTTCTGGCACCAATCATATATTACCAACTAAGGGTGCTGGTAAATATACTGGTGGGTTGTTCGTTGGTAAATTTATAAAAACATTAAGTTTTCAAAGAATGACAAAAGAATCTACAAAAGAAGTTGGTTCTGCAGCTGCTAGGATTTCAAGATATGAAGGCATGGAAGCTCATGCAAGAACTGGTGATGTAAGATTACGTAAATACGGATATTCCAACGAATAATTTTAAAAAGTACTAACAAGCTCAATAGTTGCACCATAATCAGGAATTGAACTCATCAAATTATAATTTGAATTCACTCTGATATCAAAACCATTTAAATTTTTGTTATAAGTTAGAGACGCTTTATCATTATCTAAGCTCAAAGCATATTCATTGTTATCTGATGGAATATAACCAAACCCTATATACAGAGTATCGCTATGGGCATTGTCACCTTGATTTCTTTCATAGATAGTCATTATAGAAAAACCATTATCAGTTATTAAATCAAATCCAATATTTGCTCTTAAATTTTTAGAATCTTGATCAATTGATTTTGTATATTCTGTAGTTTCCGATAGGTAACGATAAGTAGCGTCTGAAGATGGACTAAAATCTACCCCAATCTCTAATCCACCATTTGGTTTAAAAGTAAAAGTATTAAAATTTAAAATATCACTTATTGTAAAACCAGTAGATATCATTCCAGTTTCAATTGTTTGAGCTTTGTAAACTAAAGCTGCAGGACCTTTTTCTCTATATTTCGACAGCTCTGTATAGCTTAAATCAATTCTTAAATTAGGAGTAATATTAAAATTTTCTTTTTTATATGTTGATAAGTAATTTAGTGAGCCAAATATTTGTGCACCATCTCTCTCTCCTGTTCTAGTGCTTCCTCCTCCTTTTCTAAGATGATCAGTTTTCAATGTGCTTATTCCAAGAATACCTTCGGTAAATTTTTCATCATCATGAGGAAAAGTTCCATAAACAGATAAACTAAAAGACTCAGTATCTAAATTAGTTCCAGATGTACCTACATCAACATCATCATTACCAAATCTAAGTGCATAACCATATAATCTATTTTTGCTTATCTTTTTATCCATTCCAAGTGTAATGCCCTTGGTATTAATTTTTTTAGATGATGAAGAAGATGTGTCACCTGTTTTGCCAAAACTCACACTACCTTCGCTCCAAAATGACCAGCTGTCAGACAACTTATTTAAAGTATTATTTGATTTTTCCGATATTGGAATAACTTTTGCTAAAGATGCTATTGTTTTATTTGGAAAGTTAAATTTAATATTTTGATTACTTAATTGATCGCTTGTTCTATGTCTTCTTAACCAATACATACGGTTAAGAACTGGAGTACTTGCTTGAATAGCAATTTGTTTAGCAGTTGCAGTTTGGGACTCGATTGAGCTTAAAATATCTTTACCTTCATCAGAGGTAGTTATTGGATCATCACAAGCACCATCAATTATGCTCCAATTACAAGTTAAATCAAATTCATAAACTTCTGCATCCACATCAATTACAAACATTTTACTTCCATCAGAATTAAATGCTGTTTCTCTTCCACTTCCTAAGCCGCTGTAGTTAGATAATTCAACAGTTCCCTCAAGTGATAGAGTGGCGATACTAAAAGCTGTTGTTAATTTATACTGCCTAATTTTATTATCTCCCCCGCTTTCTCCACCGGAAGTTATAAACATTTTAGTACCGTCGTAATTAAAAACAATTCCATCTACGTAATCTGATTGAAGATCATCAGGTTGTACTTCTTGAACATGAGTAACTCCTGACTCAATAACAAATGGGGTATCAAGTGTGTATTCGTGAATTGATTGAGGGTTTTCAGCTTTGTGGTTTCCAGTAACAAACATTTTAGTTCCATCGTTATTAAATGCAACGGAGGTGGGTCTTTTTTGATTAGCGTTTGTATCATAACCTTGACCTGCATTATAAGTTGTGCTTGCAGTATCAATGTCATATGGTGTAGTCAACGTCCATTCAATAATAGTTTTATGATGATCAGCAATAAACATTTTTGTACCATCGTTATTGAATACAACTTGCATAGCTCCATGAATATTAGTTGATGAACCAGAGTATGTACCTACATTTATACTGGTGCGTAAGGTTGCAGTTGAAATATTGTAAGCTGTTGTTAAATCATACTCATAAAGCCTATCTCCTGTTGCCCCTGCTCTCATCGATGATGTGTACATTTTGGTTCCATCGTTATTAAAAGTTAATGCCATTGTTAAGTAGTCACCAGTTACATTTTCAACTGATTTACTTCGTACAAGAGTTGGTTCCGCTATAGCTTTAAAATGAAATGTGATTAGAAATAATAAAATTAGATAAAATATTTTTATTCTTTTATTCATCTTAAATTGAGAATTTAAAAAATGAATATATAAAAATAGAATTTATTCTCTACTTAAATCTTCAGAGCTAATATTCTCCTCTTTTTTAGGGTATTCAAACAAATAATTTATAACTTTAAAACTTGCTTAAAAGGGTATTTCCCCACTCTTCAGATCCCTCATCCGATCCATCGCAATCTTGTCTATCAAGAATTTTTTTGGCACCCAATTGAAGAAGTTTTTCATCAACTTTTTTTCCAGCACCGCAAAAGGTTTCATGAGATCTATCTCCTAGTGCACAAACACTGTATGACAATTTTTTTAGATCTACATCAGTATCTTTTAAATCAAGCCAAAAGTCTTCGCCATTTGTTGGTAGATCTCCCTCGCCTGTTGTTGATGTTATTATTGCTACGTTATCCATCTTTGCAAGGTTACTCATCGTTACTTCATTAAGTTCTTGTTGATTTGTATTAAAACCCATTTTTGAGGCTTTATCGTTTAAAAGATTAGCTACATTCTCAGCAGTACCACCCATTGAGGCCCATAAAATATTTAAGTTTTTCATTTTATTTTATTTAGGTCCTGATCATTTTCTTTAATTTCGTCTTTTTTCATTTTCTCTTTTTTTTCAATATCTGCACTTTTTTGAATTCTTGATCTAGTATCGATAACATCAGCAAAGTTATGATTAACATCTCTATGGCCAGCCTCATCATCTCTTATGACTTTTACAACATCTTTTAGAGTTGAATGTAAAGGTAAATTCCAATAATTTATTGCAATCTCTGGTGCAGGTTGATCTTCTATTTTACCGGTTTCAAGCTCATGCAGATATTCTGTGTAACTTCTTACTGCTTCTTCTTCAAAATAACCAACTATCCTGTGGGCAGTTCTTTGTGATATCAAATAGATGATTGCATAAGTAATTATAAAAATAAATTGTGCTATCAAAATTATAGCTCTTTCTAACCAAGTTGGTTTAGCAACATGTATAAATGTCATTAAATGCATTCTTTCATTTTCAGCTTCGTCTAATAAAGTTTTAATCCATCCTCTGTCATCTTCCATTTTCCTTAAAGACTTTAGGTGAATTAGCATTCCTGCTACCATTCCAGGTACTGCAGCAACTGTTTCTAAAACTACAGCTCTGTGGCCGTATCTTTTTTTAAAAAAAGTATCTGCTAAAAACCTTAAAAATTTAGTAAAAGCTAAAGCAACCTTATCGCTAAAGTTTTGTGGCTCAAAATGTTTATCTAGTTCGTTCATACCCGACTTATTTAGTAGGATTTTAAAAAATTCCAATGAGATAAAATCGCATCCAGAAGTGTTGATTTATATATAAAATCTCAATATCTCTCGTAAGACATAGATTGCTAAAGAAGACATAAATAATATAATGAATAAATTTATCACTTTCAGAGTTTTAATATTCATTAAATATTTTGATAGCAACTTTGATAAATATCCTAAGGCAAAAAAGAAGATAAATGATGAAATTGAGGCTCCCAAACCAAACAAAATTTTGTCAACTAATTCAAAATTTTTTGAAAAATTACCTAAGAAAAATACAGTATCAGAGTAAACATGAGGATTAAGATAGGTAAATCCTAACGTTTTAATTATTACAGATTTAAAACTAATATCTGAAATACTTGTATTTAGATTAAAACTTAAATAGTTGGTTTTGATCTTAGAAAAAATAAAGTAAATTAAAAAAATAAAAAGTAAAATATTTAAAATACTTTCAACTAAATTGTTAAAATAAATTTTAAAACTTTCAAATAAAAAAATTCCTAAAAATATTAATAAAAAATCAGAAATTGAACAGATTATACAAACAATAAAAATAAATTGTTTTTTTAACCCTTGCTCCATAACAAAGATGTTTTGAGCTCCAAAGGCTAAAATTAGACTAAGACCTGTAAAAAAGCCAAGTATTAAAAATTCCATATTATTTTTTTTGATTTACTACAAAATATAATCTTCTTGGAAAGTTTCCTTCTTCAAAATTTTCAGTAGATAAATTATTAAATCCCTCTAAATAATTTTTGATTTTTTGTTCTGAAAAATAATTAATAATAAAACCATTCATTTCGTATAAATCTTCTCCTCTATGAGTGCCTTTTTTATAGTCCCCATCCAAAGTATTTCTTACTGTATAAATATTAATACCATTTGGTTTTATAATTCTATGAATTTCTTTATTTAAGTTCTTAATATCATCATCTGTTAAAGCCATGCAATAAAGCATATGTGAATAACAACCATCAAAAATATTATCATCAAATTTAAAGGTTTCTCTTACATCAAATATTTTTGTTTCTATAAATTCTTCCAATCCAAGTTTTTTTGATTTCTCATTAATAGTTTCTATAGCTGATTTGCTATAATCAAGAGCATGGACTCTAATTGAGTTTTGCGCAAAATAGATAGTATCTCTTCCTAGGCCAGCGCCGAGTTCAAGAATATTCTTAATATTATTTTTTTTGAATATTTTTAAAGATTTTTTAGCTGGTAAGCTTGGTTCAAGACCAAACATCTCAGGCTTACTTGAGAAGCTTTTTTCCCAATGCTGAGATTGTTGATCTAAAACTTTTTTATCCAAACTATTTTGATGGATCTGGAACTTTTCTTAAATATGGTTTAACTGCATTCCAACCATCAGGAAACAATTTCTTAGCCTCATCATCCTTAACTGAAGGAACAATGATGACTTCTTCACCTTTTTTCCAATCCGCTGGAGTTGCAACTTTATGTTTTGCAGTCAGCTGCATTGAGTCTATTGATCTCAATAATTCCATAAAGTTTCTTCCAGTTGCCATTGGATAAGTTAAGAACAAACCAATTCTTTTATCTGGTCTTATAATAAAAACTGTTCTAACTGTCTGGTTGTCAACTGCAGTTCTACCCATTGAAGTAGTTCCTGCATCACCTTCTAACATATTATAAAGTTTTGCAATTTTTAGATCTTCATCCGCAATTATTGGATAATCAGGTTTCATTCCTGTTACATCTTTAATGTCGTCCAGCCATTTAACGTGATCTGCAACCGGGTCCACACTTAAGCCGATAACTTTGACGTTTCTTTTATCAAACTCAGGTTTCATTCTAGCTAAAGATCCTAATTCAGTTGTACAAACTGGAGTAAAATCTTTTGGATGCGAAAATAAAACACCCCAACTATCTCCTAACCACTCGTGAAATGATATATCACCTATAGTTGTTTTAGCCTTAAAGTCAGGTGCTAAGCTATTTATTTTTAAAGTCATTATACTCTCCTTTTTATAATCAAATTATATGCAAGATTGATTTGCTATGCAATTTTTTATAAAGTGATCATTAATATGATATTTGAGCAATTATTTGATACAAAGTCTTCAACCTATACGTACATACTATCAAGCGGCAAAGGTAGAGAAGCTTTAATCATAGATCCAGTTTTAGAACACACAGATCAATACATAAATTTTTTGAATAAATTAGAATTAAGATTAGTAAAAGTAATTGATACACATATTCATGCGGATCACATAACTGGTTTAAACGAATTAAGTGAAAGAACAAATTGCACAAAAATTATGGGTGAAAATTCAAAGTCTGAGGTCGTTGATTTAAGAGTTAAGGAAGATGAAAACGTAAAAATTGATAATATTAATTTAAAAGTAATGTACACACCCGGGCATACAGATTGTTCTTACAGTTATTTAATGAACGATAGAGTTTTTACAGGTGACACACTTTTAATAAATGGAACTGGAAGAACTGATTTTCAAAACGGCAATGCTAGACAACAATACGACTCTATATTTAACAAATTATTAAAATTACCGGAAAATACAATGGTATATCCTGCACATGACTATAATGGTAAAAAACATTCTACAATTGGATCAGAAAGAAAAAATAATCCAAGGTTACAGGTTAATTCTGTTGACCAATACGTTGAAATAATGAATAACCTTAAACTTGCTAACCCAAAAATGATGGATGTAGCTGTTCCAGCTAATCTAAAGGGTTTAACTTTAAATCAAGTTAAAGCATAAAAAACTGTAAATAACATGAATGAATTTTTAGATTCTATAATTAAAAGAGATCCAGCTGCTAAGTCAAAATTAAGTGTAATATTAACTTATCCTGGAGCAAAAGCTGTTTTCTTTCATAGAATTGCAAATTTTTTTGCAATTGCAAAATTTAATTTAGTTGCAAGAATAATTTCTCAGTTTTCAAGATTTTTAACAGGAATAGAAATTCATCCTAATGCAAAGATAGGAAAAAATTTATTTATAGATCACGGTATGGGAGTTGTTATAGGTGAGACTTCTGAAATTGGAGACAATGTAACTATTTATCATATGGTAACTCTTGGTGGAATTTCCCCAAGTATAAATTCAAATGAACAAAGAAACGTAAAAAGACATCCAACCTTAATGGATAATGTAGTTGTTGGATCAGGTGCTCAGATATTAGGACCAGTTGTTGTTGGTAAAAATGCAAAAATTGGTGCTAATGCCGTTGTTACAAAAGATGTTGACGAAAACTCTGTAATGGTTGGTATACCAGCTAAAAATGTTGGTGAAGTTTCTACACAAGATGAAAACTTTAAACCATATGGAATTACTCAAGATAGTGATAAAAATTAAATGAACAAACCTCAAAAAAATTTTATAGAAGGAATTGGAAACACACCTTTGGTAAAATTAAGAGCTGCATCTGAGATAACTGGATGTAATATTTATGGTAAAGCAGAATACTTAAATCCTGGGGGTTCTGTTAAAGACAGAGCTGCACTTGCATTAATTAGAGATGCTGAAGAAAAAAAACTAATATCAAAAGGTGGAACGATAGTTGAAGGAACTGCTGGTAATACAGGTATTGGATTATGTTTAATTGGTAACTCTATTGGATATAAAACAATTATTGTTATGAACGAAGATCAAACACAAGAGAAAAAAGATATGTTAAGAAACATGGGTGCTGATTTAAGATTAGTACCACCAAAACCATATAAGGATGACGGAAATTTTGTTAAAGTTGCAGCAAAACTCGCTGATGATTTAAAAAGTTCTAATAATCATGGAGTAGTTTGGGCTAATCAGTTTGATAACACGGCTAACTCAAAGGGCCATTATGAAACAACAGGTCCAGAAATTTGGAAGCAAACTGAAGGTAAAGTCGATGGTTTTGTTTGTTCATCTGGTACTGGCGGTACTATTGCTGGAGTAAGTAGTTATCTTAAAGAAAAAAATAAAGACATTAAAATTTTTTTAGCAGATCCTGGTGGTTCATCTCTTTATAATCATGTTGAATATGGAGAACTAAAATCTTCTGGAAGCTCGATAACTGAAGGAATAGGATCAAGTCGAGTGACTGCTAACTTTGCAAAAGCTAAAATAGATGGTGCATTTAGTATAGATGATAAAGAAGCTTTGCCTGTATTGTACGATTTAATTCAAAATGAAGGATTAAGCCTAGGAACAAGTTGTGCAATCAATGTTACTGGTGCAATTAAATTGGGTAAAAAATTAGGGCCTGGAAAAACTATTGTGACAATTCTTTGTGACAGATCCGATAAATATAGTTCAAAATTATTTAATAAAAAATTTCTGCAAGATAAAGGCTTACCTTTCCCAAAATGGATTTAAGTAACTAAATTTATAAAATCTAAAAGTGATAAACAATAAATCTTTTATAGCCTATCTTTTATTGATCATTTGGCCATTTATTTATTTTTTTCCAATGACAAGTGAATTTATTGTAATAGGCAATGATTTTGATTTAATTTATTTTTCTTATAAAAAATATATATTTGAGTTTTTTCAAGATGGTCGTTTGCCGTTTTGGTCGCCAGTTGAAGGAGCAGGATTTTCATTAATATACAATCCTTTTGCACAGTTTTTTTATTTACCATCATGGTTTCTATATTCGATTTCATTAATTAAAGGATCATTCTCCCTTTATGATTATTTGATTTATACAATTTTTGGAATTTCAATTTATTTAGTTGGTCAATATCAGTGGCTAAAAAGTTTCAATTATTTTTCAAAAAAAAATATTATATTAATTACTCTTCTTGTACCCACAATTTTAATATTTTCTAATTTTTTGAGGTTTCCAAATGCTATACATACTATATGTTGGCTACCATATTTATTATTAGGTATTAATTACAGTGCTAGTAATAAAAATATTTTTAAGTCTAATTTATTAATATTCTTCTCTACTCTATTTATTTTCACTGCAGGATACCCTTACTTTATTATATATATTTTCGTTTTTGTCTGTTTTTACGTCTTGTTCATTTTATCTGTAAAAGATCTTAATTTTAAAAGAATAATTAATTTTATTTTAAAAATATTTTTTCCAAGTTTTATATCTCTATTGGTATCTTTACCTTGGTTTTATGGTGTTTCAAAAACTCTTGAGTTGGCACAAGATAGAAATTTATATGATTTTGACTACGCAACCGCTCATAAATTTAATTTTTTAGATGTTCTTGGATCTTGGTTCTATCCAATAATTTCTAATACCGAAGGAAGATACTATTTTGGAATAATTCTATCTTTTTTAGTTATTCGATATTTATTTTATTTTTTATCTAATTTAAATAAAACCGATATTTTTGAAAAAAAGATATTTATATTCGCCTTATTATCTTTTTTAATAATTACGTCACTCGCATCATCAAAAGACTCTATTATTTTTACTTTTATTTGGAGCCATGTGGATTTCATTCAAAATATGAGAACATGGCCAAGAATTAATATTCTTTTAGTTCCAATTATTTCAATATTAAGTTTATTGAGTTTAAACTTTTTTCTAAATGAAATAAGAAATATTAGCTTGCAAAAGATTAATTTAAAAAAAATATTATTTTTTTCTAATTTAATTCTTATTTTAATTTTAAGTTTACAACTTTGGTTTTATTTAAATAATGTAGTCGATTCATACTGGAATACTTGGCATGAAAAGAGGTTTATTTTTGCTGAAAATTATTTGAGTTACCCATTAAATAAATTGGTGATGTTTGGGGATGGTAGAATTAATATAATTGCTACAATCACAACAATACTAATAATTAATTTTGTTTATTTTTTTTCAAGGAAAATAAAATTAATTTATCTTAATAGTTTTATTTTTGTTTTAATATTTTTAAGTGTGGTTAGTGAGCAATTTCTAAACTCAAATATTCAATGGAGTTTAAAAGAATGGAAAACCAAAAATACAAATTTTAAGTATTCAGCTATTGATAATTTAAGTAAAAATTTAAGAAAACCCAGAAGTAGTAGTCAAGTATATGGTAATAACTATTTTAGAGATAATACTTTTTCAGTTAATAATTTTTTAAACTGGGGTAATAAATTTCACAACAAAATCTTCTGGGATTACTTTAGAAAAAATGGAGATTTAAAAGAAATCACAGATTATGAAAAAGATCTTGTCTATGAATTTTATGGACTAAATACAAACAATAGACGGATCTTTTTTTCAGAAAATATTAATTTTAAAGACCCAATTAATTTTATAGAACATGTAAAAAATTTTGAAAGTTTAAATAATATTGAATACAAAATTACAAGTTTTGAAAATAATAAAATTAGTATTGAATTTTACTCAAATAATGAGGGTTGGTTAAATTATATAGATAATTATGATATTTTTTGGACTGCTAGAATTAATGGTGATTTAGTTGCTATAGAAAAATTGATGAACACATATAAAAGTATTAGATTTTCACCAGGAAATAACATTTTAGATTTTAAATATGAGCCATTCAAATATTAAAAAAAAAATCCTAATTTTCATACCTGCATATAATGTTGAAAAAAAAATTTACTCAGTAATTGAGAGAATACCAAAAACAATATTCCAAAATAACGATATTAAAATTTTAATAATTAACGATTGTTCAAAAGATAAAACTTATGAGGAAATATTAAAAACAACTAAAAATTTTAATTATACTTTTGAAGTATATAATTCGACAGTCAATCTTGGGTATGGTGGGGTTCAAAAATATGCGTTTCAATATGCCATAGATAATGAATTTGATTATGCAATTATGGTCCATGGAGATGGGCAATATGCTCCTGAGGAAATCCCTAATTTTATATCAAAATTTAATGATGAAAGTTTGGATGCAGTTTTTGGGTCAAGAATGATGTCGTACAAAAGTGCACTTAAAGGGGGTATGCCCTTTTATAAATTTTTAGGTAATATTTTTTTAACATTTATTCAAAATTTAATTTTAGGTTCCAAGATTAGCGAATTTCATTCTGGGTATAGATCTTTTAAAGTAGATTCTTTGAAAAAAATAAATTTTAAAGATAAAGCAAATTATTACCACTTTGACACCGAGATAATTATTGAGTTTTTGAAAAATAAGTTGAAAATATTAGAAATTTACATCCCAACACATTATGGAGATGAGGTTTCTCATTTAAAGTCAATTCCTTACGGTTTAAAGGTATTATGGACTACCATAAAATCAAAATTTTGATACAAGAAATATAGAATGCATATTTTCATAACAGGTATCGCAGGTTTTTTAGGAGCAAATCTTGCTGACTATTATATTGCAAAAAAATATAAAGTTTCAGGATGCGATAACCTAGTTGGAGGAACAAAAAAAAATATAAATTTAAGAAAAGTAAAATTTTACAAAGCAGATTGTGAAAATTTAGAACAGATGTCAAAAATTATGAAAGGTGTTGATGTGGTCATTCACTCCGCAGCTTATCCTCATGAAGGCCTATCAACTTTTGCACCGTATTTAATATGTAAGAGTAATTTTATTGGATCAGTATCTGTATTTACTGCTGCAATTCAAAATAAAGTAAAAAGAATTGTTTTTTGCTCATCCATGGCTAGATATGGAAATGTTAAGCCACCTTTTGCAGAAAATCAGAATGTAAATCCTGTAGATCCTTACGGTGTATCAAAGCTGGCAGCAGAACAAGTATTAAAAATTTTAGCTGATTCACATGGTGTAGAATATAACATTGCAGTTCCTCACAATATAATTGGACCAAAACAAAAATATGACGATCCATATAGAAATGTTGTTTCTATAATGATTAACTTAATGCTTCAAAAGCGAAGACCTATAATTTATGGAGATGGCAAACAGACTAGAAACTTTTCTGATGTAGTAGACTGTATCTATTGCTTAGACAAATTAGCTACAAATAAAAAAATTAAGTCTGAAATATTTAATATTGGTCCAGATGAAGACACAATATCTATTAACGAACTTTATGAGATTTTGTGTAATAAATTACAATTTAATGAACAGGCAAAATATGTTGATGATAGACCTAACGAAGTAAAAAATGCAATTTGTTCATCTGATAAAGCAAGAAAATTTTTAAATTATAAAACAACTGTCAAATTACACGACTCAATTGATAAAGTTATAAATTTTATAAAAGAAAATGGTCCTAAAAAATTTGAATACAATTATAACTTGGAAATTAAAAATAATCTGACACCCAAGACTTGGAAAAATAAATTATTTTAATACAACCTGGAAAAGGATTTAATATGCCTAGTTATGTAATAGCCCAAATTAATATGACTAATAAGGAAGGTTTTAAAGTTTATGCGGAGCAAGTTCCTGAAACTATAAAACAATTTGGTGGTAAGTATATAGTAAGAGCTGGTGAATATAAATCTATGGAAGGTAAATGGGATTATACTAGAAATGTAATTATTGAGTTTCCTACTTATGAAAAAGCATTGGAGTGGTATAACTCAGATTTATATAAGCCGGTTAAAGAATTACGCCAAAAAAATTCTGAAGGTAATATAATTATAATTAAAGGTGTGTAGTGATCAAAAAAAAATACTCTCAATTACTTTTTACATTGATTGTGGGATTTTTTACAAGTCTCATCATGACTTTATTAATTACTTATATTAACACTGGGCTAGACGAATTATATGTAAAACGATTTTTGAAAGCTTGGTCTGTAAGCTTACCCATTGCAATTATTACTGTGTTAAGTCTCGCCCCAGTTGTTAAAAAATTTGTAGATAAAATTACTTCTTAAAACTTTTTTTATAATTAAACATCCATTTACTAAAAACTTTTATCGCATCTTTCATTTCTCTTGTTTTATGTGGGTGTTTTTTTGCACGTCCTAACATAGTTGCAATTACATTAACTTGATATTTGATAGGTCTGTTTTTAATTGTATCGACGGTATACAAAGCTTTTTCTTTATTTTTAAAACCTAATCCATGGGTTGTAGTTTTAGGATTATAATCTGAAAATAGAGATAAATTTATTGGTTTTGTAGTCTTACTAATTTTTAAAGTATCAATATATTTAAATAACGTATTGGTATTAATTTTATTTAAAATTTTTTTTGTTTTGCCATCAAAATCAATAAAATTTATTTTAAAACCTTTTTTATCTATTTTTGTAATTAACTTTATATGTCTTTTGTGAAATTTTTTTATGTGCTTTTGATAAACATACTTAATATTTAAGTACTCTTTTAATTTATAATTTGGGGATTTAATTAATAAAATTCTACTTTTGTTTTTATACTTAGTTAAATCCATTGTTAATTTAACTTACTAATCAATGATGGATAATTGTTTGTAGGTTTATTAACTTCTTTGGATATTTCATGAAAACTTAATTGTATTTTTTTAATCTGGCTCAAGTATTTTTTGCCATCCTTTTTAAGATCTAAATAATTATCTATTTCATTATTATCTAGAATTACTGGCTGTCTATGATGTATATCCATGACATTTTGACTAGCCTCTTCAGTAATTAAACAAAATTCATTGTTTTCAAAAATTCCTGCAACATATAAAGGTTTTTTATCTTCTCTTGTAAAATAAAACGGAGTTTTGCTCTCTTTAGATCTTTTCCACTCATAAAAGCCATCCATTACAGCAACACATCTTGTTGTTTTTATAAGTTTTTTAAAAGAAACTTTTTCATCAATTGTTTCTATTCTTGCATTTATTAAAGGTCTAAAATCTTTTTGTTTTGCCCATGATGGCACTATTCCCCACTTCACTAGTTCTAAAGTCTTACCATTTGAATATGATTTTATAATTGGCAATACTTGGCTTGGGTGTGCATTAAAGTTCTCATCATCTTTAACTGTTGTCGATGATTTTACAATTTTAACAGTTTTTTCAACTGGTTTGGTAATTACATACCTGCCACACATAGATTAATTATACTTTAATTGAAAAAATTAAAAACCCATTTTAGACCAATTAATTTTATCTTGGTCTTTACTTTCGAATTTTTCTAACTCTTTTTTTGATGGTTTTCTAAATATAAATACAATTGTTGCTAAAAGAGCTATTCCTAATAATGTTGTATAACAAACGTTCATAATTCTAAGATAATAAAATTTTTTAAATTTTCAATGTTTAAAAATGTATAGAATTGTCCTAGTTAATTTTTAAGAAGTTTTTCCTAAGAAATTTACAAGTACTACACCTATGATAATTAAAATTATTCCAATAATGCCATAGATATTTGGTATTTGATTGTACTTAAGTATTCCAAAAATAGTCACTGCAGTTATCGTTAAACCTCCATAAGTCGCATAAGTAAATCCAACAGGTATTATCATCATTGCTTTTGCTAGAAAAAATATACAAAGAAGTATGGTGGCCATACACATAATGGTCGGGCCAATATTGGTAAAACCATTAGTAGTTTTTAAAAATCCGTTAGAAGTTATTCCAAGGACAACTGCTAAAAGTAAATATACATACCCAATTAAATTACTCATATTATTTATAAATCTTATCTACTTCTACTTGATAAGCTTCAACCAATTTATTATTTTGATTAGCTATTCCAACAACGTCGATCATCTCCTTTATCATTTGATCTGTTGCACCCTTTTTTTTCGCAGCAAAAGTATGTGATCTTGTGCAATAATCACAACTATTCGTAATTGATACAGCAACATAAATTAATTCTTTTGTTACTGAGTTCAAAGCCCCATCTCTCATAATTTCTTTTAAATTATTCCACGTTCTCTCTAAAAGTTTTGGATTATGTGCAATTGATCTCCAAAAATTTGGGATCTTTTTAATTTTACGTGTTTTTTTAATTTCATTAAATATGGTTTTTACTTTACCCTTAGCTTGTTTTTCTTGAATTGGTTTAAAAATACTCATGTTCCTCCTATTAATTATATTTTAATTTAATAAAATAAATAAACATATCCTTAATTTAATTTAAAGGTTTTAAAAACTTTAACATTTTAGAATGAACTAATTTGCTTGAAGAAACTAGCACATTTCCACTATTAAAATTTTCTTTGTTCTGCCAATTAGTTACAATTCCTCCGGAAGCTTTTATTATGGGAATTAAAGGATAAATATCCCAAATTTTATTTCCACTTTGAAATACTGTATCAATTTTACCTTCACAAAAATGTGAGTAACTTAAAGCATCCATACAAGGAAACTGCATACGTGGTAATAGTTTTTTAACTTTTTTAAGTTCATCTAAACTATACTGACCGTGGAAATCTCCAGATATTTTCGCATATTTAAATTTTTTACAATTTGATGTTCTTAATTTAATTTTTTTCTTATTGTCAAAAAGATAAGCATTTTTAGAATCTTGATTTACATAAAATTTATTTAACACAGGAAAATTTGCTAATCCCATAATTGGTTTATCCTTATGACAAAATGCAATAAGGTTGCTCCATGATGGATAACCGATCACAAATGACCTTGTTCCATCAATTGGATCTATAACCCAAGAATAATCACTTTTTTTCTTTTTAACTCCAAACTCTTCACCAATTATTGAGTGATTGGGGAATTTCTTATTTATTTTATCTCTAATAAATTTTTCAAATTTTTTATCTGCGATAGTGACTGGATCATAATTAGATTCGCTTCCTTTATTCCTAGCTTTAAATCTCTTGTTTAATTTTAACCTATAAAATTTGTTCAAATCTCTGGCTAAAGAAATTAAAAAAATATAAATATCTTTGTTTTTCATTTATTTTTACTCTTTTAGATGAGCTTATTACTATTTAATTTTACTTGATAAAAGTAAATTTTTTGAGATATCTAGGAATATTAATATGAAAATTGAATTAGAACAAAATAACAAAGTATTTGTTTTTGAAGGTTCAACTAAATGGGAATTACATCCTATTTGGCTTAGGGAAAGAGTAAGTGAGAAAGAACACTTAGATAAAAATACTGAGCAACGTCTTTTTGATCCATCGTTTTTAAAAGATATAAAAATTAACAAAGTAAATATTATAGACAAGCTTTTGGATATTGAATTTAGTGATGGCGTAAAATCAAAGATTGAAATTGATAAAATAGAAAAAGAATTTAATTCAGATGCGTTTTTAAAAGATCTAATAAAACCAGTTTTATGGGACTCTAACCTTAAAGATATTAAGAATTTTAAATTTAAAGATAATTTTTTTGAAAGTGATGAGATGTTAGAACTTTTAAAATCGTTTTACAAAAATGGTTTTGTAGTTATTTCTAAGGTTCCTACAAAAGATAATTACATTGTTAAATTTGCAAATTCAATAGGAAGTATTAGAAGGACTAATTTTGGAGAATATTTTAACGTAAAGTCTAAACCTAATCCAAACGACTTAGCATATACACCATTACCTTTATCACCTCACACAGATAACCCATATAGGAAACCTATTCCTAACATTCAATTATTACATTGTATTGAGAATGAAGTAAGTGGAGGATATTCAACTTTAGTAGATGGGTTTTCAGTTGCAGAAAGTTTAAAGAAAAATCATCCTAATTTTTTTAAAGTTCTTACAGAAGTAAAGGTAAAATTTAGATTTGTTGATAAAGACGTTGTGTTAGAAAATGTAGGCCAACTTATTGAATTAGACGAAGATAGCAAAATTAAACAAGTAAGATTTAGTACAAGATTAGATTTCGTGCCTGCTTTAGAAAAAGAAAGACTAGATTTATACTACCAAGCAAGAAATAAAATATCAGAAATATACAACTCCGATAAGTTTTTAATTAAATTTAAATTAATGCCAGGTGATTTATTAATGATGGATAATTATAGGCTCTTACACGGTAGAACAGAATTCAATCCAAACGAAGGAAATAGATTTTTACAAGGTTGTTATATTGATTATGACTCCTCGGAAGGTAAACTTAGACATTTACTTAGAAAATTTATTTAATTAAATTATCAATTCAATGGCTCAAAAAGATATAGGAAATAAAGTTCCATTACATACTCTAAAAAAAACAGAGGATGTGATGAAGTTCTATGACGACTGGGGTAAAGAAAACAAGTACGACAAAGATATGTCAGACTGGAATTACACTGGTCCAAAAGAAACATCTGAGGTTTTTAATAAATATGCAAATGATAAAGACATCAAAATTTACGACGCTGGTTGTGGCACAGGGTTAGTTGGGGTTGAATTAAAAAAATATGGTTTTAAAAACTTTTATGGCGCAGATCTTTCCCAAAATCTTTTAGATTTAGTTCCAAATGGTCTTTATCATTTATTAGAGAAAGCTGATCTTAATAAAAAAATAAATCATGAAGATAATAAATTTGATGCAGTGATGTGTGTTGGTACATTTACTTATGCTCATGTTAAACCACCAGCTTTAGATGAGTTTGTAAGAATTACTAAAAACAAAGGTTTAATATGTTTTACGATTAATGAAGGTATTCATGAAGAATATGGTTTTGATAAAAAATTAAAAGAATTGTGTGACGCAAAGAAATGTAAAAAATTAGAGTTTTTTAAATCTCAATATCTTGCTAGTAAAGAAGTGAATGCCTGGCTTGGATTATATGAGGTAGTAAAATAAATTTATAATTTTCTAAATGCCATGCTCTTACTTAGGTAGGCATTTTTGTTATAGTACATTTCAAGTCCATAATTTTTAGCTACTTCTTTTAAATCTTCTCTTATGTATTTTGGATAAAAAGGTTCATGAGTAGAATATGGAAAAAATTCTAAAAGTGGATTTAACTTAGGATTATCATCAATTTGTAAAGAGTCTGTTAAAACAAATATACCACCCTTTTTTAATACTCTTGAGATTTCAGAAAATACCTGCTTTCTAATTTCAGTTGGAATTTCATGAAACATATATGTAGATGTAAGAACATCAAAAGACTCGTTCTCAAACGGTAATTCTTCCCCTTTGCAATTAACGTATTTAATATCTTTGAACTTTTTTAGCTTTTGTTTTGCAACATTTAAGTATTCCTCGGATAAGTCTGAACACGTAATTTCTGTATCTTTAAAATTTAGTTTATAACTTTCAATAATTTCTCCAGTGCCTGTTCCAATATCTAATAATTTAATATTTTTTTTATTAGAATTTAAATAGTTAATGAGTGGTATCATGGAAAATCTTCTCATAGTTGCTGCACACCCAGTGAAAAGTGTTTCAACTTGAAATTCATATAATCTTGCTGATTTTTCACTTAAGTATCCATCAGTTTGATAGTGAAAGTTTCTTAAGTAATATTTAGGTAAGTCCTTTTTCTTTGTTTCTACTTCCGAAAATTTACCTGATGCTCTTCGTTTATCTATCTTGGGAAGGTCAAGGAAAAAATCAAAACTTCCTTTTGCTGCACTTAATAAATCCTTTAGTTGAGTTTTTGGTAATTTATAGAATTTTGAATTAATTAATTTTCTTTCCTCATTTAATAACTTCATCATCTCAAAAAACATTTGTTTTCCTGATGGCATCTTGCCATAAAAAGATGGGGGGTTAGTTTTATCTATTTTTATTGGTGTAGAATATTTAAAAGAAATTATATAATGCGCAGAGTACCAAAGAAATTTTGTTGACTGATTAAAAAAGTAACCTATCGACATATCTATATTTTACACCAAAAAATTATTTTAACCAAGCTTTTGTAAGAAAGGTAAGGCTTCTAGTAAATAATAACCAACAGATTGTAATTGATTTGTAATTATTAGAATTCCTGTAATTAAAAGAATAACTCCTCCAGATTTTGAAATAATATTCATGTTATTTTTAAGATTTTTTGAAACTGCCATGAACTTTTGAATTAAGAAACCTGACAAAATAAACGGGATTGCCAAACCTAAGGAATACGATGTTAAAAGCAAAATTCCTTTAGTTAAAGTACTTTCTAATGCTGCTAAGGCCAATATGGATCCAAGAATTGGCCCAATACATGGTGTCCAACCAAAACCAAAAGCCATTCCAACTAAAACAGGGTATAATTTATTTGATCTTCTTTCTGTCTGAAATCTTTTTTCTATATTTAAAAATTTGAAATTGAAAAAACCTAAGAGTTGTAAGGAGAATAAAATAATAATTGCACCTGAAACAATTCTTAGCTCAAAAGAATTGGTTAATACAAAATTACCAATTAAAGTACTTGTTGCTCCAAAAGCAATAAACACTATTGAAAAACCAATAGTAAAAAGCACAGTTGGAATAATATTTACCCGTTTACTTTCTAATAGTTCATTTAAAGTACTTCCTGAAACATAAGAAATATAACCTGGAATAAGTGGTAGAACACATGGTGACAAAAAACTTATGAAGCCTGCAAAAAAAGCTAATAATAATTGTGCCATTTATAATTTTTGATTTTAAAAAGGTGAAAAAATTACAATTAATAGCAAGATAATCCATATGACGCCGTAATAAAGTGGCATCATACTCCTCCAAGAAAATAATATATTAGCAGCTTTTTTAATTTGTTTTTTAGTTTTCATTTTTATCCTTTAATTCCTAAGTGAGTATATTTAACATTTAAATAATCTTTAATAGCCATTGACCCACCTTCTCTTCCATAACCTGCTTGCTTTATACCACCAAATGGTGCTTCAGCAATTGCGACTAAAGGTGTATTAACTGCAACTGTCCCAGTCTCCATTAATTCAGATGCACGGTGTGCTCTCTCCATTGAATTCGTACATATATAGCTTGATAATCCAAGTTCGTGATTGTTTGCTCTTTCAATAACTTCATCAAATTCTTTAAATGATAGCATTGGTACTAAAGGGCCAAATGGCTCTACCTTCATAATTGTAAAATCATCTTTTACATTATCAAAAATAGTTGGTTCGTAATAAAATCCTTTATTAAATCCTTTTGGTCTTTTGCCACCTAATAAAACTTTAGCCCCTTCCTTTTTAGTAGTTTCAACTAAATCTTCAATTTCATTTAATCTTTTTTTAGTTGTTAAAGGACCAAGTTGAACTGATGGATCCATACCATCACCAATTTTTAATTTTTTTGTTTTTTCTACAAAAAGATTTACAAATTCTTCTTTTTTCTTTTCTTGTATATAAAATCTGTTTGGGGAAATACAAACTTGTCCATTATTTCTAAACTTTGCAGCAATTGCCATATCAGCTGCTTTTTTTATATCAGCATCATCAAAAACTATAAAAGGTGAATGTCCACTTAATTCCATAGTTACTCTTTGAACTTTATCTGCAGCTTGTTTTAGAATTAATTTACCGACTCTTGATGAACCTGTTATAGATATTTTTTTAACAATATCCGAAGCGATTAATTGTTGGGCAATGCTTGGTGGATCTCCTGATAATAAATTAACAACTCCAGGAGGCACTCCACACTCTCTACAAATTTCAACTTGTTCCATTACAACACCTGGTGTTATTACATCAGGTTTAACAATCACAGAACATCCTGCTGCAAGGGCTGTAGAAATTTTTCTAGCAGAGAGAACTAAAGGGAAATTCCATGGAACTAAAGCAGCAACTACGCCAACTGGTTGATAATAAACATGAACTCTTGTGTCTTCAAATCTACTTTCAACTGTTTGACCATAAATTCTTTTTGTCTCTTCTGCATTCCATTCGTATATATCTGCAGCACCGTTAACTTCGCCTTTTGCTTCTGCAAACGGTTTTCCAACTTCGAGTGTCATCCATTTAGCAAGTATGTCTTGCTTTTCTCTCATCTTGTCAGCAATTCTTCTTAAAATATAAGCACGTTGCCATGGTGGAGTTTTTCTCCAAACTTCTAATCCTTTTTGAGCAGACAATAATGCTTTGTTAACATCTTCGGGCGATGCTTTTGAGGCTTGGCCTAAAACTTCTTCATTCGCTGGGTTAATTACTTCGTACGTTTCGCAATTAGATGATTTATGCCATTTACCATCAGTGAATTGTCCGTATTTTTCGTACATATTGCAATCTAACATTACCTTTTAAAGTGTCTAGTGTGCAAATAAATCATATGAAAAAGAATTCCGTATTCGTATTATAATGTTTATAAAAAAGGAGGAATATGGCTAAATTTTATGTTATGGGAAATTACTCAGCACAAGCTTTCCAAGGATTTGTTAAAAATCCGGGACAAGATAGAGGAAAAGCAGTTGAAGCAATTTCACAAGCAATGGGTGGAAAAGTTCACTCATTTGATATTGTCAGAGGTCCTGTTGATTTCGTAGCAGTAGTAGAGGCTGATAGTTTCACGAATGTTGCAGCAATTAAACTTGCTGTAGAAGCTAGTGGATCTATAAGCAACATGACTATTTGCGAGGCAATTGATATTAAGTCAGCTGCAGAGATGGCAGGAAAAGTAGCTTCAGTTTATAAACCTGCAGGCTAAACTTTTATTTAATCCTCTGTTGTGCGGACAGAGGATTAAAAACCCTGACTTAATTATTTATTTTAGATTAATTTTTTTTGTCGTTGTCTACGACTAAACAAATTTCTGATTTTGTAAGGAATCTTCGACCTGTTCCATTGTCTAAAGAAAACATTCCACCAATACCTTGAACAGCATCGATAGTTAAATCAGTGTGTTTCCATTTTTCATATTGATCATCATTCATATAAAAAGGAACACCACCAATTTCTCCAAGTTTAACATCGCTATTACCTACTAAATATTCTTTTCTAGGATAGCACATTGGAGCACTTCCATCGCAACATCCGCCTGATTGATGAAATAAAAGCTCATCACCATGTTGAGCTTTAATATCTTCAAGTAGTTTTAATGCAGATTCTGTAGCTTTTACTTTCATATAAAATATGGCCCGCGATTCCTCACGGGCCATTATATATTAATTATTGTTTAAAAGAAGCCTAATTTCTTTTCACTGTAAGACACGTGTAAGTTCTTCACTTGTCTGTAGTGGTTAAGCATCATTTTATGTGTTTCTCTTCCGATACCAGATTGTTTGTATCCACCGAAAGCAGCATGAGCTGGATATGCGTGATAGCAGTTTGTCCAAACTCTACCAGCTTGGATTTCTCTACCCATTCTAAACGCACGATTACCATTTCTAGTCCATACTCCTGCACCTAAACCATAAAGTGTGTCATTAGCAATTTCTAATGCTTCTTTCTCATCTTTAAATTTAGTTACAGAAACAACAGGTCCAAAAATTTCTTCTTGGAATATTCTCATGTCATTTTTACCTTCGAAAATAGTTGGCTCAATGTAGTTTCCTTTTTCTAAACCACTATTGATTTTAGCAACATTTCCTCCACATAGAACTTTGGCACCTTCTTTCTTACCTAAATCTAGATAAGATTTGATTTTTTCCATTTGTTCTAATGAAGCTTGCGCACCAATCATTGTTTCCATTTTTAAAGGATTGTCTTGTTTAACTGCTTTAGTTCTTGCAACAGCTCTTTCCATGAACTTGTCATAGATAGACTCTTGTACTAATGCTCTACTTGGACAAGTACAAACTTCTCCTTGGTTTAATGTAAACATCGCAAAACCTTCTAGACATTTGTCGAAGAAGTCATCGTCTTTATCCATAACGTCTTCAAAATAAATGTTAGGAGATTTACCACCTAATTCTAATGTAATTGGAATTAAGTTTTGTGATGCGTATTGCATTATCAATCTACCAGTTGTTGTTTCACCAGTGAAAGCAACTTTTCTTATTCTTTTAGAAGATGCTAAAGGTTTACCAGCTTCTAAACCAAAACCGCTTACAATGTTAACTACACCTGGTGGTAATATATCACCAATAAGTTCCATCAATACCATGATCGAAGCTGGAGTTTGCTCTGCAGGTTTTAATACCACACAGTTACCAGCTGCTAATGCTGGAGCAAGTTTCCAAGTTGCCATTAGTAAAGGGAAGTTCCAAGGTATAATTTGTCCAACTACACCTAGTGGCTCAGGTATATGGTAAGAATATTCACCGCTGCTAATTTCAGCAATTGAACCTTCCTCAGCTCTAATTACACCTGCAAAATATCTCCAATGGTCAATCACTAAAGGTAAGTCTGCAGCCATACATTCTCTGATTGGCTTACCATTATCTAAACACTCTGCTACAGCTAATGTGTTTAAGTTTTTCTCAATCGCATCAGCTACTTTAAGTAACATGTTAGATCTTTCCGTAATTGAAGTTTTACCCCAAGACGGAAAAGCTGCGTGAGCTGCATCTAAAGCTGCATCCACGTCTTTTTCATTTGATCGTGCTATTGAACAGATCTTCTCATTTGAAATAGGAGAAGTATTGTCAAAATACTTTCCAGATTTAGGCTCTACAAATTTACCGTTAATGTAGTTTCCGTATTTAGCTTTAAACGGAAATTTAACCTTCAAATGAGAGGTATCCAGAACAGAAGACACTTTCATTTCTGCACTCATTTTTCCTCCATTTGTTTTACGTTTTTTTGACTTCGACTTTGCTTTTTTTAAGGTTTTGGAAAGTTTCTTAGCCGCCTTTTTCCTAAGCTTTTTTCTTTTTTTAATCGACTTTTTTGTTTTCTTTCTCTTTCTTTTAACAGCTTTTTTCTTAGTCTTAGCCATATTTATATAACCCTAATTAAAACTCTTTTTGCACAATCTGTAAATGAACAATTTTATTTTCAATTTTAAGTTGCAGAATTTTTTGGCTTAAGTACTTATCTTTTTTAGCTATCTTTTCTAGTAGCTATATAAACTCCTAAAGATGCGACTACAAAACCAAAAATATCTAAATTTGATAATTGTTCATTTAAAAATATCCAAGCAATAATTGCTGTAGTAGCTGGAATTAAAAAAAATATTGTAACTGTCTTGCTCGCAGAATTATTTTTTATCAAATACATTAAAATTGTAAACGCACCAAAGGATACTAAAAATATTTGATGGCTCATTGCTATCAAGAAAGTCGTATTAAAATTAATAAATGCTTCAGCAAATAAAATAATTATTATAATATGGAAAATGCATCCACCAGCAGCTTGATACATGTTGCTTACTGGTAAAGGGGCACTTCCACCAAATTTTTTTTGTAAGAGAGTTGCGGAAGTTATTGACGCTAGCGCAATAAAAGATGCAATTATACCAATTAAAGGTAGGCTTTCTCCTAAATCAAAGCCTAAAACTATAGCAGCACCAACAAAACCAAGCACAACACCAAGCCACTGTCTCCAACCTACTTTTTCATTTAAAATAGGCCCAGCTAATGCATTCGTAAGTATTGGCTGCATTGTAACGATTAATGCTGTAATTCCAGTTGGAACACCTAGTGAAACTGAATAAAAAACTCCACCTAAATAAATTCCGTGAAACAAAACTCCGCTTAGAATTGAATGAGACAATTCTTTTTTCTCTAACCTTAAAGAAATTTTTTTATATTTTGCGTAAATTAAAAACCCAATAGCTACTAAAAGAAATCTAAAAGCTAACGCAGAAAATGGGTCGCTATTATCAACTATTGGTTTAGTTGTTACAAAAGCAGATGACCACAAAAAAATAAATGCAAAAGATAAGCTATTTTTCATTTAATCAAGTTATATCAATTTCACGTGAAACCACAGAAAAACCTAAAGTTGAATCAACTTAGACTTTAATTGAAATTTTTTTAGCTGATTTTTTTACCAAATAAATTCCTATAATGATTGCAACTAGAGCTATAACTACTTTATCAGTAATAATTTCTCCTAAAAAAATATATCCTAAAACGACACCAAAAATTGGAATTAGATAGGCTACCTGTGACTGAAACACCAGGCCATTATCTTTTAAAACTTTAAATCTTAAAACCCACGCCAATCCTGTTGTTATTAAACCTAAGTAAATTATTGAAATAAGTGAATTAACTGATGGACTATATTTCCAAGGTTCTTCTAGAATAAAACAAATTGGTAAAAGTATTAAGGTAGCCCAAATTAAAATTGAAGCTGTAACATTTTCATTTTTTTTCTTGCTAATTTTTAAAGTTAAAATCCCACCTACTACGTACCCTAGTGAACCAATTAAAATGCAGATCGCTGAAAAAATATTATTTTCATTAATTAAAAAATCATCTGAGAACAGATAAACTATGCCTGCAAAACCAACTGAGACTCCTACTATTTTTAAAAGGTTAATTTTTTCATTTTTAATAAAAATATGAGCTAGTAATGTTGAGGTTAAAGGTGAAGTTGACATTAGAATTGCTGCTAAATTGCTTTGCACCTGTTTAACACCGTATGCAATTAGAAAAAAAGGTAATACCAAGTTTACAAATCCTATTGAAGCAAACCAAGCCCAATCTTTTGAAAATGCCTCAATTTTTATATTCTTAATACTGCATAAAATAAGTAAGGGAATTGAGCCTAAAAAAACTCTTATAAAAGCAATGGTTATAGGTCCAAAAGATTCTGTTGCAATTTTTATATTAAAAAAAGCTGAAGCCCAAATTACAGCCAAAAAAACTAGTAAAGAATAGTCTATAAAATTGGGTTGTCTCATTCAGATATATCTAAAGTTTTACCATTTGTTATTTTTAAAAGGTCTAAATTACTAATCTTAAAAATACTATTAGGATGTCCAGCTGCAGCAAATACATCGTTAAATCTGTTAAAAGTTTTATCAACTAATACATCAATTTTTTTTAAGTGACCAACTGGCGAAACTCCCCCAATACTAAAACCTGTATTTTCTTTAACTTGCTCCGCATCTGCCATGCAGACATCTTTTTTTAAGATAGCTTTTTTTAATTTGTTTAAAGAACATTTTTTATCTCCCGGTATAAGGCACAAAACAAATTTATCATCAGCTTTTAAAAGTAAACTTTTTACTATGGCACCAATTTCACAATTAAGTGCGTTAGCAGCATCTTTAGCTGTTCTAGCAGTATTTTCTAAAATAATGATTTTTAAACTATTGCTAAATTCACTTAGAGCCTTTTGAACTCTAACCACTGCCTCATTTTTTAATATTGAATTCATATTTTAGCCTTTGATTGATGCAAAAAACCTTATTATTTTGTCATATCCATGCTTAAACTGCATAGGTGATATTAATTTATATCAGGATCAAATTATAAATTATTTTGATAATAATCCAACTGACTTAGAGACTAATATGAGCGTAAACGAAGTATTAAAAACTATAAAGGATAAAGAAATTGAGTATGTAGATCTTAGATTTACCGACCCAAGAGGTAAACTTCAACATGTGACCATGGATGCAAAGATGGTTGATAAAGACATGTTGGATGAAGGAATATTTTTTGATGGTTCATCTATCGCTGGATGGAAAGCAATTAACGAGTCAGACATGATTTTAAAGCCAGATTTGACTAGAGCTATAGTTGATCCTTTTACTTCTCATAACACTCTAAATCTTTTTTGTGATGTATTGGATGCAATAAAAAAAGATCCTTATGAGAGAGATCCAAGGGGGACAGCAAAAAAAGCTGAAGCATATTTAAAAAAATCAGGAATAGGAGATAAAGCATTTTTTGGTCCTGAAGCAGAATTTTTTGTATTTGATGACGTTAAATTCAAAAATGATATGAATGAAACAGGTTTTAAAATTGATAGTACAGAAGGCCCGTATAATAGCGGAAGAGATTACGATAATGGTAACATGGGACACAGACCTGGTGTTAAGGGCGGATATTTTCCAGTACCACCAGTTGATAGTGCTCAAGATATGAGAAGCGAATATTTAAAAGCTATGAAAGATATGGGTATTAAAGTAGAAAAACATCACCATGAGGTGGCTCCAAGTCAACATGAATTAGGTATGTATTTTGGTACTCTTGTAGACCAAGCTGATAACTTACAACTTTATAAATATGCAGTGCATATGGTTTCTCATTCTTTTGGTAAGACTGCAACTTTTATGCCTAAACCTGTAAAAGGTGACAATGGTTCAGGAATGCACGTTCACCAATCTATTTGGAAGGGTGATAAAGCATTATTTTCAGGGGACAAATATGCTGGACTATCAGATCTTGCTTTAAATTATATTGGTGGAATTTTAAAACACGCTAAAGCAATCAACGCATTTTCTAATGCAACAACTAATAGTTATAAGAGATTAATACCTGGATTTGAAGCACCAGTATTATTAGCTTATTCTGCAAGAAATAGATCAGCCTCATGCAGAATACCAATTACGCTAAGTAAAAAAGCTGCTAGGTGTGAAATAAGATTTGGAGATGCTGCAGGTAACCCATATTTAACTTTTGCAGCAATGCTCATGGCGGGATTAGATGGTATTAAAAATAAAATTAACCCAGGTAAATCTTTTGATAAAGACCTTTATGCATTGTCTGAGCAAGAGATAAGTAAAATCCCTACTGTTTGTGGATCTTTAAGAGAAGCTTTAGAAAGTTTAGATAAAGATAGAAAATTCTTAACAGAAGGTGGTGTTTTCACAGACGATCAGATTGATGCGTATATTTCGTTGAAGATGGAAGAAGTTCACAATTTTGAACACACTCCACATCCAATCGAATTTGAGATGTATTACAGCTGTTAATTTGATTATATTTTAAAAGACTCACCGCATCCGCAACGTTCAGTTTCATTCGGATTATTAAATACAAATGAGGATGAGAACTCTTCAACTTTGTAATCCATTTCTGTTCCAAGAAGATACATTATTGCGCTAGGGTCTATAAAAACTTTAACACCTTTTTCCTCAATTAATTCATCGTTCGGGTTGTGGTTTTTTGCGTACTCCATAATATAAGACATTCCTGCGCAGCCACCACTTTTTACCCCTATTCTTACACCAGTCATGTCTTTCTTTTCAGAGAGAATTTCTTTAATTCTATCAGCTGCTTTATCACTTAATTTAATTACTTGAGTCATAGGTTTAACTCTAATTTTCCTGCTTCTGTGATCATTGATTTGTCCCAAGGTGGGTCCCAAACCAGCTCTAAGTTAACTTTACTTACTTCTTTAATTTCTTTGACAGTGTTTTCAACTTCCATTGGTAAGCTCTCTGCTACCGGACAGTTAGGAGTAGTAAGTGTCATTTTTACTTCTACATTATTTTTGTCATCCACTTTAACATCGTAAATTAATCCAAGGTCGTAAATATTCACAGGGATTTCAGGATCGTAGATTTTTTTGATCTCTCCTATAATTTTTTCTTTAAGTTCCATAATTAAATAAATTTCTCACTATTATTTTCATCTTTTTTATAATTCATAGCTGATGCTAAAGCATGCCAAGCTATTGTAGCACATTTTACTCTCATTGGGTATTGTTTAACCCCTGAAAGTGACATTAGTTTGGTTTTTTCATCCTCTTTAATTAACTGAGATTTAAGTTCTGGGCTTTGTTTAATCATATCCAAAAAATCATTTAAAATTTCTTTAACTTCTGGGTTTTTTTTATCTTTCATCAGTTCTGTCATAATTGATGCTGAAGCCATTGAAATTGCACAGCCATGTCCTTCAAAAGATATATCCTCAATTTCTTTATTCTCATTTAGCTTTAAATAAATATGAACTTTGTCACCACATAAGGGATTGTAACCTTCTGCATCTTTATTAAAATTTTCGAATTTTCCAATATTTCTTGGGTTCTTTCCATGATCCAAGATTATTTCTTGATAAAGTTCTTTTAAATCCATTGTTAGCTAAATATTTTTTTACACTTATTTAATGACTCATTAAGTTGATCTAAATCTTCTTTAGTATTGTAAACTCCTAATGAGGCTCTAGCCGTTGCTGATAGACCAAGTTTCTCATGCAAAATCTGACAACAATGATGTCCAGCTCTTATTGCAACGCCATCTTCATCAAGAATAGTTGCAATATCATGAGGATGAACACCGTCTAAAGTAAAAGATAACACTGAACCCTTATTTTTAGGGTTTCCAATAAGCTTTACTGAATTATTTTTTCTTAATACTTCTTCACCGTAAACAGTTAATTCCCGTTCATGTTTCTCAATATTATCTATTCCAATTTTATTTATAAATTTTATAGACTCTCCAAATGCAATAACTTGAGCAGTTGCCATTGTTCCAGCTTCATATTTGTTTGGTAATTCTCCAAATGTAATACCTTCTTTTTTAACTTCTCTAATCATTCCACCACCGCCTTGATACGGAGGTAATTCTTCTAACCATTTTTTTTTCGCATACAAAATACCTAATCCTGTAGGTCCATACATTTTATGACATGAGATTGCATAAAAATCACAATCAAGATCTTGCATATCAAGCTTTAAATGAGGTGCTCCTTGACATCCATCAATTAACACTGGAATATTTTTGGAGTGTGCTAATTTTGTAATTTCTTTTACAGGTAATATTGCACCTGTCACGTTTGAAAGATGTGTGATAGCTATAATTTTTGTTTTATCAGTAATATTTTTTTCAATTGTTTCTAAAGTTACATCTCCATTTTCATCCATTTCTGCGAATTTAATTTTCACACCTTTTGATTTTCTAAGGTAATGCCAAGGCACATAATTTGAGTGGTGTTCTAATTCTGTAAGAAGAATTTCATCACCTTCTTTTAAATATTTTTGACCAAATGTATTTGCAACTAAATTAATTGCCTCCGTTGCACCTTTAGTAAAAACTATTTCATTCTTATCTTTTGCGTTGATATATTTTTGAACTAAAGTTCTTGTATTTTCATACAAATTAGTGGCTGCAACAGCTAAATAATGAATACTTCTTCCGACATTTGAAAATTCTTTAGTATAAAAATCATATATTCTATCTACAACGACTTGAGGTTTTTGTGAAGAATTTGCACTATCTAAATATACAAGATCGTTATTTTGTATTTTATTATTAAAGATAGGAAATTCTTTTTTAATATCTTTTAAGCTCATTCTTTAATTCCCAATAAATTCTTAATTAGATTTTTAATTTCTTCGTCCGTTATTTTTTCAATGACGTCTAATAGAAAACCGTTAATTAGAAGTTTTTTTGCTTCTTTGTAGTTTAATCCTCTAGACATTAGATAAAATATTGAGTTCTCGTCTAAACTTCCTGATGAAGATCCATGAGAACATTTTACATCATCAGCATAAATCTCTAATTCAGGTTTAGCATTAAACTCTGAATTCTCACTTAAAAGTATTGCATTACTTAATTGATAACCGTCCGTTTTTTGAGCCTCAGAACTTACAAAAATTTTTCCCTGATAAACTGCTTTAGATTTTTTCTCTAATACACTTTTTACTAGTTGATAACTTTTAGTATTCTCTACCAGATGATTAATATTTGATTTTATTTCATGATGATTTTCTTCATCTAAATCAAAAATTCCATTTACAAAAGCTGAAGAGTGCTGACCTTGAAGATCACAGTTAATTTCATTTTTTAAAAATTTTGAACCACTAGATAATATAAAAGTTTCAGAAATACTGTTAGCCTGTTGCTTAACATTGTTATAAGAATATTTAACATTATTATTCATTGATTTATCTATTTTATAGTTTTTTAATATTGATGATTTATCTAATTCAAAATTATAATAAATATTAAGAAAATTTTTCTCTGAATTGTCCTTGAAAATATCAATAAGTCTTAAACATGCATTTTCCTCTAACTTAAAATCAATTCTCAAATTAGTATTTTTTGATTGTGTATTTTTATTTGTTGAATGATAAATGACTAAAGGTTTAATTAAACTATAATTTTTTTTAATAATAACCTTGCAGAATTTATTAGAAAAAGCGTTGTTTAGGTTAATTAGTGAATTAATATTTTCTTTAATAGTTTCTTCACCCTGTTCAACTAAAACTTCGATTTTATCTTTTTCTTCAAACTTAAAATCAATTTTTTCAATTTTTCCATCAATTATAATAAGTTTGTTATGTTCTAAATCATTTATTAATTCGATTTTATCAATTTGATTTTCTTTTTTATAATCGTTGTAGAAGGTTAACTCACCAATATTACTTTTAATTATTTGATTTAGATCAGAAAATTTCCAGTTTTCTAACTTTCTATTAGGAAATCCTTGCTTAAGAAATTCTTTAAAGTTAGTCTGCTTAAACTTTTTTTCCTGTTCAGAATAAGAGAAATCTTTTAACTTTTTTTCAAAGTCTATTTTTAATTGTTCTTCCATTTAATTAATATTTTCGTATCCTTTCTTCTCTAACTCTAATGCTAGTTCTGGACCACCAGATTTAATTATTTTTCCGTTCATTAAAACATGAACAAAATCAGGTTTGATGTATTCAAGTAATCTTTGATAGTGGGTAATAATTAAAAAAGAGTTGTTTTTCTTTCTTAATGCATTAACACCATCTGCAACAGTTTTAAGAGCATCAATATCTAAGCCTGAGTCTGTTTCATCTAGAATAGAAAGTTTTGGATTTAAAATAGACATTTGAAGAATTTCATTTTTCTTTTTTTCTCCACCAGAAAAACCAACATTAAGTTGTCTGCCTAATTTTTCTTCATCAAATTTAAGTTCTTTTGCTTTTTCTTTAACAAGTTTTAAAAATTGTATTGCATCCAATTCTTTTTCACCCCTTGCTTTTTTTATTGCATTTAATGAAGTTTTTAAAAAAACATTGGTATTAACTCCTGGTATCTCTAATGGGTACTGAAAAGCTAAAAAAATTCCCTTGTGTGCGCGTTCTTCAGTTTCTAATGAAAATAAATCATTGTTTTCAAACAAAACTTCTCCTGTTACATCGTATCCTTTTTTTCCAGATAAAATGTTAGATAGTGTGCTTTTACCCGAACCATTAGGGCCCATTATTGCGTGAACTTCACCAGGATTAATCTCTAATTTGAAATCTTGCAAAATTGATTTGTTATCAATTTTGGCACTTAGATTATTGATTTTTAACATTACCCAACACTTCCTTCTAAACTAATCCCTACTAGTTTTTGAGCTTCGACTGCAAACTCCATTGGCAACTGTTGTAATACTTCTTTACAAAAACCATTTACTATTAGTCCAACTGCTTCTTCAGGATTTAATCCTCTTTGTTGACAATAATGTAATTGTTCCTCACTAATTTTTGACGTCGTTGCTTCATGAGCAATATTAGAGTCTGAATTTTTATTTTTAATATATGGAACTGTATGTGCACCACACTTATTTCCCATTAATAACGAGTCACACTGAGTGAAATTATTTGAATTTGTAGCTTTTGGGGAAATATCTACTAGCCCTCTATATGTCATGTCTGAAAAACCTGCACTTATACCTTTTGAAATAATTTTACTCTTTGTATTTTTTCCAAGGTGTATCATTTTTGTACCTGTGTCAGCTTTTTGATGATTGTTAGTAATAGCAATTGAATAAAATTCACCTATTGAGTTATCACCTTTTAAAATACAGCTCGGGTATTTCCAAGTAATTGCGGAGCCAGTTTCAACTTGTGTCCAAGAAATTTTAGAATTCTTACCTTTACATAATCCTCTTTTTGTTACAAAATTATATATTCCACCTTTTCCGTCTTTGTCTCCCGGGTACCAATTTTGAACAGTAGAATATTTTATTTCCGCATCATCCAATGCAATAAGTTCAACATTAGCAGCATGTAATTGATTTTCATCCCGCATTGGTGCAGTACATCCTTCAAGATAACTTACATAACTTCCTTTATCAGCAATGATTAAAGTTCTCTCAAATTGACCTGTGTCAGATGCATTAATCCTAAAATATGTTGATAATTCCATAGGACATCTTACTCCTGGTGGAATATAAACAAATGATCCATCAGTAAAGACTGCTGAGTTAAGTGTTGCAAAAAAATGATCTGTTAAAGGTATAACTGTGCCTAAATATTTTTTTACTAATTCTGGATGTTTTTGAACAGCTTCAGAAATTGAACAAAATATTATCCCTTGTTTTGTTAAGGTTTCTTTAAAAGTTGTGGCTACAGAAACAGAGTCGAAAACTGCATCAACGGCAATTCCGTTTAATCTTTTTTGTTCATTAAGTGGAATTCCTAACTTTTGATAAGTTTCAAGTAATTTTGGATCTAATTCATCAAGACTTTTTGGTTTATCTTTAAAGCTTTTTGGAGCTGAATAATAATACAGGTCTTGATAATCTATTTTTGGGTATTTTGGTTTTTGCCAATCTGGTTCTTTTAAAACTTTTAGTCTTTCAAATGCTTTAAGTCTCCAATCTAACAACCATTTAGGTTCTTTTTTAATATTTGATATAAACTTAATTACATCTTCATTTAATCCTTTTGGAGCTTTAAAACTTTCAATATCGGTTGAAAAACCATATTTGTAATCTTTTAAATCTTCTATTTGTTTATCTCTCATTTATATTCTAGCCTCTCTATTTTTTAGTAAGTCACTTAATTTTTTGTTTTCAAAAAAACTGTTTATATGAATATCTAATTCATCCCAGAAATCGTGTGTGATACATTTGGTGCTTTTACCATTACAAGATTTCTTAGAATCTTTTTTACATCCTATTGTTTTAACTTTTTGATCTAATGCTAGTAGTATGTCTGAAATTTTTAATTCTTTAGGACTTTTAACAAGTATATATCCACCATTAATTCCTCTGACGCTTTTTACTATATTATTTTTTTTTAATCTTAAAAATATTTGTTCTAAATAAAGAAGAGATATGCCTTGCCTTAATGAAATATCTCTCAAACTGACTGCATTATCACTTGAAAAAACAGCCATGTCAGCAAGAGCCATTACAGCATATCTCGATTTAGTATTTAGCTTCATAAGCGTTTATTTATGCGACTTATATATATACCCGACTAAAATAGTCAAGTTTTAGAAATTAAAAAGACTCGCATTTTGTCACTCCGTTATGATAAATAAAGTTTTTTTGTGAGAATAATAATCATTAACAAAAATTTTTTTTGAGAATAATTATCATTAACAAATATGGAAAATAAAATTGTAGAAATATTTATTCCTGGTCCAGCTGGAAGATTAGAAGCAAAATATTATAAAAATCAAAAAATAACTTCTCCCATCGCTTTAGTATTACAACCTCATCCTCAATATGGAGGTACAATGAATAACAAAGTTGTAGTAGAAACATTTCATGCATTTATGGATAATGGTTTTTCTGTATGCAGAGTTAATTTTAGAGGTGTTGGAAAAAGTGATGGAGAGTTTGATAATGGTCAAGGTGAATTAGCTGATGCAGCGGCTGCACTTGATTGGGTTGAGAGAGAAAATTTTGATAACTCACAATGTTGGGTTGCTGGTTTTTCTTTCGGATCACTAATATCAATGCAATTACTTATGAGAAGACCAGAAATAAATAGATTTATCTCAATATCACCTCAACCTAATGTATATGATTTTTCTTTCCTTTCACCTTGCCCAACTTCAGGATTAATGGTTTATGGAAAAAAAGATGAACTTGTTCCAATCGATCATATTAATGAACTCAATAAAAGATTATCTTCACAAAAAGGTATAAAAGTTGATTTTCAATCTGTACCTGATGCTAATCATTTTTTTACTAAATCTGAAAATAATCTAAGAAAAGTTTTAGATAAGTATATACAAAAAGAATCTGCTTTATTTTAAAAGTTTTTTACTAAAACACCGCCTGTTGAAGGTAATTTGCATCCAGTTGTATTAGGAAAAGATATAGGGAGTTTTAAAAAAGATCGAATAGCTAAAAATGCGAAAGCCTGGGACTCGACAAAGTCACCATCAACTTTGTAATCATCTGTTGTTTGAAATTCTAATTTATTATGACTATTTCTTTTAATTCTTTCGATTAATGTTTTATTTTTTCTACCTCCTCCGCATAAAATTATTCTAGAAATATTTTGATTATGTTTTGAAATTATCTTTATCAAATTGCTAGCAATAATTTTGCTTGTAAAATCAGTAATGGTTGAAGCACCATCTTCTAAATCAAGGCCTCTTAAAAAATTTATCTCAAAATCGTTTACATCAAAAGAGTTTAAATTATTAACTGGAATATTTTCAAAATCATCAAAAGCTTGGTCAAGTATTAATTTATTTGTCTTACCCTGACTTGCAAATTCTCCATTTCTATCGAAATTACCTTTTTTATTTCGTCTTATCCATTCATCAATTAAACAGTTTCCAGGACCAATATCTTTGCTTATTAAACTTTCTTGCTTAAAATCCTTAATTAAAGTTAAATTAGATATTCCACCTATATTTAAAATACAAACTGGCAGATCAATTTTTTTTTCTTTAACAATTAATTGATGGAAGATTGGTGACAAAGGAGCTCCCTCCCCGCCTTGAAATAAATCATTTTGTCTAAAATTAAAAATAACCTTTTTTTTTGAAAGTTGAGATAGTAAGTTACCATCACCAAGTTGTTTTGAATATTTGTTTTTTGGACTATGTAATATTGTTTGCCCGTGAAATCCGATTAAATCTATTCCAAAATCCTTTTTTTTTGTAAACTCTGACACAACATTCGAATGGAATAAGGTAATTTTTCTCTCTAAATCATTGATTTCTGTGCTAAATATTTTTACATCGTCAATTTTATTAATATTTCTTTTTAATTTGTAGATATTTTGTGAAATTTCATCTGAATACTTAAAGTATTTATTTATCAAAACTTTGTAATATCCTTTGCCATCAGAATTGATTACCGAGGCATCAACACCATCACCAGAAGTGCCACTCATTAAGCCTAAACTATTTAAAGATTTGTTCACAATTTATTTTTCAATCAAATTAAAATAAGTATATTGAATTATTAGTAATAATTTAAAAAATGAAAAAATCATTCATATCTGAGTTTAAAGAAAGAGAGTATTTTAATCAATGCACTAATTCTGACGAGTTGGATAATTTGATGAATAATAAAAAAATCAATGCATACATTGGTTTTGATTGTACAGCTCAAAGTTTGCACGTAGGCAGTTTATTGCAAATAATGTGTTTAAGAATGCTTCAAAAATATGGTCATAGACCAATTGTGTTGCTAGGTGGTGGTACTACTATGATTGGGGATCCATCTGGTAAAGAAGAAACAAGAAAAATTTTATCTACTAAGGAAATCAATAAGAATATCAAAAATATAAAAAAAGTTTTTGATATTTTTTTAGATAAAAAAAATATTAAAACAAAACCAATTTTTGTAAATAATTTAAAATGGCTTGGAAAATTAAATTATATTAAATTTTTAAGAGAAATTGGTAAACATTTTACGATAAATAAAATGTTAAGTTTTGATAGTGTTAAATTAAGATTAGATAGAGAACAATCTTTAAGTTACATGGAGTTTAATTATATGATTTTACAAGCTTATGATTTTTTAGAATTAAACAAGAAAAATACTTGTGTTCTTCAGATAGGTGGTTCAGATCAGTGGGGAAATATTGTTAATGGTGTTGACTTGATAAAAAGAAATTCTGGAGAACAAGTTTTTGGATTAACAACACCGTTGATAACCTTGGCATCAGGGGCAAAAATGGGAAAAACTGAAAAAGGTGCTGTTTGGTTAGATAAAAATTTATTATCTCCATATGATTATTGGCAATTTTGGAGAAATACAGATGATCGTGATGTTATAAAATTTTTAAAGATGTTTACTGATAAAGATATCTCGGAAATTGAGATTATAAAAAACAAAAATATTAATGAATTAAAAATTTTATTAGCAAATGAAACTACCTCAATGTTGCATGGTAAAGTTGCAGCAAAAAAAGCTGCTGAGACAGCAGAAAAGACATTTGGGGCGGGATCTTTTGGTGATGATCTTCCTGTTATAAAAATAAAAAGAAATCAGCTGAATATCGGAATGAATATTATTGATGTTGTAATTATGTCAAATTTATTAAAATCAAAAAGTGAAGCTAGAAGAGCAATAAAAAATCTTGGGATAAAAATTAATAACAATACTGTTGATAATGATAATTCTAATATTACTATAGATGATTTTAAAGATGATATATTAAAATTATCACATGGTAAAAAAAATCACGTTCTATTTAAAATTATCAATTAGCTTTTTTTATTTTTTCTAAAGTTCTTGTAATAAATCTTGGTGTTAAGGTTTTAATTGGATTGACAGTAGTTTTTAAATCTTTGGGGTATCCTTTGATTTTAAAACTAACACCAAAAACTCCTTCACCAGCCTTTTTTCCAACTAATATATCACCTAACAAAGGTATTGAACCTATTGCTTTATTTATAGTAGTAGCAGGAACCAAGGTTCCTCTTAAACTTAATAGTCCATCTTTTTGAACATAACCATCCATTAAAACTGAAATTGAGGGACCTAGTGAGTAAATCTCCTCAATTGTCATCAATCCATTATTTTTATTAAACGCCATTTCAAATTCATTAAATCTTATCCCCTCACCTGTTAATAAATCAGCAATACCTTGTAAAGAGGCTAGGGTTAATAGTTTTGTAAGCGCAGGAACATCTTTTAATTTAAAGTCATATAATTTTAAATTTGAATTAGTTTTTTTGTCTTTTGAAACTGAATAGAAGTCTAGTGCACCTCCATCAAAACCTTTTATAAATTTATACTTTTTTACCAACGGTTTAGCGTAATTTGTAAAAACTGTTGTGATCTTTTCTTTTTTTTGGTTTGTTCTAATTGAAACTTTAAACTCTTCATTATTAAAAAATTTAGATAATAAATTTAAATCAGAAATTTGATTATTTTTTATAGTTAAGTTAGTGTCCAAGGATGTAAGATAATCTTCATTACTCAAATAGGCCGTATCAATTTTAATTAATATATTACTATTTAAATTCTCAAATAAATCAAAAAAATTTCCATCCTTTTTGGGAAATAGAATTTCATCTACTAGTTTAGTTCCATCAAAAACTTGACTATTTATCTTATAATTTCTTTTATCTCTTTTAATATCTAATTTACTTAGCTTGTCATTGTTGTTAAGAACATTGACTTTTATATTATCTATACTCTTAATTTTCATATTTTTATTAATCTTTACATTTTGAACATCTATAAAATTTTTATCATGAGTAAATTTTATTTTTTCTATATTTGTTTTCTTAGAGTCTGAATATTTTCCTTTTAATTCAATTAAACTTTTATCATCTTTATTTTTAGTATAGTTTAAAACATTAATATTTAACGCGGAGTCAATTAGTTCGATATTAAAATTATAAAAAAAATCTTTTTTTATTTTTTTTAAAGAGTAGTTAGAGTCATCGACATCACCATTTATATTTATTTTAGATTTGCCATTGATCTGATAATCTCCATTATTATAGTCAATCGTAATTGAATTGTTTTCAAATTTAATATTTTTTTTATATCCTGGGAAAAATTGTTTAAATATATCATTCGAATAATTTAATTCTTCCAATAATATTTTTGATTGTACATTTACATCTGACAATTTAAATTTTTTATTTAATTTAAAAGAAAATTTATTATTCGAAGAAATAGTTAATTCCTCTTTAAAAATATTTTTGATGTCATTATTTATAACAGCAGAAAGTTTATTTAAATCTATTTTATTTTTTTGATTTGAAATATCACCTTCAAAATTATAACTATCTCCATTGTCAATAATTTTTATTTGATTAGACTTAATTCTAACTTTTTGATAGATCGAAGAAAGATTATAAATCAAATAATCTTTTTCTTTAAGCAAAAAACTTAAATTTATATTTTCAATTATATTATTGTTCAATAATTCAATTTTTAAATCCTCAATATTACCATCAACAACATAATTACTTTTGATACTGCCATCTTCTTTAAAATTTATTTTACTCTCTATTTCTATAAAACCATCTCTTATAATCTTATTTAAAAAAAATAATTGTGGATTATTCTTGTAAGCTCTAATTATCTTAATTAAATCTTGAATTTTATTTTTGTGAGTTAAAATCCTAATTTCCTCTAAGTTTATTTTTTTTGATAAAATATTTCCTAATGGCAAACCTGTACTTATGCTTTTAATTTTTATTTCTTTATTTTTAAAAAAAACTTTTGGATTAATAGTTTTTAGTTCTAAATTAAAAGTACTAGTATTTAGAAAAATTTTTATTTCTTTAAGGTTTATCTTTAAATTTTTATCTCTTTCAGAAATTTTTTCACTAACAATATTGTTAAATTTATCGGTGCTAATACCGTAGATACTTAAATATGTTAAAAAGATTATGAAAAGTAATAATAATGAAAATATTATTTGTATAATTCTTTTAACCATTTAAATTGAATAAAGAGCTTTCCAAAAAGCCATCCAAATCTCCGTTTAAAATCTTATCTGGATCGCTTGTTTCAAAATTTGTTCTATTATCTTTTACTAACCTATATGGATGTAAAACGTAAGATCTAATTTGATGACCCCAGCCAATATCCTTTTTTTGATCTTTTTCGTCAACACTTTCTTTTTCTCTTTTTTCTAGTTCATGGTTGTAAAGTCGAGCTTTTAACATTTGCATACAGGTTTCTTTATTTTTGTGTTGGGACCTATCATTTTGACATTGCACTACTATCTTCGATGGAATATGTGTAATTCTTACTGCGCTGTCTGTAGTATTAACATGTTGCCCTCCAGCTCCGCTAGATCTGTAAGTATCCACTCTTAGATCTTTTTCTTGAATATCTATTTGAATACTGTCATCAACTACAGGATAAACCCATACACTCGCAAAACTAGTGTGTCTTCTAGCGCCTGAATCAAATGGAGAAATTCTTACTAAACGATGTATTCCAGACTCATTTTTTAACCAACCAAATGCATAATCTCCATTAATCTTGATTGTTGTTGATTTTATTCCTGCTTCATCTCCTTTATGTTCACTAATTATATTATATTTGAATTCACGATTGTTTGACCATTTCATGTACATTCTTCTTAGCATATCAGCCCAATCTTGACTTTCTGTACCTCCTGCACCTGCATGTATTTCAACAAAACAATCATTGCTATCGCTCTCTTTAGACAAAAAGCATTTAATCTCATTTTTTTGAACTTGAGATTTTAATACTTCTATATTTTTTGTTATTTCTTGAATAAGCTTCGAATTATTCTCTTCTGTGGCTAAAATAAAAAATTCGTCTAAATCTTTACATTCTTTAACTGAATTTTTAAATGAAGAAACTAGATCATCTAGTTTTTTTTTTTCTTTTAATATTTTTTGAGCGTTAAGCTGATCTTTCCAAAACTTTTCTTCTAAAATTATTTTTTGATATTCTTCAATTTTTGATCTGATATTGTTCTTTTCAAAGATACTCCTGTATTCTTTGATTTATTTTTTTTATTGTATCTAAATGTTGGAAAAACTGTTCGCTCATTAATAAAATTTTAATATATTATTATTATTAAATCTATTATTATTTTTCAAATTAACGTCAAAATTTTGATCAATTTTCTCTGATTTGAAAGACTCAATTAAAGTTTTTTTTGATGCAAAGCTAACTTTTTTACCTGTTTGAGAATCAACAACCATTAGAGTAATATTTTCAGGAATTTTAAAAGGTCTTGTATTTTCTTTTTTAATAGCCTTCTTCATAAAGGATTTAAATATAGGCATGGCTGTTTTTGCACCTGTCTCAAATTTACCTAATGTTTTTGGCTCATCATATCCAATATAAACACCAACCACCAAATCTGAGGTAAATCCTATAAACCATGTATCGGTATTTTTGTTGGTTGTTCCAGTCTTGCCTGCAATATCAAGATTTAAATCTCTTAACTTTTTTGCAGTTCCCCTTTTCGTAGCGCCTTCCAAAATTGAAGTAATTTGATAAGCGGTTTGAGGAGAAAAAATCTGTTTAAAATTGTCCTTAATGTTTGGAACATCATCACTTAAAAATGATATATTTTTACAATTATCACAAAATCTGTCCTCAGTTTTATAAATTGTGTTACCTTCACTGTCCTGGATACGGTCAATTAATTTTGGTTTTACTAGTTTACCACCATTAACAAATGAACAATACGCAGAGGTTAATTTTAAAAGTGTTGTCTCGGCAGAGCCTAATGAAATTGACAAAAGTTCATTTGGGTTTTCATAAATTCCTAAATTTTTGGATAGGTCAACTATTTTACTTAATCCTAGATCTTGAGAAATTCTAACTGTCATTAAATTTCTTGATTTTTCTAAACCTTCTCTTAAAGTAGAACGTCCATAAAATTTTTTACCATAATTTTCTGGTTTCCACATTTTCAGATCAGATCCTTGCTTTAAAACTAAAGGCGCATCTAAAATTAAGGTTGATGGAGAATAACCATTTTCCAAAGCAAGTGCATATATAAATGGTTTAAAAGCAGAGCCAGGTTGTCTTAAAGCTTGGGTAGCCCTGTTAAATTCACTCTTTTTAAAACTAAAACCACCGCTTAGTGCCAAAACTCTACCAGTGTAAGGATCCATAACAACTATAGCTCCATTAACTGTTGGCAATTGTTTAATGTCATAGTAATTATTTTTGTTTTTTTTAACGTATATCAAGTCACCAACTTTGAAATTTTTTTCATTATCTGTTGATTTGATCCATTCTAAACTCGATAAATTTATTTTACTATTTTCACCATTTTCTGTTTCAATTTCTATTAAAGAATTTTCAACTTTTGTTATTCTTGCTATTTTCCAACCAATTTTTTTTTCAAGATTGTTTTCAACTAAATTTTTCCATTTTTTATCAGATAAACTTATATTTTTTATTGGTCCTCTCCAGCCCTTTCTCTTATCATAGCTTTCTATACCACTTCGAAGCACACTTGACGCTATTTCTTGTAAATTTAAGTTTAAAGGAGTTTTTATATTTAATCCTTCTTTATAAACTTTATCATAACCTAATTGATCTATTATATCCTTTCTAACTTCTTCTACATAATATCTAGAGTCCTCTAAAAATATTTTTTTTCTTTTCTTTAAGATAATTTTTTTATCTTTTAAATTTTTATAAGCTGTTTCATTGATGTATTTATTTTCTAATAAATTTTTTAAAACTAAATCTCTTCTAAACTTTGCAACCTTTTTATTTTTATATGGATTATATCTACTTGGCGCTTTTGGTAATGCCGCAAGCAATGCTGCCTCTTCATAGTTTAATTCATCGATTGATTTATCAAAATACTCTAAACTTGCAGCTGCAATTCCATAAGATCCTTGACCTAAGTAAATTTGGTTTAAATATAATTCTAATATTCTTTCTTTTGATAAACTCCTTTCAATTCTAAATGCTAAGATTGCCTCTTTCAATTTCCTTCTTAAACTTACTTCGTTAGTTAAAAGAAAGTTTTTAGCAACTTGTTGCGTAATTGTTGATGCTCCTTCTAGTCTTTTTGAATTAATAATATTAGATATATTTTTAATTATTGCTCTTAACACTCCTTTAGCATCAATGCCAGGATGTTCAAAAAAGTTTTTATCTTCAGCAGATAAAAATGAACTTATTACAATTTTAGGTATTGAGTTATAAGGAATGAAAATTCGCTTTTCGGACGAAAAATCTTGTATGAGCTCTCCACCTCCTGAATATATTTTGCTAGAAACAGGCGCTTTATAATTTTTTAAATATTTATAATCAGGTAAATTATTAGAAAAAGCCCATAATACAGATACAACTATTACGAAAAATAGTAATATTGCAGAACTAAATAAAAGGATAATTTTTTTTAATAAAGGATTCATTTTAGTTTAATTTAATTGACGAATTTGTTAAAGTTAAGGCATCTAAATTAAGAAAAATAATGAAAAAAATAACAATAATATTATGGAAAAGAATTTATATATCGATGCATCGCATCCTGATGAAACTAGAGTTGTGCTTAAAGAAAATGGTAACATTGAAGATTACGAATACGAGACTGTTAAGAACAACTTAATCAAAAACAACATTTATCTAGGTAAAGTCAGTAGAGTTGAGCCTTCTCTACAAGCTGCATTCATAGATTTTGGAAGAGAAAGACACGGTTTTCTATCCTTTAATGATATTCAATCTGATTATTATCAAATACCTTCCAGCGATTTAGATAAAATTAAACAAGAAGAGGAAAGATTAAGAGAAGAGTTGGCAAAAAAAAGTGAGGAAGATGACATTTCCAATAAAGATTTAGATCCACCAACAGAAGATAGTAACCAAGATAAAAAAATTGAAACAGATAATCATGCAAGCAACGATATAAATAAATCTAAGATCCCATCAAAAAGATATAAAATTCAAGAGGTAATAAAACCTAATCAAGTAATATTGGTTCAGGTTCTAAAAGATGAAAGAGGTTTAAAAGGTGCTGCGCTTACAACTTTTATATCTATAGCAGGTAAATATATTGTTTTAATGCCAAATACTCCTAAAGGTGGAGGTATATCGAGAAAAATTTTTAATTTTGGAGAAAGAAAAAAAATAAGATCAATCCTTAATGAAATAAAAATACCAAAAGAAATGGGTCTAATAGTTAGGACAGCTGGGTCAAATAAAACTAAGAACGACATAGAATATGATCTCTCTAGTTTGATTGATAATTGGAATAAGATTAAAGAGAGCGCTATGAATGCAATCGCTCCTGCATTAATACATCAAGAAAGTGACATAATTAAAAGAACCCTAAGGGATATTTATGATGATGATACTAAAAATATTATAATTCAAGGTAACGAAGGTTATCAAAAGGCAAAAAATTTTATGAAAATTCTTATGCCTAAAAGTGTAAAAAAAATTAAAAAATATCGAGAAAAAGAACCTCTTTTTATTAAGGAGAGGATAGAAGAAAAATTAAACGAAATTTACGACACTCAAGTAAAATTAAATTCAGGTGGATACTTAGTGATAAATCCTACTGAGGCCTTAGTGTCTATTGATATAAATTCTGGTAAGTCAATAAAACAAAAGAATGTGGAGAGTACTGCTCTTGATACTAACTTAGAAGCTGCTGAGGAAATAGCAAGGCAAATAAAAATACGAGATTTGTCTGGTTTAATTATAATAGATTTTATCGATATGATGAATTTTGGTAATAGAAAGCAAGTTGAGAGAAAACTAAAAGAAAGATGTAGAAAAGATCGAGCTAGAGTACAAATTGGTAGAATAAGTGGTTTTGGTTTATTAGAGATGTCTAGACAGAGATTAAGAGAGAGTAGTGTGCAATGGCATATTTCTTTAACCAATCAATCATTCGCTCAAAAAATAATTAAATTAATTGAAGTTAAAGCAATTAAATCTAAAGCAAAAATTGTTAATGCAAATGTACCTGAAAAGATAAAGAACTTTTTATTCGATAATTTTCAAAAAGATCTTAAATATATGGAAAAAAAATATAAGATAAAAATAAATCTTTTAGGAGATAAATTATTATTGGTACCTGAATATGAAATATTATTAGAGAATAAAAGTAAAAAAGTTTTAGATAAAATAGAAAACAAAATAGAAATAAAGAAAATATCAATTGATAACAAAAATAAACCTAACAATGTTGTCAAATTTGTTAAAAAGAATTTTAAGAAAAAAAAATATTTTAAAAGAAAAAAAGCTAGATAATTCCTTTATTTGTGGTTGATGCAAAACCCATTAAACTTTTTTTCATTCTCCCAGATAAATAAGATTTTCTTCCAGCTAAAACAGCATATTTCATTGCTTTTGCCATCTCTATAGGTTTTTTTGCTTGAGCAATAGCTGTGTTAATCAAAACACCATCACAACCTAATTCCATGGCAATAGCTGCGTCTGAGGCTTCGCCAATTCCTGCATCGATAATAAGTGGTAATTTGGTTTGATTACGAATAATTTTAATATTAATATAATTTTGAATTCCTAAACCAGAACCTATTGGTGCAGCAAGAGGCATTATAGCAACAGCTCCAACATTTTCTAATCTCTTTGCCATTAAAGGATCGTCATTGCAGTAAACCATCACTTTGAAACCTTCTTTTGACAATACCTCTGTAGACTTTAAAGTCTCAATCATGTCAGGAAGTAAACTTTTTTTATCTCCTAAAACTTCTAATTTAACTAATTTCCAATCACCTATTTCTCTTGCTAATCTTAGAGTTCTTAATGCTTCATCAGATGTAAAACAACCTGCAGTATTTGGCAGGTATGTTATTTTTTTTGGGTCTATATAATCCATTAATACAGGTTTTTTTTTATCAGAAATGTTTACTCTTCTTACGGCAACAGTTACTATTTTAGCGCCTGCTGCTTTAATAGCTTTTGAACACTCCAAAAAGCTTTTATATTTACCTGTTCCAACAATTAATCTTGAGTTAAAATTTTTAGATGCAATTTTTAAAAAATCTCTTTTCATCACCCTCCTCCAATGAAATGAACGATTTCAATTTTATCTTTATTCTTAAGAAATATTTTATTTACATTTTTTTTATTTATAATTTTTTTATTCAGTTCAATTGCTATTTTATTAGGTTGTAATTTCGTTTTTTTAATAACTTTGTAAACCGATGTGCCTTTAGCTAAGAAAAGTGTCTTTCCATTTAAATTAATTTTGATTTTTTTAGTTTTTTTCATTATGTATTGTTTATGACTTTTAAAATTCTATTTATAAACGGTCCAAATCTTAATCTATTAGGTCAAAGAGAACAATCACAATATGGGACAATTTCATTTGATGAACTTAGGGACTTATGTGTTAAAAAATCTGAAGAATTAGATATCAAAATCGAATTTAAACAGTCGAATATTGAAGGTGAAATAGTCACGTGGATCCAAAATGCAAAAGGAATTCAAGATGGAATAATAATAAATGCAGCTGGATTTACCCATACATCTGTCTCTATTAGAGATGCATTACAAATATTTGATAAAGCTAAGATAGAATTGCACATATCAAATATTTACGCCAGAGAGGATTTTAGGAAGAAATCTTTAATAAGTGATGTCGTTACTGGAGGTATATTTGGTTTAGGTAGCAACGGTTATATTTTGGCCATAATAGCAATGCATAAAATACTGATAAATGAAAATAAATAAAAAATTAATTAAAGAATTAGTAAATTGTTTAGAAGAAAACAAACTTTCTGAGTTAGAATATTCAGAAAAGGATGTTAAAATTAAAGTTGCGAGAAACTCATTTAAGGAAAATAGCAAAATAGAAATTTTACCAAATAAAATAGAATTAAAAGAGGACAAAATTTTAACCGGTATAGAAATTAAATCACCTATTATTGGTACCGCATATCTTGCACCTGAGCCTGGTGGTAAAAAATTTGTTGAAATTGGGAAAAAAATCAAAAAGGGAGATACTGTCATGATAGTAGAGGCAATGAAAACCATGAATCATGTACCATCGACTAAAGATGGTGTTGTAAAAAAAGTTGTTGTTGAAGATGGTCAGCCAGTTGAATATGGTCAAACTCTTGTGATCCTAGAGTAATGTTTAAAAAAATTCTTATAGCAAATAGAGGTGAAATAGCTGTTAGAATTATACGAGCTTGTAAAGAATGGGGTATCCAAACTGTTGCGATCCATTCTGACGTTGATAAAGAAAGTATGCACGTTAAATTAGCAGACGAAAGTCTTTGTGTTGGATCGAGACAACCTGTTGACAGTTATCTAAATATTCCAGCGATCTTATCCGCAATAGAAGTTACAAATGCTGATGCCGTACATCCTGGTTATGGTTTTTTATCTGAGAATTATAATTTTGCTAAAATACTAAAAGATAATGATATTAAGTTTATTGGTCCATCTCCAGAGGTAATTAAAATGATGGGAGATAAGATTGAGGCAAAAAATACCGCAAAGAAATATGGAATACCTGTGATTGAGGGATCCGAGGGTGGAGTATCAAACCTTAATGAGGGTAAAAATATCGCAAAAAAAATTGGTTATCCTATCTTGATCAAAGCAGCAGGTGGAGGCGGAGGTAAAGGAATGAAAGTTGTTAAATCTGAGGACGAATTTGATAACTTATTTCTAACAGCAAAGTCTGAAGCAAAAAAATTTTTTGCTAACGATGAATTATATATTGAAAAATTTTTTGAAAATCCAAGGCATATTGAAGTTCAAGTTTTATCAGGTAAAAATAGAACAGTACATTTACATGAGAGGGATTGTTCAGTTCAAAGAAGGCATCAAAAACTAATTGAGGAGACGCCTAGTCCTGTATTAAACGATGAGTTAAGACGTGACTTATTTGAAAAAACTGTAAACATGGTTTCAAAAATTGACTATGAAGGTGCGGGAACAGTTGAATATATATATGAAGATGGAAAATTTTATTTTTTAGAAATGAACACTAGAGTACAAGTAGAACATCCTGTCTCTGAGATGGTCACAGGTATCGATATTGTTAAGGAACAAATTTGGATAGCATTCTCTGGGGAAACTGCGTTACATCAAAAAAATGTTAATCCGAGGGGACATGCTATTGAATGTAGAATTAATGCTGAAGATCCCAGTAAAAATTTTCAACCTTCTCCTGGTTTAATTGGTATGTGTCATCAACCGTCAGGTTTTAGAACACGAGTAGATGGTGCAATTTATCAAGGTTACAATATAACCCCTTATTACGATAGCATGATTTGCAAACTTATATGTCATGGTAGAAACAGAACTGAGGCTATACAAAGAACTTTAAGGTCATTAGATGAATTTGTTATTGAGGGTATCACAACAACAATTGATCTTCATAAAAAACTGTTAACACACGAAAAATTTATTAAATCAGACTTTAATGTGACCTGGCTTGATAAAGATAAACTTATTTAATAACACTTTAAAATCCATAAATCATATACAGGATGATCAAAAACTTGAATTGAAGGACTAGAGGAGAAAGTCCATCCATTAAATACAAATACCTCATTATTGTTTTTATTATTAAGATCCCTTACTTGTAAATACGAGGTAATTTCTGGATTGTCGTCAAATTTTGAATTTTGACATTTAAGCACTTTTAGAACTAAATTTTTAAAAATATAATCCTCTCCAACTTTAAGGTTAATTAAATTATTTTTTGAGCTCAACTTATCCAAAATCTTAATATCTACCATTTTTCCAAAATAAGTTTCCTCTTCTGAATGAGCTATAACCATTTGAAGGTAGAAAAATACAATTAACAATAAAAAATAAAAACTATTCTTTCCAAGATTTATATTTTTTATATTCATTTTTATTATCTTTATTTGGGTGAAATGCTTTTGAAGTTCCAGTTTGATTTGGAATATTTTTTTTTTGCCAACTAAACTTTTTTAGTTCCTGATGATGCTGAATTTTATTATTTAGATAATGCATCCAAGAATACCATTCATTTGGAATTTTTGTTGCATCTACCTCGCCATTATAAATAACCCATCTTTTTCCAGACTTATTTTGATAATATTTATTACCGAAATAATCTTTTCCCTTAAATTTCCCAAATAGCAATGTATAAATTCTTGTTCCTAAAGTTTGGTGATTCCACCAAGTGAAAATTTGTTTTAAAAATGTCAACATTTTTTTTTTATATTTTTCAATTTAAAATTGAAAAAAATAGATTAGACTAAAAATGAAATTTGTATATACATATTTTTATAGATTCAAAAAAAAATTTTTATATACATGTCAAAGTATTTAGTAGAAACATTTTATACCTGTTCTTTCAAAGTGAAACACTTTTTGAACAAAATTGACCAAAAAGAATTAAATAATTTAGAACAAAGAGACGATGGTGAGTTTGAAATAATTGATATTAAAATTGATAAAAGAAAAACTAAAAGCCTCGATAAAAGTTCCAAGATAGATAATACCACTAAAATTTCTGAGGTAAAAATTGATAAAGCTTCTCCAAATTTGGAAATGAAAAATTTAAGTAAAAATTCTACTTTTGTAAAGAATATCGATGAAAATATTAGTAAAAGATTCAGCATGCCCGATAGACGAAAAGGTTATATACAAAAAGCGACTATAGGAGATCATAAAGTTTACTTGCATACAGGGGAATATGAAGATGGCAAAATAGGAGAAATTTTTATTGATACCAGTAAGGAAGGTGAGCTCGTAAAAGCTTTGATGAACAATTTTGCTATAGCTATATCTTTAGGTTTACAATATGGAGTTCCTCTTGATGAATTTGTAAACGCATATGTTGATACAAAATTTGAACCCTCTGGAAAAGTTTATGGAAATGATAGAATTATTTCAGCAACATCTATACTAGATTATATTTTTAGAGAATTAGCAATATCCTATCTAAATAGAGAAGATTTGGCTCACACTCCTTCAATTGGTAAATCAGACAATATTGACGAAAAAGAAAATAATTCATTTGAAGAAAATAATCAGCTTATTAAAATTGTCAAAGATATCACTAGTAAGGGTTTTGTTAGAAATGATTATAAAAGAAAGTTAGTTGACCTTTCTGATATAAGAATAAATCTTAAAGGTAAAAAATAGTCATTTTTTTTTTATTATATTGATATTTAACTCTTTTAGTTGTTCGTCTTCCACATTTGAAGGAGCGTTCATCATTAAATCCTGGGCATTTTGATTTAAAGGAAACATAGTAACCTCCCTTATATTTTTTTCATTAGCTAATAACATTATGATTCTGTCAACTCCAGGTGCTATACCACCGTGGGGCGGGGCTCCATAACTTAAGGCATTTATCATGCCGCTAAATTTTTCATCAACACTTTTACTATCATAACCTGCTGCAGAAAATAGTTTATACATTAAACTAGGTATATGGTTTCTTATCGCTCCAGATGACAATTCTATACCATTGCAAACTATATCATATTGATATGCTTTAATATCTAGAGGATTATCAAAATTTAACTTACTTATGTCGCCTTGTGGCATTGAAAAAGGGTTGTGACTAAATTTAATTTTTCCAGATTTATCGTCAATTTCATACATTGGGTAGTCAACTATCCAACAAAAGGCAAATGCGTTCTCATCAATTATTTCTAATTCCTTAGCAATTTTATCTCTCGCTAAAGATAATAATTTCTCTACATCTTTTTTTTGCCCACACGCAAAGAAAATACTATCTCCTATTTCAGCTTTACTTGATTTTATAATTTCCTGACAAGCCTCGGATGAAAAGAATTTTCCGATTGGCCCCTTTCCAATAATTTTGTTGTTCTCTTTTTCAAAAGTAAAATATGCTAATCCGCTAGAACCCTCTTCTTTAGCCCATTTGTCTATATTATCAAAAAAACTTCTAGATTTATTATTAGTATTTTTTGTTATTATTGCCCTTACAATTGATCCTTCTCTTACCAATTTTTTGAATATTTCAAACTTTACATCATTTCTTGTAAAAATTTTGGTCAAGTCGCATATTTCCAAAGGGTTCCTTAAATCGGGTTTGTCAGTCCCGTATTTAAGCATTGACTCACAATATGGAATTTTGGGAAATTTTTCATTTTGGATTTGTTTATTTGAAAATTTTTTAAAAACTTTATTTAGTAAGTTTTCAACTACATTAAATATTTCTTCTTGACTAACAAATGACATTTCAATATCTAATTGATAAAACTCACCAGGACTTCTATCAGCTCTTGCATCCTCATCTCTAAAACATGGTGCAATTTGAAAATATTTATCAAATCCCGAGACCATTATGAGTTGTTTGAATTGTTGAGGTGCTTGTGGTAAAGCGTAAAACTTTCCAGGGTTTAGTCTACTTGGGACTAAAAAATCCCTTGCACCCTCAGGGCTTGAAGATGTTAGTATAGGTGTTTGATATTCCAAAAAACCTAAACTTTCCATCTCTTTTCTTATGAAAGATATTACTCTTGATCTTAAATTAATATTTTTATGAATTTTAGCTCTTCTTAAATCTAAAAATCTGTACTTAAGTCTTATCTCCTCGGAATATTCCTGATCAGAAAATACTGGAAGAGGTAACTCTTTAGATGTGCCTAAAATCTCAAAATTTAAAATTTTTACTTCAATTTCACCTGTATTTAGATCTTTGTTTATAGTATTTTTTTCTCTTTTAACTACCTTGCCCTTAAATTTAACGACAGTCTCTAATGGTATTTTCTCAATTTTTTTAAATAAACTATTTTTGTTATCTATAACGCATTGTGTAATTCCATAATTATCTCTTAAGTCTATAAATAAAAGATTTCCGTGGTCTCTTTTTTTATTAATCCATCCGGACAATAAGACCTCTTCACCATTATTTTTTAAATTCAATTCACTACATGTGTGAGTTCTATATGTTTTCAAGTTTATCCTCTAGAATTTCTTTAATTATTTTCATATTAATTGGTTTTTTTTTTTTTAAACTAATTTCATCAATTGTACATATAAATTCTCTAATTTTAGTGAAAGATCTTGTAATTCGTTTTGAAATAAAATCTATTAATTTAGAGTCTATTGTTATTTGATAATCTGCTAAATTTTTAGTAATAAGAGCTTGTATTAAAATATCATCAGGTTTTTGAATTTCTGCAAATAAACAATTTTTGATTCTGGATTTTAAATCTTTGAGTTTAAAGTTAAAATCATTTAAGGGCTTATTAGATGTTAAAATTAAGAATTTATTGTATTTGTCGATTGTATCAATAAATGAATAAAATAAACTTTCATCTATTTCATCGCTTATATTTTCTATTATTATATTTTCATTAAATCTTAATTCATCTAAATCATAGTTTTCAAATTTTTTTACATCAATTATTAAACCTTTGTTTTTTTTTAAGAATATTTCTATTAAGTGAGTTTTTCCTGAGTATCGTTCACCATGAATATTTATAATTTTTTTTTCCCATTTGGGCCAACTTGACAATAAACTATATGCATAAAAATTACTTTCACTTACAAAAAAATCATTTTTGCTTAAACTTTTACTGAATTTAAAATTAAACAACTGTTGTCTTAAATCTCTTATTTTATTTTCCATATTTCATTTTCTATATCAATAGATATGTCCTTTTCTCTCATAATTTTTAAAAACATATCAGGACTCCCATTAAATATTATTTTATAATTCATTTTTTTATTAGAAATAGTTGTTACATAGTAATCATATATTAAATCAATTTTACTTATTTCTTTTTCAAACCTAACTATTTTTAATGTATCTTTTGGATTGATCTGTAAATTAATTGGTAACTTTAATGAAGTATTAATCAAATTATTACTTTTCCATAAATCTTCAAGGTTTATCTTTGTATTAAATATTAAATTGTCTAGTTCAGTCTGATCACTAAAATCTATATCACTATATTTGTGGTTTATTATTTTTAGTTTTTCATCAAAAAAAAATTTTGAT
>CACONH010000005.1 GCA_902628495.1 uncultured Pelagibacteraceae bacterium | reverse complement strand
GCCATTCATTATAAAATCAAATATCAAGTTTAAGTACATTTATTTATTTTTCATCTTCATTTGCATGAATAGCCTTTATATAGAGGGAGGAAATAGGTACACCTTAATATACGCATTAAAAGCATTTATTGTTCATTCTATCAAGATTTTATTATTTACTTATATTTGCATTCATTTTTCTAAAATAATTAATAAATACTTTGAATTTAAATTTAAAACTTGATTATCAAAATTATAGTGGTGCCCCCGCACGGACTCGAACCGCGGACCTATTGATTACAAATCAATTGCTCTACCAGCTGAGCTACAAGGGCATTGTATGTTATTTATAATATATTTAATACTAATCAACATTTTTCTTTGCTTTGTTTATATGAAAAAAAACTATTGATGCACTATTCGATATGTTTAAGCTTTCTAAATTTTTATTAATTTTTATTTTTACAAAATAATCAACATATTTTTCGGTTTTTTCATTAAATCCAAAACCTTCTGATCCAAATAGAAGAACATTGTCACCTTTCCATTCAACCTCTGAAAAATCTTTATTTGCGTGAGAGTCAAAGCCATAAACCCAAAAATTTTTTTCTCTAAGAAACTTTAAAGTTGTATTAATATTAGATACTTTAAATATCTTCATATACTCAATACCTCCACTACTTGCTTTATACATTGCCTTGCTTGTTTCAGGGTAATGTCTATCTTTAACTATAATGCCGTCAATTTTAAATGCCAGAGCGCTTCTGATGATTGAACCGATATTTCTTGGATCTGTAACGCCTTGTAGACATATAAAGGTTTTGTTTTTTTTCGATTTAATAAATTCTTTTAAAGATAATTCTTCTAATTTTTCTATTTCTGCAACATAGCCTTGGTGCAAAATATTTTCATTTTTGCAATATTTATCTAGCTCCTTCTTAGTTTTGAAATAAACTTTAATATCCTTAAGAAGATTTACCCTGTTGTTTTCCCTATGAATTGTTTTTTTGCTTTCTTCGGTAAGAAAAAGTTTAATTACTTTTCTATTTGGATTTTTTAAAGCTTCAATAACTGGATGTTTCCCGACGATATAAAAGTTTGAATTTGACATTATTTTCCTTAATTTTACTTAATTTTTTAGTCATTTTCTTGTTATTTCTCATATTGCATTTGTTCAATAAAAATATATAAAACCCCTGTTGTTTAAAGCTTTAATTGAACAAGGTGACGCTACTCCTATTATTCAGTAGGAGGGGTACCAAAGCGGTCAAATGGGGCGGGCTGTAAACCCGTTGACTTCGGTCTTCGAAGGTTCGAATCCTTCCCCCTCCACCATTCTATTGAAGATTTAAATAACTTGGAGTATTAACTTGGTTACGCGGGTGTAGTTCAATGGTAGAACGCTAGCCTTCCAAGCTGGATGTAAGGGTTCGATTCCCTTTACCCGCTCCAAAATATTAAAAAATTAAAGTGAGGTAAAATAGTAATGTCGAAGGAAAAATTTAATAGGTCTAAACCACATTGTAACATTGGTACAATTGGCCATGTAGACCATGGTAAAACAACACTAACTGCTGCGATAACAAAAGTATTATCGGAGACTGGTGGAGCTCAATTTACTGCATATGACCAAATTGATAAAGCTCCAGAGGAGAAAGAAAGAGGAATCACAATTTCAACTGCTCATGTTGAATATGAAACTGAAAAAAGGCATTACGCTCATGTAGACTGCCCAGGTCACGCTGACTATGTCAAAAACATGATCACAGGAGCAGCACAAATGGATGGTGCAATTTTAGTTGTAAATGCTGCTGACGGTCCAATGCCTCAAACTAGAGAACATATTCTTTTAGCTAGGCAGGTTGGTGTACCAGCAATTGTAGTATTTTTAAACAAAGTTGACCAAGTAAAAGATAAAGAGTTAATTGAACTTGTGGAAGAAGAGATAAAAGAATTACTAACTTCATATAAGTTTCCTGGAGACAAAACTCCAATTATCAAGGGCTCAGCTTTAGCAGCTGTTGAAGGCAAAGATGAAGAAATTGGAAAAAAAGCTATCATGGACTTAATGAAAGCTGTAGATGAACATATTCCACAACCTGATAGACCTAAGGACAAACCTTTCTTGATGCCAGTGGAGGACGTATTTTCAATTTCGGGAAGAGGTACAGTTGTAACTGGTAGAGTTGAACAAGGTGTTGTGAAAACAGGTGAAGAAATCGAAATTGTTGGAATTAGAGACACAAAAAAAACAGTTTGTACTGGTGTTGAAATGTTTAGAAAAATCTTAGATACTGGTGAAGCTGGTGATAACATTGGTGCTCTTTTAAGAGGTGTTGAAAGAACAGATGTAGAGAGAGGACAAGTTTTGGCGAAACCTGGATCTGTTACTCCACACACTGAATTTGAAGCACAAGCATATGTTTTGAAAAAAGAAGAGGGTGGAAGACATACACCTTTCTTCACTAAATATAGACCTCAATTTTATTTTAGAACAACCGATGTCACTGGAGAAGTGGAGCTACCTTCAGGCACAGAAATGGTAATGCCTGGTGACGATGCTAAGTTTACAGTAAAATTAATTACACCTATTGCTATGAGTGAAAAATTAAATTTTGCTATCCGTGAAGGTGGTAAAACAGTAGGTGCAGGAGTAGTAACAAAGATAATTAAGTAAGCTACCATAGGAGTGTAGCTCAATTGGTAGAGCGCCGGTCTCCAAAACCGGAGGTTGGGGGTTCAAGTCCCTCCGCTCCTGCCAGATTAAATGAAATTATGAAAAACCCTATCAAATTTTTGCAAGATGTTAAACAAGAGGCTTTTAAGGTTACTTGGCCTACTGGTAAAGAAACTTTACAAGGAACTCTTATGGTTGCAGCCATGGCTATAATAGCCTCTATTTTTTTCTTGTTATTAGATCAACTTTTCCAATTTATTTTAGGAATAATACTTAACATAGGATTTTAATGAAAAATTGGTACATAGTTCAGTCACACTCAAGCTTTGAAAATAAGGTAGCTCAATTAATCAAAGAGGAGGCTGATAAGGCAAAAATATCTGACAAAATAGAGGAAATAGTTGTTCCAACTCACGATGTTACTGAAGTTAAGAGAGGTAAAAGAGTTCAAAGAAAAAAAAAGTATTTTCCAGGATATGTGCTAATAAAGAGCGAAATGAATGATAATATTTACCATATGATCAAAAATATTAAAAAAGTTAGTGGATTTTTAGGTACTAAAGGTATTCCAGTTCCCGTATCTGATAAAGAAATAGAAAAAATTTTAGGTCAAATGAAAGACGGTGTTGCACAACCTAAATCTACAATTGATTATTCTGTAGGTGAAAAGGTTCAAGTTGTTGATGGTCCTTTTGCTTCTTTCTCAGGATTAATTGAGGATATAGACGAGGACAAACTTAGAGTTAAAGTTTCAGTATCAATTTTTGGTAGACCAACACCAGTTGATCTAGAGTTTAACCAAATAGAAAAGGCAAGTTAATGGCAAAAAAAGAAATAAGTGGTTATGTAAAATTGCAAATTAAAGGCGGTCAGGCTAATCCAGCACCACCAGTCGGGCCTGCATTAGGTCAAAGAGGTATTAACATTATGGAATTCTGCAAAGCATTTAATGATAAGACTAAAAATTTTATGGGCAAACCTGTTCCAGTAATTATAACTGTCTATAAAGATAAAAAATTCGACTTTGTAATAAAGTCACCTCCAGCTTCACATTTTATTAAAGAAGCGGCAAAACTTAAAAGTGGATCACAAGAACCAGGAAGAAATATTGTAGCTTCCATAACAAAAAAACAAGCTGAGGAAATAGCAAAGAAAAAAATGGAAGATCTTAACGCTCATGATATTGATGAAGCAGTTAAAATTATTGCTGGTTCAGCTAGATCTATGGGTATAGAGGTAAAAGACTAATGAGTTCAAAAAGATTTAAAAAACTAAATGAGAATACTAAAATTGAAAAACCTGACACTATAGATAAATTAATTCCAGTTGTAAAAAAAAATTGCACTACTAAATTTGATGAGTCTATCGATTTAAGTATTTTAATAAATAACAAACAAAAAAAGAATGAAATTAATATCAGAACTGCTGTAAATCTTCCAAGTGGAACTGGAAAGAATATTAAAGTTGCAGTTGTTGTAGAAGACGATAAACAAAAAGATGCAAAAGAATCAGGAGCTGACATAGTAGGTGGAGACGATCTAATTGAAAAAATCAAAAATGGTGAATTAAATTTTGAAAAATTAATTTGCTCAACATCTATGATGCTCAAACTTTCAAAACTTGGTAAAATTCTGGGACCAAAAGGACTAATGCCCAACCCTAAATTAGGTACAGTTACAGACGATATAAAATCAGCTGTTAAAAATGCTAAAGCTGGTCAAATTGAACTTAAAAATGATAAAGATGGAAACATAGGATTAAGTTTTGGAAAAAAATCTTTTTCTGATGACAACTTAATCAAAAATTTTAATACTGTCCTAGATACTCTTGAGAAAGAAAAGTCAAATTTAACTATTAAAGGTGACTTAATAAGAAATATTTTTGTAACTTCTACCATGGGAGTTGCTTATAAAGTGAAATTAGGAAAGAATTTTTAATTATGATAAGTAAAGAAAAAAAACAATCATATATAAAAGAAATGACTACTCAGTTTGATAAATCTGAAGCAGTAATTGTCGCTCATTATCAAGGTTTAACCGTTAAACAATTAGATGAATTGAGAAAAAAAATGAGAGAGCATGGTATTCAATTCAAAATTACTAAAAATAGAATTACCAAATTAGCATTAGAAAAAACTAGGTGCAAAGAATTATCCAAATTGTTTACCGGTCCTACAGCTGTTGCTTTATCATCTGATGCAATTACCTCAGCTAAGATATTAACTAATTTTTCAAAAGAAAATTCTAATCTAAAAATCCTTGGTGGAATCATGGGCGAGGATATTTTGGATGTTACTGGAGTACAAAATGTTGCTACTTTGCCATCCTTAGATGAAGCAAGAGCGAAAATAGTAGGAATATTGAGGTCTCCCGCGCAAAAAATCGCAAGTATTTTACTTGCGCCAGCCTCAAAAATCGCTATTTTAGCGCTCGAAAAATCAAAAAAATAACCTTGGAAGAAGTATGGCAGATCTAAATAAAATCATTGATGAACTATCAAACCTTACTGTTGTTGAAGCAGCAGAATTATCTAAACAATTAGAGGAAAAATGGGGAGTTACAGCAGCAGCAGCAGTTGCAGCACCTGCAGCAGGAGCAGCGGCTGGTGGCGCACCAGCAGAAGAGAAAGATGAATTTACAATTGTATTAGCTTCAGCTGGAGACAAAAAAATTAATGTAATTAAGGAAGTTAGAGCAATTACGACATTGGGCTTAAAAGAAGCAAAGGATTTAGTTGAAGGAGCACCTAAAGAAATTAAATCTGGCGTAAACAAAAAAGATGCTGAAGAGATGAAGAAAAAACTCGAAGCAGCTGGCGCAAAAGTAGAACTTAAGTAAATAAAATTTAAACAGGCTGTTAATTTGGTTATTAACAGTTAGGACTTGATGCAATTATCTTTTACTAAAAAGAAAAATATTAGAAAAAATTTCGGAAAATTAAAAGAAGGTCTATCTATACCTAACCTAATTGAAGTTCAAAAAAACTCTTATAAAGAACTTACTGAGTTTAAGGCTGATGTAGACCAACAATTTGTAAAAGGTTTTGATAGAGTTTTTAAGAGTATTTTTCCAATAGAGGATTTAAATGATAAAGCAACTCTCGAATATGTGAGTTACAAACTTGAGAAACCTAAATTTGATGTTGAGGAATGTATACAAAGAGGCTTAACTTATTCGTCAGCATTAAAATGTAATTTGAGACTTGTTGTTTATGAAATAAACCAAGAAAATAATACTAAAGATATACTATCTGCCAAAGAGCAAGAAGTATATATGGGCGAAGTTCCAATGATGACTAATAGTGGAACTTTTATAACAAACGGAGTTCAAAGAGTTGTTGTAAATCAAATGCACAGAAGTCCAGGTGTATTTTTTGACCATGATAAAGGCAAATCTCATGCTAGTGGTAAATTATTATTTAATTGTAGAGTAATTCCTAATAGAGGTTCTTGGCTTGACTTTGAATTTGATGTCAAAGATCTATTATATTTTAGAGTAGATAGAAAAAAGAAAATTTTAGTATCAACATTATTGTTAGCTTTAGGATTTAATAAATCCGACATGATTAATGAATTTTATGATAAGGAAGTTTATAATTTTGATAGTAAATCAAAAAAATGGAAAACAAAGTTTAATCCTGAAAACTATAAGTCCAAAAATTTTTCTGAGGAAATAATTGATGCAAAATCAAATAAGGTAATTATTAAAAAAGGTGAAAAAATAAATTATTTAAAAGCAAAAAAACTACATTCTGATGGATTGAAAGAAATTATCGTATCTAGTGAGTTTTTATTTGGAAAATATTTAACAAAACAATTTATATTAGGGGAAGATACATTTAAAATTGGAACCGAATTAAATGAAACTATTGTAAATAAAGTTATTGAGCAGAATATTACAACTATTGAAACCGCTTATACAAATTCTATAAATAAAGGTCCTTATTTATTACAAACATTGTTTAATGACAAAAATGAGAATAAAAATGATGCGATAAATGAAATTTACAAAGTACTTAGACCTGGGGAGCCACCAACTATTGATATAGCCTCTCAAATTTTTAATAACTTATTTTTTAGTTCAGATAGATATGATTTATCTGATGTAGGAAGAGTAAAATTAAATTCTAGATTAAATCTTAATTGCTCAGATAAAATTACAATACTAAGAAACGATGACATCATTTCAATAATTAAAAAAATGTTAGACCTAAGAGACGGTAAAGATGAGGTTGATGACATAGACCATTTAGGAAATAGAAGAGTTAGATCAGTGGGCGAGCTTGTAGAGAACCAAGCAAGAATTGGTGTTTATAGAATGGAAAGGGCAATTAAAGAAAAAATGACAACTTTAGATGTAGAGTCCGCCATGCCACAAGATTTAATAAATGCAAAACCTTTAACAATTTCTTTAAAAGACTTTTTCGCAACTTCTCAACTTTCTCAATTTATGGATCAAACAAATCCACTGTCTGAAATAACTCATAAAAGAAGAGTTTCTGCTTTAGGCCCTGGTGGTTTGACAAGAGAGAGAGCTGGTTTTGAAGTTAGAGATGTTCATCCTACTCACTATGGCAGAATATGCCCTATAGAAACTCCAGAGGGACCTAATATTGGTTTAATAAATAGTTTGTCAACTTACTCAAAAATTAACAAATATGGTTTTATAGAGTCACCATACAGAAAGGTAATTGAAGGCGTTGTACAAGACAAGATAGAATATTTGTCAGCAATGGAGGAAACAAAATATACAATTGCCCAAGCTAACTCAAAAATTGACAAAAATGGAAAATTAACAGAGGATTTAGTTTCAAGCAGACAAAATTTAAATTTCATATTATCTAAACCTGAAAATATCGATTACATTGATGTTTCCCCAAAACAATTAGTTTCTGTAGCTGCATCATTGATACCATTTTTAGAGAACGATGATGCAAATAGAGCTTTAATGGGATCTAATATGATGAGACAAGCTGTGCCTTTGCTTAAACCAGAATCTCCTCTAGTTGGAACGGGAATAGAAAGCGATGTTGCTTTAGACTCTGGAGTAACTATTGTAGCAAAAAGAGATGGTGTAGTTGATAAAATTGATGGAAAAAGAATAGTAATAAAAGCAACTAGTGAAACAGATTATTCAAAATCTGGTGTAGATATTTACAATCTACAAAAATTTAAAAGATCGAACCAAAATACTTGTATTAACCAAAAACCACTAGTTAGAGTTGGTGATAAGGTTAAGAGTGGAGATATAATTGCAGACGGCCCATCTACTAAAATTGGTGAATTAGCACTAGGCAAAAATGTAACAGTAGCATTTATGCCTTGGCAAGGTTACAACTTTGAAGATTCAATATTAATTTCTGAGAGATGTGTAACAGACGATGTATTTACATCAGTCCATATTGAAGAGTACGAGGTAATGGCAAGGGACACAAAACTTGGTGAGGAAGATATAACAAGAGATATACCCAATGTTAATGAGGAAGCATTAAAAAACTTAGACGAGTCAGGTATAGTTTATATAGGTGCAGAGGTAAAACCAGGAGATATATTAGTTGGTAAAGTCACTCCTAAAGGTGACACTGCTTCAGGTCCTGAAGAAAAATTATTAAGATCAATTTTTGGTGAAAAAGCTATTGATGTAACAGATACATCATTAAAGATGCCTAGTGGCAGTGGTGGCACAGTAATTGATGTAAGAGTATTTAACCGACATGGAATCGAAAAGGACGAAAGATCTATTACTATCGAAAGAGCAGAAATTGATTTAGTACAACAAGATAGAATAGTCGAAGAAGAAATTTTAAATAGAAGTATAAAACAAAGAGCACTACAAATTTTAACTGGCTTTAAGTTACCTAAAAAAATCAAAAACTTAAATCAAGGTACTGAAATTAATCAAGAAAATATATCTGAACTATCTACTGCTGATATTTTTAAAATTGATTTAAATGATACAAAAAAAAATGAAATTTTAAATAAACTTAAAGAACAATTCGATAATGCAAGTTTGGATATTAAAGAAAGATTTGAAGATAAAGTTTTAAAAATTAGACAAGGTGATGATCTTTTACCAAGCGTTATGAAAATGGTAAAAGTATTTGTTGCGATTAAAAGAAGATTGAGACCTGGAGATAAAATGTCTGGAAGACATGGAAACAAAGGTGTTGTTAGTAAAATCGTGCCAGTAGAGGATATGCCTTATAGACAAAATGGTAAGCCCGTTGATATTGTATTAAACCCACTAGGTGTTCCAAGCAGGATGAACGTTGGTCAAATTCTAGAAACTCATTTAGGCTGGGCATGTACAGAGTTAGGCGACAAATTAAAATCCTTAATTTATGAAAATCAAAAAAAATTAGAGTTAACTTCAAAAATCAAGGAATTTATGAAATCTGTTTATGGTCAAGAAATACTTGGAGATTCAATAGAAAAATTATCTAAGAATGAATTTTCCGATCTTTGTGAAAATTTAATGAATGGTGTACCTATATCTACTCCTGTATTCGATGGTGCGAAGGAGAGAGATGTGACTGAGATGCTTGATTTAGCAAAGTTACCTAAGTCAGGCCAAACAGAACTCTGGGATGGAAGAACTGGTGAGAAATTCGATAGACCTGTAACAGTAGGTACAATTTATATGTTAAAACTCCACCACTTAGTTGAGGATAAAATACATGCAAGATCTACAGGTCCTTACAGTCTTGTTACTCAACAACCTTTAGGAGGAAAAGCACAACTTGGAGGTCAGAGATTTGGCGAGATGGAAGTGTGGGCACTAGAAGCTTATGGTGCTTCTTATACTCTTCAAGAAATTTTAACTGTGAAATCAGATGATGTTGCTGGTAGAGTTAAAGTTTATGAGACTATAGTCAAAGGTGAGGAAAACTTTGAGTCTGGTATACCAGAGTCCTTTAATGTTCTAGTTAAAGAAATAAAATCTCTTGCATTAAACGTGGAGCTTAACTAATTATGAAAAAATTAATTTTTTTAATATTTTTGTTTTTTACAAATCTTTCTTACGCAGAGGATTTAATAAATATAGGTGAGAATATTTTTTATAACAAAGAGGCTTGTGTAAACTGCCATATATTAAATGCAGCAGATGGAGGAAATAATCAATTATCTGAAGAGCACGTTATAAACATAGTAACAAATGGTTACGGCGTTATGCCAGCATACAAAGATAAATTGACTGAAAAAGAAATAGAGGCTGTAGCTATATTTGTTTCAACAGAAGGTAAAAATTGGAAAAATAAACTGAGCTCATTTGTACAATAATTATGAAAAAAGATTTAAGTAGCATATTTAAAACTAGTGAAATTTCTGATGCACAAAATTTTAATAGTATAAAAATTTCTCTCGCAAGTCCTGAAAAGATCAAATCTTGGACTTACGGTGAAATTAAAAAACCTGAAACAATAAACTATAGAACTTTCAGACCTGAAAAAGACGGTTTATTTTGTGCAAGAATTTTTGGTCCTATAAAAGATTACGAGTGTCTATGTGGTAAATATAAAAGAATGAAATTTAGAGGCATAATTTGTGAAAAATGCGGTGTAGAAGTAACCAAATCTAATGTCAGACGTGAAAGAATGGGTCACATTAATTTAGCAACACCAGTTGCACATATATGGTTTTTAAAGTCACTACCAAGCAGAATATCACTAGCTATAGACATGAAACTAAAGGAAGTTGAAAGAGTTCTATATTTTGAAAATTTCATAGTTATAGAACCTGGATTAACTGGTCTTAAAAAAAATCAGTTATTGTCTGAAGAGGAATTAATTAAATATCAAGATGAATTTGGTGATGAAGCATTTACAGCAGGTATTGGTGCTGAAGCAATTTTAGAAATATTAAAATCAATAGATCTTCAAAAGGAAAAAGAATTACTGGTTAAAACTATTAATGAGACAAAATCAAAAGTCTCTGAAGAAAGATCAATTAAACGTTTAAAGCTTATAGACTCATTTATTAAAACAGGTAATAAACCCGAGTGGATGATATTAACTGTAATTCCAGTTATCCCACCTGAATTAAGACCGTTAGTACCTTTAGATGGAGGTAGATTTGCGACATCTGATTTAAATGATCTATATAGAAGAGTTATAAATAGAAATAATCGTTTAAAAAGATTAATGGATCTAAAAGCTCCAGATATAATAGTTAGAAATGAAAAAAGAATGTTACAAGAGTCAGTTGATGCTCTTTTTGATAATGGAAGAAGAGGTAGAGTAATAACTGGCACTGGTAAAAGACCATTAAAATCTTTAGCTGAAATGTTAAAAGGTAAACAAGGTAGATTTAGACAAAATCTTCTTGGTAAAAGAGTCGATTACTCCGGTAGGTCAGTAATTGTAGTAGGTCCTGATCTAAAATTACATGAGTGTGGTTTACCAAAGAAAATGGCATTAGAATTATTTAAACCTTTTTTATATGCAAGATTAAATAAACTAGGTTTAGCCTCAACAATTAAACAAGCAAAAAAATTAGTGGAGAGAGAAACAAATGCTGTTTGGGATGCATTAGAATTAATTGTTAGAGAACATCCTGTTATACTTAATAGAGCCCCAACATTACACAGACTTGGTGTTCAAGCTTTTGAACCTAAATTAATAGAGGGAGACGCAATTGAATTACATCCATTAACCTGTGCAGCATTTAACGCAGATTTTGATGGAGATCAGATGGCCGTACACATCCCTTTAAGTTTGGAGGCGCAACTTGAAGCAAGGGTATTAATGATGTCAACAAATAATATTTTAAGTCCATCTAATGGAAAACCTATAATTGTGCCTAGTCAAGATATGATATTAGGAATTTATTATTTGTCTTTACCTCCATATCAAGAAAAAAAAGTTGAAGGTTATTTTGTAAACAATTCTGAAATTGAACAAGCTTTAGAATCTGGGAGTATAAAAATTCATTCACGGATTATATCTAGATTTGAAACTGTTGACGAAAATGGAAAAGTAAAATTTGAAAAACATACAAGTACAGCTGGAAGATTTTTATTAGCAAATTTATTACCTAAAGATAAGGATATAACTTTCAGCCTAATTGACAGAATACTTCCTAAAAAAGTTGTGTCTGAGATAATAGATATTGTTTTCAGATTTACTGGACAAAAAAGTACAGTTATATTTTGCGATAAACTTAAAGACTTAGGGTTTAAGCATGCTTTTAAAGCTGGAATATCTTTTGGCAAAGATGATTTGATTATCCCAAATAGTAAAGAGTCATTAATAGAAGAAACAAAAAAATTGATTAAAGATTACGAAAATCAATATTCAGAGGGCTTAATTACAAGAGGGGAAAAATATAACAAAGTTGTCGATGCTTGGTCAAAATGTACAGATAAAGTCGCATCTGAAATGATGAAGGGTATATCTGCTACAGAAAAAACTGACGAGGGACTTAATATAAATTCAGTATTTATGATGGCAGACTCAGGCGCCAGAGGTTCTGCAGCTCAAATGAAACAATTAGCAGGGATGAGAGGTTTAATAGCAAAACCATCTGGTGAAATCATTGAATCACCAATTACATCTAACTTTAAAGAAGGTCTAACAGCACTTGAATATTTCAATTCAACTCATGGTGCTAGAAAAGGTCTCGCAGATACAGCATTAAAGACAGCTAATTCAGGTTATTTAACAAGAAGATTATGTGATGTTGCTCAGGATTTAACAATTACAAAAAAAGATTGTGGTAAGAGCAAAGGAAGTATTACTTTATCTGAAATAATTGAAGGTGGAAATATTATTGTCAGTTTATCAGAAAGAGCACTCGGAAGAGTAGTTGCTGATAATGTCAAAAATCCAATATCTGGCGAAGTTATAATAAAAAAGGGTGAAATGATAGATGAAGCTGGTTGTGAAAAAATTGATGCAGCTGGTGTAAAAGCTATAAATGTTTACTCCGTTATAACTTGTGGTTCTAAAGAAGGTGTTTGTGCAATGTGTTATGGAAGAGACCTTTCTAGAGGTCAAATGGTTAACGTAGGTGAAGCTATAGGAATGATTTCTGCACAATCGATTGGTGAACCAGGTACACAATTAACAATGAGAACTTTTCACGTTGGTGGTACCGCTCAAATTAAACAAGATTCTCAAATTGTTGTTAAAAACGATGGTGTTTTAAAAATAATTAATACGAACTTATTAGAGGACTCTAAAAAAAATCAAATAGTAATGGGAAGAAATACACAAATTTCTTTAGAGGATGATAAAGGAATGCAAATTGCAATTTATAAAGTTCCTTACGGATCTAAACTTTTCTTTAAAAATGGGGATAAAGTTAAAAAGAATTCAAAAGTTTGTGAGTGGGATCCTTATACAACACCAGTTATCGCTGAAAAAAGTGGAATTGTTAATTTTGTAGATTTAATTGATGGAGTTTCTCTTTCTGAAACTCAAGATGATACAACCGGAATATCATCCAAATCAGTTATTGATTGGAGATCACAATCTAAAAACACTGAGCTTAAACCAAGAATTACTCTTAGAGATGAAAAAGGTAATGTTGTTAAAAAAGCAGACGATAATGAAGCTAGATATTATTTAGTTCCTGACTCTATCTTATCAGTAAAAGATGGACAAAAAATTAGTGCTGGTGATGTGATTGCACGATTACCTAAAGAAACCTCAAAGACAAAAGATATCACTGGTGGATTACCAAGAGTAGCTGAATTATTTGAAGCAAGGAAAGCCAAAGATAGCGCTATTATAGCTGAAAACGATGGTAAAGTTATGTTTGGAAAAGAAGTGAGGGGAAAACAAAAGGTTTCAATTGTTTCAGATTCTGGCGAAACATCAAATTACCTAATACCAAAAGGAAAACATATCAATTTTAACCCTGGTGAAGAAATCAAAAAAGGTGAATATCTTTTAGACGGTCAACCATTACCTCATGATATTTTAAGAATTTTAGGTATTAAAGAACTAACAGAGTATTTTGTAAATCAAGTTCAGGAGGTTTACAGACTTCAAGGTGTTATAATCAATGATAAACATATTGAAACCATTTTAAGACAAATGCTTAAAAAGGTTGAAATAAAAAACTCTGGAGACTCAGATTATTTGCCAGGTGAAATAATAGATAGGTTTAGACTTGAGAATATAAACGAAGAATTAATTAAAAACGGTAAAAAACCAGCGGTTGGAGAAAGAGTGTTAATGGGAATTACAAAAGCTTCATTACAAACAGAGTCTTTTATATCAGCTGCTTCTTTCCAAGAAACAACAAGGGTTCTTACAGATGCTGCCATAAAAGGAAAAGTCGATACTCTAGCTGGATTGAAAGAAAACGTAATTGTTGGAAGATTAGTTCCTGCCGGAACCGGTTCAATTAAAAACAAATGGAATAAAAAAGCATTAGAAGACGATCAAAAATTTTTATCTGAGCAAGAAAAAGCAGAACAAGCTGAAACCCCTGCAAATCCATAATAATAGAGCGTTTTTTTTATTGTTTTAATTTGACAATTTCAAAAACTATAGTATTTTCACCAAGATTTTGGTTGGATAGTAGTGCTATTTAGGTACTAAACGCGACCACAGACATTAGACTACTTTAATTTCTTCCTTAATCATTACTATATTATGCCAACGATAAATCAATTGTTGAAAAAAAGAAGGACTAGACCAAAGGCTAGGGACAGAGTTCCTGCGCTTGAAAAATCTCCTCAGAAAAGAGGTGTATGCCTAAAAGTTTATACAACTACACCTAAGAAACCAAATTCTGCATTAAGAAAAGTAGCAAGAGTAAGATTATCTAATGGACACGAAGTAACATCTTATATACCCGGTGAAGGTCATAATTTGCAAGAACACTCGGTTGTTCTCATTAGGGGTGGCAGAGTTAAAGATTTACCAGGGGTAAGATATCATATCTTGAGAGGAAATTTAGATACACAGGGTGTAACAGCAAGAAAACAGCAAAGATCTAAATACGGAGCAAAAAAAGGTAAATAAAATGTCTCGTAAAAAAAGTTCCTCAAAAAAAAATATTTCATTAGATGCAAAATTTAAATCTCCAATAATTCCTAAACTAATAAATTCTCTTATGTATGATGGTAAAAAAACTATTGCTGAAAAAATTGTATATGATGCAATAGAAAAAATTAAATCCAAATCTAAAGATGAGCCTATATCAATTTTCAATCAAGCAATTACGAATATTAAACCAACTGTTGAAGTAAGATCAAGACGAGTAGGTGGTGCAACATATCAAGTTCCTGTTGAGGTTAAATCTAAAAGATCACAAGCTTTAGCCATAAGATGGCTTATAGATGCATCAAGAAAAAGAAAAGATAAAAAAATGTCTGATAAAATTTTTAACGAAATTTATGATGCATATCAAAACAAAGGGTCAGCAATTAAAAAAAAAGAGGACACTCACAAGATGGCAGAGTCTAACAAAGCTTTTGCTCATTTTAGATGGTAATACTAAATGGCACGAACACACAAATTAGATAAATATAGAAACATTGGTATTATGGCACATATCGATGCTGGAAAAACAACAACTACTGAAAGAATTTTGTACTATACTGGAAAAAGTCATAAAATTGGTGAGGTACATGACGGTGCCGCAACTATGGATTGGATGGAGCAAGAACAAGAAAGGGGTATAACAATCACCTCTGCTGCTACTACTTGTTTTTGGAATGATCATAGAATAAATATTATAGATACCCCTGGTCACGTAGATTTTACAATTGAGGTTGAAAGATCTCTAAAAGTTCTTGACGGTGCAGTTGCAGTTTTTGATGGTGTTGCAGGTGTTGAACCTCAATCAGAGACAGTATGGAGACAAGCAGACAAATATAAGGTTCCAAGAATATGTTTTGTAAATAAACTTGATAGAACTGGAGCAGATTTTTTTAGATGTGTTGACATGATTAAAGATAGGTTAGGAGCTAAACCTTTAGTTATGCAAATTCCAATTGGCATTGAATCTTCACTTCAAGGTATAGTTGACCTTGTAAAGATGAAAGCTATTGTTTGGAAAAATGAGGATCTAGGTGCCGCATGGGAAGAAAAAGATATTCCTGAAGACCTAAAAGAAATTACAGATAAATACAGACAAGAGTTAGTTGAAACAGCTGTTGAGCAAGATGAAAAACTTATGGAAAGTTATTTAAATGGAGAAGAAATAAAGATTGAAGATTTAAAAAGATGTGTCAGAAAGGGATGCTTGAGCTTTAATTTTGTACCAGTTCTAACTGGATCAGCTTTTAAAAATAAGGGAGTTCAGCCCTTATTAGATGCTGTAGTAGATTATTTACCAAGCCCAGTAGACATAGGATCAATCAAAGGAACAAAACCAAACTCTGATGAAGAAATTGAAATGAAATTTGAGGATAATGCCCCTTTTTCTGCATTAGCATTTAAAGTTGCAAATGATCCTTTTGTTGGGTCACTTACTTTCATTAGAATTTACTCGGGAACTGTTAAATCTGGTACTGGAATATACAATACTTCTAAAGACAAAGAGGAAAGAGTTGGCAGAATGTTATTAATGCATGCTAATTCACGGGAAGACATTAAAGAAGCCAATGCAGGAGATATTGTTGCATTAGCAGGATTAAAATACACAATCACTGGGCATACTCTTGCGAATGAGGATAAACCAGTACTACTTGAACCCATGGAATTTCCAGACCCTGTAATTGAGATTGCTGTAGAACCAAAAACTAAAGGTGACCAAGAAAAAATGGGTGAAGCTTTGGGAAGGTTAGCAAAAGAAGATCCTTCATTTAGAGTTACGTCAGATGAAGAGTCTGGTCAAACAATAATTAAAGGTATGGGTGAACTTCATTTAGATATCATAGTCGATAGAATGAAGAGAGAATTCAAAGTTGAAGCTAACATTGGAGCACCTCAAGTTGCTTATAGAGAAACAATTTTAAAAAATTCAGAATTTGATTACACTCATAAAAAACAAAGCGGTGGAGCTGGTCAGTTTGCAAGGGTGAAGTTATCAGTTGAACCACTAGAACCTGGAAAGGGAAGAGAAGTTGAAAGCAAAATTAAAGGTGGTGCTATACCTAAAGAATTTATTCCTGGTGTAGAAAAAGGGATAGAAAGTGTCTCTGATTCTGGAATTTTAGCTGGATTTCCGATTATAGATTACAAAGTTACAATTTTAGATGGATTACACCATGATGTTGACTCAAGTGTACTGGCTTTTGAACTAGCTTCAAGACAATGTTTTAAAGAAGCATGCAGCAGAGCGACATTAAAGTTATTAGAACCTATTATGAGAGTTGAGGTTGTTACACCAGAAGATTATATGGGAGATGTAATTGGTGATTTAAACAGCAGAAGAGGTCAGATAAATACACAAGAACAAAGAGGAAATGCTACAGTTATAACTGCCATGGTGCCATTAGCAAATATGTTTGGATATATTAACGCACTAAGATCCATGTCTCAGGGTAGAGCACAGTACTCAATGTTTTTTGATCATTACGATAAAGTTCCTCAAAATGTTCAAGACGAAGTAACAAAAAAAACAGGATCTTAAAAAAATGGATAAACAGAATATAAGAATTAAATTAAGGGCATATGATAACAAAGTTTTAGACCAATCAACTGAAGAAATAGTTAATACTGTCAAAAGAACTGGCGCTAATATAAAAGGCCCAATACCTTTACCAACTAAAATTGAAAGATATACCGTTTTAAGGTCTCCTCATATTGATAAAAAAAGTAGAGAACAATTTGAAACTAGAACTCATAAAAGATTAATAGATATTATTGAACCGACACCACAAACTGTAGAGGCATTAATGAAATTAGACCTAGCCTCAGGTGTAGATGTGGAGATAAAAATATAATGATTGAAATAGGTTTAATTGGCAAAAAAATTGGGATGACTAGAGAATTTTATAAATCTGGACAATCTGTACCTGTGACTGTAATTAAATTCGACACAGGAAGAGTAATCCACTTATTATCAAAAGAAAAAAATGGATATAACGCTGTTCAAATAGGTTTTGGAAAAATAAAAAATTCAAAACTTTCAAAACAAATGAAAGGATATTTTTCAAAAAAAAATACAGAGCCCAAAAAAGTTCTAAAGGAATTTAGAGTTAAAAGTTTAGAAAATTTTAAAGAAGGAAATGAAATAGGTATTGAAATATTCAAAGATACAAAATTTGTTGACATTAAATCAAAAACAATTGGAAAAGGTTTTGCAGGAGCTATGAAAAGACATAATTTTGCTGGTTTAAGAGCATCCCATGGTGTCTCAATATCCCACAGAGCACATGGATCTACAGGTCAAAACCAAGATCCAGGCAAAGTATTTAAAAATAAAAAAATGGCAGGACATATGGGTGATAAAATTAGAACAATGCAAAATATAGAAATAATCAAATCTGATCCTGAAAATAATTTACTATATTTAAAAGGATCTATTCCAGGGTCAAAAAATACTCAGGTAGTAGTTAGAGAGTCAGTCAAAAATGTACGTAAACTTACAATGGCTGAAAAAATTGAGAAGATCGAAAAATTAAAAAAAATACCTGAAAAAAAGAAGAAATAAATGAAGATAGATAAGTTAAGTATAGATGGAAAAAAAACTTCAATTGAGGTTAAAGATAATATCTTTTCTTCAAAAATAAATGAAACTTTAATTAGTCAAGTAATATATAAAACTAATGCAAATTACAAAGGTAGAAAATCTAAAACAAAACAAAAAAATGAGATAATTGGATCCACTTCCAAAATTTATGCTCAAAAAGGCACAGGTAATGCTAGACACGCAAGTAGAAAGGCTCCAATATTTGTTGGAGGAGGTGTGGCCCATGGTCCGAAAGGGGAGAGTAAATATAAAAAAAGAAAGTTAAATAAAAATGAAAAAAGATTAAGTATAACCTCGATATTAACAAAAAAACATAAATTAAATGACTTAATTATATTTAATGATTTTTCAAAGGAGATAAAAAAAACTAAAGAGATGAACTTAATTCTAAAAAAATTTCATGCTATAAATAGTATTCTAATTTTAGATAAATCTTCAAAAAATAACATTGATAAAGCTGTTAGGAATATTCCAAATGTTAAGTGTACTGATATAAATCATTTTAGTGCATTTGATATCGTTAAGTACAAAAAAATTATATTTACTGAAAGCTCGTTAAAAGAATTAGAAAAAAGGTACAATTAAATGACCAAAATTAATATATATGACACAATAGTTGGACCGGTTATTACTGAAAAGTCTACAAATTTATCATCTTTAAATAAAATCGTTTTTAAAGTTATCGACTCTGCAAATAAAAAAAATTTAAAAAAAAATATAGAAAAAATTTTTAAAGTTAATGTTACAAAGATAAATATAATTAACAAAAAAAATAGAACCAAATTTACGAGAGGGAGAAAAGTTAAAGTTAAAGGTTACAAAAAAGCTATTATCACTCTTAAAAAGGGTCAAAGTATTGATTTAACAACAGGTATTTAATGAGCTTAAAAACATTTAAACCATATACAAAATCTTCTAGAGGTACAATTCTAGTTGACAGAAGCAAAGTTTGGAAAGGCAAACCTTACAAACCTCTTACATCCGTAAAATACTCATCAAGTGGAAGAAATAATCAAGGAAGGATTACATCAAGGAATATTGGTGGTGGTCATAAACAAAAATATAGAATTATTGATTTTTATAGAAAAAAGAAAGGATTGATGGCAGAAGTTGAGAGAGTTGAATACGACCCAAACAGGTCTTGTCACATTATGTTGGTAAAATTTGAAGACGGTGAAAAATACTATTATTTGGCACCCCAAGGAATAAAGATCGGAGACAAGGTTTCAAATGGCGGAGACTCGGAGATAAAAGTTGGAAACTGTTTACCATTATCCGAAATACCCGTTGGTATTGATATACACAATGTAGAAATTAATCCAGGCGGAGGTGGAAAAATTGCAAGATCAGCAGGTACTTCAGTTTCAATTTCAGGAACTGACGGAAATTATTCAATAATAAAAATGACTTCAGGAGAAGTCCGAAAAATCGACTCTAGATCGTTAGCTACAATAGGCGTTCTCTCAAACCCTGATCAAAAAAATATAAAAATAGGTAAAGCTGGCAGGTCAAGATGGCTTGGGAGAAGACCTCACACCAGAGGTGTAGTCATGAACCCAGTTGATCACCCTCATGGCGGTGGTGAAGGTAAATCTGCTGGTGGAAGACATCCCGTGTCTAGAACTGGTCAATCAGCTAAAGGTTTAAAAACAAGAGATAATAAAAGAACAGACAAATATATAATAAGAAGAAGAAAGAAGAAAAAGGGATAATTTATGGCAAGGTCAATTTGGAAAGGTCCATTTGTTGAAGAAAGCTTGATAAAAAAAGCTGAAAAACAAAAAAATGAAACTAATAAAAAACCTATAAAAACATGGTCAAGAAAATCGACCATTATTCCAGATTTTATTGGACTGAGTTTTTTGATATATAACGGAAAAAAATTTATCCCATTAACAATTTCAGAGGATATGGTTGGTCATAAATTTGGAGAGTTTGCTCCAACAAGACAATTTTTTGGGCATACACCAGCTGACAAAAAGGCTAAAGAGGAAGATACAAAAGACAAAAAATAATATATGAGCAAAACAAAGAAAAATAATGAACTTAATTTAGTAAGATCTGTTAACAAAAATGTTAGATCAAGTACAAGAAAATTAAAACCTATTTTAAAAGCACTTGTTGGTAAAAAAGTTGATTTTGCCTTAAGAGATCTTGAGTTTTCAAACAAAAGAATATGTGGTGAAGTAAAAAAAACTCTTGCATCAGCAATTGCTAATGCAGAAAATAATTATCAATATGATATAGATAAATTAGTAGTAAAAGAGGCTTACTGCGGAAAACAAGTGATAATGAAGAGGTTTAGACCTAGAGCAAAAGGTAGAGCGGCTCCAATAATTAAACCTTATTCAAATTTGACTATTATTTTATCGGAACAAAAACAAAATCAAAAGGAGAAACATGGGACAAAAAGTTAATCCTGTAGGTTATAGACTTGGTGTTAATAGAGGCTGGGACTCAGTTTGGTATGCTAAGAAAAAAGATTTTGGAAAATTCTTAATAGAGGATTTTAAAATTAGAGAATATATTAAAAAAAATGTAATTAACTCTGGTGTGTCCAAGGTAATGATTGAAAGAACATCAAAGAAGTGTTTTGTCACAATTTATACATCAAGACCAGGATTTGTTATCGGTAAAAAAGGAAGTGATATAGAAAAGATTAAAAATAAATTGTCAGCATTGACCACAAATGAAGTTAACTTAAATATTAAAGAGGTAAAGAAACCAGAAACTAATAGTTTTTTAGTTGCCGAAAATATTGCACAACAATTAGTAAAAAGAATCTCATACAGAAGAGCAATGAAAAGAGCCATGCAGTCTGCTTTAAGACTTGGAGCAAAGGGTATAAAGGTTTCGGTTAGCGGTCGATTAGGTGGAAATGAAATTGCAAGAACAGAATGGTTAAGAGATGGCAGCATCCCATCACATACATTAAGAGCTGACATTGATTATGCAGAGTCGGAAGCATTAACTACTTATGGAATTATTGGAATTAAAGTTTGGATATATAAAGGAGAAATATTCTCAAAAGAATTTAGTCAGGAGACAAATAAAAAATAATTATGCTACAACCAACTAGAACAAAATTTAGAAAAGCTCATAAAGGTAGAATTCACGGAAATGCCTCAAGGTGCAATATAATGAATTATGGGTCATACGGTTTAAAAGCTTTGCAACCAGATAGAGTGATATCAAAACAAATAGAGGCAGCTAGAGTCGCACTAACAAGGCACATGAAAAGACAAGGAAGAGTTTGGACAAGAGTATTTCCAAACATTCCAGTATCAAAAAAACCAACAGAAGTTAGAATGGGTAAGGGAAAGGGATCACCAGAGTTTTGGGCATGTAGAGTAAAACCAGGTCGAATATTGTTTGAAGTAGATGGTGTTTCAGAGCAAATTGCTAAAGAAGCATTGTACAAGGCTTCTGCAAAATTACCTATTAAAACTAAATTTATTAGGAGATTTTCTTAATGAAAAAAAGTGAATTTAAAAAACTAACTTTAGATAAAGCTAAAAAAGATTTAGAAAAAAATAAAAAAGATTTATTTAATTTAAGGTTCCAACAGATAAATGGTCAACTTACTAACACTTCCAAATTTAACCAAATTAAAAAAACTATAGCAAAATTATTAACATTTATTGAGAGGAAAAAAAGTGCCTAAAAAAATTCTTAGCGGAGTTGTTGTAAGTGATAAACCAAACAAAACAATTACTGTTTTAGTTGAGCGAAAATATCAACATCCTTTATTTAAAAAAGTAATTAAAGTGAAGAAAAAATTTAGTGCTCATGATGAAAATAATAAATTTAAAAATGGTGATAAAGTAAAGATAATAGAGTGTAAGCCATATTCAAAAACAAAAAAATTTCAAGTTATGGAGGATAACAAGTGATACAGGTGCAAACAGAATTAAATGTTGCTGACAATACCGGAGCTAAAAGAATAGAATGTATTAAGGTTCTAGGAGGTTCAAAAAGAAGATACGCGAGTATAGGTGATACAATTGTTGTGGCTGTTAAAGAGGCAATTCCAAAGGGTAAAGTTAAAAAAGGGTCTGTACATAAAGCTGTAGTTGTCAGAGTTAAAAAAGGAATTCATAGAGATGATGGATCAAAAGTTAAATTTGATAATAATGCTGCAGTATTGACTGATGATAAAGGAGAACCAATAGGAACAAGAATATTTGGACCTGTTACAAGAGAGTTGCGTGGTAGAGGACAAATGAAGATAATATCACTTGCACCAGAGGTAATATGAATGATTAAAAAAGGATTAAATGTAAAAATACTAACTGGTAAGGATAAAAATAAAACCGGTGAAGTAATCGAAGTGGATAGAAACAATGAAAGGGTTAAAGTTAAAGGCACAAATATGATTAAGAAACATGTCAAAACGACAAAAGATAAAAAAGGTGGAATATTTGAAAAAGAGAATTTTATACATATTTCAAATGTCGTTATTTTAAAAACAGAAAAGAAAAAAGAGACCAGTAAACAAAAATGATACCAAGATTAAAAGAGCTTTATAAAAATGAAATCAAAAATTCTCTTAAGGAGAAGTATGGATTTAAAAATCTTAATATGTCTCCAGAATTAGAAAAAATTGTCATAAATATGGGTCTAGGTATAGATGGCAACGATAATAAGATTATCAAATCATGTGAGGAAGATTTGTCCAAAATTACTGGTCAAAAACCTGTAATAACTAAATTTAAAAAATCTATATCAAATTTTAAAACAAGAAAGGATACCAAAGCTGGTTTAAAGGTTACTTTAAGAAAAAATAAAATGTACGAATTTATTGATAGACTTGTAAATATAGCACTACCACGTATTAAAGATTTTAGAGGTTTATCTACGAGTGGTTTCGACAACTTTGGAAATTATACTTTTGGTGTAAAAGAACACATTATTTTCCCTGAAGTTAATTTTGATAAGGTAGACAAAATTAGAGGTTTAGATATTTCAATCGTTATAAAATCAATTTCAAAAGAACACAGCTTGGAATTATTAAAAAAATTTAATTTTCCATTTAAAACAGAAAGGAATAATTAATGGCAAAACTTAGTTCTGTAAACAAAAACAATAGAAGAATTAAACTTTCAGAAAAATTTTTTAAAAAAAGAGAAAATTTGAAAAAAATTATAATGAACAAAAAACTACCATTAGAGGAAAGATTTAAGGCTCAACAAAAATTATCAAAATTGCCGAGAAATTCTGCAAAAAATAGAGTTAGAAACAGATGTCAGATTACTGGAAGACCTCATGGTGTATATAGAAAATTAAAAATTTCAAGGATAGCTTTAAGACAATTAGGTCTTCAAGGTAAAATCCCTGGAATGGTAAAATCAAGTTGGTAGAAAGGAAAATTTATGAGTTTAAGTGATCCAATTGGAGATATGATAGCAAGAATTAAAAATTCTCAAATGAGAAATCACAAAAAAGTAGAAATGCCTTCATCAAATTTTAAAACTAAAATTGCAGATGTTTTAAAGAACGAAGGTTATATAAATAATTTTAATGTAGCAAATAGTGATAACAAAAATATTTTAACAATTGATCTAAAATACAATTCTGGATCACCGGTTATTAGTGTAATAGAAAGAGTATCAAGACCTGGTAGACGAATATTTTCTAGCGCCGAAAGTTTACCAAAAATTAACAATGGTCTTGGTATAGCAATTGTATCAACGCCAAAAGGTGTAATGACTGATATTGAAGCAAGAAAACAAAAAGTAGGCGGTGAAGTGATCTGTAAGGTTTTTTAATGTCTAAAATAGGAAAAATAAATATTTCTATACCTGAGAAAGTAAAAGTTTTACTTTCTGGTTCCGATATTAATATAGAAGGACCATTTGGCAAACAATCAATTAAAATAAATTTAGATGTTTTTGAACTAAAAATAAATGAAGGAAAAGATATATCTATCAAACCCAAGAAGATAGATGACACAACAAAAAGACTCTGGGGCATGAATAGAAGTTTAATTAATAATGCTATTATCGGCTCAAGTGTAGGTTTTGAAAAAATTCTGGAATTGAGTGGAGTTGGTTACAGAGCTGCACTTAAAGGTAGTAAATTAAATCTCCAGTTAGGCTTTAGTCATGACATTAATTTTGATATCCCTAGTGACATTAAAATAGTAGTTGAAAAACAAACTATAATAAAAATTACAGGTATGAATAAGCAAAAAGTTGGAATGATCGCTTCACAGATAAAATCTTTTAGACCACCTGAACCTTATAAAGGAAAAGGTATAAGAGAAAAGGGTCAATATGTTTTGAAAAAAGAGGGAAAGAAGAAGTGATGAAACTAAGTACTGTACAAAGAAAAAAATTTAGAGTTAGAAATAAATTAAAAAGAAACGCGAGCAGTGATAGATATAGATTAAGTGTTTCAAGAAGCTTAAAGAATTTTTCAGCTCAAATTATTGATGATGTAAACAATAAAACTTTACTGTCTGCTTCTTCTATAGAGAAAGACATTAAAAATGCGCCTAAAACAAATAAAATTTCAATTTCCAAAATTGTTGCAGAAAAACTTGCGAAGAAAGCTATAGAAAAAAATATTAAAAAAATTTATTTTGATAGAGGCAAATTTAAATATCATGGCAGAGTTAAAGAATTTGCTGAAACATTAAGAAAAAACGGTATGGAATTCTAATGCAAAAAGATGATTTTATTGAAAAATTAGTTCACGTTAATAGAATAACCAAAGTAGTTAAAGGAGGAAGACGATTTGGTTTTTCAGCTTTAGTTGTTGTTGGAAATCAAAATGGAAAAATAGGTATTGCTCATGCTAAGGCAAAACAAGTTCCAGATGCTATCAAAAAAGCAAATGAATTAGCAAGAAGAAATTTAGTTCAAATACCTTTAAGAGAAGGTAGGACAATACATCATGATATATATGGAAAAGATGGAGCTGGAAAAATTAAAATGAGAGCTGCTCCAAAAGGAACAGGAATTATCGCAGGTGGTCCTGTAAGAGCTGTTTGTGAAGTGCTTGGTATAAGGGACGTTGTAGCAAAATCATTAGGAACAGCTAACCCTCATAACGTAATAAGAGCTTGTTTAAAAGCTTTAAAAAAACAAAACTCACCAAAACAAATTTCAATCATAAGAAATAAAAAAATTGCAGAGATCATTGAAAAAAGAGGATAAATGTTAAATAATTTAAAAAAGCTTAAGGAAAAAAAAATTAGAGTTGGCAGAGGTATTGGATCAGGTAAAGGTAAAACATCTGGCAGAGGTGTAAAAGGTCAAAAATCTAGATCAGGTGTAGCTATTAAAAGTTTTGAAGGTGGTCAAATGCCTTTGTATAGAAGACTTCCAAAAAGAGGGTTTAATGTAATACATAAAAAAGAAATTGGACTATTAAATTTGTCAGATATACAAGCGTTTATTCAATCTAAAAAGATTAATCCTTCTGATAAAATTGACTTAGAGTTATTAAAAAAATTAAATATTGTAAAAAAAAAATATAAAAAACTTAAAGTACTGGGAAACGGTGATGTCAAAGAAAAATTAAACATTGAGGTTAATTATTTATCTAATTCAGCTAAAACAAAACTTGAAAAGTTAGGCTCAAATATAAAAATTATTAACAAATAAATTTAATATGAGCACAATTGCCCAATCAGGAGATTTAAAAAATCGTATAATTTTCACTATTTTTATTTTAGCGATATATAGATTTGGAACTTTCGTACCATTACCAGGAATTGACCCTGATCAGTTAAAAATTATGATGGAGGGTAATCAAAAAGGTCTTTTGGGAATGTTTAATGTTTTTGCTGGAGGTGCAGTAAGTCGTATGGCTATTTTTGCTCTTGGTATTATGCCGTATATATCTTCAGCCATTATTGTTCAACTTTTAACGGGTGTTTCAGATTATTTTAAAAATTTGAAAAGCCAAGGTGAAATTGGAAGAAAGAAAATTACACAAATAACTAGATATGGAACTGTATTACTCGCAACAATTCAAGGATACGGTCTCTCTGTCGGTTTAGAAGCATCATCGGGTTTAGTAATTAACCCTGGCATTTTTTTTAAAATTTCAACTGTCACCACAATTGTTGCAGGAACTGTTTTTTTGATGTGGTTGGGGGAACAAATTACTCAAAGAGGAATTGGAAATGGAATTTCTTTAATAATATTTTCTGGAATAGTAGCCGAAATACCACGTGCGTTGGTTACTACTTTTGAATTAGGTAGAACTGGTGCAATTTCAACTGTTATGATTATCTTTATATTTGTATTATTAATAACCACAATAATGTTTGTTGTTTTTATGGAAAGGGCTCTTAGAAAAATTCTTATCAACTATCCTAAAAGACAAATGGGGAATAAGATGTATGGAGGGGAATCATCACATTTACCTTTAAAGATAAATACAGCAGGAGTTATACCTGCAATTTTTGCATCAGCTCTTCTACTTTTACCAGTTACAATGTCAAATTTTAATTTCTCCGCTAACGATACAGTGACTTCATTTGCATCTTATTTTACACAGGGCCAACCTTTGTATATGTTGCTGTACGCTGCAGGAATCATATTTTTTACTTTTTTTTACACCTCAATAACTTTTAACCCTGTTGAAACAGCTGAAAATTTACGAAAATATGGGGGATTTGTTCCAGGTATAAGACCAGGTGAGAGCACAGCAATATATATTGATCAAATCCTTACAAGACTAACAACAATAGGTGCTTTGTATCTGACATTAGTTTGTTTGATGCCCGAATTCTTAATTTCAAAATACCCTATACCTTTTTATTTAGGTGGCGCATCAATATTAATTGTAGTTGTAGTTGCAATAGATACAGTTACTCAAATACAAACAAGATTAATGAGTGCTCAGTATGAACAATTAATTAAAAAAACAAAATTTGGCAGATAAAAGTGAATATAATACTATTTGGTCCCCCTGGTGCAGGAAAAGGAACTCAAGCTAAATATTTAGAAAAAAAATTAAACAACTTTCAAGTATCAACTGGCGATATGTTAAGAGATGAAATTAAAAAAGAATCAGAAATAGGAAGAACAATAATTAATTATATGAATGAAGGTAAGTTTGTTGATGATAAAATTGTAAATAGTTTAATAAAAAAAGTGGTATTTGATAAACAAAAAAAAGGAAAACTTATTTTTGATGGTTATCCTAGAACTTTAGATCAAGCTAAAAATTTAGATTTATGGTTAACTAATTCAGATCAAAAAATAGATTTTATTTTTTTTCTTAATGTAAATAAAGATACAATTATTCAAAGGATTAAAAAAAGAAAAATCATAGAAAATAGATCTGATGATGATTTAGATACTATTCTAAAGAGATACGATACTTATATGGAAACAACTAGGCCCGTTTTTAATTATTACTCAGCTAATTCAAATTTTAATGAAATTGATGGGGCTTTAAAAATCGCTGAAATTACTAGTAAAATCAATGATATTTTAAAGGTTTAAAAGTTGACTTTAAATCAACTTCTTATATAAAAGGCTTGATTTTATCTCAAATTATGGCTCGTATCGCTGGTGTAAATATTCCGCAAAATAAAATTGTCCAGGTTGGACTTACTTATATATACGGTATAGGTGATAAATTCTCTAAACAGATCTGCAAAGATTTAGATATTGCCAAACCAACTAGAGTTAATCAACTAACAGACGATCAAATTTTAAAAATAAGAGAATATATAGATAAACATTTTTCTGTTGAAGGAGATCTTAGAAGAGATAACTCAATGAGCATAAAACGCCTTATTGATTTGGCATGCTACAGAGGCTCAAGACATAAGAAAAAATTACCTGTAAGAGGTCAGAGAACAAGATGTAACGCTAGAACAAGAAAAGGTAAAGCAATAGCAATAGCTGGTAAAAAATTAACACCTTTAAAGAAATAATTTATGGCTAAAAATAAAGAGACAGATAACAAAAACGACAACAAGGAACAAAAAGTAGTTAAAAAGAGCTCCTATTCAAAAAAGAAAAAAGTAAAAAAAAATATACCTAGCGGAATAGCGTATGTTCAGTCTAGTTTTAACAATACAATTGTTTCAATTGCTGATACTGAGGGAAATATTATCTCCTGGTCTTCTGCAGGTCAAAAAGGTTTTAAAGGATCAAGGAAATCAACGCCCTACGCAGCCCAGATAGCTGCTGACTCAGCGGCTACTAAGGCTTTAGAATTTGGAATGAAAACATTAACAGTTGAAATAAAAGGTCCAGGTTCAGGAAGAGAAACCGCATTAAGAGCTTTACAAGCCAGGGGTTTTAAAATTTTATCAATTAAAGATACTACACCAATGCCTCATAATGGAACAAGACCACCAAAAAAAAGGAGAGTTTAATGGAAAACACAGAAATAAATGTAAAAAATTGGAAATCATTAATAAAACCGGGAAAATTAGATGTTAATTTAAGCGAGGACAAATCTTACGCAAAAGTAATTGCTGAACCATTAGAAAAAGGATATGGACTTACTTTAGGAAATTCTTTAAGAAGAATTCTACTTTCATCTATTAGAGGTACAGCAGTCACTGCCATTCAAATAGATGGTGTGCTTCACGAGTTTACTTCAATAAAAGGTGTTAGAGAAGATGTTACAGATATTGTTTTAAACGTTAAGTCATTAGCATTAAAAAGTAACGCAGAGGGTTCAAAAAAATTAATTTTAGATGCTAAAGGTCCAGGTGTAATAAAAGCCTCAAATATAACTCCAGTTAATGAAATAGAAATATTAAATCCAGACCTTGTGATTTGTAATTTAGATGAAAATACCAATTTTCACATGGAAATGATCGTTGGAAATGGAAAAGGGTATGTACCTGCAGATCTTAACAAACCAGAAGAGCCTCCATTAGGTCTAATACCTATAGACTCTTTATTTAGCCCTGTTAAGAAAGTTTCATATTCAGTTAGTACAGCTAGGGAAGGTAAAGCACTTGACTACGATAAATTAACTATGGAAGTGGAAACCAATGGTTCAATATCTGCAGAAGATGCGTTAGCTTATTCAGCAAGAATTTTTCAAGATCAACTCGCTATGTTTGTAAATTTTGATGAGCCACAAGAGATAGCAGTTACTGAATCACCTAAGGAACCTGAATTTAACAGAAATTTATTAAGAAAGGTTGATGAACTTGAACTTTCAGTTAGATCTATGAATTGTTTAAAAAACGATAACATTATATATATAGGTGATTTAGTTCAAAAATCAGAAGGTGAAATGTTAAGAACGCCAAATTTTGGCAGAAAATCATTAAATGAAATTAAAGAAATTTTAAATGGAATGTCACTTTATCTTGGAATGGAAATACCTAATTGGCCACCAGATAACATAGCTGAATTGTCTAAAAAATTAGAAGAAAGCATCTAAATGAGACATAAACTTGGATATAAAAAGTTAAATAGAACGTCTGAACACAGAAAGGCTTTGATAAAGAATATGCTTAATTCATTGATTAAATATGAGCAAATTATAACAACTTTACCAAAAGCAAAACTTATAAAACCTCAAGCAGAGAAACTAATAACTTTAGGAAAAAAAAAAAATTTAACAAATACAAGAGTTTTAATTTCTAAATTACAAGATAAAACAAACGCTAATAAAGTCTTAAATACTTTATCAAAAAGATATGAAAAAAGAGCAGGTGGATACACAAGAATAGTTAAAGCAGGTTATAGATATGGAGATAATTCACCTATGGCAGTTATTGAATTTGTAGATAGAGATGTTGAGGCAAAAAGAAAATTTAAAAAGAAAAAAAAAGAAGACCTCAAGCCAGAAGATAAGAATAAAAAACAAATTTCAGCATAATCAATTTTAATAAATGGATAGGTCTTATAAAATAAAACCAGTTCATATATCTATGCGTTTAGATAGATGGATTAAAAACAATATAGGCAAATATCCTCAATCTTTATTAGAAAAATCGATAAGAAATGGAAAAATTAAATTAAATAAGAAAAAAACAAACTCATCATATAGATTACAAATTGGAGATGAAATAAATTTTTATAATTTTGATTATAAATTTAAACCAAAAGATAAATCTATATATAAACCTTCTAAAAAAAATTTAGATGAAAATGAAAAATCATTGATAAGTGATAATGATGATTTTATAGTAATAAATAAAAAATCTGGCATTTCCTCGCAAGGTGGAACAAAATCAAAAAATAATTTAATAGATATTTTTTCTAATAGCACCTTATTTGAAGATACAAAACCTTATTCGGTTCATCGTTTAGATAAAGAGACATCAGGTGTAATGATTATCGCAAAAAATTATAATAGTGCAAAATTATTGACTTCACTATTTAGATTAAAAAAAATTCATAAAACTTATTTAGCTATTTGTCATGGAATATTTAAAAATAAAAAGGGAGAAATAAGAGGAAATTTAGTAAAATATGAAAGAGAAAAAAAAATTACTGAGTTAGCGATTACAAATTATAATGTAATTAATTCAAATAATTTTTTTAGTTTTGTTGAACTCAAACCGATTACAGGAAGAAAACATCAATTAAGAAAACAACTTGCATTCATGGGTAATCCTATAGTTGGTGATAGTAAATATAATATTATCAAACAAAAAAATAAAAACGAAAAAAAATTGATGCTTCATGCTTATAAGATTAAATTTATGATAAATAATAAAAAGTTTAATTTTGAGGCTAAACCTCCTGCATATTTTAATGATTATTTAAATAAAAAAAGATTAATAGTCTAAATAATTTAACAAGTTTTTTTCTAATCTTCTTAATATCTCTGATTTACTAACCTTTTTAATTTTATTTATATTTATGATCCCTTTGTCACTAATACCGCAAGGAATAATTTTTTTATATTCCTCCAAACTGTTTGAATAATTTAAAGAAAAACCGTGAAATGCAACCCACTTTTTTACCCGTATCCCTATAGCTGCAATTTTTTTAATTTCATTATTATGATTTGTCCATATACCAACATTTTTTCTATCATTGAAAGATTTAATATTTAATTCTTTTAAAGTGTTGATAATACTTTTTTCTATTGCTGAAATAAATTTTCTAATATCTTTTTTTCTTTTATTCAAATCTATAACGAGGTAACAAATGATTTGACCTGGTCCATGCCATGTTATTTTTCCACCTCTATTTGTTTTTAAAATGTTAATAGATTTTTCAACTATCTCTTTTTCTTTATAACTTGTTCCTGCAGTAAAAATTGACCTATGTTCTAAAAACCATATCAATTCTTTTTCGTTATTAATTGTTAAATTTTGAACTCTTTCTTCCAGTAAATTAATCGCCTTTTTGTAATTTACAGGTTTTGTTGATTTTTTGATCTCTATATTCATTTAAAAATTGTATTATATGTATTTTGTATTAATAGTTCTAATAAATTTTAAAAGTTATAAAAATGTCTACATTAAAAAAAAATAAAGATAAAAAAGTAAATTTTGAATTTAACAAGGAATATATAAAAGTTATTGTAGAAAAAATCCAAAATAGCGATGTTGAATTTCTTTCTAACTCATTCAAAGAAATGCATCCTGCAGATGCCGCTGATATTATTGAACATTTAAATCAAAACGACCGTGAAAATTTGATAAAGTTGAATAACTTCAAAATTAATCCAGATATATTTGTAGAACTAAATGAAAATATTCAGTCTGAAATAGTAAAAATGTTGTCATCTGAATCGATTGTTTTTATTTTAAAGAATTTAGAGTCTGATAACGCAATTAAAATTTTAGAAAATATTGATGAAGAAAATAAAAATCAAATTTTATCTTCTCTTCCACCTAAAGATAGATTTATTCTTTTAGAAAGTTTAAGTTATCCTGAAGATACTGCCGCTAGAATTATGCAAAGAGAATTCACAGCTATTCCTAGTAATTGGTCAGTAGGACAAACAATTGATTATCTTAGAGAGAATAAAGATTTACCAGATCAATTTTTAGAAATCTATATAATAGACAGTGAATTTAAACCACTTGGAACTGTTCCTTCATCTAAAGTTTTGCGAACTTCAAGAGAAACAAGAATGATTGATATAATGCTTGAGTCACAAGTTACAATACCAGTAGAAATGGACAAAGAAGAGGTTGGAAGGTTATTTGAAAACTATAACTTAAATTCTGCTGCTGTTATAGATAAAAACGGTAAATTAGTAGGAATGATTACAAGTGATGATATATTAACTGTTTTAAAAGAGGAAGCAGAAGAAGATACTTTAAGATTGGCCGGGGTAGGCGATGAAGAGATCACAGATGGAGTAATTAAAAAAACACAAAGACGTTTTAATTGGTTATTATTAAATTTATTTACTGCTTTTCTTGCAACATGGGTAATTAGTAAATTTGGTGCAACTATTGAACAAATGGTTGCCTTAGCATTTTTGATGCCAATAGTTGCTTCAATGGGTGGTAATGCAGGTATGCAAACTTTAGCTGTAACAATAAGAGGAATTGCTACGAACGACTTAACAGACAGTAATTTTTTAAAGATTGTATTAAAAGAATTTAATATTGGAGTTCTTAATGGAATAATTTTTGCAATTATCAGTGCATTAATTGTACAGTTATGGTTTAAAGATTATGTATTATCTATAATTATTTCTGTATCTATGGTCTTAAATATGATTGTAGCCGGTTTATTTGGAATTTTAATACCAGTTACACTTAAAAAATTTAATATAGACCCTGCAATAGCATCAAGTGTTTTTGTAACAACAATTACAGATGTTATTGGTTTTCTTTCTTTTTTAGGAATAGGTGCTTATTTTTTTTATAGTTAAAAGTTATCTATTAACCTTATTCCTTGAATATAAAATGCAATAAAAATTTTAGCATTTTTTTTACTTATTTTTTTACTTAAGTTATTTTTATTTCTTAATTCTAAATATTCAATATTAAATTTGTTATTTTTGTTTATGAAATCATTTATTATAAATTTATTATTTAAATCTTTTTTTAACAGAATAAATAATTTTTTCAATTTTGAAACAAGCAAAGCAGATCCTTTTATAGATTTTTGATTTAATAATCTATTTCTTGATGAATAAGCAAGTCCATTCTTCATTCTAATTGTTTTGCACAGTATGCTTTTTACATTTGATTTTTTTTTTAAAAAATCTCTAATAAGTATGTATTGTTGATAGTCTTTTTCACCTAAAAATATTTTATTTATTTCTAATTTTTTAATAAATTGATCTATTACTCCTAAAACCCCTTCAAAATGACCAGGTCTATATTTGGCACATAATATTTTATTTGATTTGCTAATTTTAAATTTTTTTTTATTCTTATTTCCATATACATCTTTAACAGTAGGTATTAAAACATAGTCTACTTTGAGATTTTTTAACAATTTAATATCTTTTTGAATATTTTTTGGGTATTTTTTATAATCTTCTTTATTATTAAATTGTGCAGGGTTAACAAATATACTTACTAATGTTTTTTTGCATTTTTTTTGTGATTTTTTTATCAAACTCACGTGTCCTTGATGCAAAGCCCCCATGGTTGGGACAAAACCAATATCTGCCTTAAAATTAACTTCTTTGTTAAGTTTATTAATGCTTTTAAAAATAATCATTTATGGTACTTCACTAATAATAGTTATTTATGATTAGACAAGCAATAATACCTTTAGCAGGTCTTGGTACAAGACTACTGCCATTAACTAGTGTTTTTGCAAAAGAATTGTTACCAATGAACGGTAAAACTGGCATTGAATATATACTAGATGAATGCATTGATGCCGGCATTAAAGAAGTTGTATTTATAATCTCCAAAAAAAAAATGATGATAAAAGATTATTTTTATAAGGATAGTTTTTACAAAAAGATTATTAAAAAAAAGAAAGATAAAAGAATAATTAACGAGTATAAAAAAATCCTAAAATACAAAAAGATGATAAAATTTGTATATCAAAATAAACCTTTGGGTACTGGCGATGCTGTACTTAAAACAAAGAAATTTATAAAAGATAAATATTTTTTAATGTTGTTACCAGATGATTTAATCGTAAAAAATAATTGTTCAAAAGATATGATTAGCATAAGTATGAAAAATAAATGTTCAGTGATGGCGAGTATGAAAGTTAAAAAAAATAATGTAAGTAGATGGGGTATATATTCGTTATCTAAAAGACTTAACAAGAATAATTTTTTTATTAAAGATGTTATTGAAAAACCAACTATTAAAAGTGCACCTTCAACAAATGCTGTTATAGGTAGATACATCCTTCCAAAAAAAATATTTTCTAAACTAAAAAATCTTAAACCAGGTAAAGGTGGTGAAATTCATATTACAGACGCAATCAAAAAATTGATAAACGAAGGTGATAAATTTATTGGACATAAATTCCGTGGAAAATATTTAGATTGCGGGAGTATGTCCGGGTATATTAAATCAGGAATAGAAATATCAAAGTTATGAAATTATGCATGATAGGAACAGGCTATGTTGGTTTGGTTAGTGGAGTTTGTTTTTCAGATTTAGGAAATACTGTTTATTGTGTAGATAATGATATTGAAAAAATTAATGCACTTAATAAAGGAATACTCCCAATATATGAACCAGGTCTAGAGGAAATTTTAAAACGTAATTATAAACAAAAAAGATTAATTTTTACGAAAAATTTAAAAGAGGCAGTAGAAAACTCTGATATTATATTTATCTGTGTTGGTACTCCCACTAAAAAAAATAGTAACTCGGCTGATTTGAAATATGTTTTTAATGTTGCCAATAATTTAAAAAAATTTATAAAAAAATATAAAGTTGTTATCACAAAGTCTACAGTACCTGTGACTACTGGTGATAAAATTGAAAAAATTTTGATAAAACAAAAAAGAAAAAAATTGGTAGATGTTGTTTCTAATCCCGAATTTTTAAGAGAGGGTGAAGCAATAAGAGATTTTTTGAGCCCTGATAGAGTTGTAGTTGGAACTGATAGTAATAAAGCAAATAAATATCTTAAAAACCTTTATTTACCCATAGTTAAAAAGACAAGTAGATTTTTTAGAACTTCAAGACGTGGAGCTGAACTAATTAAATATGCATCAAATGCTTTTCTAGCCACAAAGATATCCTATATCAATGAATTAGCAAATCTTTGTGAAAAAACAAATGTTGATATTAAAGAAATTTCTCAAGGCATGGGCTCAGATCAACGAATAGGAGATAGATTTTTAAGAGCAGGCCCAGCATATGGTGGTTCTTGTTTTCCTAAAGACACTAGAGCAATAATAGATACCTCAAATAAGTTTAAATCAAATTTATCAATTATAAAAGCTGTAATTAAATCAAATGAAAATAGAAAAAAATTATTAACAGAAAAAGTATACAAAATTTTAAATAATAATCTAAAAAATAAATTAATAACTTTTTTAGGAGTTACTTTTAAGCCTAACACTGATGATATGAGAGAAGCATCAAGTTTATATATGATACCAAAATTATTAAAAAAAGGAGCTATTATTAATTATTTTGATCCGTCAGGTAAAAAAAATGAATTTAAAAAATTTAAAAGAGTTAAATATTGTAAAAATGTATCTCAAGCATGCCTTAGATCAGATTTAATAATACTTCACACTGAATGGAATGAATTTAAAACTTTAAATTTCAAAAAATTAATTAAAAAGAGCAACTTTAAAGTATTTGATATGCGTAATCTGTATTCTCCAAAATCAATGAAAAAAAAAGGTATTAATTATTTTGGAATAGGAAGATAGTTATTTTATTTCAAAAATTGCATCAATCTCAACTGCAACACCTAACGGTAAGCTATTTACACTAACTGCCGCCCTAGTATGCATGCCTTTATCCTCTAGGATCTTAACTAACATATCGGATGCACCGTTAATAACCTTTGGTTGTTCTATAAAATCATCTGTTGAATTAACAAAACCTACAATTTTTATACAAGATTTTATTTTATCTAGATCTCCAGATAATATTTTCTTTGCTTGAGCTAAAATACTTAGTGCACATCTTTCTGCTGCTTTATATCCGTCTTCGGTATTTAAATCTTTACCCAATTTACCTTTTATTAACTCACCTTTTGAGCTCATAGAGATTTGCCCTGAAATATATAATAATTTTCCAACAATCTTACTTGCTACGTATGATCCCACTGGCGCGGGCGCTTCAGGTAAATTAATGTTATTTTCTATTAATTTTTTATCAGCACTCATTTATTTTTTTTTCTTTTTACTTCTATCGTATTCTTTTCTTTTCTCAATCAAAATCAATGCCTCTTCCATTGTAAGTTCAGCTGGATCTTTCTCTTCTGGAATTGTAGCATTTAATGACTTGTATTTTATGTAAGGTCCGTACTGACCTTTCATAATTCTAACTGGTTTTTTGTCTTCTGGATGCTCACCTAAATCTTTTATTATAGAAGATGAAATTCTTCCAGGTTTCGCCTCTGATATCAAAGTTATCGCTCTGTTTAATCCAATATTAAATAATTCCTCAATACTTTCTAATCTTGCTGATTTATTATCACACTTTAAATATGGACCAAATCGTCCAACGTTAATTGTGATGTCTTTATCTAAGTCTGGATGTTTACCTATTATTCTAGGAAGCGAACATAAATATTTCGCCTTATCAAGATCAACATTCTTTATATCTAAACCTTTTGGTATAGATACATTTTTAAAGTTACTTTCTTCTTTCTTTTTCTTTTTGGTTTTAGTTTTTGGTTTTTTAATGTTTTCTATTTCTTCATCGCTTAGTTCGTATTGCAAATAAGGTCCGAATCTTCCATTTTTCAAATAAATATCCTTACCGATATCATTTTTTCCAATTAATTTAGGTTCTGCCAGGTTCACTTGTTGCGATGCTTTAATTTTAGAAAGAGGTCTTGTGAATTTACATTCTGGATAACCAGAACACCCAATAAATGCACCTCCTCTAAAGCTATTTTTTAAACTTAATTCTCCTGTTTGACAGAGCTTACATTTTCTATCAATTTTACCATTTTCATCTGTATCAAATATTAACTTTCCCAAACTTTCATTTAATAAATCAAGTACTTCACGTGTTCTTTTTTCTTTAACATTTAAAACATTTTTATTAAAATCTATCCAAAACTGATCCAAAACTTTTATCCAATTTTCTTTTCCTGAGGTAATATCATCTAATTGGTCCTCAAGTTTAGCAGTAAAATCATAGTCAACATATCTTGAAAACAGTTTCTCCAAAAAGGCAGATAGTAGTTTTCCTCTATCGGTTGGAAAAAATCTCTTATTTACTATATCCGCATATCCTCTATTAGATATAACAGAGATAATACTTGCATATGTTGAGGGACGACCAATTCCTAATTCTTCTAATTTTTTTACTAAACTTGCTTCTGAAAAACGTGGAGGTGGTTGTGTAAAGTGCTGCTCATCGTTAAATTCTTTTATTTCGATTGGTCCTTTAGACACTTCTGGTAATATTTTTTCATCATCATTTTCATCAATTTTTTGAAGTTTTAAAAACCCGTCAAATTTTATAGTTGAGCCACTAGATTTTAATATGTTCTTTCCATCTTCTGAGGTAATTAATATAGTTTTTCTATCAAATTTAGCTGGCTGCATTTGAGATGACAAAGCTCTCGACCAAATAAGATCATATAATTTATACTGATCTGTACTTAAATATTTTTTTATACTTTCAGGTGAATTTTTTATTTCTGTTGGTCTAATTGCTTCATGCGCTTCTTGTGCATTTTTTGCTTTTTTACCAGAATAATTATTAGCTTGTTCGGGAAGATAATCGTCACCATATTTTTCCTCTATATATTTTCTAAATAATGGAATAGCTTCTTGAGATATATTGGTACCATCAGTCCTCATATAAGTTATTAAACCTTTTGTATCCCCATCTATCTCAATACCTTGATAGAGTCTCTGTGCAATTTGCATTGTTCTTGAAGCACCAAAACCTAATTTACTTGAAGCAGATTGCTGGAGAGTTGAAGTTGTGAAAGGACCTGATGGGTTCCTTGTAAATATTTTTGAAGTTATATCTTTAATTAAATATTTTTTCTCCTTAATTTTTGATATGGCATTATTTATATCTTCTTTATTTCTAAAACTAAATTTTTCAATTTTTTCTCCGTTTAATTCAGATATTGATGAGGTTAAAATATTTTTTGAGGAAGTAATAAAATTTACATTTATTGTCCAAAATTCTTCTGGATTAAATACTTCAATTTCATGTTCTCTTTCGGTTAACAATCTCAAAGCTACTGATTGAACTCTACCAGCTGACTTAGAGCCTGGTAATTTAGTCCATAATATTGGTGAAATATTAAAACCTACTAAATAATCTAAAGCTCTTCTTGCCATGTAAGCGTCAACAAGTTGACCTTCAAGTGATCTAGGATTTTCTATGCCATTTATAACTGCTTTTTTTGTGATTTCGTTAAATACCACTCTTTCAATTTTTTTATCTTTAAGTATTTTTTTTTCATCTAAAAATTCTTTAACATGCCATGCTATTGCTTCTCCTTCACGATCAGGGTCTGTAGCTAAAATAATTTTATCAGAATCTTTTGCTACATCTGTAATTTCTTTTAAATATTTTTTTGAAAAACTATCTACTTCCCATATCATTTTGAATTTATTTTCTGGATCTACAGATCCATTTTTAGATGGTAAATCTCTTATATGACCGTAACTTGCAAGAACTGTATAATCTTTTCCTAAATATTTATTTATTGTTTTTGCTTTGGCTGGACTTTCAACAATGACTAAATTCATCATTACAAAAGTACATTAAAGGCCTAGATAGTCAAATTAATAAATTTTTGACTTAGATTCTGTCTTATTTATTAGGCGTTTTATATTTTCTCGGTGTGTATAAAAAATCATTATGAACATTATAAAGTAGAAATAATAAAAGGGATCTGAAATAAAAAAATATTGAAAAATAGGTATACAAAAACTGGATACAATTGAACTTAAAGAAGAGTATTTAAATATAAAAAAAATTGATAACCAAGTTACACAAAATACTATTCCTGACAAGTAATTTAAACAAAATAAAATTCCAACATAAGTCGCAACACCTTTACCACCTTTAAATTTAAGCCAAATTGGAAAAACATGACCTATAAAAACTGATAAAGAAGCTAAGTATAGTTGATCATTATAATAAAAATTAACAAATAAAATAGGCACTACAGCTTTTAAAATATCCAAAGTTAATGTTAAATAGCCTATAAATTTATTTCCAGATCTTAAAACATTAGTTGCTCCGATATTTCCAGAGCCTATTTTTCTTATATCTTTACCAATAAAAATTTTAGTTAAGATAAGTCCAAATGGAATAGAACCAAATAAATAAGAGATTGTAATAATCAAAATAATTTCTAAATTTAACATTTAAATAATTCTACTCCATTAACGAAAGTGCTTAATACTTTGCCTTGTAGTTTTTTATCTTCTATACAAGTATTTTTTGACTTTGATATCATTTTTTCTTTTTTAACTACCCATGGCTTATATATATCAACAATACATAAGTCAGCATCACTTCCTACAGAAAGACTCCCTTTATCAATTTTTAAAATTTTAGCTGGATTGCTTGTCATGCACTCAATTATCTTATTTAGTTTTATTGATCCGTTGTGAAATAATTCTAATGCAAGTGGTAAAAGAGTTTCTATGCCAGAGGCACCTGTAGCAGCTTGAGAAAATGTTAACCTTTTTGACTCTTCATCTTCAGGTTTATGATCTGAGACAATAACATCTATCAAATTTTGGTTTATACCTTTTATTAGAGACAATCTGTCCTCCTCTGTCCTTAGAGGAGGGGATAACTTAAGGAAGGTACGAAAGTCTCCTATATCATTTTGGTTTAATGATAAATTATTAATTGAAACACCAGTTGTAAATTTTACAATTTCTTTTCTATTTTTAATTATTTCAACAGACTTTTCTGATGATATTTGAGCAATGTGATATCTGCAATTGAAATCTTCTAATAAGGTTAAATCTCTTTCTATAATAACCTTTTCTGCATAGTCGGGTATACCCTGAAGACCAAGTTTAGTTGCGATTATACCGTCATTAACTTGTCCATCTTTTGATAATTCATTATCTTCTGCATGTTGTATTACTAGTGCATCTAAATCAAAAGCAGATCTCATAATTCTGGACATTAATCTTGTATTTTGAATAGTTTGAGTACCATCTGTGTAACCAATTATTCCTTTTTTATTTAAAAGTCCAAATTCATTCATATTAGTTCCAGCTATTCCTTTTGTTAAACTAGCGGTTGGAAATATATTAATCTTTGATTTATCTCTTCCTCTTCTCTTAAGAAAGTCAACCATAGAAACATTATCTATAACAGGGGAAGTATTGGGCATGGTAACAACAGATGTAACACCTCCAGCTAACGCTGCATTGCTCAACGTCCTAAAATTTTCCTTATATTCGTATCCTGGCTCACCTACAAATACTCTCATATCAACAAGACCTGGAAATATAAATTTTTCTTTAAGATCTATATATTTTTCTCTTGAAGGAATATTATTCTGGTTTACTTTTTTACCTATAGCCTCAATTTTTCCATTTTCACCAATAATCAAACCGCCTATTTCATCTATAGAATTTTTAGGATCTATTATTTTTGCATTTAAAAAAAATTGTTTTTTCATCATTCACAAAATAACTTTAGACAGGCCATTCTTACAGCAACACCTAATTCAACCTGTTCTTTAATTACACTTTTATTAATGTCATCAGCTAATTTTGTATCTATTTCTATTCCCCTATTCATAGGACCAGGGTGCATAATAATTGCATCACTTTTTGCTTTCTCTAATTTATCTGGTGTAAGCCCATAATATTCATAATACTCTCTATTTGATGAGAGAAATGAACTTGTCATTCTTTCATTTTGTAACCTTAACATCATCACAATGTCACAATCTTTCACTCCCTCTTTCATATTTGTAAAAGTGTTGACACCAAATTTTTCTAAATCTTTTGGCATCAAATTAGATGGTGCAACTATATTTATGTCTGCACCCAACATATTTAATAAATAAATATTTGATCTAGCAACTCTTGAATGAAGTATATCTCCACAAATTGCAATTTTAAGACCTTCTATTTTATTTTTTTTCTCCATAATTGTTAGAGCATCAAGCAATGCTTGAGTTGGATGTTCTCTTCTGCCATCGCCTGCATTTAATACAGCACAATTAACTTTTTGTGACAATAAATTTGAGGCACCCGAGTCTTGATGTCTTACAACAATAATATCAGGGTGCATCGCATTTAAAGTCATCGCAGTATCTATTAAAGTTTCTCCTTTTTTAATTGCTGAATTAGTTATATTCATAGACATAACATCAGCACCTAATCTCTTTCCAGCAAGCTCAAATGAACTTTGAGTTCTAGTAGATGGTTCAAAAAATAAATTTATTTGTGTTTTACCTCTCAAGATATCTATTTTTTTATTTTTACTTTTGTTCAAAGCTATGAAGTTTTTTGACTCAAAAAGAATAGTCTTTATGTCAGAGATTGATAGATCTTGAATACCTAGAAGATGTTTTTTAGAAATTTTAACAGCATTTTTTGAATTGGCCATTAAAACTAACTCTATAACTTCAAAGCATCATTAATGCAAGCTTAATTATTAAGATAATCGATTGCGCCTTGTAAAATGAATGATGCAGCATTTTCATCAATTTTTTTCTCTCTTTTTGTTACATTAACGTCTAATTCTTTAGAAATATTAAAAGCACCTTTGGTTGACATTCTCTCATCCCAAAGCACAACATTAATTTTTAAGTTTTTTGATATCATATTTGCTTTATCTTTAACAGATTGGGCTGCTCTCCCTAAACTGCCATCCATATTAATTGGGAATCCGATTATAATCCCAGACACGTTATTTTCGTAAATAATGTTTGTTAATTGATCCAATAGATATTGCATATTCTTAAATTCTATAGTTTTAAAAGGAGTAGATATTTTTCTTTTATCATCACAAATTGCTACACCTATACGTTTTGACCCTAAATCCAAACCAATTAATCTCGCATTACTGTCAATTTTTTTCTTAAGATGCTCAATAGTGATCATATTGTATTTTTTAGATTTAATGATAGTTTTTGATATTCATATCATATGACAATTGATCTTAAAACAGTAAAGCACATATCTAAATTATCTAGGATTTCAATCGATGATAATAAAGCTAAAAAATTAGGTAAAGATTTAAATTCAATATTTTCTTTTATTGAAAAATTAAATGAATTAGATACAAAAAATACTGAACCATTAACCTCAATTGCTGAAACTACGTTAAAATTACGTAAAGATGAGATAAAATCTGAAAATATTCGTGAGGATATTTTAAAAAATTCGCCTGACAAAAATAAAGATTTTTTTGTTGTACCTAAGGTGGTTGAATAATGAGCAATATAACAGATTTAAAATTAGTTGAACTTGTAGACAAAATTAAAAAAAAAGAATTATCATCAACTGAGGTAACTATTGCTTTTATTGAAAGATCAAAAAAATCAAAAAAGCTTAATGCTTATATTTCTGAAAATTATGAAAGTGCAATTAAAAAAGCAAAAATATTTGATCAAAAACCAGACTTTAAAAAAAAATTACCTGGTATACCTATTGCTGTAAAAGACTTGTTTTGTACAAAAAATATTAAAACTACAGCTGGAAGTAAAATTCTTGAAAATTTTATTCCAACTTATGAGTCAACAGTTACTCAAAATATTCTAGATGAAGGAGGTATTATAATTGGGAAGTTAAACTGTGATGAATTTGCAATGGGTTCTTCAAATGAAACAAGTTATTTTGGTAACGTTCAAAATCCAGTATCTGAGAATTTAGTGCCTGGTGGATCTTCTGGTGGTTCATCATCAGCACTGGCTGCAAAATTAACTCCAGCAACAATAGGTACAGATACAGGTGGATCTATTAGACAACCAGCATCCTTTACTGGCACAGTTGGTTTAAAGCCAACATACGGTAGTTGCTCTAGGTATGGTATAGTAGCATTTGCATCATCTTTGGATCAAGCAGGACCCATGACTCATGATGTCAAAGATTGTTCTTTGATGTTCGAAATTATGAGTACTTACGATACAAAAGACTCAACTTCTGTTGATTTCAAAAGAGAAAATTATTTTACTAATCTAAACGAGAATATTAAAGGAAAAAAAATAGGCATACCAAAAGAATATAGAGTTGATGGAATGCCAAAAGAAATTGACGAGCTATGGGAAAAAGGAATAAAAATTATTAAAGAAAACGGAGGTCAAATTATTGAGATAAGTTTACCTAATACTAATTATGCCTTACCAACGTATTACATTGTAGCTCCTGCAGAAGCCTCATCAAATCTTGCTCGATACGATGGTGTAAAATATGGTTTTAGATCAAAAGGTGAAAATCTTATAGATATGTACGAAAAAACAAGATCAGAGGGTTTTGGTGATGAAGTAAAGCGAAGAATTATGATTGGAACATATGTTTTATCATCAGGTTATTACGATGCATATTATTTAAAAGCACAAAAAGTAAGAAGACTAATCAAAAATGATTTTGATGAGGCTTATAAAAAGGTCGATGCTATATTAACTCCATCTACGCCAAGCTCTGCTTTTAAGATTGGAGAGAAATTAAATGATCCAGTATCAATGTATTTGAATGATATTTTCACAGTTCCAATTAATCTTGCAGGGTTACCTGCCATATCAATTCCAGCGGGTCATGATAAAAAAGGCTACCCACTAGGTTTACAAGTTATTGGAAAGGCATTTGATGAGCAAAGTATTTTAAATATCGCATTTGCTTTAGAAAAAAATATAAGCTTTAAAAATAATATAACTGATTGGTGGATTAAGTGAGTAAAAATAATGGTGAATATCTAATAATAAGAAATGATAACAAATATGAAGTTATTATTGGTCTTGAAGTTCATGCACAAGTCTTATCTGAGTCTAAATTATTTTCAACTTCATCAACAAAATTTGGATCAGAACCTAACACTCAAGTTAGCTTGGTCGATGCAGCATTTCCAGGAATGTTGCCAGTAATTAACGAACATTGTATTAAACAAGCTGTCAAGACAGGTATTGGATTAAAAGCTAAGATTAACAAAAGATCAATATTTGATCGAAAAAATTATTTTTATGCTGATTTGCCTCAAGGTTATCAAATTTCTCAATATAAAAATCCAATTGTTGGTGAGGGATCTGTTATATTAGATATGCCAAATGGGGAAAAAAATATTGGTATTGAAAGACTTCATTTGGAGCAAGATGCAGGAAAAAGTATCCATGATATAGATCCTCAAAACACATTAGTTGATTTAAATAGATCAGGCGTAGCTTTAATGGAAATAGTTAGCAAACCTGATTTAAGATCTTTAGATGAAGTAAATGCATATATTAAAAAATTAAGATCGATAATGAGATATTTAGGAACTTGCGATGGTAATATGCAAGAAGGCTCATTAAGAGCTGATGTAAACGTTTCTGTTCGAAAAAAAGGGGATAAAAAACTAGGCACAAGATGCGAAATTAAAAATGTCAATTCTATAAAATTTATGCAAATGGCAATAGATTTCGAGGCTAATCGTCAAGTAGACCTAATTGAAGAGGGTGGCTCTATTGATCAAGAAACAAGATTATTTGATACCAAAAAAAATGAAACAAGATCTATGAGATCTAAAGAAGATGCACATGATTATAGATATTTTCCTGATCCTGATCTTTTACCGCTTGAATTAAATGATAATTTTATAGATCAAATAAAAAAAGATATTCCTGAGCTTCCTGATGAAAAAAAGAAAAGATTTATTGAAAAATTTAAACTATCACCTTATGAAGCAAATATACTAGTGTCAGACATTGAAATATCAAAATATTTTGAAGAAGTTTCAAAAAACTCTGATGTAAAATTAGCTACAAACTGGATAACAGGAGAGTTATTTGCATTATTAAACGAAAAAAATATTGAAATAACAGAAAGTCCAATTTCCTCAAAAAATTTATCAAAATTAATTAATTTAATCAAAGATGGAACCATTTCAGGCAAAATTGCTAAATCTGTGTTTGAAATAATGAGAGATGGAGATAAAGATCCAATAACTATTGTAGATGAAAAAGGTTTAAAACAACAAAGTGATCCTAAGGAATTAGAAAATTTAATTAATAAAGTAATTGCTGAAAACCCAAAAAATGTTGAAGCTTATAAATCAGGAAAAGACAAATTATTTGGTTTTTTTGTCGGTCAAGTAATGAAAAATTCAAATGGTAAAGCAAATCCAAAACTTGTTAATGAAATTTTGAAAAAAAAATTGAATTAAAATGGGTTCAAACATTAAGATTACAAGCGAACTCGAGGAATATATAAACAATCATTCTTATAAACTAAATCCGATTCAGACAGAGATTATTAAATATAACAAAACTTTGGGTGAAAAGAAAAAAATGCAAATTTCATTAAGTCAATGTCATCTATTACACCTAATAATAAAATTATATAATCCAAAAAAAATTTTAGAAATTGGAACATTTACAGGTTTAAGCACTTTAACAATGGGATTAGCTATGAATAATGACTCAAATTTAATAGCTATAGACAAAAACAAACAAACTTCTGAAATAGCTAAAAATTTTTTTATTAAAGCTAATCTTGAAAACAAAATAAATCTTTTAGTTAAAAATGCCAGTGACGAACTAGACGAGCTTCTTAAAAATAAAGAAGTTTTTGACTTAGTATTTATTGATGCTGATAAGGAAAATTATATAAATTATTTTGAAAAATCTTTAAAAATGTTAAAAAAATCAGGGATAATTATAACAGATAATGTTTTATGGTACGGTGACGTTATAGATAAAAATAAAAATGACAATCTTACAATTAAAATTAGAGAATTTAATTCCCATATCGATAAAGACAAAAGAGTAGAAAATATCATTCTACCAATTGGCGATGGTTTATCAATTTGTAGAAAATTATAATGTATAATATTTTTGGTTTTTACAAATTTAAAAAGATTACAAATCTTAAAAAGAAAAAGAAAATACTTGATAATTACCTAAAACAAGAAAATTTTAGAGGGACTATAATATTATCCTCTGTAGGTGTAAATGGAACAATAAGCTTTAAAATTGATAGATATATTATAATTAAAAGAAATATAAAAATAATTTTAAATTTAAAAAACTTTGATAGCGAAAATTTATCACATTATAAATATCAAGCTTTTCACAAAGGTAAAATTAAGATTAAAAAAGAACTTGTTCCTATTGGTATTAAATTAAAAAAAAAAATTATTAATAATCAAATTGATCCTGAAAATTGGAATAATTTTATTAAAAAAAAGAACACAGTCATTATTGATACAAGAAAAAGTTTTGAATTTAGAGTTGGCACTTTCAAAGGATCAATAAATCCAAAACTGAATAATTTTAGAGACTTTCCAAAATATTTTAAATCATTAAAAAAAAATAACAACATAGGTATGTTTTGTACTGGTGGTATTAGATGTGAAAAGGCAAGTTTTTATTTGAGAAATAAGGGTTTTAAAAATGTTTATCAATTAAATGGAGGTATCATTAATTATTTAAATAAGATCGATAAAAAAAAAAGTTTATGGAAAGGTGATTGTTTTGTCTTTGACAATAGAGTATCGGTAAAACATGGCCTAAAACCTGGCAATTTAAAAATTTGCGCTGGTTGTAGAGAACCTATTACGAAATTAGAAAAAAAAAACAAGCAATATGAGGAGGGAGTTAGCTGTTCTAATTGTTTTCATAAATTAACTGATAAACAAAAACAAAGATTTCGTATGAGACAAAAACAAATAAACCTATCTAAAAAGAAAGGTCAAAATTATTTTTATAAAATTGAAAAATAAAATAATATGTACAAAAAAATTAACTTATTAAGTGATCCCATTTGGCCATTACTAAGCAAAGTAACAATTCCTGCTAGTATAGGATCATTATTTCAAACTTTTTATAATTTAGTTGATACTTATTTCGCTGGCAAAATATCACCTGAAGCTCTTAGTGCTTTGGCTAAATCTTTTCCAATATATTTTATAATAATTGCAATTGGTGTTGGAGTAGGTGCTGCTACAAATACCTTAATCGGAAATTCAATTGGTGAAAAGAATGAAAAAACAGCATCAATTTTTGTTGGCCAATCTTTTCTATATGCTGTTTTCGTTTCACTTTTAGTCACCTATGTTGGTTTAAATATTTCAGATTTTTTATTGGGACTAATGGGATCTAGTTTAGAAAATATTTTATTAACAAGAGAGTATCTTGATATAATATTTTACTGCACTGTTTTGGTTTTAATACAAACATCTTTAAATGGTACCCTAAATGCTCAAGGAGATACAAAGAGTTACAGAAATGTTTTAGTTTTTACCTTTTTTTTAAATATAATCTTAAATCCCATATTCATATTTGGATATGGTTTTATACCTGCTTTCGGTATTTCTGGAATTGCTATAGCAACAGTTATATGTCAATTTTTAGGTGCAACTTATTTAATTTACAAAGTTTATTGTTGTAAATTAAAAAAGTATCTATTTTTTGAATGCTTTAAACCGAAAATTTTTTACTTTAAAAACCTAATATTTCAATCTGTTCCAGTTATGTTTAGTATGCTTTTAATTGGTGTTGGTTTGTTTAATGTTTTATATTTTGTAGGAAAATTTGGTGATTTGGCTGCAGCTGGTTATGGCACTGCTTTAAGAATTGAACAAGTCTTTTTGTTACCAGTTATTGGATTAAATACAGCTGTACTTTCTATCTCAAGTCAAAATTTTGGAGCTAAAAATTATGAGCGTATTAGAGAATTATATTTAAAAGCTCTCAAATTTGGTTGTTCTTTTATGACATTAGCAGGTATCATAATTTATTTTAATGCATCATTCCTCATAAGTTTATTCACAGAAGATTTGAATACAATTAGTTATGGTACAATTTATTTAAAAATTGCAGCTTTAATAGGTCCGATTTATCCTACTTTCTTTATAACAACAGCCTTATTTCAATCAGTAAAAAGGCCAATATATAGTTTATACCTTGGTATCTTAAGATTAACCGCTCTACCATTTTTATGTTTATGGTATGTAATAAATATTAAAGATGGATCATATGAAGATATTTTCTATACTTTATTATTCACTAATTGGTTTATGGGTTTTTGCATATTAATCTTTATTGGATCTTTTTTTAATTCAGTGTTTAAAAAAACTAGTTAGACTTTGCTAACTTTTTTTCAAATTTTCTTACAAAATAAGAAACTACTAAAATTAAAATTAGATATTCAAATATTAAAAAAGTATAAATTTCCAATGGTCTATAGGTTGTAACAACAAGCTCATTTGCTTTTCTTGTTAAATCACCAATCCCTATAATTGAAACAAGAGAAGACATTTTTAAAACATATACAAATTGATTACCAATAGCAGGAAGTATATTCTTAATAGCTTGTGGCAATATTATAAGTTTTAATTTTTTAAAAAAAGAGAACCCAAGAGAGCTTCCAGCTTCCCATTGAGATTTTTTAATTGAATTTATTCCAGCTCTAAATATTTCAGCTTGAAAAGCACTTTCACTTATTGATAAAGCTATAATACCAGACACAAATGGACTAAAACTTATGCCTGTCATTATTGGTAAACCATAATAAATCCATAAGATTAAAACTAATAATGGTATCGCTCTAACGATTTCTACATAACCGATATTTATATAAGTAAGAAATTTATTTTTTGCTAATGATGGAATTGCAATTATTAGACCTAGAATTATTGAGATAAATATTGAAACTAGGGATATGTATATTGTTGTTGTAAATCCACTTATGAGAAATTTAAGGTTTGTTAATCCATCTACATTATTTGGAGATAAAATTAACCAGTCTAACTCTTGTATTGAACAAGAATTAAGAAATAATAATATAAATATTAGAAAAATAATATTTTTCACACATATATTTATAAAGTATTAAATATTAATATCTAATTTATTATAAGCTCTTTAGATTATATTTTGCTAAAAGTTCAGTAAAAAAACCAGATGATTTTTTATTACTTATCCATTCATTAACGTAATTTTTCCATTTATCATCACCTTTGCCAACCATCATTGCTAAAAATGCAGGATTTTTTTCTCCATCTGGAACAATTGCCAATTGTGGATATTTAATGACTAATTTATTAGCCTCAGTTGAGCTAGTTATATTTCCATCTGCTCTACCGGCTAAAACTTCTTGAAAATCTCTTGCAGGTGCTTCAACGGAATTTAGTTTTGATTTTGGAAAAAATTCTTTTGCTTTTTCTTCTTGTGATGTTCCAAGTGTAGTTGCAATCGTTACTTTACTATCATTTAAAGAGTCCCAAGTTGGGAATTTTTTTAAATTTTTCTTAAGAACAAGGGGCACTGTTCCATATTTATAGTAAGTGTCAGTAAAGCCTGCAACCTCTGCTCTTTTAGGTGTTTTAGTAACACTTGTTGAGATATCATATCTTCCTGAAGTAATTCCAGACACTATAGTTTTCCACTCTGCAGGTACAAATTTAATTGTTACACCCATATCTTTTGCTAATTCATTCATGACATCTATATCAAAACCTCTATATTTATTAGTTGCAGGATCTTTAATAGTCATAGGATCCCAATCGCCAGTTGTTCCAACTCTTAGCTCACCAGAGGACAAAATTTTATCAAGACTTGATGAATAAGAGGGTAATGCAAAGAATAAACTAAATAAAAATACTATAATTTTTTTCATATTTTATTTAGTACTCAATATATGCTAAGATTTCCAGGTTAACCTTGACGCACTAAATAATCAGATGAATCTAGCACTATCATTCAACCATAGCCATAAATCTTCTGAAAACGACCTTCTCACAAATAGATTAAGGTTGTTATCGTCTTTGTTGTGAAGGATTACATCTATGTGATTAACAATTGTTTGAGCAACAGATCCCTTTTTCTTTTTATATTCATTAAAATTATATGGGCAACTTTTAGACAGTAAATCGTACACTTTATTCCCTTTTAGGTTAATCATTATCCAATGATCAGATACATTTGTTACAGCTCCTTGATTTAATTTTGAAATTTCATTAAATAATTTGTCTTCTAAATTTATTTGATCATCTAAAGTCATTTTTTTATCATTAGAGTAAATTAACCATTCATCTGGACTCAACCATAATAAATTAAATTTTTCGTTACCAGACGAAGTATTTGCTTCATTTGGTGGTAAAATTGATAATGTTTTTCCAATTTTTGTAGAGAATTCTCTTTTGTTACTTCTAAGGTTAATTTTAATTGTAGGTTCAACTTCAATAATATTTAGATCATTGAATTTTTTTTCTTCTTTAATTGGTGAATTAAAATTAAGCATTTAATCTTTTATTTTCCTTATCATAAAAAACAGTGTCTGTAATAGTTACATTGATATTTTTATTTTCCATAGGAACTATTAATTTTTTACCTTTTAATTTTTTTCCACTCCTTACTACAGCTAAGGCAATAGATTTATTAAGATTTGGACTAAAATAACTAGAGGTAACATGTCCTAACATATCAATTGGTTTTTCTAAACTTTCAACAAGTTGTGCTCCTTCTTCTAAAACTTCCTTTGGATCATCTGTTAATAAACCAACTAATTGTTTTCTATCCTCTCTTATCGTATCACTTCTGTATAATGATCTTTTACCTATAAAATCATATTTCTTTTTTCCAATAATCCAGTCCATTTGAAGGTCTGAAGGTGTTAATGTTCCATCAGTATCTTGACCAGTAATTATGAACCCTTTTTCAGCTCTAAGTAAATGCATAGTTTCAGTCCCGTATGGTGTAATATTAAATTCTTTACCTGCATTTATACATTTCTCCCAAACATCTTTAGCGTAATTAGATTGAACATTAATTTCGTAACTATGCTCTCCGGTAAAACTAATTCTCATAATACGACAATTAACATTATCTATTTTTGAATTTTTAAAAGACATGTGTGGGAAACTTTCATCTGATAGATTTAAACTTGGTATTATTTTCTTAATAATTTTTTTAGAATTTGGTCCACAAATACTCATCGTTGAATATTGATCTGTAACAGTAGTTAAATATACATTTAATTCTGGCCATTCTGTTTGTAAATAATCTTCAAGTTTTGATAAAACATTTGCTGCACCACCGGTTGTGGTCGTCATTATATAATGATTTTCTCCAAGTCTTGTCGTAACACCATCATCATAAACCATACCATCTTCATTTAGCATTAAACCATATCTACATTTACCAACAGAAAGTTTTGACCATGCATTGGTATAAACTCTATTTAAAAATTCAGATGCATCCTCACCTTGTATATCAATTTTTCCTAAAGTAGAGGCATCAAGTATTCCAGCACTTTCTCTTGCAGCTTTACTCTCTCGTTGAACGGCTTGGTACATAGTTTCTCCATTTTTAGGAAAATACCAAGGTCTTTTCCACTGACCAACATTTTCAAATTCTGCTTTGTTTTCCACATGCCAATCATGAATTGCCGTTCTTCTTGTATGATCAAAAAACTCACCAACGTTTCTTCCTACAATTGCTCCAAATGTCAAAGGTGTATAAGGAGGCCTAAAGGTAGTTGTGCCCAGTTCTCCCATATTTGTACCAGTTGTATCGGCGATTATACCCAGTGCATGCATATTTGATAGTTTACCCTGATCAGTTCCCATTCCTGTTGTAGTATATCTTTTTACATGTTCTATTGATTTAAACCCTTCTCTCAGAGCTAGTTTTACATCTTTAGCAGTCGAGTCATTTTGGAAATCTAAGAATGGTTTTGTTTTAGATATAGGCTTATTTGAAGGTAACAACCATATATTTCTTTTTTGTTTTTCTTTTGAACATTTAATATCTAAATTTTCATATTTATTTTTATCTAAGCCAAGAAAAATTTTAATATTTTTAATAGTATTATTTATAACATCATCTAATTCAAAGTCTCCATTTGACGACCCCACGCTAATTTGCTCTGATGGCGTTTTATTTTCATCAGGAATAAAAACATTATCGTTATTCCTGAATTTTAATTTTCCACCTGATTGGGTAAACAAATGTACCATTGGTGTCCATCCACCAGAAATTCCCAAACAATCACATTTATAAGTAATTTTGTTTCCAATAACGCTTCCACCATCTTTTGATAACTTCATTACATCGATAGAATTAATTCTTTTGTATCCACCAGTATTAGTTATTGTATATCCTCTTAATATTTTTGTTCCTGTTTTTTCTATTTTGTCTGAAAGTATTGAGTTAGAATTTTCTCTAATATCTATAATTACTTTAACTTTAACTCCACTTTTAATTAATGAAATTGCTGTTTCATAAGCGCTATCATTGTTAGTAAACAATGAAATGTTTTCTCCAGTTTTTACACCATAGTAATCAATATATTTTTTTATAGATGATGATAAAATTATACCTGGTCTATCATTGTTATTAAAAATTAAAGGTCGTTCAATAGCACCAGTTGCTATCACAACTTTTTTAGCTCTTATTTTTAGCAACCTTTGTCTAATTTTTTCTTTTCTTTCATGAGCGCTTAAATGATCAGTTAAATTTTCTCTTGCTAAAAGATAGTTATAACCATGAAAAGCAGCAACACTTGTTCTATTTTTTATTTTTAAGTTTGGTATTTTTTTTAGTTCCTCTATTTGTTTTTTTAACCATACATTTGAGGTTTCATTATCTATTTTAAAAATATCATCATCTTGATATATTGTAGATCCCCCAAGATAACTTTTATCATTTATCAGCATTGTATTAAGACCTTTTTCTGCAGCTAATTTAGCTGATAATATACCAGAGATACCGCCACCAATTACTAAAACATCACTATGTACATATTGATGATCATACAAATCTTTATCTGGTTTAGTCGGAGATTTACCTAATCCTGCTGAATGTCTAATAAAAAATTCATATTTTTCCCAAAAACTTGCAGGCCACATAAAGGTTTTATAATAAAATCCTGCAGGTAGAAGAGGGGATAGAAAATTATTTATACCTCCAATATCAAAATTTACACTTGGCCAACAGTTTTGGCTAAAGGCTTCTAAACCTTCATATAATTCAATCTCAGTAGCTCTTACATTTGGATCAGTTAATGCAGGATCTTTATCAACCTGAACAATTGCATTAGGCTCTTCTGAACCACAGGTCATTATTCCTCTAGGTCTATGATATTTGAAACTTCTCCCAACCAAATGAATATTATTTGCTAATAAAGCAGAGGCTAATGTATCACCTTTGTATCCAAAAAGCTTTTTACCATTAAACTTAAAAGAAATTCTAACAGTTTGATCTATAAAATTATTTTTATTAATTCTTAAGTTGTTGCTCATAATTATTTTATGGGTGGTCTTTCTCCCATTTTATAAACCGCATGTATTTTATCGTTAGAGGTATCTCTCACAACATTAAACCATTTTCTGCATCCATGAATATGGTTCCATCTCTCAAATTGAATACCTTTAATATTTTTACGCATAAAAAGATATTCAGCCCATTGATCGTCGCTTAGTTCTGTGGGTTGTTTTGGTCTTTCAATGTGCGCTTCACCCCCGCAAGAAAATTCTGTTTGATCTCTTTCACCACAATATGGACAATTAATTATAAACATTAGTGCGCTACTGCTGCAGCACCGTGTTCATCAACTAGATCACCGCTTACAAATCTATTTAAGTTAAAAGCAGCATTTAATTTGTGCGGTTCATCATTGGCTATAGTGTGTGCAAATAAATCACCGGAACCTGGCGTTGCTTTAAAACCGCCAGTTCCCCATCCACAATTAATATACAAACCTTTAACCTGAGTTTTGCTTATTATCGGACTTGCATCTGGGCAGATATCTACAATACCTCCCCATTGTCTTAACATTTTCATTCTACTAAATATTGGGTACAACTCTAATATTGCTCTTAAAGTTTCTTCCACAATATTATGACTACCTTTTTGAGTATAAGAAACATAAGAGTCTGTACCTGCACCAATCACAAGTTCACCTTTGTCTGATTGACTTACATAAGCATGTACAGCATTTGACATTACAACCGTATCAATTATTGGTTTAACCGGCTCAGATACTAATGCTTGAAGAGGTTTGCTTTCTAATGGCAATCTTATACCAGCCATATTTGCTATAACACTAGAGTGTCCTGCAGCAACAACACCAATTTTTTTTGTTTTTATAAAACCTTTTGTTGTTTCTATACCCTCAACTGTATCACCATTTCTTTTTATACCTTTAACTTCACAATTTTGTATAATATCAACTCCCATTTCATCTGCGCCACGAGCATAACCCCATGCAACAGCATCATGTCTTGCTGTACCAGCTCTTCTTTGTAATGTTCCTCCAAGTACAGGGTATCTAATACTTGGAGATGTATTAATAATTGGACAAAATTTTTTAACTTCCTCTGTATTTAACCAGACAGCATCAATTCCATTTAATCTATTTGCATGAGTCCTTCTTTTTAAGTCTCTGACATCTTGAAGATTATGCGCAAGGTTCATAACACCTCTTTGACTAAACATGACATTGTAATTTAATTCCTGAGATAATCCCTCCCAAATTTTAAGCGCATGATCATAAAGTCCAGCACTGGCATCCCATAGATAATTTGATCTAATTATTGTCGTGTTTCTACCGGTATTTCCTCCACCGATCCATCCTTTCTCAACTAATGCAATATTAGTCATTTTGTGTTTCTTGGCTAAATAATAAGCAGTTGCAAGTCCATGACCTCCACCACCAATTATTATTGCATCGTATTCTTTTTTTGGTTCTGGATCTCTCCAAGCTCTTTGCCAATTTTCATGCCCACTAAAAGCGTTTTTAATAAGCGAAAATATTGAATATTTATTTTTCATTTTGCACAAAATTACTTCATAAATATTGAATATTCAATGATTTCAAGTTACACAGGTAAATAAGGAAGGATGGGTGAGCTGGTTTAAACCAGCGGTTTGCTAAACCGCCGTACGCTTGAAAAGGTGTACCGAGGGTTCGAATCCCTCTCCTTCCGCCATATTCAGTGATTTTATATGGAACAAAATTTTATAAAAAATTATGTAATGAATATTTTGATTTATAAAACTAATATAACGGCTCATTTAAGAAAAAATCTTTTATTTCTATTGGTTCTTGTTTAAGAATATATCTATATACATTATAATTTTCTAATACTCTTTGAACGTAGTTTCTTGTTTCTTTAAATTTTATAAGCTCAATCCAATCTACATAATCAATTTCTTTTTTTTGAGGATCTTTATTTAATTTTTTCCAATATCTAACTCTTTTAGGTCCCGCATTGTAGGCTGCTATAGCGAATGGATACGATCCATCATATTCTAATATTAAACCTGCTAAATAATGAGAACCTAATTTAATATTGTATTCTGGATCTTGAGTTAATCTTGATTTTGAATATGGTAATTTTGCCTGCTTTGCAACAACTTTAGCTGTGTAAGTCATAAGCTGCATCATTCCTTTGGCTCCAGCATAACTATTAGCTTTAGAGTCAAATTCACTTTCTTGCCTTATAACAGCTAAAATTAATGCCTGGTCGGGTATTTTTCTATTAGCAACATAACTCGGTGTATCTATTACCGGATAATTATATTTGTTGTGAAATCTTTTTTCATAAGATGCTATTTTAGAAATTTGTATTGCAAAATCGTATCTTGAAATATCTGTAGCGAGTTGAGCTGATAATATTTCGCTACCTTTATCAATATTATCTAAAGCTAAATATCTTAAAATATGTTTGGTGTACTTATCTTTATCTAATTCATAAAGTAAATGTACTAGTTTATAAAGATCCTTTTTAAAAAAAATTTTTTTATAATTTTCATCAATTTCTGACAAATTAGGTAGATTGTATTTCTCATTTTTAAAAATTTTTAAATGAGATAACTGGCCATAGTATGTAGTAGGGTAGGTAGAAGCAATTTTATAATATTTATTTGCAGTAACAGTATCATTCAACGCTTCGTAACTTCTAGCAATCCAATAAGCTCCTCTAGACAAGCTAATCGGATATCCTACATTTTCAAAAAAAGATTTGAAATGTTCGCGAGCTCTTAGAGGATCATTTAAAAAACTTAAAGATATCCAGCCACTTAACCATTCAGCTTCAGCAAACTCTGGTGTACCTTCGTCAAGAGCATGATTATTTACAATTTCGTAAGAAGTTTGATATTTCTTTTTATATATTAAAGATCTAGCAATAATTGATCTTTCAATCCACCATTTATCAGGTCTTACTAAATAATTTTTATTATTTTTAATATTTAATAATATTTCTAAAGAACTGTCGACTCTTCCTCTTTTTCTTCTCCATTTTAATCTATCATAGTTTAAACCTGAATCTTTTTTAAATTTTTCTGGAACTTTTGAGATTGCTGCGTCTACACCATAAGACCTACTCATCAAAAGCTGTCTAGCATTATAAAGAGCCTGATAATCCTTAGGTAGATATCTTAACATTCTTTTAAGATCCCAATATTTATTTTCCCATGCTAAATAATCAGCTCTTTTAATATGATCTTCTGATTTTAAATATTTATTAAATTTTTTTTTATAAAATCTTAACTCATTTTTGTTAAGATCTGCTCTAATCCATCCTTTTTTAATTAAATTTATACCTCCAGTTATATTTCCCTCCTTAATTAAACTTTCTCCCAATATCATTTCACCGAATCCACTAAGTGGTTCTTTTTCCTCAAATATCTTAATAATTTTTTTCGGACTTATATTTTTCGTAGATAATTTTTTTTCAGATAAATATTCAACTCTACCAATTCTTGGATATTTTTTATTATTTTCCAGAAATTCACTATAAAGACTATAATCTGCATTATTACTTTTTTCTAATAGATACCTCCAAACAATAAAGTTATATATTGATTTATCTTTCGCCTTTTTAGACAATTTAATTGCTGGTTCCCATTTTCTTTTTTCCATAAGAGAAATAGCTTTTTTTGCTATTTCGAGATCTTTTTTATTGTAATATTTTGATTTTAGTTTTTTCTCTTTTGATTTAACCTTCTTTTTGGCAAACACCAATGGTTTGTTCTTTGGCAAGATGATACCTGAAATATTTTTCTTTTTATCCACCTTTTTGACCTTGGTCTCAGTTTTTTTATCTAATGAGGGTTTTTTTAAAGGTAAAATTTCGCTTTTAAGCTCACTAATAACTTTTTTTTCAGTGCTGATTTCAGGTTTGTTCTTTGGTATGATTAAATTTTCACTTAATGCATTGAATGAAAAAATTATTAAACAGGATATTGTAATTAGAATAGATATTTTTTTATATTTGATCATAATTTTAGTAAATGAATCGATAATTTATGTTATAAGTTCATATGTTTAAAGGATCAAATGTTGCTTTAATAACTCCTTTTAAGGATAATATATTAGACGAAGAAAACTATATAAAATTAATTAATTTTCATATTGAAAACGGTACCAATGGTTTAGTTCCTGCAGGAACTACAGGTGAATCTCCTACATTAAGTCATAATGAACATGAAAAAGTAATCGAAATATGTATTAAAGAGTCTGCAGGTAAAGTTCCAGTAATAGCTGGCACAGGATCAAATTCAACTGAAGAAGCGGTTTCATTGACAAAACATGCTGAAAAGGCTGGAGCTAACGGAGTATTAGTAGTTACACCTTATTATAATAAACCAACGCAAGAGGGTTTATATCGTCATTATAAAGCTATTAATGATAATACAAGCTTGCCAATAATAATCTACAATATACCAAGCAGATGTGTAATTGACATGTCAGTAGATACAATGGCAAGATTGTTCGAGCTTAAAAATATAGCAGGCGTTAAAGATGCTACAGGCGATCTTAATAGGTTAGACCAAACTATTAAAAAGTTGGGACCTGAATTTATTCAATTAACTGGGGAAGACGGCTTAGCATTTGAATTTAACAAAAGAGGAGGGGTGGGAATAATTTCTGTTACAGCTAATATTGCACCAAAACAATGTTCTGAAATGCAGAGATTATCAAAATCTAACAAAGATCAAGATATAAAAAAAGCTGAAAGTATTGATAAAATTTTACAACCTTTGCATAAGGCATTGTTTATTGAGAGCAATCCTGCTCCAGTAAAATATGCAGCAAAAATTCTAGGATTGTGTAGTGATGAAATTAGACTTCCATTAGTAAATGTAAAAGAGGAAACTAAAAAAGAAGTTGATAAAGCATTATCAATTGCAAAATTATTAAGTTAATGAAAAATAAAACCAATCCTGGTTTAAAGATAATTTGTTTAAATAGAAAAGCATCTTTCAATTATTTTTTTGAAGATATTTATGAAGCTGGATTAATTCTTAAAGGATCAGAAATTAAATCTGTAAGAAACGGTAAAGTAAATATATCAGAGGCATACGCTATTGAGAGAGACGGTGAACTATACTTAATAAATTCTCATATATCATCATATAAACAAGCAAGCCTATTAAATCATAATCCTATTGATGAAAGAAAATTATTATTAAATAAAAAAGAAATAAATAAATTAATAGGCAAAATGCAACGAGAGGGATTTACATTAATACCTACTAAAATGTATTTTAAAAAAGGGAAAGCAAAAATTGAAATAGCGGTAGCAAAAGGTAAAAAACAATATGATAAAAGACAAGCAATTAAAAGAAAAGATTGGAATAGAGATAAGGCAAGATATTTTAGAAAATCCTCATAAACCAGTTTATTTAGGGATTGGTTCAAACGTTGGAAATAGAATAACTAACATCAATTATGCATGCTATTTACTAAATAATTTTTGCTCAATATATAAAGTCTCTAATTATTATGAGACTAATTCTTGGCCAAATGAAAATTATCCAAAATATTTGAATATTATTTTGAAATGTAAAACTAGATTGAATCCATTTTCATTAATAAAGAAACTTAAAAAAATCGAAAAAAAACTTGGTAGAAAAAAAAATATCAAAAATTTCCCAAGAACATGCGATATCGATATAATTGATTTCAAAGGCCTTAGATTTCAAAAAGAAAATCTACAGGTGCCGCACCCGCATTTGTCTAAACGTAATTTTGTATTAGTACCATTATTCGAAATTGAAAAGAGATGGATATTTCCTAAAACCAACACAACAATTGATGAATTAATTAAAAATCTTGATATAAAGTCTCTTAGAAGTATTAAAATTTTTTAAAAGTAATGGTATAAATAGATATGTTAAAATCTGAAGAATTAATCAATAAGGTAAAAGAATACAATAAGTTCTTAAATCCTGATGCATTAACAAAAGCATATAATTTTGCCCTTGTTGCTCATAAAAAACAAAAAAGGGATGAAGGAGTTCCTTACATTAATCATCCCGTTGCTGTAGCAAATATACTGTCTGATTTAAAACTAGATAGTGCCACAATAACAACAGGTCTTCTCCATGACACTATTGAGGATACTCATGCGACATATCAAACTATTAAAGAAGAATTCGGTCAAGAAGTTGCTGATTTAGTTGAAGGTGTTACAAAAATATCAGTTTTTGAAAATCAAGTAATTGCCGATCAAAATAAAAAAAAATTTACTAAAGCTGAAAATTTTAGAAAGTTGATCATTGCTACATCAAAAGATATTAGAGTTTTGTTAGTTAAAATTGCCGATAGATTACATAATATGAGAACAATAAAATATCTTAAAGACGATAATAAGAAAATAAGAAAAGCCCAGGAAACTATGGAAATTTATGCTCCTCTCGCAGACAGAATGGGAATGAACAGAATAAGAGACGAATTAGAGGATCTTTCTTTTGAAGTTTTAAATAATGAAGCGAGAACATTAATTAAAAACAGGTTAGATGAAATAAAATATAATAATTTAATGAACTTTAAATCTCTCTCGGAGGAGTTTACAAAAATCCTTAATACTTCAAACATTAAAGTTAAAATTTTTGGAAGAGAAAAAACTCCTTTTTCTATTTGGAGGAAAATTCAGAAAAAAAGAACCTCTTTGGAACAAATAACAGATATAATAGGCTTTAGAGTAATCGTTGATAGTGTGAATGATTGTTATAAAGCTTTAGGCGTTTTTCACTCAAAATGGAATTGCATACCAGGAAGATTTAAAGATTATATCTCTTCTCCAAAAATTAATAAATATCAGTCATTACATACTGCAATAATTGGCCCGAATAAAAGGCCTATTGAAATCCAACTAAGAACAATGCAAATGCATGAATTTGCTCAGAGAGGAATAGCATCACATTGGAAATATAAATCAAATGAAAGATTTAATTCATTAACCTGGAAAGAGTATGATTGGCTTAAAGACTTAGTTGATATTATTGAAAGGAATGAAAATCCTGAACATTATTTTGAGTATACAAAACTTCAAATGTTTCAAGAAAATGTCTTTTGTTTTACACCAAAAGGATCTGTGATAAAATTACCAAAAAACGCTACTCCCATAGACTTTGCATATGCCGTGCACACACAAATAGGTGATACTGCTATTGGATGTGAAATTAATGGAAAGGATAGCCCCTTACAGAGTGAGTTAAGAAATGGAGATGTTGTAAAAATAACAACCTCAAAAAAAGTTTCCCCATCTCTTCATTGGCTTTCATCAACTAAAACTGGTAAAGCACGTTCTGCAATAAGAAAGTATTGGCAATATAGAGAAAATTTTAAACAGATTGATAAAAAATATAATACATCATTATGGGTTTCATTGCCAGATAAACCAGGTATTTTGGGTGACGTAACTTCATTAGTTGGACAAAATAAAATTAATATATCGAGTGTAGAAATGACGGAAAAAACAAAAACATCAATAAACTTTAAATTTAATCTTATAATTTCTGATCTCAAAAACTTTACAAAACTTTTAAGTGAGTTAAAACAGAGGCAATACAGGTTTAAAATAATTAGACATACTAATAAAAAATATGCTTTCTTTAAAAAACTCTTTAAAGGTCTTAAAAAAAACTAACGCATTATTAGAAGGGCATTTTATTTTATCCTCAGGGCTTCACTCTGCACATTACGTACAATGTGCTAAACTTTTAAGTTACCCTAAACTTTCAGAAAAATTTGTAAAATCTCTCGCATCTAAAATTAAAAAAAAGATAAAGAAAATTGATATAATTCTCTCACCAGCTATGGGTGGAATCATAATTGGATATGAAATTGGTAAGTTATTAGGTAAAGAAACAATTTTTTGCGAAAGAGTAAATAAAAAATTTACATTAAGAAGAGGTTTTTCAATTAAGAAAAATTCAAGAGTTCTGATTGTCGAAGACGTTATTACTACAGGAAAATCAAGTTTAGAATGTTTTAAATTGATTAAAAAATATAAAGCCAAGCCGGTTGGATTTGCTTGTCTAATTGATAGATCTGATAAAACAAAAATAAGAAATAAGATTATATCCCAAGTAAAATTGAAAATTCCGACTTATAGCAAAAAAAACTTACCTTCTTTTATAAAAAATAAACCTGTGACTAAACCAGGAAGTAGATTTTTAAAATGACTAAACTTGGCATAAACATTGACCATGTTGCTACTGTAAGAAATGCTAGAGGAGAAGGTCATCCAAGTATTATTGAAATTGCAAAAATTGTTAAAGATTCAGGTGCTGACTCAATTACTGTTCACTTAAGGGAAGATAGGAGACATATAAAAGATCAAGATTTAAAAAATTTATGTAATAAAAAATATTTAATAAATATGGAGATGGCAGCAAATATTAAAATGATGGAAATTGCAATTAAGAATAAACCTAAATTTGTTTGTTTGGTACCTGAAAAAAGAAACGAAGTTACTACTGAAGGTGGGCTTAATTTAAAAAAGAATTATAATTTAATAAAAAAAATTGTAACTAAATTGAATAATAAAAATATCAGAACAAGTTTATTCATAGACCCTTCGATAAGAAATATCATGTTATCAAAAAAAATTGGAGCTAAATGTGTTGAACTTCATACCGGAAAAATTTCAAGACTTATCAAAAATAATAAAAATTTTTCAAAGGAATTTTTAAAAATAAAAAGATGCTCTAAATTTGGAACAGAAAATAATATTGAAATCCATGCAGGACATGGACTTGATTACAAAACGACAAGACTATTAACTAAAATTTCAAATATTTCCGAATATAATATTGGTCACTTTATCATAGGTGAAAGTATTAAAATTGGTATATCTAAAGTTATTAAAAACTTTAAAAAAATTATTAAATAAAATGAATATATTTGGTATTGGTGTTGACATAGTTGATAACAATAGGTTCAAAAAATTGTTAAAAAAAAAAAATTTTATTAAACGTATTTGTAGCCAAAAAGAAATTTATATTTTAAAAAACAAAAAAAATAAATTGTTGTTTTTATCTAAAAGATTTTCAGCGAAAGAGGCATTTGTTAAATCCTTAGGTACAGGTTTTAGAAATAATTTGTGTTTTACTGATATTTCAATTCTAAATGACAAAAAAGGAAAACCATATTTTATGTTTTCCAAAAAATTAAAAAATGTTTTAAAAGAAAAATATAAATTAAAAAATTTTAAAGCTCACTTATCTCTGTCTGATGAAAAAAAACATTCAATTTCATATGTTATTTTACAAAAATTAAAATGAAAAAAATAATTTTAGAAAATTTAAAAACAATATTTTATGCATTAATAATTGCTATTTTAATAAGATCTCTTTTATTACAACCTTTTTATATTCCTTCATCCTCTATGGAACCTTCTTTATTAGTTGGTGATAGATTATTTGTATCAAAATTATCCTATGGTTATAGCAAGCATTCTTTTCCATTTAGTTTGGGGCCTATAAAGAACAGAATTTTATTTTCAGAACCTGAAAGAGGAGATATTGTGGTTTTTAAAACCCCCGCAGATAATAGAACAGATTATATAAAACGTTTAATAGGTTTACCTGGTGATAAAATCCAATTTATTGATGGCAATTTATATTTAAATAATATCGAAATTTTAAAATCAAAAATAGAGTACAAATCTAAAATTTATTGTGGAAAATCAATTGTAGATACACATGTTTTTAAGGAACAATTAATTAATAAAAAAGAGTATTTAACTACATACTATAAAAATGGTAGCTATCAAAACTCAGATGAATTTTTAGTTCCTAAAGACCATTATTTCTTTTTAGGAGATAACAGAGATTGTTCTAAAGATAGCAGATTCTTAACTAGTGTGGGCTATGTTCATAAAGATAACTTAGTGGGAAAGGCTCAATTTATTTTTTTTTCAACGAATATAAAAGAGGGTAGTGTATTTAAATTTTGGAAATGGAAAGAAATTATTAGAATAGAAAGATTTTTTAAAAAAATTGTATAATGGATAAAAGTCTAACTAATTTTCAAAAAAAAATAGGTATCAACTTTAAAAATGAAAAACTTTTATTAAAATGTTTTACGCATAAGAGTTATAATCCTGTAGACAACAATGAAAAACTAGAATTTTTAGGTGACAGAGTTTTGGGTTTGATAATATCTCAGAACTTACTTAAATTTTTTCCAAAAGACAAAGAAGGTGATTTAGATAAAAAATTAGCCTCACTTGTTAATAAGAAACAATGTGCGAATATCGCCAAAAGTATTAATCTTCAAAACTATATTTTAATCAAAAATTCAAATAAAATTTTAAATATCGAAAACAAAGTTTTATCTGATTGTTTAGAGTCTGTCATTGGTTGTATTTATTTAGACCAAGGTTTAGATGTTGCTGAAAAATTTATAATTAAAAATTGGAAAAAATATTTAAATAAAAGCCTTATTACAGAAAGGGACTCAAAAACAAAATTACAGGAATATTCATTAAAAACTCATAAGACTCTTCCAATATATAAGTTAATAGAAAATAAGGGTCCAAGACACAAACCATTAATAAAAGTTTCAGTCAAAATTAAAAATTCTAAAAACGCCATTGGTGTAGGCAATTCAAAGAAGGAAGCAGAACAAATAGCAGCAAAAAAATTATTAGATACATTAAAGTGATTTGGTCAGATAAAGGTTTTTTACTTTCAAAGGTTAATTTTCAAGAAAACTCAATTATTTCAAAGTTTTTTACTGAAAAACATGGAAAATGCTCTGGTATTATTTATGGAGCTACTTCTAAGAAAATAAAAAGTTATTTACAAAATGGAAATGAATTATATTTAGAATATTTTTCGAAAAATGATAACACTATGGGGTATTTTAAAACTGAGATAATAACACCCAGCACATCTAAATTTTTTTCTGAAAAAGTTAAACTCAGCTGTATCGTGTCGATGCTAGATCTCGTTAACTTACTAACAGTAGAGGGTCAAGAAAATAAAAAAATTTATAATTTAATTAATAAATTTTTTTTAAATTTTAATTCTGAAGGTTGGATTAAAAATTATATATTTATTGAGCTTGAATTATTAAAATATATTGGTTTTGACTTAAATATTAAAGAATTTTGTAAATATGAAGTCATTAATAACTTAAAAAAATATTTTATAGATACTTCATCTAGAAAATTAATTGTTCCTAATTTTTTGGTGGAAGATAATTACAATAATATATCTAATAATGACATTTATAATTCATTAATATTGATAAGTGAATTTATGAAAAAAAATATTTTTATTCCTAATAGTATTAATTTTCCAATATCAAGACTTAACTTTATTAATAACTTTAAATAATTATTTAAGAATTTTATCTAAATAATCTGCGTGATAACTTATAATCGCGTTAGCACCAGCTCTTTTAAAAGATAGCAAGGTTTCGTATATAGCTTCAGGTTTTAAAATTTTATTTTTTATTGCATTTGTTAATAAACTATATTCACCAGACACCTGATATGCTAAAACAGGTATTTTAAATCTATTTTTTATATCTTTAATAATATCAAGATATGGTAATCCTGGTTTTACCATTACCATGTCAGCTCCTTCTTTTATATCAATCGACACTTCTCTTAGTGCCTCATCCGAATTTCCATAATCCATCTGATATGTTTTTTTATCACCCTTTAAAGCATTTTTTGATCCTATTGCATCTCTAAATGGTCCATAGAATGAAGAAGAATATTTTACTGCATACGAAAGTATTTGAATTTTCTTAAATCCTTTTCGATCTAACTCTTTTCTAATTTTTCCAATTCTACCATCCATCATATCTGATGGTGCTATCACATCACATCCCATTTCCGCTTGTAATAAAGCTTGCTTAATTAATATTTCAACAGTTTCATCATTTAAAATTTCATTTTTTTTGGTTATTCCGTCGTGTCCATGGGATGTATAAGGATCAAGTGCCACATCGCACATTATGCCAATATAATTTTTATATTTTTTTTTAACGTTTCGTATAGCTTTGCATACTAAATTATTTTCATTTAATGCTTCGGAACCCTTTAAATTTTTTAATTTTTTATTTGTTTCTGGAAATATGGCTATCATGGGTATCCTATTGTTTATGGCACGATCAATAATGCCCGACAAATTATCAACACTATATCTATACACACCTTTCATTGACTTTATTTCGACCTTTCTATTTTTTCCATCTGTAACAAAAATCGGTAAAACAAAATCACTTCCGGAGAGACTATTCTCTCTAACAAGTCTTCTTGACCACTCTTCTTTTCTTGATCTTCTCATCCTTAAATTTGGATATTTTCCAGTGATAATCATTCTCAAATATTTATTAATGCGACAATAGTAATATATATAATTTTAGTCTATAAGTTATTAATAAAAAGTAATTATGTCACTATCATTTAATGATTTTCAAAAACAAAAAATCAAATTCGATATAAATAAATTAAAAGAGGCCTACAATCAGGTTCTAAAAATAAAAGATTTTCAAGGAGTTGAGGGAGTAACTAATTTCGGAGCAATTTCTCTGACGCAAATCCCTGGTGACCCAGAGTCCATAAAAGGGAACAAAGCAAGAGGTGTTTTTTGGACAAAACCCGATCAGTCGGGAAAAGAAGTTATAAGAGATCAAATGATAGATGAAGCTGCATATTCAGAATTTATAAGTGACTATAAAGAAACTTATTTTAAAGAGGTAGTAGAAACTTTACAAAAGAATTATAAAATTGGGCGTGTTAGAATTTTATTAAAAACACCAAGATCTACATTGAGTTGGCATAGAGACCCTGAGCCAAGGTTACATATTCCAATTATAACTAATCCAGGCTCAATAATGGTCATAGATAATGTTGCAAAACATATGCCAGCAGATGGATCAGTATGGATTACAAACAACACTAAATATCATAATGCTTTTAATGGTGGTGAAGAAAATAGAATACATTTAGTAGCATGTGTTTTAGACTATAAATTTAATTAAATTGAAGATTTTTATTTCATCAGATCACGCAGGTTTCAGTTTAAAAAATCATATTTTCGAAAATTTAATAAAAAAAAATTATAAGGTTACAAATTTAGGTCCATTTAACAATAAATCCGTTGACTATCCAATTTTTGCAAAAAAATTAGCAAATAAAGTAGCTAAAAATAAAACAAGTTTTGGGATACTTGTCTGTGGATCTGGTACAGGTATGGCAATGTCAGCAAATAAAGTAAAAAATATAAGGGCTGCTATGTGTTATAACGTGAAAAATACGAAATTATCTAGATTGCATAATAACGCAAATATTATTACAGTAGGATCCAGATTAACTAGTAAAAATTTAGCTTTTAAATTAATCAATATTTTTTTGAAAACTAAATTTGAAGGTGGTAGACACTTGAGGAGAATAAAAAAAATTTAATAAGAATATGTCTAGTGAAAAAAAATATATAAACTCAGATTTTCAAAGTTTTTTTGAAAATAATTTATCATCTTCTGATCCCGAAATTTATAAAGCTATTAATGATGAACTGTTAAGACAACAACAGCATATAGAGCTTATAGCTTCAGAAAATATAGTTTCAAATGCATTGCTACAAGCCCAAGGTTCAGTTCTTACTAACAAATATGCAGAAGGCTATCCGGGCAAAAGATATTATAACGGTTGTGATCATGTTGATACGGCAGAAAGTTTAGCAATAGAAAGAGTTAAAAAATTATTTAATTGTAAATTTGCAAATGTTCAACCGCACTCTGGTGCACAAGCTAATGGTGCTGTTTTTTTAGCATTATTAAAACCAGGTGATACTATTTTGGGTATGAGTTTAAATTCTGGTGGACACTTAACTCATGGTTCAAAAGCATCTGTTTCTGGCAAATGGTTTAATGCAATAAGTTACGAAGTAGATAAGGAAACCGAATTATTAGATTACAAAGATATTGAAAATAAAGCTATGGAACATAAGCCGAAGTTAATAATTGCAGGAGGAAGTGCTTATTCTAGAGTTATAGATTTTAAAAAATTTAAAGAAATTGCTGAAAAAGTTGGAGCCTATTTGATGGTGGATATGGCACATTTCTCTGGACTAGTAGCTGGTAAAGGTTATCCAAATCCAGTTGACCACGCAGATGTAGTAACATCAACAACTCATAAAGTTTTTAGAAGTGCTCGAGGTGGAATAATTTTAACAAATAGAGAAGATTTATCTAAAAAATTTAATTCTGCAGTTTTTCCAGGATACCAAGGCGGGCCATTAATGCATGTAATAGCTGCAAAAGCGGTTGGTTTTTTGGAAGCGTTGAAACCAGATTTTAGAAATTACATATCTAACGTTCTTGCAAACGCTAAGATGCTAGCTGAAACATTAAAAAATAATGGATTTAAAATTTATTCTGGAGGCACTGATACACATTTAATGTTAGTTGATTTACGTCCATTTAACGTAAAAGGGAATATGGCAGCAGATAGTTTATGCAGAGCCAACATAACTTGTAATAAAAATGGAATACCTTTTGATACAGAGAGTCCAATGATTACATCTGGAATAAGATTAGGAACTCAGGCAGCAACAACAAGAGGATTTGGATTAGAGGAATTTAAATTAGTAGGTAATTTAATTACCAAAGTAATTAAAGGATTATCAACTAATCAAGAGGATAATAGTAAAGTTGAGAATGAAGTGAGAAAAGAAGTTATTGATCTTTGCTCTAAATTTCCAATTTATAAAAATTTAAAATAACTCAAAAATGATTTGTCCTATTTGTAAAAAAGGAGAAACTTCAGTTGTGGATTCCAGACCGACAGAAGATGGTACTGCAATTAGACGAAGAAGATTATGCACAGCATGTAATGAAAGATTTACTACTTTTGAAAGAATTCAAATACGAGAACTTATAATTGTAAAAAAAAATGGAAGAAAGTCCCCTTTTGATAGAGAAAAATTGTCTAAATCAATTTACATTGCATTAAAGAAAAGACCAATAGACACAGATACTGTGGAAAAGTTTATAACCAAAATAGCAAATTCTTTAGAAGAAATCGGACAAAATGAGATATCATCTAGCACAATAGGAACTATGGTTATGGATGGTCTTAAAAACTTAGATCCTGTAGCCTATGTTAGATTTGCATCGGTATATAGAAATTTTAGAGAAGAAAAAGATTTCGTTCAATTTGTAGACAAGATAGATGTCTTCAAAAAACGATAAATTTTATCTCAAATTAGCTTTAAATTTGGCCAAACAGAATGAAGGTCTGACCAACGAAAATCCTTCTGTTGGTTGTGTTATAGTTAAAGATAATAAGATTTTATCACTATCAAAAACATCAATTAGTGGACGACCTCATGCAGAAGATAATGCTATTCGTTTTGCAAATACAAATGATCTTAAAGGTTCTACTATTTATGTAACTTTGGAGCCATGTACACATCATGGAAAAACACCACCTTGTACCGATTTAATAATTAAAAAAAAAATATCAAAAATTGTTTATGCATCTAATGATATTGATGAAAGGACTGCCAATAAATTAAAAAAAGTTTTGAAAAATCATAATATTTCTACAAAACAAATTAGAATGAAAGAGATTACTGATTTTTACAAAAGTTACTTTTTTATTAGGAAAAACAAATTTCCTTATATTACGGCTAAATTAGCTTGCTCTAATGATTATTATATTTATTCAAAAAAAAATAAAAACATTACTAATGAACTATCTCGAAAAACCTCACATTTATTAAGATATAAGAATAACGCAATATTAATTTCATCTAAAACTTTAAATAAAGATAATCCATTTTTAAATTGTAGAATCGAAGGTCTAGAAAATTATTCACCTACAAAAATTATTTTAGATAAAAACTTAAATTATAAAAAAAATCTTAATATCTTTAAAGATAATATAAAAAAATGTATTTTTTTTTATAACAGATCTAATAAAAAAAAATTATCTGTACTTAAAAAAAATAAGATAAAGTATTATAAAGTTAATTTGGATAGTCAAAATAATTTAGATTTTACAGAAGTTAAAAAGAAATTATTTAAATTAAATATAAATTATCTTTTAGTAGAAGGTGGCAAAGAGTTAACTAAATCTTTAATACAAAAAAAACATATT
>CACONH010000004.1 GCA_902628495.1 uncultured Pelagibacteraceae bacterium | reverse complement strand
GTGCTGCTGTTAATATAATTTCTTGTTCTTTTTTTAGTAAATTTGCCTCTGCCAGATCTATTCCAATCTTACTTTTATCTAGGTCAGCCTTACCTCCAAGTCCTTGGAATAAAGTTTGTTCTATTTTTATTTTTTGAGTTTCAGTATCTACATCTGTAATAGCTGTATTAGCTCCAGTTCTATCTGTTAATTTATCTGTTGTTTGTTCACTTTTCGAACCTGTTATTGTAATTGAAGGTAAAAATTCACTTCTAGATATTTTAAGATCCTCTTTAGAAACTAAAATATTTTCTCTTTCAGCATTAAGCTCTGGATTTTTATAATATGCATCCGATAATGCTTTCATTAAGTCATCAGCATTTGATTGATTGAAAATTAAGCAATAAAACAAAACTATAAATATTTTTTTATACATTTTTAAATTTTACTCCTTTTATTTGATGCCTATCATTTAAGTCAATAACAATAGAGGAATGTTTTGGCGCAATTTTAAACATATTTTGTGTAATTCTTTGATAAGTCATCATAAAGTTTAAAACTTCTGAATTATTCATGACTTTATTATTTTTTTTATTTTTATTTTTTAATTTAAGTTTTTTTTCTTGTTTAATTCTCCAATGTTTCAGAACATTAAAGTTTTTAGCCTTTAAATACAATAAACTATGTATTTGATTAAATAACTTGGAATATTTATTTTTCAATTGATTATTAACGTGCAATCTCCACTTTTTTTTATTATCTAAATTTTTTTCTAATTTATTAATCGGCTTATTTAAAGTATTTTTTTTCTCTGGTTTTGCTCCAACACACCATCCCTCTAAAATCAACACATCAGGTTTTTTCTTTATCTTATACCAAAGTTTTTTATTACACCGATCATCTATTGATTTATCAAATTTTGGTATAAACATACTATTAAATTTCTTTTTTTTTATATTATGAAAAAGTTTATTCATCATATCGACATCATGTGTTCCAGGTACACCTCTTGTCAAAAGTAAAGGATGTTTTGATTTAGACAATTTTAGTCTTTCTTTTCTAGTTTTGTAAAAATCATCAATAGAAACCTTAAATACTTTTAATCTAAAATAATTTGTTAATATTAATCTTATTAAGGAAGATATGGTAGTCTTGCCGGTCCCTTGACCGCCAGCAAGTCCTATAATAAATGTTTTATTTAGTGGTTTGTTTTTATTAATCCAAAAACAAATTGGTATTAAATAACTTTTAATCATTTTTTCTTTATTTTTAAATTTTTCTTTTTTAGTTTCCTGCGAAGTGATAAAGCTAAAACACTTTTTCTTTACCTTTTGATAACAATCTAAATGATTAAGCATTACTTCTTTTGATCTAGCGGATGGTTTTCTCCATCATTAAGTCCAATATTTTTTAATTCAAACGGATCTATGCCTTCAACACACGCTACATTGATACCAAATATTTTAGGATTTATTCTTGGTCTATTGTGAGTATGAATTCCGCATATTGAACAGAAATAATGTTTTGCTGCCTTAGTATAGTACTGATAAAGTTTTAACAATTTCTCGCCTTTTATAATTTTAAAGTCATTTTCACCTAAAACCCCAATTACATAACCCTTTCTCTTACATAAAGTACAATTACATCTCATAACTTTTTCAATACCATTTTCAGGGATTGTTACTTCTGCTTCAAATTCTCCACAATGACATGTCAATTTTTTTTTCATAATTATTGTCTATCCATTATATGATTTCTTCCATCGTTTACTCTAACTTTAAAATCAAACAACTCTTTTGTAGAGATGTCATTGATACATGCAACATTAATACCATATGTATTTGGATCTCTTCTTCTTAAACTGTGAGTTTGAATTCCACAATTAGAGCAAAAGTAATGTTTTGCTACCTTTGTTTTGAATTGATAACATTTTAATTTATCCATACCTTTAACTACTTTTAAATCTTCTTTGTTTACAATTGCAGTAATTGCTCCTTTCCTAATGCACATTGAGCAATTACATCTATATAAGTCTTCAAAATTATCTTTTATATCAATCTCAATTTCTATTTGACCGCAATGACAGGTTAATTTTCTCATCTTGCTAAGTCTATCTGTTGTAAAAGTTATCCACAACACAACAATATCTAGTTTCAATGTTCACCTTTTGATTCACTTTTGATTCAATTTCAGACTCAAAATACAACCTATTTGACTACATTTAATTATTAGGCTATAAATTTAAAAAGAACAAAATAAGAACATTTATGAAGATTACAATACCTTATTATTTACATAAAGCTGGGGCTGGTTTTCCATCTCCTGCTACAGACTATATAGAAGAAGATATAGACCTCAATGTTCATCTAATAAGAAATGTTCCGGCAACTTTTGTAATTAGAGTACAAGGCAAATCCATGACTGATGTTGGTATTAATGATGGAGATATATTGGTAGTTGATAAAAGTTTAAAACCAAAAAATTTTTCAACTGTAATTGCAAATGTTCACGATGAATTAGTTGTTAAAAGTTTTGTTCAAGAAAGAGATAAAAAGTTTCTCACTTCAGGATCTAAAAACTTTAAAGATCGAATTTTAATTAATGAAGAAGAAGATATTTTTATTTGGGGAGTTGTAACTTATGTCATCCACTCGGTTTACTAAAAAAATAGCACTAGTAGATTGTAATTCTTTCTATGTGTCTTGTGAAAGATTGTTCAATCCTAAAATAAGAAAAAAACCTGTTGTTGTTTTATCTAATAATGACGGCTGTATTATTTCAAGATCTAATGAAGCAAAAGCTCTTGGAATAAAAATGGGAGAACCATATTTCAAAGCAAAGGATGTAATTGTTAAAAATAATGTACAAGTTTTTTCTTCAAACTATTCTTTATATGGAGATTTATCAAGAAGAGTAATGAGAACATTAAAAAGATTTAATTCTGACATAGAGGTATACTCAATAGATGAAGCATTTATGGATTTGTCGAATTTTCCAGATGATGAAATAGTAAATGTTGGTAGAGAGATAAGAGATACAGTATTACAATGGACTGGCATACCAACTAGTATTGGAATAGCAAAAACTAAAACTCTGAGTAAGATTGCAAATCATATTGCAAAGAAAAAACAATCAGGTGTTACAAGTTTGATTGGTATTGAAAATCTAGATCCAATATTAGAAAAAATAGAAATAAATGATGTATGGGGAGTTGGTAGACAGTTAACTAAATTTTATAAAAAAAATGGAATTTATAATGCCAAACAATTGAAAAATAAATCTAATACTTGGATAAAAAAATCTTCAAATGTTTTAAGTTCAAGGACAGCAATGGAACTAAGAGGTATTCCATGTATAGATCTTGAAAAAACAGCTTCAAAGAGAAAGAGTTGTGTAGTTTCCCGTTCTTTTGGAAAAAGAGTAGAAACTTTTCAAGAATTAAAAGAGGCAGTTGCTAATTATTGTTTAAATGCTTCGGAGAAAGTAAGATCAGAGTCTTTGGTTGCAAAGTCAATAACTGTGTTTGTTAGAACAAGTCCTTTTCAAAGAAACTTTGGTTATTACTCAAATTCTAAAACGATAGATTTTCCAATTGCAACAAACAACAGCATTGAAATAGTGAAAGTAGCTGTTTCTATTCTAGAAAATATTTTTAAAAATGGTTATCGTTATCAAAAAGCGGGAGTAATGCTAACGGGTTTGTCAAATGATACTGAAAGAAAAAATTTATTTTCATCCGACAGAGATGAAAAAATAAATAGTTTAATGAGATCAATTGATAATACTAACTATCGATATGGTAGATCTACTTTAAGCCTTGCAAGTGCTGGGGTTCATAAAAAATGGAATATGAGAAGAGAATATTCATCAAAAATAGATACAGCGGATTTTTACTGCATGCCGAAAATTCGGATTGGTTAAATTGAATAATAAAATTTTTAATGCTATTTGATATTTTTTATATCAAAAATATTCTGATTTGATTTTCTATAATTTTCTAAACTTTCTCTTTTAGAAGTTAAAAAAACTAATAAAACGAATATAATTATTAGTAATAGTGGTATTAAGGTAATAACTGAAATTTTTTCATAAATTAAGAATAGATATATTAAAAAAAATAATGTTGATCTAATTAAAACATTAATTTTAAAAACAGCTATTATTGAAAGAGAATGCACAATAAGGTTTTTAAAGCTCATTTTAGACGGTCCAAAATATCTAGTGCCTCTCTCTGAAGGTATCCCAATTTTAAGTTTTGAAATTTTTGATAAAGCTCCTGAAAAACTACTCCAAGTGGCCTTTTCACCAGTAATACTTTTCACTACCTCTTTTGGAAGGCATGTGAAATTTCCAAATTTAATAGACCTTCCAGTGAAGGTAAATGTAATAAGTTTGTGCAAAAAATAACAAAATTTAAAAAAAAATCCCTCTGATCTTTTAACTCTCTCACAAACTATTGGTAGATCAGACTGAGGTTCAATTTTTTTTATTAATTCTTTTATTTCCTCAGGTCTGTCTTCACCGTCTGAGTCCATAGGTATAACGTAATCAAAATTGTCGTTTTCCAAAATAAATTTTAGACCAGTTGCGATGGATCTAGCATGACCAATATTTTCTTTTAAATTTATAATCTTAATAGAATTTATTTTTGAGGAACTGGGAAAACTATCAGGAACCTTTTCAGATGATCCATCGTTTACAATTACAATAGAGATATTGTTATCTTTATCATTTAATTGATGGTCAATGTTTTCAAGAAGTTTAAACAAAGATTGCCAATCGTTATAGAGAGGTATTAATATTTTAATTTTCATATTGAGTTAATTGAACTTAAAAATCTTATTAAAGATGCAAATATTCCATGTCCCGAAAATTCTATTACAGCAATTATAAATATTATTAAAATTAACTTTTTGTTTTTTTCTAAAAATTCATTCATCTATTACCTAGGCATATACTGTCAATGCAAATATAAACATTATAATTGTCTAACTTATTTTGATCAACCTCACCATCCCAAACTGGCCTGTTTTTTAAATGATAAGATAAATTTCCTGCATTCCACTCATTTCCTAAAATAACGTTTATTGGTTTCTGAAATTCTTTATTCCATCTTAATTGAACTTTATCTGCAATTTCTTTCCCAGGATAATCAGTTCTTTTATCATTTTCGGTAATTGAAATGTATGCATAGGTTATGGGAGATAAAAGAAATAAAATTAAAAATGATATCATAAAACTTTTATAATTTTGTTTTACAATGTATTTTTGGAAAACGTAAACCAATAAAGTTCCAAAAAATAAATAAAAAGGTGTCATCCACATTGTTCGGATTTTTGAGCCCATTATCATAGATGTAAAAAGAATTAAAAAAATTGGCAAAAGATTTATCGCTAATAAAAATAATAGTTTTTTATCCTTTAAATTATAACTAATTTTAATTTTTTTTATGAGAAAATATAACATAACAAAAAATGGAACTAATATTCCAATTTGTTTAAATATAAATATTACTGGATAAATAAGATGATTTAAAAAAGTTGAGCTATCTACACTAGATCTTTCTAGACCATAAGTTATTGTAATAAAATTATTATTAAATAACCATAAAATATGTGGAATTAATAAAACTAAAAAAACTTCAACAGAAATTAAATAGTTAAAATGAAATTTTCTATCTTTTTTAAAAAATATTAAATAAATGAAAAGTATATCAATTGCTAATAGTAAATAAATAAATAGATATTTAGATAAAAACCCACAAACAGCAAATATTCCAACAATAACACAGTCCTTAAATCGAGGTATTTTTTGATTAAAAATTTTCCATGAGTAATAAACTGTTAAAACCCAAAAAGGAATTTGACAAACATTAACGTTAAATTCGGGAGTTGTAAAATTATAGAAATAAATACCCTCCAATAATAAAACAGATATTAATGCTAAAATTTCATTATTTAAAATTTCTTTACTAAACTTAAAAATTATAAAAAATGAGAAAATTATAAAAATCTGGCTAAGTAAGTAATATGCCCAATCATTAGAACCAAAAATACTATAAAAAATTTCTATAATAAATGCACTCATGGGAGGATGTTTGTCAAAACCCCAATCTAGATTACTGCCCCAAGCTAAAGCTTCAATTGTATCAAGGGGGAGATTGTTATTTGTTAAAGATGGAATCAGAGTCCATAAAATTAAATGGATTGTTAAAAAAATATAAAAAAAATTTTTTATTTGTTTTTTATAAATCGCCATTTAATTGAATTTATACAATTAAACCTTGCTTGACACTACCTATTTGCTGAATATACTCCGAGCGTTTTAAATAGATAATGGTTAGAATTTCTAAAACTTACGTTCCAAAAGAATCAGAAAAATACATGTGTGAAAAACATAAAGTGTTTTTCAAAAATAAACTATTAGCTTGGAAAAAAGATCTGGTTAGATCAAATAATGAAGCTTTATATAATAGTTCAATGGATGATAATAGTACCTCTGCAGATATTGTTGATCAAGCAAGCTCATATACAGATAAAAATGTCGAAATGAGAGCAATCAACAGACAAATAAAACTGATATCAAAAATAGACTCGGCTTTAAGAAAGATTAAAGATGGGACATACGGGTTTTGTGAAGAGACTGGAGAACCGATTGGTATTAAAAGACTTATAGCTAGACCAGTTGCAACTTTATCTATTGCTGCTCAGGAAAAACACGAAAAAGAGGAAAAAGTTTACGCAGATGATGTTTAAGGTTTTGGAATTTTTTCTCCTTTATTTAAATAATCGTATCCCTTTATAACAGCATCCCTTTCGGAAATTTCTAAATACCATCTACAAAGATTTTTGTAATTTTTAAGTCCTATATCGTGCCAATCGTGTCTTGCAATCCATGGGAAGGTTGCAATGTCTGCTATTGTGTAATGTTCCCCTGCAAGATATTTAGAAACTGATAATCTTTCATCTAAATTTTTATAAATTGAAGTTGATATTTTAAAATATCTTTTTTCGCCAAACTCACTTTTACCTGAATTATAATGATGAAACTGATGATGTTGTCCTAGCATTGGCCCAACATACCCCATTTGGGCCATCAACCATTGTGTAATAATATTTTTATTATCAAAGTACTTTCCGCTCTTTTCAGCAAGATATATAAGTATAGCTCCAGACTCAAAAATTACCTCATTATTATCTTGATCTTTAATTACTGGTATTTTGCTAAATGGACTAATCTTTTTAAACTCAGGATTAAATTGATCTCCTTTATTTAAATCAATTGTATTCACAATATATTCGTAACCAATTTCCTCTAGCATAATCGATATTTTTTTGCCGTTGGGAGTATTGGCGGTATATAACTCAATCACTTTTTACACCAAGTCTATCTTTTATAGTTTTGGAAGATGTAGTGAATTCAAATCTATATTTTTCATTTGGTCTTGCTAGTTTAAAACAAGCTCTTGCAGCTAAAGCACCTTCATGAAAACCAGATAAAATAAGTTTCAATTTGCCAGGGTAAGTACATATATCACCAACGGCGTATATGCCTTTTTGATTTGTTTCAAATTTTTCCGTATCTACTTCAATAGTTTTTTTATTAAGATTTAGTCCCCAATTTGCAATTGGCCCAAGCTGCATAACTAATCCGAAGAATCCAAGCACAAAGTCAGTGGTTAAACTTTTGACTTCTTTACTTTCATTAGTTATTTCAACACTTACCAATTTTTTAGAACCATTTACCTTGCTAATTTGACATTTTGTGTAAAGGTTTAATTTACCTGATTTAACAAGTTCGTGTACCTTATTTACTGTTGCCTCTGCCCCTCTAAATTCATCTCTTCTATGTACTAGATTTATCTTTGAGTTTTTTGATAACTCTACTGCCCAATCGAGAGCACTATCTCCACCTCCAAAAATTGTTACAGTTTTGCCTTCAAATATTTTCTTATCTTTTATGGAATAAAAAATAGATTTATCCTCATATTGTTCACATTCTTTTAAAGGAAATTTTCTGGGTTCGAATGAACCTACGCCTCCTGCTATAATTACATTTGGTGTAATAAATTCTGTGCCTTTATTTGTTTTTACCTCCCAATTATCATCTTTTCTTTTAACTTCATCAACTCTTTCATTTAAATGATATTTAATATTAAAGGGCTCTAGTTGTTTCATTAAATTTTGTGTTAATTCTTCACCAGTGCATTCTGGTATTGCAGGGATATCATAAATAGGTTTATCAGGATAAAGTTCAATACACTGACCTCCAGCTTTATCCAAATTATCTACAATCTGGCAATCAAGTCCAATTATTTTTAATTGATGCGCAGTGAACAATCCTGTTGGACCTGCTCCAATTATTAAAGCATCTGTTTTAATCATTAAACTTGTTTTTCTGGTAGACGAACTACTAGCCCTTCAATTTTTTCAGAAACTGTTATTTGACAACTTAATCTACTATTTTTTTTTGGATCGTATGCTTGATCAATCATATCATCTTCACCTTCAGTTTTTTCATCTAACTTATTATACCATTCATCATTAACGTAAACGTGGCAAGTAGCACAAGCCATACTACCTCCACAATCAGCGTCTATTCCAGGAATATCATTTTGAATAGCCCCCTCCATCACCGTCAATCCATTCTGCACATCAATCGTGTGTTCTTTTCCATTATGTTCTATGTATTTAATTTTTGTCATTAATTTATATATAGGTATAAAAAAAAATAGGGCAAGTATTTCTACTTGCCCTATTTAAAATTTCAACTCGGTTAAAGCTTATTATGCTCTTCTTCCAGAGTTTGCAACTGCACAAGACCAGATAATAATACCAAAAGCGATCTTATTAACAAAGTCTGCTAAGTTGTAAATTACGTTTAGTGAGTTAGCGTCTACACCACCTGTTAAGTATCCGAAGATATAACCTAATGGATAAATAGCCCAACCTACAGTAACGATCATTCTTAAAGCGCTGAATGCTGTCACTAATGATTTGTTACCAGATTTAGCAGCAACTTTACCTGCTTCACCAGAAAAGATTTCATATAAAATGTAAATCCATCCAGCCATTCCGATTACAAAACCAAGAGTAGCATTTATCATTCCTGCTTCTCCAAGATAACCACCAATTAACATTACTAAAGAACCGATTAAAATTCTCCAGAATATTCCTGTTGGTACTTTCTTAACTGCAGATAGAATTAGATAAAATTCTACTAACTGTAGTGGTACAGTAATTAACCAATCGATGTATCTGTAAACAGTTGGAGTATCACCTGTTTCAACCCAAACCGCTCTCATGTACATATAGTGGATAAATGCAATACCTGTTACTAATCCAGCTACGTTTACTGATTTTCTCCACTGAGCACCAACGTTTGCTTGCTCCATAAAGAAAAATGCTGTAGCTGCCAACATACCCATTGAAATTAGCCAAAATGAAATACCTACGAAATCATCTGTAGCTAAGAAGGCTGTTGCAGAGTTAGCTGCTGTAGTAGCTCCGAAAAGAACTAGCACTAAAGCTAACATTTTCATTGTTTTCATAAAAAACTCCCTCTTTAGTTAGTTTTTTTTAGTTTAAATTTAAACTACGGCTTTTATTAAAGCCAAAGTTGGGGTCTAAATATCAAATATAAAAGGGTATTAGAAGTATAAATTTAAAGCTATTTTTGTTGATTTTGCTAGGTTTTTGAAATTTAATACAACTTATAGATACATAAAGCTCAATTTTAACTAATTATGAATCAATTTTAAGAAAAATGGATTTCAAGGACTTATACCAAAAATCTATAAGTAATCCTGAAGAATTTTGGAAAGAAATTTCAGATGATATTTTCTGGTTTAAGAAGCCTACAAAAATATTAAACAAGTCTAAACCCCCTTTTTATAGGTGGTTTGAAGATGGAGTTACAAATAGCTGTTACAACGCTCTAGATATCCATATTGATGAAGGTAAAGGTGATAAAACAGCCTTAATTTATGACAGTCCTATAACAGGCAACAAAGCAAAATTCTCTTTTAAACAATTAAAAGAAAAAGTATCTAAGTTTGCAGGTGCGTTGTCAAATCAAGGGGTGAAAAAAGGAGATAGAGTTATCATTTATATGCCAATGGTTCCTGAAGCTGTTGTTGCGATGCTAGCTTGCGGTAGAGTTGGAGCTATTCACTCTGTTGTTTTTGGTGGTTTTGCATCAAATGAGCTTGCAAGCAGAATAGATGATAGCAAAGCGAAAGTATTAGTAACTGCTTCATGCGGTTTTGAACCAGGTCGAACAGTAGAATATAGGCCTCTTGTGGATGGAGCACTAAAACTAGCAAAGCATAAAGTGGAAAAGGTTATTTTTTTTCAAAGACAAGGTCATGAAATTAAACTTAATTCTCCGCTAGAAATAAGTTGGGATGAGTCCTTATCAAATGCCAAAGATACAGATTGTGTAGAGATGGGCTCAAACGAATTTGCATATATTCTATATACTTCTGGTACGACTGGAGTACCAAAAGGTATCGTAAGAGATATCGGGGGTCACATAGTTGCTCTAAAATGGACTATGAAAAATATATATAATATAAATACAGATGACGTGTGGTGGTCAGCAAGTGATATCGGTTGGATTGTTGGTCACTCTTATATTGTATACGCTCCATTGTTTAAAGGATGCACGACTGTTCTTTTTGAAGGGAAGCCAGTGGGAACTCCAGATGCAGGTGTATTTTGGAGAGTAATATCTGAATACAAAATTAAATCTTTATTTACAGCACCAACTGCTTTTAGAGCCATTAAAAAAGAAGATCCGGAAGGTAAATTTTTTTCTAAATATGACTTAAGCTCTTTTGAGTCTTTATTTCTAGCTGGTGAGAGAGCAGATCCTGATACTATAAAATGGGCTGAGAACCTTCTGAAAGTTCCTGTTATTGATCATTGGTGGCAAACTGAAACAAGTTGGGCAATCAGTTCAAATTGTACAGGAATTGAAATGCAAAAGACAAAATATGGTTCGGCCTGTAAAGCTGTTCCAGGTTATGATGTAAAAATTATTAAACCAGATCAATCTTTAGCCAAACCAAATGAGATGGGGGATATAGTTGTAAAATTACCTTTGCCACCAGGAACTTTTCCAACATTATGGAATGCAGATAAAAGATATGAGGAGAACTACATGTCAAATTACAAAGGATATTATCAAACCTATGATGCAGGACATATTGATGAGGATGGTTATATATGGATAATGTCAAGAACTGACGATATAATAAATGTTGCAGGTCACAGATTGTCTACAGGACAAATTGAAGAAGTATTATCTGAACATCAGTCAGTTGCTGAATGTGCAGTTGTTGGAATTAAAGATCAACTAAAGGGACAATTACCAATTGGATTGATAGCTTTAAAAGCTGGGGTTACAAAAGAAAATGAAGAAATCTCAAAAGAGTGTATTCAAATGGTAAGAGATAAAGTTGGGCCAGTCGCAGCATTTAAAATTGCAATAGTCGTAAAAAGGCTTCCAAAAACAAGGTCGGGTAAAGTTTTGAGAGGAACAATAAGAAAAATTGCTGATAAAGAAGATTATAAAATGCCTGCAACTATTGATGATCCTGCTATTTTGACTGAGATAACAGAAGAATTAATTAAAAATAAAATTCTTAAAAAGTGATTATACATAGGTAATAGGCTTAAATTTGAAAACATCAGTTGTAATTGCAAATTTTAACAGTGAAAAATACATCGAGCAATGTATTAATTCACTAAAATCACAAACTTATAAAGATTTAGAAATAATTTTTTTTGATGATAATTCTTCAGATAATTCGTTAGATAAAATAAAAAAATTTTCAAATATAAAAGTTATAGAGAATAAAATCCAAACAAAGTATGGATCTCTAAATCAATTAAAAGCTTTTAGAGAATCTATCAATCAAAGTACTGGTGACTTAATATTTTTTCTAGATAGTGATGATTATTTTCATGAAAAAAAAATAGAGACTATTGTTAATTATTTTAAGAATAATGACAAAACCAAAATTGTATTTGATCTTCCAATAAACGTATATGAAAATTCAAATCATATTGAAAAAGGAAATAAGAATTTTTTTAAGACTTATTGGCCTTTCATCCACCCTACTAGTTGCATAACTATAAAAAAAGAAATTTTTGATGAATTATTTACAGCAATATCATCTAAGGATTTTACAGATGTATGGATGGATCTAAGGGTCTGCATATATGCACAATATGTTTTAAAAAATTTTAGTAGAGTAAACGAAAACCTTACTTACTACAGAAGAACAGAAAATAATGTGTCATCAAAATTTAAAAAGTATTCCAAAAATTGGTGGAAACGTAGAAGTCAAGCACATCAGTATTTTCACTCATTTTGTATTAGTAATAATATTAAAATTAAAAAGAATATAGACTACTTATTAACAAAATTTATTTGCTCGTTAATCTAATCATGAAGAAAGTTTTAATTATTGGAAAAAGAGGATTTATAGGAAAAAATCTAAATAAATTTTTAAAAACTAAGTATAATGTAAAATTAATAAGTTTTAAAGAGGCTTTAAATTTCAAACAGATTGATAAATATAATTTTGTTATTAACTCCTCAATAAACAAAGATTATATAAAAAAAAAATATAATAAAAATTTTGATAATGACCTAAAGATAGCTGAAAGAGTAAATAATAAAAAAACTATTTATGTCTTTTTAAGTTCAAGAAAAGTCTACAAAGCAAAACCAAATATTAATGAGGGAGATAAATTATCTCCAAAATCTAATTATGCAAAAAATAAAACAATGACCGAGAAAGTATTACATGGGAAATTTAAAAATAATTTAACCATTTTGAGAATATCTAATATAATAGGAGATAAATCAAAGTTCAGTAAAAATTTACATAAAACATTTGTAGACATTTTTTATGAGAAAGCCAAAAAGGGTATAATCTATAATAATAAACAAAATTATAAAGACTTCATATCAATTCAAAAATTTTGTGAAATTATTAATATGATTATTCGTAAAAATTTAAGAGGAATTTATAATATATCAATTGGTAGAAAAGTTTTTTTAAAAGATGTAGTTCAATGGCTTAATCATTTTAATAAAAATAAATTTAAAATTATTAACTATAATAAATATTCAACTGGAAACTTTTATTTAAATAATAGAAAATTGATGTCAAAAATAAAAATTTCTAATGACTTAGAGAGTTTGAAAAAAGACTGTCTTAATTTGAGTAAAAGATTATTTAAATAAATTCTAATGGGGTCCCCTCAGGTTCTCCAATCAATGATCCATTTTGCATTTTTATCTTTCCTGCAATTATAGTTGCTACTGGAGAGCCTTTAAACGTCTCGCCGTGGTAAGGTGACCATTTACATTTGCTTTGCATATCCTTGTTATCGATCGTAATTTTTTTGTTTAAATCTACTATTGTAAGATCGGCATCAAAGTCTTTTTTGATGTATCCTTTATTTTTAATACCAAATATTTTTACAGGATTTTCACAAATAAATTTAATTAATTGTTCTAATTTTAATTTTCCATTATTGATATGATTTAACATAACAGGTAGTAATGTTTGCACCCCAGGCATGCCTGAGGGTGAGTCTGGATAAGTTTTATCTTTGTTAACCTTTAAGTGTGGCGCATGATCTGAGCCAATTGTATCATTGTAATTATTTCTTATTGCGTACCAAAGACGATCTTGATGAGTCTTATCTCTAATGGGTGGATTCATTTGGGCATAAGTGCCAATTTTATCGTAACAATCAGGTGCGCAAAACGTTAGGTGTTGAGGCGTTATTTCAAATGTTATGTTACCTTTGTTTTGAGACAGAAAATCTATTTCTTCTTTTGTAGTAATATGGAGTATATGTGCCCTCTTATTAAATCTTTTTGCTATTTTGACAATTTTTCTAGTTGAAGACATGGCCACTTCTTCGTTTCTCCAAACAGGATGTGTTTTCACATTGCCTTTTTCAATTAATTTTTTTCTAATTTTAAGTATTTCCTCATCTTCCGAATGTACAGCAACTACTTTTGATGCATGCTTAAAAACTTTTTCTATATCATCTTCTTTGTCCACTAATAAATTTCCTGTTGAAGATCCTGCAAAAAGTTTTATTCCACAACATCCTTTTAAATCTTGTAATTTTTCTAAGGTTTCATAATTCTCAGCTGTAGCACCAAAAAAAAATGCGTGATTACAGTACATTTTTTTTGCAATATTTATTTTTTTTTCGAATTCCTCAAAATTAGTAGTAGGTGGTTTTGTATTTGGCATTTCAAAAACCGACGTTATGCCCCCCACAACCGCTGCTTTACTCCCAGAATTAAGATCTTCAGTATCTGTTGAGCCCGGTTCTCTAAAATGAACTTGTGTATCAATACAACCAGGTAGAATTGTTAAATTTTCCGCATTAAAAGTTTCTTTTGACTCTTCCTCTAAACTTCCTATTTTTACGATTTTACCATGTTTAATGCCAATATCTTGTTTTTCCAATTTTCCACTAATGAAGCAATTACCGTTTATAATTTTTAAATCTAACATTATTACAAAATTCTTATTATATTATAAAATATAAGTTATCAATTATGATTAATGAAAAATTTGTATTTATTCTAGAAGACAGAGGGGTTTTGTACATTAATGGAGCTGACACAAATGAGTTTCTTCAAAATTTAATAACAAATGACATTTATAAAGTTAATGATAAAAATAGTTGTTATGCCTCATTGTTAACGCCTCAAGGTAAGTATTTATATGACTTCATAATTGTAAAACATAAAAACGGTTTTTTTTTAGATTGTGAAAAAAGCATTGCAGAAGAGCTATTTAAAAAAATAATCTCTTATAAATTAAGATCTAAAGTGGAGATTTTAAATTTAAGTAACGAATTTGTTGTTGCTGCTTTTTCATATTCTAAATTTTTAGAATTTGAAGGAGCTCAAGACTTACCCGGTTTCACCACTAAATATAGAGAAGATCCAGTCTTTCTAGATCCTAGAAATAAAGAATTAGGGGGAAGATTAATAATTAATTTAGAGAAATTATATTTATCTTTAAAAAAATTAAATCTTAAATCAGAGGATCCTAAAATATATTATGATAATAGTTTTAATCTGGGAATTCCTCAACTGCAAACACATTTATTAAAAGAAAAATTATTTGGAATTGAATGTAATTTTGAAGAACTCAATGCAATAGATTTTAAAAAAGGGTGTTATATAGGACAAGAAAATACTTCAAGAATAAAACTTAAAAATAAATTAAATAAACGACTTTTACCTTTTAAAATTTTAAATGGTTCATTATCAGAAAATGATAACATTACATACGATGAAAAAGAGATTGGTAAGGCATTATTATCTAACAAATATAACTTTGGTCTAATTAAATTAAACAATGATATTTTCAGTTTCGATAAAATTTTTAAATGCGGGAATGCAGAAATAAAATTCTTTAAACCTGATTGGCTTAATTTATGAAAAAAAGGTTAATAACAAAAACTTCTAAAGTCAAATTCAAACCATTTGATAATTATGGAAAAGTTTTTAAAGGGATGGACTGGCATAAGATCACATACGATCCCAAAAATGGGCAAGGAAGTTACATTTTAAAATTAAAACCTAATACTCGAACTCCATGCCACAAACATACTGATTACGAAGAGTTTTATATTTTAGATGGACAATTAATCGATAAAGATAATACAAAATTTAATAAAGGAGACATTGTAAGTTTTAAACCTGGCTCCCATCATTCATCTTATACAAAAAAGGGTTGTACACTTTTAGTTTTTATGAGGAAAAAAAATAAATTGTTATAAATTATTGGTGCGGCCGGAGAGACTCGAACTCTCATGGGGAAGCCCCACTTGGCCCTCAACCAAGCCTGTCTACCAGTTTCAGCACGGCCGCATATGCGTCACATTAATTGAATGACAATCTTCTTTCAAGTTGATAGGATTGGTTATGGAATTTAACTCAGAAGTAAAAAAAGCAACTAATCCGATTTACGAAAAAATATCTGACATAATGCCAGAAATAGAGTGGTCTACTCACGCTCCATATATTTATGAAATTAACAAACTTAAAAAAGAAAAAAATGCGGTAATACTTGCCCATAATTATCAGACCCCAGAAATTTATCATGGTATCTCAGATTTTTCAGCTGACTCATTAGCGCTTGCAGTTGAAGCAGCAAAAACAAAAGCTGATATTATTGTTATGTGTGGAGTACACTTCATGGCTGAGACAGCAAAATTAATGAGTCCTAACAAAAAAGTTTTGTTACCTGATATGCGTGCCGGCTGCTCATTGTCTTCTTCAATAACAGGTAAAGACGTTAGAAAATTGAAAAAACAATATCCAGGAGTACCAGTTGTATCATATGTTAATACATCTGCAGATGTTAAATCAGAGACTGATGTCTGTTGTACTTCTGCCAACGCTGTAAAGATAGTAAATTCCCTAGGTGTTAAAAAAGTTATTTTTTTACCTGATGATTATCTTGCAAAATATGTGGCAACTCAGACAGATGTTGAGATAATTTCTTGGAAAGGTACTTGTGAGGTACATGAGCAATTCAACGATCAAGAAATAAATGAAATTAGAAAAAATAATCCTGGCATTAAAGTAATCGCTCACCCTGAATGTCCACCAGATGTTATTAACGCAAGTGATTTTACTGGCTCAACTAGTGGTATGATAAAGTATGTAAAGGAAAACCAGCCAGAGAAGGTTATGATGGTTACGGAATGCTCAATGAGTGACAATGTTCAAGTTGATAACCCTAATGTAAAATTTATAAAACCTTGCAACTTATGTCCACATATGAAGAGAATAACTCTTCCAAAAATTTTAGATTGTTTAAAAAACGAAACGAATGAAATTTTAATGTCCAAAGAGATAATAGAAAAAGCTAGAAAATCTGTTGAAAGAATGACTGAAATTGGTCGTTAGATCAGTGCAAAAAATAAACCAAAAATATATTAATAATTTAGTTCTTAAAGCTCTTGAAGAAGATTTAAAACCAAATGGTGACATAACAACAAAACTTTTAAATTCGAGGAATAAAATAGTTCAAGCTAAAATAATATCAAAACAGAGTGGAATAATATCTGGTATTAATTTTTGCAAGGCAGCTTTCAAACTTTTGGAAAGAAAAAGTAAATTTTTACAGAGAATTAAAGATGGTAAAAAAGTTAAAAGAAATCAAATTATTGCTGAAATAACTGCAAAAACAAAAACAATTTTGATTGCCGAGAGAACCGCTCTTAATTTTCTTAATCATGCCTCAGGTATTTCAACAATCACAAATCAATATGTTAGCAAAGTTAAAAATAAAACAAAAATTTGTTGCACAAGAAAAACAACACCAAATTTAAGATTGTTAGAAAAATACGCTGTTAGAAAAGGTGGTGGACATAATCATAGATATAATCTAAGTGATGAAGTGCTTATAAAAGAAAATCATTTTAAATCAGAGATATCATTAAGAAGTATAATAAAAAAATCTTTAAAAACTAAAAAAAAAGTAACAGTTGAAATCGAAAATTTGAGACAATTAAATAATGTTTTGGGTCTAAAATTTAATAGGATTTTATTTGATAATGTAAGTCTTGGTCAATTAAAAAAATATTTAAAAATTTGCAAAGGTAAATATGAAACTGAGTATTCTGGAAACGCTAACTTAAAAAATATAACAAAAATTAGTAACACTGGGGTAAACAGAATCTCAGTTGGTTCAATTACACATAGTGCAAAAAGTTTCGATAGTAGTTTGCTTATTTTTTAATTAACTCAGCTTGTGCTGCAGCCAATCTTGCAACAGGAACTCTGTAAGGTGAACAAGAAACATAATTTAATCCAGTTCTAGAACAGAAATTAATACTTTTTGGATCTCCCCCATGCTCACCACAAATACCAAGTTTAATTTTTTTATTTTGTTTTTTTCCTTTTAAAGTTGCAATTTCAATTAAGTCACCAACACCATCGTCAATCGAAATAAAAGGATCAATATCAAATATTTTATTTTCTATATAATCGTTCAAAAACTTTCCACTGTCATCTCTGCTGATACCAAAAGTTGTTTGCGTTAAGTCATTTGTTCCAAAACTAAAAAATTCAGCATGTTTTGCTATATCTTTTGCTTTTATTGCTGCCCTTGGTAATTCAATCATTGTTCCAACCAAAAAATTTACTTTAGTTTTGTGCTCGTCTTGAACTTTTTTTGCTACTCTAATAACTAAGTCTTTCATGATTTTTATTTCTGCCTCAGTTGAAACAAGTGGGATCATTATTTCTGGCATAGTGGACTTAAGTTTTCTTTTTTTACAATCTATTAGAGCCTCAAAAATTGCTCTGCACTGCATTTCATAAATTTCTGGAAAAGATATTCCTAATCTACATCCTCTATGTCCAAGCATTGGGTTGTGTTCATGTAATTCTTCTGTTCTAGATTTTATTTCGTTTACATGTAGACCTGTAACATTGCTTAGATCGTTTATCTCTTTATCGTTTTTAGGTAAGAACTCATGTAAAGGTGGATCCAGCAGCCTTACAGTTACTGGTAAGCCACTCATAATTTCAAAAATTTCAGTAAAATCCTTCTTTTGATGAGGAAGAAGTTTAGCCAAAGCTTTATTTCTGTCATCAATAGTTTTAGATAAAATCATCTCTCTTACTGAAAGAATTCTATCTTCATCAAAAAACATATGCTCTGTTCTACATAAACCAATTCCTTCAGCTCCGAAGTCTCTAGCAGTTCTTGTATCAAGAGGAGTTTCAGAATTAGTTCTAACTTTTAATTTCCTAAATTTATCAGCCCAATTCATTAATTTTGAAAAATCTCCTGAAATCTCTGGTTTTATAGTTGGAACTTCTCCTAAAATTACTCTACCTGTAGATCCATCAATTGTAATTATATCACCTTCTTTTATTTCAACATTTGAGGAAGTTTTAAAAAGTTTATTATCATAATTAATTTCGATTTCACTTGATCCGGAAACACATGGTCTACCCATGCCTCTTGCAACAACAGCGGCATGGCTTGTCATGCCTCCTCTTGCTGTTAAAATTCCTTTTGCTGCATGCATACCATGAATATCTTCAGGGGATGTTTCTACACGAACTAGTATTGTATCTTGCATCATGCTATTTAATCTTTCTGCTTCGTCTGATGTAAAAACTACCTTTCCACTTGTTGCACCTGGTGATGCTGGCAAACCTTTTGCGATAGTTTTTATATCTTTTGTTTCATCAAGTGTTGGATGGAGCAACGTGTCTAGTGAATTTGCATCCACTCTTAACAAAGCCTCTTTTTTTGAGATTAATTTTTCTTTAACCATGTCTACAGCTATCTTCACAGCTGACTTAGCTGTTCTTTTTCCAGATCTTGTCTGAAGCATCCAAAGTTTTGAGTTTTCAACAGTGAATTCTACATCTTGCATATCTTTATAATGTTTCTCTAAAAGTAATAGAATTTTTTTTAGTTTAGAAAATACTTTTGGCATAGCTTCTTCCATTGATTTTCCTTTTGATTGTGAATCTTTATGTGCTTTTTTTGTAATGTAATTTGGAGTTCGAGTTCCTGCTACAACATCTTCACCCTGGGCATTAATTAAATATTCGCCATAAATTTCATTTTTTCCATCAGATGGATTTCTTGTAAAAACAACCCCAGTTGCACAATCGTTTCCCATATTTCCAAAAACCATTGATTGAACATTGACAGCTGTTCCCCATTCAGATGGTATTTGATTTAACTTTCTATAAACTTTTGCCCTATCGCTTTCCCAAGACAAAAACACAGCAGAAATTGCTCCATATAATTGTTCATATACATCTTGGGGAAATTGTTTCTTTGTTTTTTCTTTAACAACATTTTTGAAATCTTTAATTAAACCATCCCAATCATTTTCATCTAGATCAGTGTCCATTAAAACACCCTTTGTTAACTTATAATTTTCTATCAGTTCCTCAAAATTATAACTTTCTATTCCTAAAACAACATTTGAATACATCTGAATGAATCTTCTGTAGCTATCTTTTGCAAACCTCATGTTAGAAGTTTTTTTGGCTAATGCGATTACAGTTTTATCATTTAATCCAAGATTTAAAATGGTATCCATCATTCCCGGCATAGATACTCTTGCTCCAGATCTTACAGAAACTAAAAGTGGATTGTTTAAATCACCAAATTTTTTACTACACTCTTTTTCAACTTGTTTTAATTCAAGGTTAATAGATTTAATTAGTTTTGAATTTAATTTTTTATTATTTTTGTAAAAAATTTTACAAACTTCTGTGGAGATTGTGAAACCAGGGGGAACTGGTAATCCTAGTTTTCCCATTTGAGCCAAGTTTGCACCTTTGCCACCTAAGATAAATTTTGGTTTTTTTAAATTCTTTGACTTTTTAGAATTAAAATTAAAAACTAAATTACTCATTAAGCGCTCTCTATATTTGAAAAATTTATATAATTATTGAAGGTTTTACATAACAATTGTAAAAGTTCCAAACGATTTTTTTTTAAAGCCTCATCATCATCATTGACAATTACATCCTCAAAAAAATTTGATACTTCTATTTTTGCTTCTGCCAACACCTCAAGAGTTTTCTCACAATTCTCTCCACTACCTAGACTTGTAAAGTATTTTCTTATTTCCTGTATCTTTTTATATAATTTTTTTTCAGAGTCATTTTTAAATAATCCTGGATCAGTAGTCTCGGATAATTCGATTTTATTTTTTTTGAACTCATCACTTAAAATATTTGAAGCTCTTTTATATGAGAAAATAATATCTTGACCTATATTTTTATCGATTAGTTTATTTAAAATAAACGCTTTATTATATATTTTATAAATTTGATCTGTATTGTAACTACTCGTAGAACATTCAATAATATCTGGTCTAATATTTTTTTCTTTCATATAAAATCTTAGTCTATCTGATATGAATCTATATAAATCCTGTTGGGCTAATTTAATATCAAAATTCACATCCTGTTCACTAAAAAGTGAAAATGAATAATTTATTATATCTTTTAATTTAATTTCTAATTTATTTTCTACTATTAGCCTAATAAGACCAATAGCAGATCTTCTCAACGCAAATGGGTCTTTTGAACTAGTAGGCTTCAAATTAATTGCAAAGAAACCTGACAGAGTATCTAATTTATCGCTCATAGCTAATGTAACAGAATATAGTTTTTTTGGAGTTTTTGTTTCTGGACCTATGGGTAAATAATGTTCCCTTATAGCCAAGCATATATCGTTATCAAAACCTTGTGATTTTGCAAAGTGACCACCCATTACACCTTGGAGTTCCGGGAACTCATTTACTAAATCTGATGTCAAATCTACTTTACAAATTGAACTGGCTATCTCAACTTTTTCTTTGCTGATTAGTAATTCGTCAGAAATTAAGGCACCTAATTTTCTAAGTCTTTGAATTTTTTCAAAGTAAGATCCTAATCCCTCAAAATAACTTAGTTTTTTTAAATTTGATATGCCCTTAACCAAATTTTGAGTTTTATTTTTATCCCAAAAAAATTTCGCGTCATTTAAACGGGCCTCGACTACATTTTCATTTCCAGTTTTTATTAAACCTTTACTGTCTTTATTATCTGCAACTATAAAAAAGTTATTTGTTAAATTATCTCTGCTATCAAATGTCGGAAAATACTTTTGATGAACCTGCATTGTGGTCACTAATATATCATCTGGAATCTCAAGAAATCTTTTATTAAATTTACATTTAATTATATTTGGTTTTTCAACTATGTTGGTGACTTCATTTAAAAGAGTAGAGTTGAAATGAATTTTTAAGTTCTCTTTTTTTGCTATTCTGTTCAATTGATCTACAATAAATTGCTCTCTTTTTTTATTATCTAAAATGATATTTTGTGACTTAAAAAAAGCTAGGTAATCCTTAAATCTGACAAACTTTTTTGTTTTTTGCTCAAAATCTTTATCGATGAAAGTGTTATTTGATGAAACTAGGTGATGGTACACAAATTCTAAGGTTTTATTGTCAAAACAACAAAGTATAGATTTAAGTGGCCTTCCCCAATATAATTCATGGTCAGCCCAGCGCATAGACTTCTTCCAAGATATCTTATCTAAAATTTTTGGTAAATTCTTTTGCAAAACAAACTTTGTTTCAATACTTTCAGAGGGTTTTTTGAAGAAATAAAATTCTCCTTTATCAGTTTTTTTTTTATAAGTTTTATCTATGGATATCTTGTATGACTTTAAAAAACCATTTAAAGCATTCTCTGGAGCATTAATATTGGGCCCCCTAATTTCATTTTCTTTTTTGATAATCTTTTTTGATATATTTTGAAAATAAACGATTAATCTATTTGGTATTGAAAAAGCTTTGGCCTCACCACTATATTTTATATCTTCCTTTTCTAAAAATTCTTTTAAATTTTGAAAAAAATCTTGTCTTGTCTTATTCTGTAAATTTGCAGGAATTTCTTCACTAAAAAGTTCTATAAAAAATTCTGACATTTTATTTATTGCTTTTGATTATCTACCCAAACTTGTCCTACGCTTTTTGTCATATCTCTTATCTTTGCAATATACTCTGCCCTTTGAGCAACACTAATCGCTCCTCTTGCATCTAAAACGTTAAAAACATGACTTGCCTTTAAACATTGATCGTAAGCAGGTAATGGCAGTTTTTTTTCTAGTAATAATTTTGTTTCTTGTTCGACTATATCAAAAATTTTGAACAGATTATCTACATTTGCAAATTCAAAATTATAAGCTGAAAATTCTTTTTCTGATTGTAAAAAAACATCCCTATAAAGAATACCTTCGTTATTCCAAACTAAATCAAACACGTTTTTTTTCTGTTGGGTAAACATGCAAAGTCTTTCTAGTCCATATGTAAGTTCAACTGAAATAGGTTTACAATCAATGCCAGCCATTTTTTGAAAATAAGTAAATTGAGTTACTTCCATGCCATCACACCAAACCTCCCAGCCCAATCCAGCAGCACCTAGAGTTGGACTTTCCCAATCATCTTCTACAAATCTAATATCATGTTCACTATGTTTAATGCCTAGGTTTTGTAAGCTATTCAAATATAATTTTTTTATATTTTTGGGTGATGGTTTTATTATTACTTGGAACTGATAGTAGTGTTGTAATCTATTTGGATTTTCTCCGTATCTTCCATCAGTTGGTCTTCTAGATGGTTGAACATAAGCTGATTTCCAAGGTTTTGGTCCAAGTGATCTCAGAGTTGTAGCTGGATGAAAAGTTCCGGCCCCTACCTCTATATCGTATGGTTGTAAAATTACACACCCATGATTTGCCCAAAATTTTTGTAGAGTAAAAATTGTATCTTGAAAAGTTTGTATCTTAGTTTTTTTTTTAGAAGCCATACCTTTGCCAAATAGATTTTTCTTCGATTACATTTGACAAACTATCAATATAATTTTCTGATGATAATCTTTTAGCAAGCCATCCTTTGCTCTTCTCAAATTTTTTAATTACAACATCTTCACCGTAAATTTCTTTTAAAATGTTGTTTGCATCACCTATTCCATCAATTAATCCCAATTCTTTTGATTTGCTACCAGACCAAAACTCCCCAGAAAATAACTCTATTCCTAAATCCTTTTTTAGTTTTGATCCTCTGCTAGTTTCAACTACATTTATAAAATCTTTATGAAGATCTAATTGAATATTTTTAAGTCTATCAATATCCTCTTTTTTTTCATCCATAAATGGATCTAAAGTGCTTTTATTCTTTCCAGCTGTATAAACTCTTCTTTGTACTCCAATTTTTTGAATTAAATCTTTAAATCCGAATGATGAATAAATAACTCCTATAGATCCAATTATAGAACTTGAATTGGCATAAATTTCATCACCAGCACAGGCTATAAGATATCCACCTGATGCAGCAACATCCTCAGCAAAAACAATAACTTTCTTTTTTTCTTTTTTAGCAAGTCTTCTAATGAAACTATAAATTAAATGGGATTGTACTGGTGATCCCCCAGGTGAATTAATTGATATGGCAACTGCAGGTGACTTTTTTATTGCAAAGGCTTTTTTAATAATTTCTTCTTGACCATTAAAATCAATTCCTTGTTTAAATTTTCCTACGCTCCCTATGACACCGGTTAATCTTAAGTGAGGAATAATTTTTTTTTTTTTGAAAAAAGAGAACATTGTTAATGCTTATAAAATTTTTTTGATAATATAAAGTCTACTTATAGTTGAAGTTTAGGGTGCGTCAATTGATAAGTATGATTAATGCACAATTATATTAACTTAAGTTCATGGGGTCGGTAATACAACTTAAAACAAAAATTAATAATGCTTATTTAGATCTAAGAAATTCTGTAGAGCATAAATTAGAGCTTGTCGAAGATAAAATCAAAAATAAGTTAAAAAGTGATGTCTCTTTGGTAGAAAAGATGACAATTTACAACTTAAACACAGGTGGAAAAAGACTTAGGGCTTTAATAACTTTAGGATCTGCAAAATTATGTGGTTATTCAAAAGGTGGGCGAGACGTAAATCTTGCTGCATGTGTTGAGTTAATTCATGCTGCTACATTAATGCACGATGATGTACTTGATAATGGAGAAATTAGGAGAGGAAAAAAAACTCCTAGATCAATTTGGGGAAATAACGCCTCAATTTTGGTCGGGGATTATCTTTTAAGTAGATGTTTTGAAATGATGGTGGAGGATGGGAATATTGAAGTTTTAAAATTATTATCATCAACTTCAGCACAAATTGCGCAAGGTGAAGTATTACAATTACAACATAAGTCTGAGCTAGATATTATAGAAGAAACATATTTAAAAATAATAACATCTAAAACAGCTTCCTTATTTTCAGCCTCTAGCAGAGTTGGCGCAATACTTGGTCAGCAAGAGGAGAAAATTAAGGATGCCTTAGACTCATATGGCAAAAATCTGGGTATAACATTTCAAATTGCTGATGATACTTTAGACTACAACTCTCAAATACAAAAATTTGGAAAAAAAATTGGAAATGACTTTTTTGAGGGCAAAATTACACTTCCTGTAATCATATTAAACCAAAAATGTAATTCAGATGAAAAAATAAAATTAAAAAAATTGTTTACAAAAGAATATCGTAATGAAAATGAATTTAAGTTTGTGTTAGATCTGATAACAAAATATAATGTGATATCAGAGTGTTACCAAAAAGCGAATTATTTTATTTCACTAGCGTCAAATTCTTTAAATGTTATTAAAGATTGTGATGAAAAGAATATTCTAAAAAAGTTAACATCTTTTAGTATCGAAAGATCTTTTTAAGGACTAAGTAAAAACTTATTCCATTTATTTCGCTCAAATTTGTATTTTAATCTTTCATGAATTCTATTTTCACCGTCTAACCAAAATTCCATTTCATTTGGAATTAATCTCCATCCTGACCAATTTTCAGGTCTTGGCACTTCATTTGTGTCTGGATATTTTTTTTTGTACTTTTCTATAGATAATAATAACTCATCTCTATTTTTTAAAGTTGTGCTTTGTTTTGATGCCCAGGCTCCTATTCTGCTACCATATTTTCTTGAATTATAATAATCATTAGCCTCTTTATCTGAGACATTTTCTATTAATCCAAAAATTCTTATTTGTCTTAATAAACTTTTCCAATGAAAGCACATTGAGGCTTTGGGGTTAGCAAACAAAGCTTTGCTTTTTGGACTGTTTAAATTTGTATAAAACACAAAACCTTTCTCGCTGAAGCCTTTTAATAAAACCATTCGTACACTAGGATTTCCCTCTTTATCAGAAGTTGCTAATGCTAAGGCATTTGGGTCATTTGGCTCTTTTTCTTTAGCCAAATCAAACCATTCTTCAAATAATTTAAAAGGATTATCCTCATCCTTAAAGCAAATATCTAGTCCAAGAGAGTTTTTTTCATTCATAATTTAAACAAAATAATTTATATAATACAATAATGTCATTTAATACTTTTGGAAAGTTTTTTCGTTTTACTACATGGGGAGAATCACATGGGCCAGCTATAGGATGTGTTGTTGATGGTTGTCCACCCAATGTAGCTTTAAAACAGGAAGATATTCAAAGAGAACTAAATAAAAGAAAACCAGGACAATCTAAGTTTACTACGCAAAGAAAAGAGGACGATAAAGTCGAGATATTATCTGGTGTTTTTGAAGGGAAAACAACAGGGACCCCAATATCACTAATTATTTATAACAAGGATATGAGGTCAAGAGACTACGAAACCATAAAAAATAAATTTAGACCTGGTCATGCAGATTTTACATATTTTAAAAAATATGGGATTAGAGATTACCGAGGAGGTGGCAGACAGTCAGCAAGAGAAACTGCATCTAGAGTGGCCGCTGGAGCCATAGCAAAAAAAGTTTTAGAAAAAAAAATAGGGAAAAAATATAAAGTCGTAGGAGCGGTTACCCAACTTGGAATATTAGGTTGTGATATAACCAGATGGAATGATAAGGAAATAGGGAAAAATCCATTTTTTTGTCCAGATAAAAAAATTATAAAGTTATGGGAAAAATATTTATTAGCTATAAGAAAATCAGGTTCATCTTGTGGTGCGATTATAGAAGTTAGAGCAAGGGGAGTACCGATTGGATTGGGAGCACCTATCTATGCAAAGCTTGATATGGATTTAGCTTCAGCAATGATGAGTATTAATGCAGTTAAAGGAGTAAATATTGGATCTGGTATGAATTCAGCTCAATTAACTGGTGAAGAAAATTCTGATGAGATTATTTCAAAAGGAAAAAATATAAAATTTAGATCAAATAAAGCTGGGGGTATACTTGGAGGTATATCTAGTGGACAAGAAATAATAGTGTCTTTTGCTGTAAAACCAACTTCATCAATTCTATCCACAAGAAAAACAATTGATAAATTTGGGAAAAATACATCTATATCAGTTAAAGGTCGTCACGACCCATGTGTTGGAATAAGAGCGGTCCCTATAGGTGAAGCAATGATGCATTGCGTATTACTCGATCATTATTTAATGAATAAAGCTCAGTGCGGTAACTAATTCTGCTTTTGAGCTAGAATTTTAGAGTCGATTATTTCGTAAATTTTGTTTTCTATTGCCTGGCTATCTAAACCAGCCTCTTCATACATTTTTTTTGGATCATTATGCTCTATAAACCTATCAGGTAAAATCATAGATCTAAATTTTATTTTATCTAATAAAGATTTATCGGATAAAAACTTACTCAAGTGAGAGCCAAATCCACCTATTGAGCCCTCCTCAATTGAAATTAATATTTCGTGATTTCTGGCAACTTGCCACATTAAATTTTCATCAAGTGGCTTACAAAATCTTGCATCTACAATAGTTATGCTTAAGCCTTTTTTCTGCAAATTTTGAGCTGCAATTTTGCACTCATTTAATCGTGCTCCAAAATTAATTAAAGCTATTTTTTTTCCCTCTTGAATTATTCTGCCTTTTCCAATTTCAATTTTTTCACTAATATCTGGAAGCGTAATTCCAAACCCATTACCTCTTGGGTATCTAAAGGCACTTGGTCTGTCATTTATATCAACAGAAGTATTAATCATCTTAACTAACTCTGACTCATCGCTTGCTGCCATCACAACAAAATTTGGCAATGTAGATAAAAATGTAATGTCAAATGAACCTGCGTGCGTTGGGCCGTCAGCTCCAACTAATCCAGCTCTATCAATTGCAAACCTAACTGGTAAGTTTTGAATTGCAATATCATGCACAACTTGATCATAAGCCCTTTGTAAAAAAGTGGAATATATAGCGGCATAAGGTTTGTATCCCTCTGTTGCTAATCCCCCAGAAAAAGTGACCGCGTGCTGTTCAGCTATTCCAACATCGTACATTCTATCAGGAAATTTTTTTCCAAATAAATCCATTCCAGTCCCAGATGGCATAGCTGCAGTAACTCCAATTATTTTACTATCTCTCTCTGCATGTTTAATTAATGTTTCAGCAAAAACTTTAGTATAAGCCGGTACAGTTCCTTTTGACTTTTGCTGAACACCTGTTTTGATATCAAATTTTGAAACTCCGTGAAACTTATCATTTGACTTCTCTGCAAATTGATATCCTTTCCCTTTTTCAGTTTTAATATGTATCATTATAGGTCCATTAAAATTACTGTTTTTTGCGTTTTTTAATACTGAAACCAATGTTTCTATATCATGACCATCTATTGGACCTACATAATAAAATCCTAATGAATTAAATAAGGTACCTCCTGTGACAGCACTTCTAAAAAAATCTTCAGCTTGTCCAGCTTTTTTACTAAATCTTTTAGAAAACGATGAAATAATTAATTTTACAGTTTCCCTAAAGCTAAAATACATCTTGCCAGTAAATAATTTTGCTAGATATGTTCTCATTGCTCCAACAGGTTTTGCAATTGACATATCATTGTCGTTTAAAATAACTATCATTTTTGTTTTTGAAGTTCCGGCATTATTCATTGCCTCATAAGCCATGCCAGCACTTATTGCTCCATCTCCAATTACTGCAACTACGTTATCATTTTTTTTTGATAGTTTATTAGCTGTTGCTATACCAAGTGCTGCAGAAATAGATGTGGAACTATGAGCTGCACCAAAAGGATCATATTCGCTCTCTGATCTTTTTGTGAAACCGGATAAGCCATTTCCTTGTCTTAAAGTTCTAATTTTTTCTTTACGACCTGTAAGAATCTTATGTGGGTAGGATTGATGTCCCACATCCCAAACCAATTTATCATTTGGGGTATCAAAAACATAATGCAAAGCAACACTGAGCTCAACCACACCTAGTCCAGCTCCTAAGTGACCTCCCGTAACTGAAACAGCATCAATCAATTCTTCTCTTAATTCAGTAGAAAGTGTTTTAAGTTCGCTCAATTTTAATTTTCTGATATCAGATGGAAATTTTACTTTATCTAAAAACTTATATTTTTTCATTTTTCCCTATTAACAATAAATTCAATCGTATCTTTTAAATCATTGCTTTTTTTTAAGTTTTTTAAAACTTTAAATATATTATCTTTTTTAAAATTACAGTACTTAACAGTATTTTTGTATCCGAGTAAACTTATTAAAGTTGCTTTACCTTTTTTCTTGTCTTTATGAATTTTTTTACCTAATTTTTTTGCATTTCCCTTGAAATCTAATAAATCATCAATTATTTGGAATAATAAACCTATCTCTAGACCTAAATTAGAAAATTTTTTGAATATATTTTTTTTATTACTCAAAATCACCGGAGCTAAAGTTGAGAACATAAACAACTTTCCAGTTTTGTTTAATTGCATTTCTAATATTTTTCTTTTTCTTATTCTCTGCTTCTCAAAACTCAAATCAAGGTACTGCCCGCCCGCTATTCCGCTATGACCTGAACTAGCTGCAAGAATATGAACAAGAAGGTTTTTCTTTTTATCTTGAATAGGGAATTTTTTTTCACTAATTATTTCAAAAGCCATTGTTAAAAGTGAATTACCTGCCAAAACAGCTGTAGATTCTCCGTATTTTTTATGAAGAGTTAACTTTCCTCTTCTTATATCATCATCATCCATACATGGTAAATCATCATGAATTAACGAGTATGCATGAATACACTCTATTGCAGCTCCGATTCTAATTAAATGTCTATAAGGAACTGATAAAATTTTACCTATATCAACTAAAATTTTAACCCTTATTTTTTTCCCTCCAGGAAACAATCCATATTTGATTGGATCTATTAATTTTGTTTGTTTTTGATTTCTGAGATAATTTTTTAAGAATGTATTAGTATCTCTTGCAACTTTATTTAGTTTTTTTTGCATTTTTTTTTATAATTTTGTCAATTTTTGATTTTGAATTATTGCTAATTTCTTTTGAGAGAGATTGAAATTTTTTTTCTATTAAATTATTAACTTTAATTAATTTTTGGTAATCATCTGCAGAATTTTCCAAATTTGGAGATGTTTCGATTTTAGTTAACAAACTATTAAGAATTTCTCTTAATTCATCTAGTGACTTTGCTTTAATATCATCTGGTAAATTTTTATCTTTCATATATTAGTTTTATTATTACATGAATAATAATCTTTCAAATATTAAAAAAGGTAAATATTTCCTCGATAAAAACAATTGTATAGGTATGCCAACAGAAACTGTTTATGGATTAGCTGCTAACGCTTACTCCAGTAAGGCTATATCAAAAATATTCAAATTAAAAAAAAGGCCAAAAAATAATCCCTTAATAGTTCATTATAGCAGTCTTGAAATGTTAAAAAGAGATTGTATTTTAAATAGGAATTTTACCAATCTTTATAATAAATTTTGCCCCGGTCCACTAACGTTTATTTTAAAATTAAGAAATGATAGTAAAATTTCAAAATTTGTAACAAATAAGAAAAAAACACTTGCTGTAAGATTTCCTTCACATCCTATAGCAAAAGGTCTTTTGAAAATATTAAATTATCCATTGGCTGCTCCTAGCGCAAACATTTCATCTAGAGTAAGTCCGGTAACAAAAAACCATGTAAAAGAAGAATTTGGTAAAAAAATAAAATATATTATTGAAGGAGGTCTTTCTGAGATTGGGTTAGAGTCTACAATTATAAATTTAACAGGTAAGCCTGAAATTCTTCGTATTGGCAGTATAGATATTAATATATTAAGCAAAGCGTTGAAAAAAAAGTTACATTACAGAAAAAAAACTTATATGAAAGTACCGGGTCAAAATAGATTACATTATTCTCCAGGCATACCATTAAGAATGAACTGTAAAGAAGCAAGTCAAGATGAGGCATTTATACTAATGAAAAAAAGAAGTAATAGTAATAAAAATTTTTTTTATCTTAGTAAAAACAAAAATTTAAAAGAGGCAGCAAGAAATCTGTATTCGGTTTTAAGAATGATTAAGAAAAAAGGATATAAAAAAATTGCTGTTGAAAAAGTAGAAAATAAAGGAATCGGGTTGGCAATAAATGACAGGCTACAAAAGGCTTCAACAAAAAAATAAATGAATACTTTGGTAAATGTAAATAATCTCTCTAAAAACTTTTCAAGTTTTGAAGCTGTAAAAGAAATTAGTTTTAGTATAAACGAAAGCGAAATTCTTGGTTTACTAGGTCCAAATGGATGTGGCAAAACTACAACAATTGGAATGATGTTAGGCTTATTAAAACCATCAAGCGGTGAGGTTATAATAAATGGTCTTAATGTTGAAAAGAATAGAATAAATCTTTTAAAAAAAATGAATTTTATTTCTCCTTATATTGAGTTACCAAAAAAACTTACTGTCAAAGAAAATCTAATGGTTTATGGCAAATTATATTCTGTCAATAATATAAATAATCGTATTGATTATCTTACTGAAACATTAAGGTTGAGTGAATTCATAAATAAAAAAACTGGTGAACTTTCTTCAGGCCAAAAAAATAGAGTCAGTCTTGCAAAAGCAGTAGTTAATGATCCAGACATTTTATTATTAGATGAGCCGACAGCTTCATTAGATCCAGAAACAGGAGATTTTGTTAGAACTTTCATAGAAAAAATTTCATCAGAAAAAAAAATGTCAATCTTGCTTGCTTCCCATAATATGAATGAAGTAAAAAGGCTTTGCAAAAGTATTTTAATGATGAAAGACGGAAAAATTATAGATAGAGGCACTCCGTCAGAAATTATTAATAAACACGGTAAAAAAAACTTAGAAGAAGTTTTTTTAAAACTTAATAGAACTAAAAATGAGTTTTAATAGAATTTTAGGACTTTTCTTAAGACACTTTTTTTTAATAAAAGGTTCTCTACCAAGAATTTTAGACTTAATTTATTGGCCTACAATTCAAATAATCCTTTGGGGGTTTATTTCAAAGTTTTTTACGGTTTATAGTGACTACTACAATAATACTGTTGGGGTCATACTAAGTTGCGCAATTCTTTACGATTTTTTATTTAGATCAAGCATAAGTTTTAATATGTTATTTTTAGAAGAGATTTGGAGTAGAAATTTTACAAATTTATTTATTGCCCCTCTTCGTATAAGTGAAATAATTATATCATTAGTTTTGACTGCTCTTTTAAGAACTTTGATAGGTTTGGTACCTGCAATATTAATTACCTCACCATTATTTGGTATATCAATTTTAGATCTTGGTGCGCCTCTTTTTTTATTATTTTTTAGTTTATATGCATTTGGGATTACATTAGGTTTATTTGTTTCATCAGGTTTACTAAGATATGGGCCAGCGTTTGAAAACATTGCATGGTCATCACTTTTTTTATTAGCACCTTTAGGATGTATTTATTATCCAATTGAAATATTGCCCGAGTTTTTTCAAACTGTTGCAAAGTTATTACCTTTGGTTTATATTTTTGAGGAAGCAAGATCAATTTTAGTAAACAATACTGTGGACTATTCAAGTATTATGTCTGCAATATATTTAAACATTTTTTATCTATTTTTAGGAATTTCCTTATTTTACTATTCTTTTAATAAGGCACGTGATAAAGGGACATTAATTAATATAGGTGAATAATTTTTGGTGCGCTCGCAAGGAGTCGAACCCTGAACCTCCAGAGCCGAAATCTGGCGCTCTATCCAGTTGAGCTACGAGCGCATAGAGTATTAATATAGTAATTTATGAAAAAAATCATTAATTTATTAGTAGGTACACAGGATAAAATTTTAAGGGTAGATCAATTTATAAATAAATATGAAAAAGATTTAAGTAGATCTAAAATCAAGAATTTAATACTTAAAAAAAATTTAAGTATAAACAATAAACTTAATGACGATCCCTCTAAAAAAATCAAAATAAACGACAAAATTAGCCTAATAATTCCTGAGCCTGAGGAAGTAAATCTTAAACCATTTGAATATAGAATTGAGATAATTTATGAGGACAATGATTTGCTTGTGTTAAATAAAAAAGCGGACATTTCAATGCATCCGGGCGCAGGAAATAAAGACAGAACACTTGTTAATGCATTAATTAATTATAAAAAAAAATTGTCAAATATTAACGGTGAGCTAAGACCAGGTATCGTTCATAGAATTGACAAACATACTTCGGGATTAGTGGTAATTGCAAAAAATAATTTTACACATGAAAATTTGTCAAATCAGTTCAGTGAACACTCAATAGAAAGAAAATATCAAACTTTAGTTTGGGGAAAACTTAGACCCAGTAATGGTAAAATAGAAACTTTAATAACAAGAAGCTCCAAAAACAGACAATTAATGTCTGTTAGTTTTTCGAAAGGAAAAAATTCAATTACGAATTATAAAACGCTTGAAATATTCGAAAAAGAAACAGTTCCCACTTTTAGTTTAATTGAGTGTAAATTAGAAACTGGAAGAACCCATCAAATAAGAGTTCATATGAGTTATAAAGGTAATAACATAGTTGGTGATCAAAAATATAAAAAAAAATTTAAAAAAATAAAAAATATAAATAAAGACTTAGAAAGAAAAATCATGAATTTAGACAGACAATTTTTACATGCCGTCAGCCTAGGTTTCACTCATCCGACTAAAAATAAAAGAATGAATTTTAAATCTAAATTACCAAATGATCTTGAAAATATTCTAAAAAGCCTAAGAAATGCTTAAAATTTTATACATTGTAAATTTAAAAAAATTAATTAAATAAGTCTTACAAATGAGTAGTTCAACATTCAAATATCCAGCTTTAACCAACGAAGGTGGTTTATCTCTATATTTAGAGCAAATCAAAAAATTTCCTATGCTTGATGCAGAAGAAGAGTACATGTTGGCAAAAAATTGGAAAAATACGGGTAATGTCAAATCTGCAGAAAAATTAGTTACAAGTCACTTGCGATTAGTTGCTAAAATTGCAATGGGCTATAAGGGATATGGTTTACCCTTAAATGAAATAATATCAGAAGGCAACGTGGGTCTAATGCAAGCTGTTAAAAAATTTGAACCTGAAAAAGGTTTTAGACTTGCAACATATGCAATGTGGTGGATAAAGGCTGCTATACAAGAATATATTTTGAGATCTTGGAGTTTAGTTAAAATAGGTACTACCACAGCTCAAAAAAAATTATTTTTCAATTTAAAAAAATTAAAAAATCAAATTGCTCCTAAAAACGAAGGAGATTTGAAAGATGAAGATGTTAAAAAAATTGCATCGACTTTAGATGTAAGTGAAGATGAAGTTGTTTCAATGAATAGACGATTGTCAGGTAAGGAACAATCATTAAATGCACCAATTGGCGAAGATGGGGATGAATGGCAAGATTGGGTAGTCGATAAAACAATGGACCATGATCTAAAAATTGCACATCAAGAAGAAATGGAGCAAAGAAAAGATCTGTTAAAAGACTCAATAAAAATTCTTAACGAAAGAGAAAAAGAAATTTTGTATTCAAGACGTTTGACTGATAGTCCAAAAACTTTAGATGACTTAAGCAAAAAATTTAAAATCAGTAGAGAAAGAATAAGACAAATTGAGAATAAAGCATTTGAAAAACTTCAAAAACATATGCTTAACTCAGCTAACTCTAAAAATTTATTGCCTGCTAATTAATTTTTAAAAGGATCTACAATTAAAATAGTATCATTTCTTTCGGGGCTAGTTGAGATACTTGATACTTTAGTTTCTATAAATTGCTCTAACTCACGAATATATTTTTTTGCATTTTCAGGCAAGTCTTTAAAATTTTTTATTCCTTTTGTAGAATTTTTCCAGCCTTCAAAAGTTTTATAAATCGGCTTTACTTTTAATTGATCGTCAACTGCTGCTGGTAAATAATCAATTTTATTTCCATCTAATTCATATGCAACACACATTTTTACATGATCTAAATCATCTAAAACATCGAGTTTAGTAAGAGCTATTCCATTAATACCTGAAATTTTAATTGTTTGTCTAACTAAAACCCCATCAAACCAACCACAACGTCTTTTTCTGCTAGTTACCGTTCCAAACTCTTTACCTTTAGTACCAAGTTCTTCACCAATTTTATCTTTCAACTCTGTGGGAAAAGGTCCTTCACCAACTCGAGTTGTGTAGGCTTTTGTTATTCCTAAAACATAATTTATGGAATTTGGTCCACAACCTGAACCAGTAGCAGCAGAAGATGCTACAGTGTTGGAAGAAGTTACAAATGGATAGGTACCATGATCAACATCCAAAAGAACGCCTTGTGCACCTTCAAACAAAATTTTTTTGTTTTGAGATTTAAATTCATCTATTTTTTTCCATACTGGTTTTGAATATTTTAAAATTTCTGGAGCAATTTTTAGTAAATCCTTTTTTAACTTGTCTTTTTTGTAGACCTTTTTTCCAAGTCCTTTTCTTATAGCATTATGATGTAGCAATACAGTTTCAAGCCTATGGTCTAAATTTTCCTCAGATAATAAATCCATTACTCTTATAGATCTTCTGCCAACTTTGTCTTCATATGCTGGTCCAATGCCTCTTCTAGTAGTTCCAATTTTAGCATTTCCTGCAGCGTCTTCTCTAATTTCATCCATTTCTTTGTGAAACGGCAATATTAAATTTGCAGACTCAGATATTATTAAATTTTCTGGACTAACTTTAACACCCTTAGATTTAATCTCATCAATTTCATCTAACAAAGCCCAAGGATCAATCACTACGCCATTTCCAATTATTGAAATTTTGTCTTTTCTTACTATACCTGATGGGAGAAGTCTTAACTTGTATGTAATACCATCTATCACTAGTGTATGCCCAGCGTTATGGCCTCCTTGAAATCTAACTACGATGTCAGCCTCACTAGACAACCAATCTACGATTTTTCCTTTTCCTTCATCACCCCATTGAGATCCAACTACTGCAACATTTTTCATTTAATTTTTTTTATTTCTATATTATTTATGTGATTAATTGGTCCATGGCCTTTACCATAATTTGGTCCTAACATTATAGCACGGTTAACATAATTTATTCCTAGCTCACAAGATTTCTTTAGAGTTTTTCCACACGAATAAAATGTAGCAATTGCACTTGAAAGAGTGCAACCAGTTCCGTGAGTATTTTTTGTTATTATTTTTTTGCTATTGAATATCTCTACTTTATCATTGCTTAAAAGCACGTCGTGAATTTTCTTTGTGCTGAGATGACCACCTTTTATTAAAACATTTTTCACACCTAAAATATTTATTTTTTTTGCGGCATAGACCATGTCTTCAATTGTTTTTATAGAAATACCTGAGAGAACTTCTGCCTCAGGAACATTGGGAGTAACTAATGTAACTTTTTTTAATAAATTATTTTTCAATAATTTGATTGATTTTTTATTAACTAATCTTTGACCTCCTTTTGCTACCATCACAGGATCAAGTATAATTTTTTTAATATTTAATTTATTTAATGATTTTAGAACTGTTTTAATCACACTTTCAGAATGCAACATCCCTATTTTAATCGCATCTGGCTTTATATCTCTTGAGGTAAATTCAATTTGCTTTGAAATAACATTTATTGGGATTGGAATTATAGAATTTATTCCAACGGTATTTTGAGACGTGACAGCTGTAATTGCTGTCATTGCATAAGAACCGAGCGCTGTAATAGTTTTAATATCTGCTTGAATACCTGCTCCACCAGACGAGTCTGATCCTGCAATTACTAGCACTTTAGATTTTATTTTCAAATTAATTCAAAGATCTTTTAACAATATTTACACAATTTGATAATAATTTTTTATTATCTGTTTCAACCATTATTCTAATCTTAGGTTCTGTACCAGATTTTCTTACCAAAATTCTTCCTTGCTTTTTAATTATTTTAGAGGCTTTTTTGATAGCATTTTTACACTTAAGAGTATCTATGATTGATTTATCCTTAACAGTAACATTTTCCAATAGTTGATTAGTTGGTTTGAATACGTTAAAAATTTCACTAGCCTTTTTGCCTTTTCTCATCGCGAATAATACTTCCAAAGCAACCAACAAGCCATCTCCTGTGGTTGCAAATTTTCCTAAAATAATATGTCCTGATTGCTCACCTCCCAAATTAAATTTATTTTTCTGCATTTTCTCTTTTACATATCTGTCACCGACTTTTGCCCTTAAGAATTTTATTTTTTTATTTTTGAAATATTTTTGTAGTCCATAATTTGACATTAAGGTTCCGACTACACCACCTTTTAATATTTTTTTTCTCTTCCATCTTGTAGCTAACATTCCAATAATTTGGTCTCCATCTATTATTTTGCCCCTTTCATCTGCTAATATAACCCTGTCTGCATCACCATCTAAAGCTATACCAATGTGTGCTTTATTTTTTCTCACGAAAGATTGTATTTTTTGTGGAAAAGTCGATCCACAATTTGAGTTTATATTAAATCCGTTAGGTGAAGTTCCAGTCTCATAAATTTTTGCACCCAGTGATTTTAAAAGATTTGGGGCTGATTTATATCCAGCACCATTTGCACAATCTATTGCAATTCTCATTTTTTTTAGATTAAAATTACTAGGGAAATTTTTTTTTAAAATTTTAATATAGTTATCATTCGCATTTTCTAACCTTTTAACTCTACCCAATTTTTTAGGGTTAGATAAATTTTTTATTATTTTAGAGTCTATAAGTTTTTCAATTCTCATTTCAATTTTATCTGATAATTTTAATCCATCTGGACCAAAAAGTTTTAAACCATTGTCGTAATAGGGATTGTGAGATGCAGTTATCATAATTCCCATATTTGCTCTCATTTTTTTTGTTAACATTGCTAGTCCGTTTGTTGGTAAAGGTCCTAATAAAAATACGTGCATTCCAGCTGATGCAAGGCCTGAGACAAGTGCGGGCTCTAATGTATAACCTGATAATCTTGTATCTTTTGCAATAATTGCCACTTGTTTAGATTTTCTTAGATTTTTAAAATAGGTTCCAGCTGCTAAACCAAATTTAAAAAACATTTCGCCATTGATATTTCCTTGATTAACTTTTCCTCGAATTCCGTCAGTTCCAAAATATTTTTTTGACATTTTATTTGTTAATAGATTTAAAGACCTTTAATCCTTGAGAAATTTCATTAAAGTCATGAACTCTCATTATTTGAACCCCATTCATCATAGCATGAATAGATGATGCTAATGTGCCTCCAAGTCTAATATTGCTATCATTCTTACCAGAAATATATTTTATAAATCTTTTTCTAGAAGAACCTAACATTACAGGAAAACCTAAAGAGTGGAAGATAGAAATATTGTTCATTATGGTAATATTATGTTTCAAGTTTTTTCCAAAACCTATTCCTGGATCTAAAATAATATTGTTATGCTTTATTCCAGCTTTTCTCAAAAGTTCAATTTTTTTTTCAAAAAAATCATATATTTCCAAAAGAACATTCTTGTAATAAGGTTTTCTTTGCATCGTCCTTGGTTCTCCTTTTGAATGATTAATGATCAAAGGAAGTTTTGTTTTTTTAAGGAAATCAATAGTTTTAGTATCGTATGAAAAGCCAGAAACATCATTAACAATATTAAGTTTATATCTTAAAGCTTTATGCATAACAAAAGTTTTTCTAGTATCTAAAGATAAAAAAAATTTATAATTTCTAATTTTTTTGAGTAAATTCTTTATTCTTTTCCATTCAATATTTTTATCTATATCTTTTGATCCCGGTCGGGTTGACTCTCCTCCTACATCAACAATTTTACAACCAGCTTTTAATAGTGATTTCAATCTTTTTAATGCTAAACCAATTTGATTATATTGTCCTCCATCTGAAAAACTATCAGGTGTGAGATTTAATATTCCAATCAATAATGGTTCTTTTAAGTTAATCTTACAAAATGATTTTTTTTTTGTGATTTTCTTTAAGTCTTCTTTTATTTTTTTTTTTAGACCAAAACTTAACGAATTGATAATATTAATTTTTATTTTTCTTTTTTTTTTTTTGGATAAAATTTCAATCGTATCAAAAGATAACTCGTTATTACCATGCAGTGGAAGTGCCTTTTTTTTCTTAAGCATTTCTAATGATGATTTACCGTAATAAAAATTACACGCTCTAGTGTAATATTTTGACATTGATTTTAGTGAACTATTTTAGGTTTTAAACCAATAGATCCTAATGCTGAATCCGAATTGTCTTCCTCAACTTTTAAGTCTTCTTTATTAGGCGGGTAGACATTTTTATTAATTAAATCCTCTATTTCAGAGCCTGTTAAAGTTTCATACACTAGAAGTGCTTTTGCCAACTTATGCAAATCCTCAATTTTTTCTTTAAGAATTTTTTTAGCTCTGTCATATCCCATATCTACAAATCTTTTGATTTCAGCATCTACTTTTCTCGCTGTTTCTTCAGACATGTTTTGTTGTCTGGCAACTGATCTACCAAGAAAAACTTCTTCCTCATTTTCACCGTAAAGAATAGGTCCTAATTCTTTACTTAATCCAGCTCTCATCACCATTGCTCTAGCTCTTTTTGTAGCTTGTTCAATATCGCTGGAAGCGCCAGTTGTAACCTTATCGTCTCCAAAAATAATTTCTTCAGCTACTCTTCCTCCCATAGCAATTGCCATTTGAGCGTGTAGTTGTTCTCTTGTTTGAGATACCTCGTCTCTTTCTGGTAATTGCATTACCATTCCAAGTGCTCTTCCTCGCGGAATGATTGTTGCTTTGTGAATAGGATAAGCTGCTTTTTCATTAAGAGTAACGATAGCATGGCCTGCTTCATGATAAGCAGTTAATTTTTTCTCTTCTTCTGTCATCACCATTGATCTTCTCTCTGCACCCATCATAACCTTGTCTTTTGCCTCTTCGAACTCTTGCGATGTTACAATTCTTTTATTTTTACGTGCTGCTAAAAGAGCTGCTTCATTTACAAGATTTGCTAAATCTGCACCAGAAAAACCTGGGGTTCCTCTTGCAACAGTTCTTAAATTTACATCTGGAGACATGGATATTTTTTTTGCATGTACTTTTAGAATTTTTTCTCTTCCAATTATATCTGGATTAGAAACAACAACTTGTCTATCAAATCTTCCTGGTCTTAATAAAGCTGGATCCAGCACGTCTGGTCTATTAGTTGCTGCAATAATTATAACTCCTTCATTTGTATCAAATCCGTCCATCTCTACAAGCAATTGGTTAAGGGTTTGCTCTCTTTCATCATTACCTCCGCCTAAACCAGCTCCTCTGCTTCTGCCTACAGCATCGATCTCATCAATAAAAATAATACATGGAGAATGTTTTTTACCCTGTTCAAACATATCTCTTACTCTTGACGCTCCTACTCCAACGAACATTTCAACAAAATCCGATCCAGATATCGTAAAGAATGGAACTCCAGCTTCTCCAGCTATAGCTCTCGCTAATAATGTTTTACCAGTTCCTGGGGGGCCAACTAAAAGACAGCCTCGGGGTATCTTGCCACCTAATCTACTAAATTTTTTTGGGTCTCTTAAAAACTCAACAACTTCCTCAACTTCTTCTTTTGCTTCTTCAACACCTGCTACATCATTAAAAGTAACTTTTCCTTTAACTTCGTTCATCATCTTTGCTTTAGATCTTCCAAAACCCATAGCTCCGCCTTTGCCGCCTTGCATTTGTCTCATGAAGAAAATCCAAACTGCAATTAAAAGCAGCATTGGAAACCATGATAAAAGAACTCCAAGCAGTGATGGCATTTTTTCATCTTTAGGAACCGCTGAAATACTTACTCCACTATCTGATAACTTTTCCACTAAATTTGGATAGTTTGCGGAGTAAGTAGTAAAAGTTTTACCATTTGCCATTACACCTTTTATGTTATTCCCCTGTATCTGAACCTCTACAACTCTTCCGTTATCAACTTCCTTCAAAAATTCTGAAAAAATAATTTTTTCATTATTCGTTGATTTGATATTTTGTGGGTTTTTAAACATATTATATAGTCCAATAGTCAGAACGACTATAATTGCCCACATTGCTAGATTTTTAAAATTCATATTAAGCTTTAAAGTAAGAATTATTCTATATTAAACAAGTGCTAAATTGTAACATAATTTAGTTTATTTTATGTTTTCAGGGTAAATAAGTGTTGTATTATTAACTCTTTCTATAATACAGCCGCCTAAAGTAGTTTTTTTAAAAGAATTATCTCTTATTTCGGAGATTTTTTTTATCAAGGATTTGCCTCTAGGATAATAGTACTTACTGTTTGTTTTTGAAATTAGATTTGAAAGTGATCTAAGGACAATTTCATCGGGTTGGTTAAAAAATTTTTGATTTATGACTACTGTATCTTTAAGATTTTTACTAAAATAATTAGTGTTTTTAGAAATATTTTGATCTGAATAATATTTCAATGTTTCGTTAGCAGAGTGTAAATTGCAATAAGTTAAATCAAATTTTTTTTTATTAAAACCCTCATTTTGTAGACTCCTCAATAAATTTCTTACTCTGATTCTTAAAAACTGATCACTAGAATTAGAAGGATCATCAATATAATAATCAAAAACTTTGTTTGTAACTTTTAGTAATGTTTTTTTTGTTAAATTTAGGAAAGGCCTGTAGCCTTTTAAACTTTTATTTATAAAAGTATCTTGTGATGAAAATGATGTTAATCCTCTAATTCCAGAGCCTCTCAACATTCTAATGAAAAAATTTTCGTATAAATCATCCCGATGATGACCTAATAGCAATGCATTAATTCTCTTTTTTTTGCAGAATCTTTCTAGCAAACTATATCTAGCTATTCTAGCATTTTCCTGAGTAATTCTAGTTTCTGTAATTTTTTTCCAAGATAATATTTCGCATTTAATGTTGGATTTATTCATCAAAAATTTTAAATCTCTAGCTTCTTTAGATGAGTTTTTTCTTATTTTGTGATCAATATGAACATAATAAACTTTTTTATTATTTAAAATTTGAAAACATTTTGAAAAGTATGCTAGTGCTAGACTATCTGAACCACCTGATAAAGAAACAACAAAAGTATTAATTTTTCTAAAATTTAAAAATTCCTCAAATTTTTTATAAATCTTTTTAAATTCTTTGTTATTAAGATGACTTAAAATTTTTTTATGAACTTTGTTTTTGACAGTCAAACTTTTTCTCTTCATATTTAGCTTTTTGAAGAACAGATTGTTTAGCTTTTGGATACTCTTTTTTTACTCCCTTAATCATTAAACAACCTTGATCTTTTTCTCCAATTTGAACTAATGATACTCCAAGCTTAAGTAAATTTATAGCTGCCTTTTCACTTTTTGGATATTTTTGATAACCTTCTAAATATGCAGACGCGGCGTCAGTATACAATTGTCTTATTCTAAAAGTTTCTGCATACCAATATTGAGCATTCCCAGCTAAGTTATGTTCTGGATTATCCATCACGAATTCTCTCAAAGCTCTTTCAGCTGTTGTATAATCACCTTGTTTTAAAAGATTGGTTGCAAAGTTGTATTGATCTTTTGGATCTGTTTTTGGTAAAATTTTTTCTTCTGTTACAAAATTTTCTGTAACTACACTGCTCGTTGTTTCAATAGATTGCGTTTTTTGTACTAAATCTTGTGTTTCAGTATCTTTGTAAGTAATTGCACCTAAGTCTTGAGGTTGAGATGAGCCAGGTAAATTTTTATCAGGTTTTGAAGTAACAACATTATTGACATTACCAACTTCAAGTTCTTGAAATCTTAACTGATTATCAGCCTGCACTTTAGATAGCCTACTGGATAGTTTGTCAATTTTAAAATTAATTTCTTCAAACTTATTAGTTAATTGTTGAAACTGTTGTTCAATCTCTGATAACTTCAATAAATGTCTAGTTAGGACATCTTCGTCATTGTTACTTAAAACCGAACTATTACTATTTATGTTTTCTGATGATTGTGAATAAACAGCTTTCTCTAAAGTTTTAACATCTTGTTTTAATTTTTCCAAAATTTCGAGAGTATCCTCTTCAGCACTTGACGGAGAAATTAAGATGCTTAAAGCTATAATAAAATATAAAAATGTTTTATTAATAAGTTTATTAAAAACCATAATCTGATTAATATTTATAATGATGGCAAAAAAAAGACCCTGGTTTTTAAAACCAGGGTCTGAAATTTTTTAACTAATTAGTTTGCTTTTACTGTTACTGATCTTCTATTTTTTGACCAAGCTAATGGATTCGATCCAGAGTCTACTGGTCTTTCTTTACCATAACTTATTACTGATATTCTGTTCCCAGATATTCCGTAAGTCATTAAATAGTCTTTAGCAGCGTTAGCTCTTCTTTCACCTAAAGCGAGGTTGTATTCTCTAGTTCCTCTTTCATCTGCATGACCTTCTAATACAACATTAACTTTTGAATTTTTTCTCAACCAAGCAGCTTGTTTTCTTAAAGTTTCTCTAGAAGCAGTTGTTAAGACTGACTCATTAGTTGCAAAGAAAACTCTGTCCGGTACTCCTGAGGCTAGATATTCAACTGTATCTTTACCTGTATAAACATCCCCCTGCATTTGATTTGATACTTTTTTCGTCGCGCAAGCAGATAAAAATATTCCTGCTAATACAACAAAAAGGATGTTTTTAAAAATTTTGTTTAATTTCATTACTGCTCCTTAAAATATAATTATGTACTTTTTCACACCTAAATAGATCTTTCAAGCTTAAAAATCAAGAATTTAATAAGTTTTAGTAAATTTTTCATTATTATTCACTTAATAATGACGACCAGGATGGGTCTGAGGCATCAGTTTTAGTGTCAACTAATCTCTCATTATATCCAGTCAAATCTATAGACCATAATTTTGCCGAAAAACCTTTGCCTTCAGAATCTGACTTAGTTTCCCTATAGAATATTAATACTCTACCATTAGGAGACCATGATGGAGCCTCTTGGTAATAATTTTCTGTTAGTAATCTTTCTCCACTTCCATCAACTCTCATCACTCCAATATAAAATTTGCCTTTATGAAGTTTGGTAAATGCTATCAAATCTCCCCTTGGAGACCATACTGGGGTGCCATATAAACCCTTGCCAAAAGAAATTCTTTTAACTTGTGAGCCATCGCTTTTCATGACATAAATTTGTTGGTAGCCACTCCTATCCGAGTTAAAGCATATATATTTACCGTCAGGTGAAAACGAGGGTGAAGTATCTATAGAGGGATGATTGGTAATTTTTTCAACAATTCTATTTTCAAGATCCATTGTATATATATCTGAGTTACCATCTTTAGCAAAACTCATAATTATTTTTTTTCCATCTGGAGAGAATCTTGGAGCAAATGTCATTCCTGGAAAATCACCAACAACTTCTTGAACTCCTGTTTCAATATCTAACAGATAAACTCTAGGTAAGTTTTTAAAATATGATAGATAAGTAACCATTTGGTTTGTTGGATTAAATCTTGGAGTTAATACCAGCTCATTACCTAAAGTTAAGTATTTTGTGTTAAATCCATCTTGATCCATAATTGCCAATTTCTTGACTCTATTAGTCTTCGGTCCTTCTTCAGATACATAAATGATCCTAGTGTCAAAATAACCTTTTTCACCAGTCAACCTTTGATAAACTTTGTCTGTAATAATGTGGCCAACTCTCCTCCAGTTATCTGGCACTGTTGTAAAAGCTAAAGCCATCATTTCTTTTCCTGCAAGAACATCCCATAATCTAAACTCTACTCTGAGTTTTTCATTCTCATATTTAACCTCACCTGTAATAAGGGCTTGAGCTTTAATCAAAGACCAATCCTCAAATCTTGGTTTTAAGTGTGCTATGTCAGGTTTTTGTAAGAATGCTTCTTTTTTAAGAGGATTAAAAAGTCCAGAAGACTTTAAGTTATTTTCTACAACAGAGGATATATCTTCACCAATATTTTCTTTTTTTAATAAATTTTGGAATTCTTTAATTGACTTTGTCTCAACAAACAAAGGAGACACTGCTATTGGTAGTGGGTTCAGGTTACCTCTAGTAATGTCAACCTCAATTAATCCAAATGAAGTTTTTGGTAATATTAGCAAAAGCAGTGCAAATATGTATAACTTAGTTTTTTTCATCCTTTTAACATTTCTCTAGCATCAAAATTTAATTGAAGATCTTTCCACCTTTCATATCCAGTTGTAGGTACTCTTAAAGGTTGACAAAGCCTAATTGCCCTTAAAGCGCTTTCTGCAAGTACTTTATAAAAGCCTTGTCCAGGTTTATTCATTCTTGCATGATCTAAAATTTCAGAATTTATTACGGTGCCATCAGGCTTTAAACTTAATTTAATTCTTACTAATAAATTTTCGTTGTAAGGTAAACCTAATGGAATGCTCCAGCAACCAAAAATTTGTGCTTTTAACGCATCTTCCTCACTCAAAGTTAAAGCGCTTGTTGTAATATTTTTTTGGTTTGATTGAGTAATTTTATCAGTTTTGTTTGTTGTTTCTGCCAATTCTTCTTTAGATTTATCAATTAATGCAGCAATATTGTTTGGGTCAAATAATTCATCTTTTTCAAATTCAGATACTTGTTTAACTTCATCATCAATTTTCTCGGGATTTTGAACATCCTTGTCAGGTTTTTTAACTATTTCTTGGTTTTGATCCGGTAATGGTATTGCGTCAGGTTTTTCTTTTTTAACTTGTTTTGGTGGCGCTTGCTCTGATACGAGTTTTTCTTTTTCTTTAACTTTCTCAATAATTTTTTTTGCTTTAGGTGCAAAAGGTATATTTGTTTTATCAGTAATTTGAATAAGTTCTATAGATATTAGGGGAGGTAAATCTATAGGTTTTTTTGCTATGAAAGGAAAAGTAATAGCAGTTATAACAACTAAAAAAATATGCAATGCTGATGAAATCGCAATATTCTTTATCATTAATTTATCGTCTTTTTGTAAAAGATTAATTAATTTCATCTTTCTTTATAAGGTTCTGAAATTAGAGCTACTTTTGTAAAACCAGAGCCTGACAACATGCCCATTACCTCAAGAACTCTTCCATAGTTAATTGTTTTATCACCCCTTACATAAATTCTTGTATCTGTTCTATTTTTTGAAACTGCAAGTATTTTTGCGATTACATTATCATAATCAACTTTTGCTTCTTGAATAAATATTTCCCCCTTAGAATTAATGGTTAGGGTTAAAGGCTCCTGCTCCTCTGGTAATGAGTCTGCAGAGCTTTCTGGCAAATCAACCTGAACTCCGACTGTCAATAGTGGGGCTGTAACCATAAATACAATTAATAAAACAAGCATAACATCCACAAAGGGTGTAACGTTTATTTCGCTCATTGGCTCTCTAGAATTTTTTTTTAAACCAAAAGCCATAATTTCAAATTATAGATAAAAATCTTTTAGCAAAGTTTTCTAATCTTTGAGAATATTTCTTCGAGTCATTATTAAATTTATTATAAGCAACAACTGCCGGAATAGCAGCCAATAAACCTAAGGCGGTTGCAAATAATGCCTCGGCAATCCCTGGGGCAACAATTGCTAAACTAGTATTTCTTGAAACAGCTATCGATTGAAATGAATTCATTATACCCCAGACAGTTCCAAATAAACCTATAAATGGAGCAGTAGAGCCTACTGTAGCAAGAAATGAAAAATTTTTTTCTAAAAAATTTACTTCCGATTCTATATTCGACTCTAATAAACTAGTTAATTTTTCATTTAAATTACTTCTAGACCTAGATTTTAGAACAACCTGCATAGTTTTTCTAAAGACATTAGACATGGGATCATCTTTATTTGCTGGAAGATTGTTGTAAAAACTTTCAGCAGATTTAGATTTCCAAAATTTTTCCTCAAATTCAACAGTGCTTTGATTTATTTTTTTAAACATTTTAAATTTTTCTATAATTATTGCCCATGAGTATATTGATGCTGCTATAAGTAGGATAATAACCGATTTAACAACGATATCCGCTCTTAAGAACAAGCTCATTAAAGAAAAATCAACTGAGCTGCCTAAGCCAACTGCTTGTGAAGTTATATCTGCTTCCATGAAAAATCTTTCACACTAAAATGTGTCATCAATTTGTCTTAATATTTTTGGTTTTGATAGTAAAAGCTAGCAATTAATATTGCATCGGCTTTATTAGCATCTTTTTTTCTTGATAATTGAGAGGAAATGTAAGGAAAAAACTCAATTGCTTTTGTTCTGCTGGAGTCTTTTTGTGTATTTATAAGGTTATAATGTTTTTTCCATTTGACGGGAGAAATAAAATCCATGGGTATTTGCATAGCAGAAAATATACCTTTAAGTACACCAAAAGACTGCCCAAAATTAAACATGCTAGTAACTCCTTGGCCAGGCATTGCTGAAACTTGTTCTATCACCACTTTTATATCTTTTTTGTCCTCATGAGTAATTGCTTTTTGAATTTCATTATAAATTTGTGATCCATTAACCTGTGACTTGTTTTTTTTGCCAACAGGCATTATTGGCATATCAAAAACATCCAAAATTTTTCCATCTTTTAAGATACATATGGCTCCTTTTATTCCCGGATCTATACCAATAATTAACATCTTTTATTCTATCATTTCTAGATTAGAGTAGACCTTTTGTACATCATCGTGATCCTCTAAGGTCTCTAAAAACTTTTTAGCTTCATTAAATTGTTCTTTGTTTAAATTAACTTTATTAAATGGATGCCACTCAATATTCGTAGACAAAAAATTATTGATTTTTTTTTCCATAATTTTTTTTACATCATAAATATTTTCTTTATTACAATGTATTTCATGATAACTCTTGTTTGAAAAGCACTCATCTGCTCCAGAATTAATTGCTATTTCTAGCATAGTGTCTGGATCTATTTGCTCTGCATCAACTCTTATAATCCCAAGATGTTTGAAATTATGCGCGGCTGAACCTAAAGTCCCTAAATTTCCACCATTTTTTTGGAAAATTTCTCTTATTTTTGATGCTGTTCTGTTTTTATTGTCAGTCAATGCCTCAATAATTACTGCAATTTTATAAATACCAAAACCCTCATACCTTATTTCGTCAAAATTAGATTGATCATTAAATTTTGATTTATCAATAGCTCTGTCAATATTATCTTTAGGCATATTAGCTGACCTTGCGGCTTGAATAGCAGATCTTAATCTGTGGTTCATGTCAGGATCTTTATCGCCTAACTTAGCTGCAACAGTTATTTCTCTAGATAATTTAGAGAAAATTTTTGACCTTTCTTTATCTGCTCTTCCTTTTTTATGTTTAATTCCAGCCCAGTGAGAATGACCTGCCATATCAAATTGTGCTTTGTAAAACACCCCCCATTACAAAACTATTTATATTTTTAGCTAAGCCTGTTTCAGTGCAACAATCAACAATTACCCCTGATAAAGTTCCTTCTCCTAAGGCTGGAAAATGTTTTTCAGCTTTTTTTTTAAAAAACTTATTTATAGAATTATTCTTATTCATGCCTATTACAGAATCATAATCACCACACATTCCGGAGTCTGTAATATAGGCAGAACCTTTTTTTAAAATTCTTGCGTCATTGGTTGGTACATGTGTATGAGTTCCTGTTATCAAGGTTGCTTTACCGTCAAACAAATGACCGATTGCCATTTTCTCACTGGTTATTTCTCCATGTATATCAACTATTAAAAAATCATAATTTTTTTTAAGACTGTAATTCTTTAAAAATTTTTCAATTTCTATAAAAACATCATCACATTTTCTCATAAAAACATTCCCCATTAAATTTAATACACCAACTTTCAAGTTATTTTTGCTATAAAAAATTTCAAAACCCTTTCCAGGAGATGGGTTTGTTAAGTTATAAGGTCTTAAAAGTTTTTTTTCTCTCTCAATATGTTCAACTGTTTCCTTTTGATCCCAAACATGGTTTCCTGTAGTTAAAACGTTTATTCCAGATTGATATAGTTCGTTGCAAATTTTTTCAGTTATACCTACACCATTTTCTGCAGCATTTTCACCATTAGCAACAACAAAATCGATGGTTTTTTTGTTAACTATGTTTGGCAAATATTGCTTAACAACATTGCACCCTGAAGGTCCAACAATATCTCCTAGAAAGAGTATTCTCATTTATAAACTTTATTTTCTGTAAATATATAATTCATTTTTCTATCAAATTTATTTGTAGGAACTTTATTTATTTTTTGACATGAAAGCGCAAGACCAATTTTTAAAATTTTTTTTGATCTTTCAATTTTATTTATGAATCTATCATAAAATCCACCACCATATCCAAGTCTGTTTAAATTTGCATCAAAAGCAACAATTGGTATAATCAGTACAGAAGGTGTAATTTTTTTTGATTTAAATGGTTCTGGGATACCAAAATTATTAATTTTTAGTGCGCAATCTTCATTCCATTCGTAGAATGACATTTTAAAGTTTTTTTCTATGACCGGTAATGAAATAATATATTTTTTATTTCTTAAATTCTCAATTAGCCTAATTGTAGAAACTTCAGACCCAATTGGATAATATATGCCTATTTTGTCACTACTAGCTTCTCGAATTAATAATTTAACTAATTCACTAAAATTGATTTTTATATTCTTACTATTAAAATATTTTCTCTTTTTTAATATTTTTTTTCTTATTTGAGTTTTTTTCACAAAAAAAACTAGTTTTTTAAATTTGTTTTTTGAACAAATTCTTCTATTTGTTGCGTTGTATTAGATATTATTTTGTCATATTCGTTTTTCAAATTTTGTATCTCACTTTCTAGTTTAGAAATATTATCGGAAAGTTGTTTTACCTCATTTTCTTTACCGTCCTTATAGCTGTATGCTAGAGATTTTAGTTCTTTGAATTTTTCAGTGATATTTTTTATTTCTTGTTTGTTTGTATGAACTTTTTTTTTAGTTTCAAAATATTCATCCATAATTTTGATTGAAGTAATTAAAAGCAACTTATTCTCACCAATATTCCCGAGATCATTTTTTAATTTTTCGAATTTAGCTCCAAGATGGTTAGCTAACTCCTCTAAATGTTCTTCCTGACCATCATCACAAGACAAAAGGAAGTCTTTACCATTAAATTTTATATTTACATTTGCCATTTATCAATTTCATCTAACAGAATATCTGTTTCTTGATTTAATTCATCAATTTTCTCGTTAAATCTTAATTGATCTAGTTTATGTTTGGAATTTTTATCTTTAAAGCTCTTTAAATGATCCTTTAGTTTCTGATGTTCATTCACTAAATTTTTATGTTTACTTTGAAGTTCCTTTTTTTCAATTTCTAATTGATTTTTTTGATCAGATAAAAATTTAAGATTTTTTTGACTATCTTGATCTATCAAATTAAGTTTTTTTAATTTGTGTAGAGCTATTTCCAGCTTTTTTTCTTTCTCGCTGAAGTATTTCATATATATATTATATTATTAAATTGAATCATCTTAGTCTAGATAGGTTAACAATTGAAAGTAGAACACAAACAATTAGCTAACGCAATTAGATTTTTATCAATTGATGCGGTAGAAGCAGCAAATTCTGGTCATCCAGGTATGCCTATGGGAATGGCTGACGTCGCTACAGTTTTGTTTAAGAATTTTTTACGATTTAATCCAAAAAATCCAAGTTGGATAAACAGAGATAGATTTATTTTATCGGCAGGACACGGATCAATGCTTCTATATTCTTTGCTTTATTTAACTGGTTATAAAAGTGTCTCTTTAGATGATATTAAAAATTTTAGAAAACTAGATTCGATTTGCGCGGGCCATCCTGAATATCATTCAAACTCTGGTATTGAAACGACTACAGGGCCACTTGGTCAGGGAATATCAAATGCAGTTGGTTTCGCTTTAGCTGAGGAAATATTAAAAAATAAAATTGGTAAAAAATTTATAAATCATAAAACTTATGTTTTAGCTGGGGATGGTTGCATGATGGAAGGTATAAGTCACGAAGCCCTGAGTCTAGCGGGACACTTGAAGCTAAAAAATCTTATATTATTATTTGATAATAACTCTGTCTCAATAGATGGGCCGACAAACTTAGCAGTATCAGACAATACCAAAAAAAGATTTGAAAGTTACGGTTGGAGTTATTTAGAAATAAATGGACACAACGAAAAACAAATTTTTAATGCATTAAAGAAAGCTCAAAATTCAAAAAAACCTTTTGCTATATCTTGCAAAACAACTATAGGCTATGGTTCTCCTAACAAAGGTGGCAAGGCATCATCTCATGGAAGCCCCTTAGGCCAAGAAGAAATAAAACTTGTAAGGAAAAAGTTAAAATGGAAGTATAAGCCTTTTGAAATTCCAGATAGAATATTAGATGCATGGAGAGATATTGGAAACAAAGCATCTTTAGCGGCGGAAAAATTTAATTCAAAAAATAACACTACAAAAGAAAATTTGATACCAGCTTCTATAAGTGACGAAATTGAGGAGTTCAAGAAAAGTTATGTGAAAACTTTAGAACCAATGGCGACAAGAAAATCTTCAGAAAAATTTCTGGAGATTGCATCAAAGTTAACAAATCTTATTGGGGGATCAGCTGACTTGGCTGGTTCTAACAATACAAAAACTAAAAATCATAAAATTATTAAACCTGGAAAGTTTGATGGAAATTATATTCATTATGGAGTTAGAGAACATGCAATGTGCGGAATAATGAATGGAATATCTCTACATAGCAATTTAGTTCCTTACGGGGGAACTTTTTTAATATTTAGCGACTATTGCAAACCATCGATTAGACTTTCAGCTATGATGGGTCAAAAAATAATTTTTGTTTTTACACATGACTCTATAGGGCTTGGTGAAGATGGGCCTACACATCAGCCAATTGAACAACTTTCAGCACTTAGATCAATACCAAATTTAAATGTTTTTAGGCCTGCGGATACGATAGAAACATTTGAATGTTGGCAGATAGCTTTAGAAAATAAAAATACTCCGAGTGTAATTGCTTTAACTAGACAAAAAACAAATCCAGTTAGAAAAGATTATTCCAATATTAACCAGAGTTCCAAGGGAGCTTACGAGATAATGAGAACTGGAGATGATTTGAAACTAATTTTAATTTCAAGCGGTTCTGAACTAGATCTTGCATGTAAGATTAGTCATAAATTAGCCACAGATAATATCTATTCAAAAGTTATATCAATGCCTTGTCATGAAATTTTTGATTTACAGAGCGATAATTATAAATCGGAAATACTATCAAATAATTTGATTAAAGTTTCAATTGAGGCATCTGAGACTGGTTACTGGAAAAAATATACCGGAAATAGTGGTCTTAATTTTGGAATTGATGATTTTGGTAAAAGTGCACCTTATAAAGATATTTACGATTATTTTAAATTAGATGAAGAAAGTATAGTAAATAAAATTAGGAAAAAATTGTGAAAGCAAAAGTAGGTATCAATGGATTAGGTAGAATTGGCAGAATGGTTCTGCGATCTATTTTCGAAGAAAAACATAAAAATCTAAAAATTAATCATATTAATAATAGAGCAGACATTAACACTGCTTGCAATCTTATAAGAAGAGACAGTATACATGGTAAGTTTAACGGAAAAGTAGATATTAAAAATAATAGTTTAATAATCAATGGAAATAAAATTACTTATTCACAAGAAAATGATTTAAGAGATATTTCTTGGAAAAAAAATAATGTTGATATAGTACTTGAATGTACAGGCAAATTTAATTCAAAAGAGAAGTTAGTTTCGCACATTAAGAATGGTGCTAAAAAAGTAATTGTTTCTGCGCCATGTAAAAGCGCTGATAAAACTATAGTTTATGGAGTAAACCATAATAATATTTCTAATAAAGATAAAATTATTTCTGCTGCTTCATGTACCACTAACTGCTTAGCTCCAGTTGTTAATGTTTTAAATAACAATTTTGTGATTGAAAAAGGTTTTATGACAACCATTCATTCTTACACATCAGACCAAAGAATGCTGGATAATTCTCATAAAGATCCTAGAAGAGCTAGATCTGCAGGTCAGTCAATTGTTCCAACCTCGACAGGAGCTTCAAGAGCAATTGGTGAAATTATACCCTCTCTTAAAGGAAAATTGGAAGGTATTGCAATGAGAGTGCCCACACCTAATGTTTCATTGGTTGAACTAGTCTTTTTCACAAAAAAGGATTTAAGCATTAAAAAAATAAATTTAGCCTTCGAAAAGTTTAGTAAAAATAACAAAAACAAAGTTCTAAAGATAACACAAGAAAAACTTGTATCTGTAGATTTTAATCACGATCCTGCATCATCAATTGTTGACGCAAGCTTGACAAGTGTAATAGGTAAAAACATGGGTAAAATTTCAGCATGGTACGATAATGAGTGGGGTTTTTCTAACAGAATGTGTGATATAGCAGAGTATCTTCGCAAGATTTCTTAATGAAGAGTATTAAAGATCACAGAAATCTAGATGACAAATATGTTTTGTTGAGACTTGATTTAAATGTTCCGTTAAATAATGGCATAGTAACAGATCAAACAAGAATAGATAAAATTTTACCAATAATAAATTTTTTACTTAGTAAAAATTCACGTATAATAGTTATCTCGCACGTGGGGCGTCCTAATGGAAAAAAAAATAACAATTTATCTATGAGGCCAATTTGTAAAAATTTGGAGAAAAAGATTAATAAAAAAATTAAACTTATCAATAATGATATTTTTAAATTAAAAAAAGAAGATTTATTTAAAGATAAAGAAGATGAAATTATTTTCTTAGAAAATATTAGATTTTATAAAGAAGAGGAGAAAAATGACAGTTCATTTGCTAAACAATTAGCAAGTTTAGCAGATTTGTTTGTTAACGATGCATTTTCGTGTTCTCATAGAACGCATACTTCTGTAAGTAAAATCACAGAATTTTTACCCTCTTTTGCAGGACTTCAATTAGAGGCGGAATTGAATGCTCTGAAAAAAGTTACATCTGAAATTAAAAAGCCAGTCACTTGTATTATTGGAGGATCTAAAATTTCCACAAAAATAGGAATAATTAAAAATTTAATACCCAAATTTAACAATATTATTATCGTTGGAGGAATGGCAAATAATATTCTTCATCACAAAGGAAATGAAATAGGTAAATCAATTAAAGAAGAGAATTGTGAGTCAATAATTGAGGAAATATTTGAAAAATCAAAACAACATTCCTGCTCAATAACTTTTCCGATAGATGTGCTAGTAGGAAAAAATTTAAGAAGTAATTCTGAGGTTAAAGAGCTAAATGAAATAAATGAAGATGATTTAATTTTAGACATAGGCCCGAAAACAATAAATACGATCAAAAAGGTTATTGAAAAAAGTGAAACAGTTCTTTGGAATGGGCCCGCTGGATATTTTGAGAATCCTAACTTCGCAAATGGTAGTTATGAAATTGCAAAAGCAATAGTAAAAAAAAATAAAAACAAATCAATTTATTCTGTCGTAGGTGGAGGTGATACAATATCTTTGATTAATAAAATCAATGTAATTAAAAATTTTAATTTTGTTTCAACCGCTGGTGGTGCCTTTTTAGAATATCTTGAAGGAAAAGATCTTCCTGGTATAAAAGCCTTAAGTTAAAATGTCAGAACTAAATGATATCGCTCTTAAAATTTTAAAAAAAGGCAAAGGTATTCTTGCTGCAGATGAAAGCACTGGCACTATGACTAAAAGATTAGATAGTGTAAATGTGCAATCAACTCCAGAAAATAGATTATTATTTAGAGAAATACTATTTAGCTCGTCATGTATGACTGAATGTATAGGTGGCGTAATACTATATGATGAAACAATAAAACAACAGACTTCAAAAAAAAATTTAATCCCAGAATTAATATCAAATATGGGATCTGCTCCTGGAATAAAAGTCGATACGGGAGCTAAGATTTTAGCAGGGTCACCAGAAGAAAAGGTTACTGAAGGCTTAGATGGATTAAGAGAAAGATTAAAAGAATATTATAAACTTGGAGCAAAATTTACAAAATGGAGAGGTGTTTACAATATATCTAAAAGTTATCCTAGCAAACTTTCTATTCATTCTAATGCTCATGCGCTAGCTAGATACTCAGCTTTAGTTCAAGAATGCAATATGGTTCCGATTGTCGAACCAGAGGTATTAATGGATGGCGATCATTCCGCAAAAGATTGTTTTTCAAAAACCTCAGAGGTAATTAAAAAATGTTTTGAAGAATTAATTTTACACAAAGTTGATTTGAAGGGAATTATACTTAAACCTAATATGATTTTAGCTGGTAATAAATGTAAAGATAAAATTTCGAACGAGGAAGTTGCTAAATTAACTTTGGAATGTTTAAAAAATTCTGTTCCTGCAGAGGTTCCAGGCATAGCTTTTTTGTCTGGAGGTCAATCTGAATTAGAGGCAACAGATAACCTAAATTTAATTAATAAAATTAATGATACTAGTTTTATTATGAGTTTTTCATATGGTCGAGCTTTACAACAAAGTGCCTTAAAATTTTGGTCTAAAGACATAAAAAATATTGAGGGAACACAAAAGATTTTTAACCACCGGGCTAAAATGAATACATTGGCAGCTCAAGGAAAATGGTCTAAAGATCTTGAGAATTAATAAAAAAAAATTTATTTATTTAATATCCCCATTAAGGATCAAAAAAACGTTTTACAGTGACTTAATTAAAATATTCAAAACAAATAAAGTTAGTTTTTTTCAGCTAAGGCTTAAGAAGGAAAGTTTCAAAAAAAAATTGATTATCGGAAAAAAAATAAAAAAAATCTGTAAGAATTTTAATGTAAATTTTCTTATAAATGATGATATTTTTTTAACCAAAAAATTAAATGCAGATGGCTGTCACTTAGGTCAAAAAGATATGAATATCTTAAATGCAAGAAAGCTTATTGGAAATAAAATAATAGGAGTGACTTGCCACAATTCAATTAAGTTAGCTAGAGTTGCTATAAGAAATAAAGCTGATTACTTAGCTTTTGGAGCTTTTAATTTATCAAAAACAAAAAAAGTAAAATACAAAGCATCAGTTAACACATTAAAAAAGGCTAGAAAGATCACAAATAAACCGATAGTTGCCGTTGGAGGTATTGATCCTAGTAATTACGAAAAACTTTTATTGAATAAAGCAAACTTTTTAGCTATTTCAGGCTTTATTTGGAAAAATAAAAAAAATAAACCTATAGAGGCTATAAAAAAATTTAAATGAAAATTAATGCTGGAGAAATTAGAGTTGGTATGCTTTTGGAATATAAAAATGATTTATGGCAAGTGTTAAAAACACAACATGTAAAACCTGGTAAAGGTGGAGCATTTGCACAAGTAGAGATGAAAAGTATTAATAAAAATACAAAATTAAATGAAAGATTTAGATCAAGTGAAACTGTTGAAAAAGCATCGCTAGATGAAATAAAATATAATTATTTATATGAAGATGAAAAAAATTATTTTTTTATTGACCCCAAATCCTTTGAGCAAATTGAAATTAAAAAAGACATAGTCGGAGAAAAAGGTAAATTACTTATTGAAAATTTGGAAGTTACAATAAGTTTTTACAACGATACAGCAATTTCTGTTGAATTACCTAATCAAATAACATGCAAAATCAAAAATACTGACGTAGCATTGAAAGGTCAAACAGTTTCCTCTTCATACAAACCTGCCACTTTAGAAAACGGTTTTAATATTCAAGTACCACCATTTATAGAGTCTGGGGATAAAATACTTATTGATACTAGAACTATAGAATATTTAAAAAAGGTATAATATGAATTCTATTTCTCCTAACTTAAATTTAATGATCAAAGCATCTGAAAAGGCCTCAAAAATACTGATAAGAGATTTTGGTGAACTAGAAAAATTACAGGTTTCTTTGAAGGGCCCAAATAATTTTGTTACAAATGCAGACAAAAAAGCTGAAGAAATTATTATTTCTGAACTTGAAAAATCTAAAAAAAACTTTTCAATTTTGACAGAAGAAAGTGGTTTTATAGAAAAAAAAGATAAAGAAAATTTTTGGATTGTTGATCCAATTGATGGGACTACTAATTTTCTAAATGGTGTTCCACATTTTTGTATATCTATTGCTTTATTAGTTGATGAAGAGATTATCGCAGGTGTCACATATGACCCAATAAAGGATGAAATATTTTTTGCTGAAAAAAATAATGGTTCATATTTAAATAATAAGAGTATAAGAGTTTCACAAAAAAATAAGATTCATGATTGTTTATATGGAGTTAATTTTAGAAATAACCTTCCTGAAAACTTTTTAATAAGAAATACTGGAAGTGCAGCGCTAGATTTAGCGTATGTATCTTCAGGAAGATTTGATGGATGTTTACAAAAAAATGTTAATCTTTGGGACATAGCGGCAGGTTCTTTGCTTATAAAGGAGGCAGGAGGAATAGTTGACAATTTTGAATTAAAAAAATTTAATAAAATAAGCATTAAAGCATCAAACGAGAGAATAAGTGCCGATTTGAACAAAAATATTAATATCTTTTAATTGTTTTATAAATTTGTTTTGCTATAAGTTCGCTATGAAAAAAAATATTCACCCTAACTATCATAAAATAAAAGTCGAGATGACAGATGGCACTCAATTTGAAACAAAATCAACATGGGGTAATGAAGGAGATGTGTTAAAACTTGAAATTGACCCAAAATCACATTCAGCATGGACAGGTGGAAAACAGAAAATCTTAGATAAAGGTAGAGTGAGTAAGTTTAATAAAAAATTTCAAAACTTTAAATCAGAAACAAAAAAATAATTCTAATTATGACAATTACACCATTAATGCCAATGGCAACAGCAGTATGGCTTGTTGAAAATACAACATTAACATTTAAGCAGATCGCAAAATTTTGTAACTTGCATGAAATAGAAGTTCAGGGTATTGCTGATGGAGAAGTAGCAAAAGGAATAAAACCCTACAATCCAATAACCTCTGGACAATTAACAAAAGAAGAAATTGATTTATCTAGCAAAGATCAAGATAGACCTCTAAATATTACAAACTACGACATTGATGTAAAAGAAGAAGATAAAAAATTAAAGAAGTATGTGCCTTTATCAAAAAGACAAGATAAGCCAGATTCTGTTCTTTGGCTAATTAAAAATCACTCACAATTAAAAGACTCTCAAATTGCTAAACTTGTAGGTATTACCAAAAACTCTGTAGTTGCAATTAGAAACAAAAGTTATTGGAATTTTAATAGTTTAAACCCAAAAGATCCTGTAGCTATAAATTTATTTTCTCAAAAAGAATTAACTGAAGCTTTAGAGAAGGCTGAAAGACGTATAAAGAGAGAGAGAAAACTTAAAGAAAAAGCCCAAAAACAAAATCTTTAAACCAGATAAAAATTTATAGACATATTTTTTTTTAGATGTTAATACCTACGCATTTTTGGAGGATGTTATTAAAATAGACGTAAAAGATAATAATGTTGAGCAAGCTTTGAGAGTTTTAAAGAGAAAACTTCAAAGAGATGGTTTCTTTAAAATTGTGAAACTTAAATCTAATTACGAAAAACCCTCTGAAAAAAAGAAAAGAATTCTTCAAGAGAATATAAAAAGAGTAAAAAAACTGAATAAATTAAAAAACAGAATTTAATATCGCGGGGTGGAGCAGTCTGGTAGCTCGTCAGGCTCATAACCTGAAGGTCGGCGGTTCAAATCCGTCCCCCGCAACCAATCTTCAAATTTTAAATTTAGATTTTCTACTATCAACCAAAAAAGCTTTAACAGTATCTCTAGTTAGACTTTTAAATGATTTACCAAATTTCTCAATTTTTGAGATAATATTAGGTGGAATTGTTATTATATGACACCCAAGCTGTGAGGCTTGTAAATAGTTATAAGGTTCTCTAACACTTGCCCAAAGTATTTTTACTTTTTTAAATTTTTTTGCTGCTTGAATACTTTTTTTTATTTCTGGTATTGGATCCTTTCCTGCATCCCCAGCTCTTCCAGCAAATATTGATATAATAACATTAGAATTTCTTTTTAAATTACTTAATATTTTTAAAGTTTGCTTAAAAGTATAGACTGCTGTGATATTCATTTTAATATTATTTTTACTTAATTCGTGGATAGCGTTACCCATGAAAACTCCTTCTGAGTTTTCTACTGGTATTTTTACATAAACATTTTTCCCCCAGGACTTAATTTTTAGTGCTTGTTTTAAAATATTATTATGGTCATCTGCAAATACTTCTAAAGAAATTGGCTTGTCTTTACATATTTTAAGGATTTCTTTAGAGTATGACTCGTAATCTTTTGCACCTGCTTTTCTCATTAAACTTGGATTAGTAGTAAATCCCTTAACTATTTTCTTTTTACAATACTTTTTTATAGTTTTTAAATCAGCAATATCACAATAAATTTGAGTCACTTTTAAAAGCTTTTGATAATGTCTTCAGTCATTTTTTTTGCATCAGCAAATAACATTAAAGTATTTTCTCTATAAAATAAGTCATTATCTACTCCAGCATAGCCTGGTGAAAGACTTCTTTTTACAAATAAAACTGATTTTGCCTTTTCTACATCTAAGATTGGCATACCATAAATGGGGCTTTGTGGATCTGTTTTTGCAACTGGATTTGTAACATCATTAGCACCAATAACATATGCTACATCGCAATTAGCAAAATCATTGTTAATTTCCTCTAGTTCAAAAACCTCGTCGTAGGGAACATTTGCTTCTGCTAATAACACATTCATGTGACCAGGCATTCTTCCTGCTACAGGATGTATTGCGTATGAAACTTTTATACCGTTCTTCTTTAATGTGTCGACCATTTCTCTCAGCGCATGTTGGGCTTGCGCAACAGCCATTCCATAACCTGGTACAATGATGACTGAAGAAGCATTCTTCATTAAAAAAGCAGCATCATCTGAATTTCCACTTTTGACAGGTTTTTGTTCTTTATTACTTGATTTTGATATTTGATCAGTCCCCCCGAATCCTCCTAAGATGACGTTAAAGAAGGACCTATTCATTCCTTTACACATTATATATGACAATATCGCTCCTGATGAGCCCACTAATGCACCTGTAATAATAAGAGCAGTATTTTCTAAGGTGAAACCAATTCCCGCAGCCGCCCAGCCTGAATAAGAGTTCAACATTGAAATTACAACAGGCATATCAGCTCCGCCTATGGGTATTATTAATAATATACCAACTAAAAAAGATATCGCGATTAAAGACCAAAATAAATTTGAGTTTTGGGTTGTACAAAGAAAATAAGTTAAAACAACGATAGATATTAAAATAAGTAAATTCAATATATGTTGCCCAGGAAATATTATTGGTGCCCCTGACATTATTCCTCTCAATTTAAGAAATGCAATTATTGAACCTGAAAAAGTTATTGCACCAACAGCTGCGCCTATTGACATTTCTATCAAACTCGCAAGCTTGATATTTCCTGTAAAACCAAGATTAAAAGCCTCTGGATTTATAAAAGCTGAAATTGCTACAAAAACTGCTGCTAGACCAACTAAGCTATGAAAGCCAGCCACCAACTCTGGCATTGCGGTCATTGGTATTTTAAAAGCAATAAATGCACCAATGCTTCCACCAATTAAAAGAAACACTATTACATAAATAAAACTAGTTGAAAAATTACCAATAGATAAAAACGTTACTATCACAGCAATTGACATTCCCAAAATACCAAAAAAATTTCCTTGTCTAGAAGTTTCGGGAGAAGAAAGTCCCCTTAAAGCTAAGATAAATAATACACCAGAAATTAAATAAAATAACGCTAGTAAATTAATTGAAATCATTTTTTCTTCTTTTTGTACATTGCTAACATTCTTTGAGTTACTAAAAATCCTCCAAAAATATTAACTGCGGCCAATATAATAGCTAAAAAACCAAATACACTTGCTTCATTAAAAATATTTTCATTATTTCCAGCTAGTGCAGCAATTATTGCACCAACTATAATTACTGAAGAAATCGCATTCGTCACTGACATTAATGGCGTATGTAAAGATGGGGTTACACTCCACACAACATAATAACCAACAAATATTGACAAAATAAATATACTCAGTCTAAAAACAAAAGGATCTATTTCCATACTATTTTACCAAAGTTTTTTTAATAATTTCGTCTTCTAAGTTTATATTAATCTTATTATTTTTTTTATCATACAAATTAATTACAAAATTAAATAAATTTTTAGAATATAAATTTGACGCTGATATCGGAAGTTTGTTAAGTAAATTACTATCTCCCAAAATTTTAACTCCATCTATATCGACTATTTCATCTGCTTTTGTAAACTCTGTATTACCACCTTGAGAAGCAGCTAAATCGTAAATAACTGAACCTTTTGGCATTACTTTAACCATCTCCGCTTTTATTATCACAGGAGCTTTTTTACCAGGAATTAAAGCTGTACAAACAACTATATCAATTTTTTTTAATGTCTCAGTTAATAACTCTTCTTGTTTTTTTTTAAATTCTCCAGAAGTTTCTTTTGCATATCCTCCAGATGTTTCAAGATTCTCTGATCCTTCTACAACTAAAAATTTACCGCCTAAACTTTCAACTTGTTCTTTAGATGCCATCCTAACATCTGTTGCAAAAACAATTGCGCCCATTCTTTTTGCTGTTGCTATAGCTTGTAATCCAGCAACCCCTGCACCTACAACAAGAACCTTAGCTGCAGGAATAGTTCCAGCTGCAGTCATCATCATTGGTATTGCTTTATTAAAAAAAGAGAATGCATCAATAACCGCTTTATAACCAGCAAGGTTTGCTTGTGAAGACAAAATATCCATCGACTGAGCACGAGTAATTCGTGGAAGTAATTCCAATGAAAAAACATTGATTTTATTTCCGGAAAGTTTTGATATAATATTTTTATTTTTGGATGGGTCAAAAACTCCTATCAAACTTTTATTTGGGGTTAGTCTTTTTAAATCGTCTTCGTTTGGTAAATTTAATTGTAATAGAATATCAGAATCTTTTATAATTTTTTCTTTATCGCTAAATAGCTCTGCACCGTTTTCTGAAAATTTTTCATCATTTATATCAAGATGTTCGCCATAGTTTTTTTCAAGATAAACTTTAAAACCATTTGAGATAAATTTTTTAACATTATCAGGCGTGACTGAAATTCTTTTCTCAGCATCTTTATTTTCACTAACAGAACCAATTATCATTAATTTATTTTTGAATTTATAACAAAACAATAGCTAAGACTACTAATATAGCAATAACTGATATTGTCCCCCAGAGAACAAATTTTGTGAAATTTTCCCAAGTTTTTTTATGACTGTCATTATCCATAAAATTTATTTTTGTCTTGCTTTAAATTTCGGATTTTTTTTATTGATTATATAAACTCTCCCTCTTCTTTTTACCATTTTAGAATTCAAATCTCTTTTTTTTAACGATTTTAGGGAACTTTTTATTTTCATAATAGTTTAGCCTGGCAACGTCCTACTCTCCCATGTCTTAAGACAAAGTACCATTGGCGCAGAAGGGCTTGACTACCGAGTTCGGAATGGAATCGGGTATTACACCTTCGCAATAATCACCAGGCAAGCGTCTTATACTGTATTATAAAAGGTTGTAAATATTTAATTTTAGTTGATTTTAACAATTTTTTTGAAAATCTTTATAAGTTATGTAAAAACCCTCATCAAAATTAACCTTAGATCTCCAGCCATATTTTCTAGCTAATGATGTATCTAGACATTTTTTTGGCATTCCATCTGGTTTGCTTCTATCATATTTAATCTTTAATTTTACTCCAATTTTTTTCATTAAAAACTCTGCAAACCATTTTATTGAGTAACTTTTTCCTGTACCAATATTTAAAAACGGCTCCTTAATTTTTTTGCCCATAAAAAAAATTACTGAGTCTGCAAAATCATCAACAAACATTAATTCTCTCTTAGCATTTCCAGAGCCCCACAAAACAATATTTTTTTTATTTTTTGTTTTGGCAATATGAATTTTTCTTAATAAAGCTGAAAAAAAGTGCGAGTTTCGCAAATTGTAATTATCACCTGGGCCATACATATTTGGTGGCATCAAGCATTTGTAATTTAAATTATAACTTTTAGAATAATTTTCACACATATATATACCAGCAATTTTTGCAATAGCATAAGCATCATTAGTCTCTTCAAGTTTTCCAGACAAAAGATATTTTTCATTCATCGGTTGTTTGCAATTTCTTGGATAAATACAACTTGACCCTAAAAAAATTAAATTTTTTACTTTGGCTAAGTAGGATCCGTGAATCAAGTTATTTTGGATTTGTAAATTTTCATACAAAAATTTTTCTTTAAAGTTTGAGTTTGCAAGTATCCCACCGACTTTTGCAGCTGCGATGATCACAAGTTTAGGTTTTTTTTTCGTAAGATAATTATACACTTTACTCTGATCTAACAAATTTAATTTTTTTTTATCAGCTAAAAGTAAATTTGAATATCCATTTTCTTTAAGTTTTTTAAGTATAGAGGAGCCTACCATACCCTTATGCCCAGCAAGAAAAATTTTTGTTTTTTTACTCAGCATTTAAAATATTAATTTCTTCTGAAATCATCTCTTCTATAAGCTGATTTATATTTGTTCTAGGTTTCCATGAAAGTTTTTTTCTAGCCTTAGAGGCATTTCCGAGAAGTGTGTTTACATCTAAAGGTCTTATATAATTTTTATCAATTGATATGATATCTTTCTTTGTTTTAACCTCAATACCTTTTTCTTTTAGACCCTTTCCTCTCCATATGATTTTCAAATTTAATTTTTTTGTCACTAAATTAATGAATTGTCTAATACTTAATTGTTTACCTGTTGCAATGACATAATCATCTGGTTTTTTTTGTTGTAATATTTTCCACATAGCTTCAACATAATCTCTTGCGTGTCCCCAATCTCTTTTAGAGTCTAAATTACCTAAAAAAAGTTTTTTTTGTTTACCCATTTTAATTCTAACTAAAGCTCTAATTATTTTTTTTGTTACAAAAGTTTCTCCTCTTCTTGGGCTCTCATGGTTAAACAATATTCCATTAGATCCAAAAATATTATAAGCCTCTCTATAATTTTTTGTTATCCAATGAGCATATAATTTTGCAACACCGTATGGGCTTAATGGATAAAAATTAGTCTTTTCATTTTGTGGGGACTCTTGAACTTTTCCATACATTTCTGAGGTACCAGCTTGATAAAATTTTGTTTTTTTTTCTAACCTGTGAAATTTTATAGCCTCTAAAATTCTCAAAGCACCAAGCGCGTCAGCATTAGCCGTATACTCTGGGACTTCAAATGATACAGCAACATGGGATTGCGCGGCTAAGTTATATATTTCGTCAGGCCTGATTTTCTCAATAATTTTTGATACCGAAGTTGAATCAGTAATATCTCCATAGTGTAAGAAAAAATTTCTAGATTTCGAATGTGGCTCTTCATAAATATGATCTATTCTAAAAGTGTTAATTGATGAAGATCTTCTTTTCACTCCATGCACTAAATATTTTTTTTTCAATAAAAATTCTGCAAGATAAGAACCGTCTTGACCAGTAATACCAAAAATAAGAGCTTTTTTTTTCACTTATAATTTTTTTAATATAATTAATTTTTTAGAATGTAAAGATTAATAAGTCTTATTCTTATATATGTATTCAAAAGTTTTTCTAAAAGGCATCTTGATTTTGTATATTTGTTCAAAATTGTTTTTATTTAATAAATTATGGACATCGCTAAATTTATAGTTTTTTTTGATCATATCATCGTAATGATGTTCAAATAAAACTAAATTGATGTTTTTCATATTTTTTTTTTGCTCCTAACAATATTTCAAATTCATACCCTTCTGTGTCTATTTTCAAAAAGTCTATCTTTAAAATTTTTTTTTTTTGCATATAATCATCTATACTTTGTTGACAAGCCGTAATTTCATTAAAAAAATTTTGTTTTTTTTTATTAAAAAGCAATTTCTTCTTTTTTTTAAAATAGTTAGAATTTATATTTAAATCTTTTATCGTTGAAGATGAGCTTTCATTCATATGCTTAATCTTAATTTCTTTGTTTTCTTTACCAAGTGCAATATTTTCAATAATAATTTTAGAACTGTTTTTTTTAATTAACATTCTATTTCTCATTTTTTTTAAATCTTCAAAAGACAAATAACTAGCTTCAAAGGAATAAAGTTTTTCTATTTTAAAATGTTTTAAAAAAAGTTCTATAGTTTCCCCTTTATGCGCTCCAACATCAAACATAATTTTAAAATTATCAAATCTATTTTTTTTTAGAAAAGCAAGCATTTTTTTTTTATGAAAAAAATCAAAAAAATTTAATACCAATAATATTAAAAATTTAATCATCTTCTTTTAATTAATAAATATTTATTCATTTTTTTTAATGTAAAGGGACCATCTTGGTTACATTTCGTTATGTTTTTTTTACATAAGTTATAATTATTTGTTAAATCATATATTTTATTTTCTAAATAAAAATAATCTTCGTCAACTTTGTAATATGGATTTACAAAAACATTATAGTTATACTTTTTATTCTCTTTAATAAGTCTATCAAAATTTCTTAAAGTAAAAACTGTAATTCCAATTAGTATTATAATAAAAGTTTTTTTTTTTATTGAATAAAGTTTTGTTTTATATTTTTCAAATTTTAAAGAGAAGGGTATAAAAAGAATTATAGCAATTAATGAATAACCTCCGTATCTTAAAGCTGGATGCTTTATGAACCACTCAATTAGTAGGATAATCATTATTATGTATACAAAGAAAATTTCTTTTTTTAAATTTTTTTTTTGTTTTCTTTTTGAAAAAAATGTTATTCCAAAAATTAATAACAAAAATATTATCCCTAACAAGAAGTCTGAAACTTTGAAAAAAAAATAAGTCTCAAACCAACGCTTTATCCAATTAAAATTTTTGACGTAATTGTTGGGATTATCAACTTTAAAATTGGGTGTCATGCCAGCCTTTGACCAATTTTCATAGTGGAGTGCCATTCTTTCGATTTCTTTTAGTTGAATAGACCATTCAAAATCAGTGAAACAAACGATCTTTATGGGGTAAACTAAACACCCAGTATTAAAAAAATTTGTAATTAAAACAAAACACAAAAGCAGAATTGAGAAATAAAAAGCTTTATTAGATAATATTTTTTCTAATAAATTTTTAAAACCAATTTTTTTTGATAAAACAATTATTAAGGGAATAACTAATAATCCATATAATAAATAAAAGGCTTTTAAAGAAACAGAGAGAGCAAAAATGATGGATAATTTTGATATTTCATATACTGAAATTTTTTTTACTGCAAAAGCTCTAAAAATTTCACTTATTATTAAAAAAGTTAAAATTTGTGCTGATCTATCTGTTCCATGCTCTGCTAATCTGTAAAAAAATACTAAAATAAAAATTAAAGATAGAAGATCAAAAAAATATATATAATTTATGTCTTTCTTTTGGATGGAAGCTTTGATGTTTGAAAAAAAAATAAAAATTGTTGAACCAAAAATAAGGGCTGGGCCAATGTGAAATAAGTAGTATTTTATTATTGGTAGATAAAATAATGAATTAAAATAAAATAGTGATGACGGGGTTCTGAAACCATGATTTAAATGCCCTACTCCAAATATTAACGAATTTTGATTTAGATAATATGTGTAAGGAAAATGGTAATAAGGAAAATCATCATGAGATTTAAAAATTAAAAAAGAAACAAATAATAGTAAAAAAATTACTACTAAAACTTTAAAGTCTGTGTTGTAAAATTTTTTTTCTAAAATATTTTTATAAAATAAAAACAACCCTAAAATCAAAATAATTAAATTATGATATATACCATGGGGATAAAACAAATGAGAAATATAAGAGTACATAATTAAAATAAAAATACCAATCAATCCTGAGTATCCAAGGCAGATTCTTTTATTTTCAGATATATTAATTAATCTTTGAAAAAAAATACCGTATCCAAATATTGAGAAAACAGAAATATAATAAAAAAAAAAAAGAATAAAAATATCGATTTTCATTTCAGTAATGTTATTGATACCATACTTTTTTGTTTATTATAAGCAAATCGGTTGATTAAGAGTAATTTTACTTCTTTAGTGTTTTGATTTTTGTATTTAATATAAAAAATGTTGATGTATATAAAAATATCGAAATTAAGATAATCTTAATTTGATAAATACTTTCATATGGATATCTCGCGGCTAATAAAAGGATTATACCATTTACTATATTAATCAAAATGCTACATGCATTGTTTGCTATGACTTTATCTTTTATAACTTTACTAAATCTTTTAAAGATTAATTGATGCAAATGGTTATTATCTGGTACAAGTGGAGAGAATTTATTTTTTAATTTTCTTAATATAGAAAATAAATTTTCATAACATGGGTACCACAATAAAGTGATAAAAAAATAAGGTGATATATTAGGGTTAGAATTATGACATAGTATAATAATATAGCCCACAAAAAAACTTAGAACATAAGCTCCAGCATCTCCTAGCATCAGTAAGTTCATAAGATTTAGAATTATAATTACAACTAAAGTAATGACTAAAAAAAGAATATATGTTCCATCGATTTCTAACAATAATTTTAAATTTGTATTTGATAGTAAACTGGTATCTAATAAAACAAATAATACTGTAGTTATATAAATTAACAATAATCCATTAAGTCCGTCGATAAAATTTGATCCATTAATTAGTATTAGTAAGCAGAAACATGTAAACAGGATATTAAAATAAAATAATTCTAATAGATTATCAAAAAAAGGTATTCTCGATGATAATATTTTTAAATCTAAAAAAATTACAGAAAAAAAGATTAGTATAATTTGGAACAAAAATCTTTGCTTTGCTGAAACTATAACTTTTCTATCAGAAAGTAATCCCAACATAAAAATTGATAATATTATTAAAATATAAAAAATATTATTATAATTGATAGATAAGATTGGTATGACTAAAAATATTCCACCAGCCAAAGGAATATTTTTTTCATTTGAAAAAAGTTGGTGACTATCACCAGAGTAATTAGAGAAATAATTTTTTTTCTTAAAATAATATGCAAAAAATATAATTGTTAGAAAATATAATAAAAAATAATACAACATTTATTTTTTAATAATAAAATTTAAACTTAAACAAATTAAGTAATATAATGATTTTAATAAATTAAAGTTCATATATTTATTATAAACTTTAAATCCATCCTTCAATTTTTGAATAGTGGAAGATGATAGAGATGAATTTGATTTTGTCCACTTGCTCAAATTTTTATCAAGACCATAAATTTTTATATCTCTCTCTAAAATTCTCAACCATAAAACAAAGTCCTCTTTTGTTTTAATAGATGGGAATTTAATTTGGTCGTCTAATATATTTTTTTTAATAATTACTGTTGATGTACCTATGTCACAGGACTTTAATAAATCTTCTAAATTAAGGAAGTTTCGAGCGACTCTGTTTCCTATAATATTTCTATACTCGTCAACTATTTGATAAGATGTGTGTGATGCTAGATAATTGTTATCAGTCATAAAACTCATTTGTTTGCTTAGTTTATCAGCTTCCCAAGTGTCATCAGCATCTAAAAAGGCTATATAATTTCCTGTGGAACTAGATATTCCTATATTTCTTGAAAGACCAGCTCCCATTTTTTTTTTATTTTTTATTATCCTTATTCTTTCATCTTTTTTTTTAATTTCTTCTAGCAATTTTAAATCATCATAATTTTCATCATCATAAACAATTATAATTTCAATATTTTTATATGATTGGCTTATAGCCGAATTTATTGTAGTCGAAATATATTTTTTTTTTTTATAATATGGAATAATTATACTAACTAAATCCATTTATTATTGAATGTATTTCCTAACTTTCTAAGAAGCTTTTTAGTTGTTTTGACCTACTAGGGTGTTTAAGTTTTCTTAAAGCTTTTGCTTCAATTTGTCTAATCCTCTCTCGAGTTACGGAAAACTGTAAACCAACCTCCTCTAAAGTATGATCTGTATTCATACCTACGCCAAATCTCATTCTTAAAACTCGTTCTTCTCTAGGTGTTAATGTTGAAAGAATTTTAGTAGTAGCTTCGCTAAGATTTGATTTAATTGCTTGTTCTAATGGAGCTAAAGCTTTTGTATCTTCTATAAAGTCACCTAAGTTACTATCTTCTTCATCTCCTACAGGTTTTTCAAGAGAGACAGGTTCTTTTGAAATTTTCAAAACTTTTCTAACTTTTTCTAAAGGCATTCTTAATTTTTTTGCAAGTTCCTCCGGTGTGGCTTCTCTTCCAAACTCACTCAGGATTAGTCTTTGAGTTCTAACAATTTTGTTAATTGTTTCTATCATGTGAACAGGAATTCTTATTGTTCTGGCCTGGTCTGCGATGGATCTTGTAATTGCTTGTCTTATCCACCATGTTGCATATGTAGAAAATTTATAACCTCTTCTATACTCAAATTTGTCTACTGCTTTCATTAGACCAATATTACCCTCTTGAATTAAATCTAAAAATTGTAATCCACGATTAGTATATTTTTTTGCTATTGATATAACTAATCTAAGGTTTGCTTCAACCATTTCTTTTTTTGCAATACGCGATTCTTTCTCTCCTTTTTGTACTCTGCTAACTAACTTTTTATAATCTGTAACACTTATTCCAAGTTTATGGCTGATTTCTACTAGTCTATCCCTTATATTTTTGAACTCGTTCTTATTTTTATTAAAAAAATTTTTCCATACAGAGTTGGATGCTAAAAAGTTTCTTAGATTTGGATTAATTTCATTTCCAATATAAAATTTAATAAATTCATCCCTTGAAATTTTATCATTCATTGCGAGTCTTAATAAATTTCCTTCTAATGAAATAATTTTTTTATTTTCAATATAATGTTTTTGAACCAAATTTTCTAAAACAGAAGGAGATAGCTGAAGTGATTTTATACTTTCTAAAATTTCGTTAACTAATTTTTGATAATTTTTTTCTTTAGCTGGCGAATATTTAGTGCTATTTAAAATACTATCGAGCTTTTCTTTTTGATGTTTTATTAATTTACTGTAATTTTTTGTTAAATTATCAATTGTTTCTAGAACTTTGGGCTTAATTTCACTTTCCATTGCAGCCAATGTTGGATTAAACTCATCCTCATCATCAGAATTGTTATTATCTTTTTTTTCTTCATTCGAACCATCTTTATCTGTTTGCAATTCGTCTTTATTTTTTTTATTTTTTAACCCTTGTGTTGAGTTTTCATCCTCCATGTAATTTGTATCAATATCTATAATCTCTCTAACCATTATCTCATCTTTATGAAGTTTATCGTTCCACTCATTAAACTGTTGTGCAGTAATTGGACTTTGAGATAAGGCATTTAACATTACATCCTTGCCAGCTTCAATTCGTTTAGCGATCGCAATTTCACCCTCCCTTGATAAAAGTTCTACACCTCCCATTTCTCTCAAGTACATACGAATTGGGTCATCACTTTTTTCTAAACTTTTTGGTTCCTCTTTATTGTTATTATCTCTTTTTTTAATAGCTTTGAAATCCGATTTTTTTTCTACTAAAGTTATCTTTTCATCCAAAATATGAAGGAAAGCTTGGGATAGATTTTGACTTGATAAATTTCTTTTACCTAAAGATTTACTAAGTTCTTCGTGAGTAATAAAACCCCTATGAACACCTCTGCCCATTAATCTTGCAAATGATTTTGTAATAATTCTTTCCACAGTTAAAAATTAGGAATTACTTATATAAAGACAATTTTAAAAAAATCTATATTTTTTTGTGTTGATTTAATTAATATTTTGCGCTTTTTTGAGCTTTCTAATTTCATCAAAAGTGTTTTGGTTAAAATCTTCAGCAAATTTTGATTCTAGTTCTTGGACTCTTAATTCTAGACTATAAGTTTTAAGATCTTTTTTAATATCTTCAAATATTTCTAATAGTTTTGAATGGTTGTCATCATTTTTTTTAACAATATGTTTAACAGTCGCAAACTTACTAATATTATCTAAATATTTTGTGTCTATATCTATACTATTGTAATCTCCATTTTTTAATGATTGTTCAACTAGTTGAAAAAGAATCTTATTTTCTTTTGAAAAAAATAATAGATCATTCAGTAAATCTAACCGATGATAAAAAAAATCTAAATTGTTTAAAATTATATATAATAAAGAAAGTTCTTTAATTTCAATTGAGGAAAATTTTTGTGTTTCCTTGTATATATTTTTTGTAATTTCAAGAGATCTAGCTTTTTTAAATCTATAATTATTTTGCAAAAAGTTAGACTTTGACGGAAGAAAGTTCGATAACTGGTCTAAAAAAAAACCTAAAACATATTTTTTAACAACTGTATCATTTATAGAATTAGCTAAGATTGATAATTTTTTTTCAATCATAGCAAGTTCTGTGGGTGTTTTTTTTGATTTGGTCAAATAGTGATTAAAAATAAATTTATGTATTTGTGTTTTGTTATCATTAGAATATTTTAAAAAATATTCTTTACCTTTGCTTTCTACAAAACTATCAGGATCTTCACCATTTGGTAAAAACAAGAAAGAGATTTGTTTTTCAGGTTGTAAGAACTTTAACGAATTTTCAGCTGCTCTTAATGCTGCTTGATAGCCGCTTTCATCTCCATCAAAACAAATAATAATTTCTGAAAAGAATTGTCCTAATAATAAAATTTGTTTATTTGTAAGTGCAGTGCCGAGATTTGCAACACAATTAAATATTTGGTTATTATATAATTTTATAACATCCATGTATCCTTCAACTAAATATACCTCATCATATTTATTTGAAATTTTTCTCGCTTTATTTAAATTATAAAGATTATTTCCTTTTTTGAAAAAATTAGTTTCAGGAGAATTAATATATTTTGCAATTTTTTTATTTTCCTCAACAATTCTTCCACCAACAGCTATAGGCTTGCCAGATAATGAATAAATTGGAAAAATCAATCTTCCTCTAAATCTATCAACGTACTCATTTTTTCTTTCGTCTAAATAAAACAAACCAGAATCTTTTAAACTTTTTTCCTCAAATAAACTTTTGAGTTCTAAAAATGTCTTTGAGTCAAATGGTACATAACCTAAATTAAATTCTTCAATAGATTTATTATCTAAGTTTCTTTTTTTTAAGTAATCTAAAACTTTTTTACTCGACATATTTGATGAAATCATATTTTTTCTGTTTCGCTCTATGTAGGTAGAATAGATCTCAGTATATTCATTCCACTCTTTTTCTTTTAGTTCGTCTTGTTTGGTAAATCTATAAGGTTGTAATCCGGCCTGATTTGCTAAACTTCTAACAGCTTCTCCAAATTTTAAATTTTGGGTTTTCATTAAAAAATCAAATATGTTCCCATGTTCACCTGTGCTAAAGCAATGATAGAAACCTTTTTCATCATTAATTGTGAATGAGGGTGTTTTTTCATTCTTAAAAGGTGACAGGCCAACAAATTCTTTGCCTCTTTTTTTAATTGCTACGAATTTGGATACTACAGTAGAAACTTTTAACCTTGATTTTATCTCTTCTAAATATTCCTTTGGGTATTTCATATTAAATAGATCATTTATTTAAAAGTTCTTTTAAAATTTTGCCAGCTAAAGAAAAATCTAATGTATCAGAATATTTTTTTTTTAA
>CACONH010000003.1 GCA_902628495.1 uncultured Pelagibacteraceae bacterium | reverse complement strand
ATATATAATATTAATTCTGGAAATAGATATACTATAAATAATGCTACACTTGATATACCAATTGATTACGATCCTAAAGATTTTAAAGAAGTTACAAACTCCATAGAAGATCTTAAAGATAAAAAATATTCACTAAATGAAATAAATAAAGTTATTAAGGAAATTGATAAAATTTCAGTTTCAAGACTTTATGATTTTATTGATGCAACAATAGAAATTGATGAAGTGAATAATGATAAGTTAGATTTAAAATTTGCAGTTATAGAAAGTGACAAGTTTTTTGTAAATAGAATAGACATATTTGGTAATAATATCACTGAAGAAAAAGTAATTAGAAACCAGCTTGAGGTTGACGAGGGCGACCCTTTTAATAAATTATTACATGCTAAATCTATAAATAATTTAAAAGCTTTAAGAATATTTGGTGATGTAAAAGACGAAATTATCTCTATTGATAACTCTCAACAAAAAAATATTAAAATTACAGTTGAGGAAAAACCAACAGGTGAAATTTTAGCTTCTGCGGGTATTGGAAATGATGGTGGAACAATAGGATTTTCTGTCTCTGAAAAAAACTTTATGGGTAGAGGAATTGGTCTTGTGTCATCTTTGTCTTTGAGTGAAGAAAGAGTAAAAGGAGAGTTCACAGTTAACAATCCTAATTTTAATTATACTGAAAAATCATTGTCGACAAGTTTTTTTGCTATTAATAATGATAAAATGGATGTCAGTGGATACGATTCTAGTGAAGCTGGATTTAGCTTTGGGACTAAATTTGAGCAATACGATAATTTATTTTTCAGTCCCTCATTTAAAACTGTTGCAGAAAAATTAGAGACAAATTCTTTAGCTAGCAATTCTATAAAAAAACAAGAGGGTAATTATTTTACATCTAATATAGGATATGCCTTTGATTATGATGTAAGAAATCAAAGATTTCAAACATCAGATGGATTTAGAAGTAAATTTTTTCAAACTTTACCATTAATTTCAGAAAGCAGTACTATTACATCAGGATACATTTATGATCATTACTTAACTATATCTGAAACAACAGCAAGTGTTGGTTTATTCTTAAAAAATACTACCGGCTTAACTGATGATGTTAGAATATCTGAAAGAATTGGACTACCAAGAAAAAGATTAAGAGGTTTTAAACCAGGAAGAATAGGACCAGTTGATCAAGGAGATGATCATGTTGGAGGAAATTACGCAGCAGCTTTAAGTTTTACAAGTAATCTTCCTATGGTAGCACCAAATCTGCAAAATTTTGAATTCAATTATTTTTTAGATTTTGGAAATGTTTGGGGTACAGATTATAGATCATCAGATTTTGATGATTCTAATTATTTAAGAGTTTCAACAGGAGCAGGTGTTGAGTGGTGGACGCCGGTAGGACCTTTAAATTTAACTTTTTCACACGCACTCCAAAAAAAAAGTACAGATGAGTTTGAAGGTTTTCAATTCAATATTGGAACAACTTTTTAATGCTAAAAAGATTTTTAATAATTATTTTTTTTTTTTTAACAATTTTTTCCTCTTTAGCTGATGAACAAAAAATTGTTTATTTAAATGTAGATAAGATAATGCAAGAATCTATCGCAGGTAAATCTATAAAAAACCAACTTGAAAAAATTTATAATAAAGATTTAGAAAAATTTAAAAAAAACGATGAAATTTTAAAAAAAAAGGAAAAAAAAATAATAGCTCAAAAAAACATTATGAGTCAGGAGGATTTTCAAAAAGAGCTCACTAGTCTTAGATCAGAAATTATTAATTTTCAAAGAGAACAAGTTAAATCAAGAGATAATATAAATAAACTGAGGATAGTCGCTACTAATAAATTAATTTCTAAATTATCCCCAATTCTAAAAGAATATGCAAAAGAAAACTCAATAAGTTTAATACTACAAAAAAAAAATATTATTATGGGAAAAAAAGAAATTGAAATAACTGATGAAATATTATCATTAACAAATAAAGAAATTAAAGATATTAAAGTTAATTGAAATATGACTACTTTATCGAAAAAAGATATAGAAAATTTGTTACCACATAGAGAACCTATGTTATTAATTGATGAACTGGTTGATATTAAAAAGTTATTTTCAGCGACCGCAATAGTTAATGTAAAAAAAGATAGTTTTTTTGTTCAAGGACATTTTCCAGGTCAACCTGTGATGCCTGGTGTTTTAATAGTCGAGGCTTTCGGACAAGCTGCCGCTGCATTAACTGCTCATGGATTAGATAAAGAGACTTATGAAAACAAATTAGTATATTTGATGAATGTTGAAAAAGCTAGATTTAGAAACCCAGTTCTACCTGATTGTAAACTGGAGCTAAAAATTGAAGCAATTAGATCACATGGACGAGTATGGAAATACAAAGGAGAAGCATTTGTTCAAAATATAAAAATGGCTGATGCCGTGTGGTCTGCAACAATTGTCGATAGGAAATAATTAGCAATAAATCTTGATAAGCATTTAAAGTAAGTTTTGATATTAAACCTACTAATGATAAATCCTTTTTTTAAAAACACAGGACCTTACAAAATTAATGATTTACTCAAATTGATATCTATAAAAGACCAATCTTTTTCAGACGAAAAAATAAATGATATTAAAGATTTAAGTTCGTCAAAAAAAGGTGACATGACTTTTTTACATTCAAAAAAGTATGGTGAACTTGCTAAATATACAAATGCATCATTTTGTGTGACCAGTGAAAATTTAAAATCACTATTACCGACTACTTGCAAAACAATAATTTCAGATAAAATTTTATTAGATGTTGCCAAAATAACTAAAAAATTTTACCCAAATTCTGTTACAGATGATTTTGACGTTAATGTTGAAAAAATTGAAAATATACAATTTAAAAACAAAGTAAAATTTGGAAGAAATGTTTTAATTGGCAAGAATGTTAAAATTGGATCTAATTGTTTGATTGGACATAATTCTATTATTGAAACCAATGTATCAATTGGTGATAACTGTACAATTGGTTCAAATGTTATAATTAGAAACTCGTTAATTAAAAATAATGTTCATATCTTAGATGGGTGCATAATAGGTAAAAAAGGTTTTGGTTTTTTTCCTGACAAAAAAGCTAATTTTAGATACCCACAAATTGGTGTAGTTATTATCGAGGATAATGTTGAAATAGGTTGTAGTTCAACAATTGACCGTGGATCACTCTCTAATACAGTGATCGGAAAAAATACCTTTTTAGACAACCAAATTCATATAGCTCACAATGTAAAGATAGGTGAAAATTGTATAATAGCTGGTCAAGTAGGATTTGCTGGAAGTTCGGTTATTGGGAATAATGTTATGATAGGTGGTCAAGCTGGAATTTCAGGTCATCTTAAAATAGGTAATAATGTCCAAATCGGCGGAGGTAGTGGAGTAATAAAAGATATTCCTGACAATACCAAAGTAATGGGGTATCCAGCAAAAAACTTAAAAAATTTTTTAAGAGAAAATAAATGATACATAAAACTGCAATGGTAGATAAAAATGCTAAAGTTGATTCAAGTGTTAGCGTTGGTCCCTTTAGTGTGATTGGTCCAAATGTTGAAATAGGTGAAAATGTCGTTATTCATTCCCATGTAAACATTGTTGGAAATACTAAAATTGGAGGTGGAAATAAATTCTATCCTTTTGCATCTATAGGCAATGATCCACAAGATTTAAAATATAATGGTGAAGATACCAAGTTAATTATTGGAAATAATAATAAATTTAGAGAATATGTAACCGTAAATCCAGGGACAGTTGGTGGAGGTGGATCAACAAAAATTGGAGATAATTGTCTTTTTATGATCTCTTCTCATGTTGCACACGATTGTATGGTAGGTAATAATGTTATAATAGCAAACAATGTTCCATTAGGAGGACACGTTATTATTGATGATAATGTCGTCATAGGAGGAAATTCCGCAGTTCAACAATTCACAAGAATAGGTAAAATGGCAATGATAGGAGGTATGACAGGAGTTTTAAATGATGTTATTCCTTATGGCCTTTCAACGGGAAATAGAAATGTTTTACAAGGGTTAAACTTAATTGGTTTAAGAAGAGCAAAATTTGAAAATAAAATAATCATGGAACTGTCGGAGGCTTATAAGAAAATATTTGCATCAAAAAATATTAATGAAAATATCGATAATTTAAATGACGTTTTTAAAGAAAATTCTTTGGTAAAAGATGTGATTGACTTTATTACTAAAGACAAAAAAAGATCTATTTGTACACCCTTTTCATAAAATGATAGGATTAATTTTTGGCGACACCGATTTTCCAAATCAAATTCTTAAAACTATAAAGAAAAAAAAAATAAAATATTTAATAATAGATTTATCAAAAACTAAAAAATTTAGACAAAATAAAAAAACTTATCCGGTTTCTCCAGGCCAATTTGGTAAAATTATTAATATTCTGAAGAAAAATAATTGCAAAAATGTATTATTTGCTGGAAAAGTCAATAAACCAAATCTTTCTAAATTAAGGCTAGATCTTAAAGGTGTTTATTATATTCCAAGAATAATAAAAGCATCCAAACTTGGGGATGCTGCAATTCTTAAAGAAATTATAAAAATATTAGCACAAAATAAAATTAAAACTGAAAATTCACTTAAATTTAATCCGGAGTTAACACTTAAAAGAGGCAATTATTCAAAAATTAAACCAAATAAACAAGATAAATTGGATATCAAAAAAGCAATTAAAACATTATATAGCTTAGATCAATATAATTTTAGTCAAGGTATTGTAGTTAGAAACAATAAAGTTGTTTCAGTAGAAAGCAAAGGTGGCACTAAAAAAATGTTAAAAAAAAGCAGAAACAAAAAATTCAAAAATCATGGAGTTTTGGTTAAATTTCCAAAGAAAAAACAAGACCTTAGAATTGATCTACCTACAGTTGGTTTAAAAACAATGAAACAAAGTAAAGCCGCTGGGTTAAAAGGAGTTGTTGTAAAAAACAAGCGACACATTTTTTTAGATAAAAATAAATGTATTAGCTTTGCCAATAAAAATAGGATGTTTATCTCTGTAAAATGAAAAAAATTTTTATCTTAACTGGGGAACCTTCGGGAGATAAATTGGCATCAACGGTAGTTGCTAAACTTAAAAAAAATCATTCCAATATAGAATATTTAAGTGTCGGTGGTTATCATTTAAATTCACAAGGTGTCAAATCTATATATGATCTTAAAGAAATAACTTATATTGGTTTTACTAGCGTTATTTTAAATATATTAAAAATTAGAAACAAAATTAACACAACTGTTAAAAAGATAATTGAATTCAATCCTGACATATTACTAAGTGTGGATAGTCCGGATTTTACTTTAAGAGTTGCCGAAAAAGTTAAAAAAAAAAATCCCAAGATAAAAACTATTCACTATGTTGCTCCTCAAGTATGGGTCTGGAGAGAGGGAAGGGTTAAAAAATTTAAAAAATTTTTAGACCATATTCTTTTACTATTCAATTTTGAAAAAAAATACTTTGATAAAGAAAATATCAAAAACACTTTTGTGGGGCATCCATTACTCGAAAATAAAGAAAATATTAAGACTGATTTATCTAATATAATAAAAAACGATAAAAAAATAATATCCTTATTTGCTGGAAGCCGAACATCAGAAACAAATATATTATTACCAATACTATTAAATTTTATCAAATTAATGAATGAAAAATTTAATCAATATTATTTTGTTTTTCATGCAACTGATCAAAATAAAAATTTAATAAAAGATGAATTAAAAAAAAAAAAATTAATTAATGTTGACGTTATATCAGATGAAAATATTAAATCTCAAATATTATCAAAATCTGTATTTGCAGTCGCTAAATCTGGAACTGTTTCTTTAGAGATTTGTAATTTAAAAGTACCATCAATTATTATCTATAAAATGAATTTGATAAATTTTTTTATTGTAAAATTTTTAGTTAAAGTAAAATTCGCTAATATAATTAATATTATTAACCAAAAAGAAATAATACCTGAATTAATTCAAAATGAATGTAATTCAAAAGAAATCTTTAGATCTGTCGTCTTTTTTTTAAAAAATCCAGAACTTATTAAAAAACAAATTTATGATGTTAGTAATACATTAAATGAAATCAAATCTAAAACCTCTTCGTCCGCCGAAGCCGCTGCCGTAGTTTCAAGCTATCTTGGTGTCTAATCTTTTTTGAACCTCTTTTTTTCCTAAAGACAATATAATATCATATATTCCGGGTCCAAATTTTGAACCAGTTAATAATATTCTTAAAGGTTGGCCAACACCCTTAAAATTTGTGTTATTAGATTTTATAAGACCATTAATAACTGGTTCTAAAATTTCTCTGCTAGGTTGATCTATCTTTTCAAATTGAGCTTTAAAGTCAGTAATTACCTTTTTTGCCTTTTCATCAATTAATTTAATATCATTTTGATTAAAGATTACTTCATCAGCAATTATATACTGACCATTGATAAATATATCTTCCAAAGTTTTGGCTTTATTTTTTAAAAACGACAGTGATTTTCTTATTTTATCTTCTTTATCGGTTTTTATTTCTTTCTTAAATTTATTACAGTATTCAATCAGCTGATGGAATAAGTCATTTTCATTCATGTTCTTAATGTAGTGTTCGTTCATAGATAAAATTCTGCTCATATCCAGCTTAGACGGAGATTTACCTATACCTTCAAGGTTAAAATATTTAATACTTTCTTCTATTGTAAATATTTCTTTATCTTTGTAAGACCATCCTAATCTTAAGAGATAATTTCTAAGAGCATCAGGAATAATGCCAATCTTAGAATAATCATCTAAAGTTGAAGCCTTGTCTCGTTTAGATAGTTTTTTTCCGTCAATTGTATGTATTAATGGTATATGAGCAAAAGAAGGTATTTCCCATTTCATAGCTTGGTAGATTTGAATTTGTTTAAAAGTATTTATTTTATGATCGTCCCCTCTAATTATGTGTGACATATTCATTTGATGGTCGTCAACCGCTGCTGATAAATTATATGTCGGAGTGCCATCATTTCTTAAGATTACGAAATCTTCGATCGTATTATTTTCAATTTCAACATCTCCTTGGACCAAATCTTTTAATATTGATGTTCCATCTATTTTACTTTTAAATCTTATTACCGGTTTTATATCTTTAGGAGCATCAGTTTCTTTTTTATCTCTCCATTTCCTATCGTAAATATATGGAATTTTTTTTTGTTTAGCTCTCTTTTTTTGTTCCTCAATTTCTTCAGATGAACAATAACATTTATAAGCACTACCTTTATTTAATAATTCATGGACAACTTTAATATGATCATCTATTTTTTTTGATTGTACGTATTCCTCCCCATCAAAGTTTATACCTATCCATTTTAGTGAATTAATAATTTGTTTTCTATATTCCTCTTTGGATCTTTCTTTATCGGTATCTTCAATTCTTAAAAAAAAATTACCATTCTGATTTTTCGAATATAGCCAGTTAAATAAGGCTGTTCGTACTCCACCTATATGTAACGGGCCTGTTGGCGACGGAGCAAATCTAGTTGCTACTTTTGACATTTAATATTAGTAAACTATTTTTTTAGAAGTTTCTATACAAAGATACTAGAACACCCTGGACTTTTACTCTATCTGGACCAAAGATTTTAGTCTCATAATTTTTGTTTGCACTCTCAAGTGCTATTGTTTTGCCTTTTCTTCTTATTCTTTTAAGCATAGCTTCATGGTCATCAATTAAAGCAACAACAATTTTTCCATTTTCTGCTGTATCAGTTTTTTTAACAATTACCGTGTCACCCTCACTAATACCCGCTTCAATCATTGAGTCGCCCTGAACTTTCAAACCAAAGTACTCTCCATTTTTTTCAATATTATTAGGTAATGGAACTCTCGATACTTCATTTTGTATAGCTTCAACTGGCGTTCCGGCAGCTATTTTGCCGAGTACCGGAACTTCATTTTTTTCTATACCTTCTTCATCTAAACCACCTTTTATTACACTAGGTGAAAAAGAGTTATAAATATCATTTGCCGAAGCGGTTTCAGGTAGCTTAACAACCTCTAATGCTCTAGCTTTATGTGCTAATCTTTTTATAAAACCTCTTTCTTCTAAGGCACTTATTAAACGATGAATTCCAGACTTTGACTTCAAATTTAACGATTCTTTCATCTCCTCATAAGAAGGAGACACACCGGAACTTCTCAACTTCTTGTTGATAAACATTAATAAATTTTTTTGTTTTTTTGTTAGCATAAGAACAAATATCGTACAAATAATGTTCTACAAAAGTTCTCTACAATTAACAATAGTTAAAAAGATGAGCAAATTAGGGATTATTTATCTCCAGAACTGAAAAAATAGAATTATTATCTAAATTTTTTAAAAGTGATTCACCAATTAAAAAAGTTTTAATCGTTGTTTTGTTAGATAGTTCTAATAACTCTTCTTTTGTTTTAATGCCACTCTCAGATATTAGTGGCCCAGTGTGGTTTTTCAAAACATCATGAATATCAAAAGTTGTATTTATGTCAGTTTTCAAAGTTTTAAGGTTTCTATTATTAATCCCTATAAGAGCACTTTTAAACTTTAGTGCTTGTTTAGCCTCCTCAACTGTATGAACCTCAACAATTACAGTCATATTTAATTTTATTGCTTCTTCATATAACTCATTAGCTAAAGTTTCACTGACACCAGCCATTATAATTAGTATTGCATCGGCTCCATAACTTTTAGCTAAAGGAACTTGAAATTTATCAACGAAGAAATCTTTACAGAGAATTGGTAATTTAATTTTTTCTTTAATTTTACTAATATGTATTAGGTTTCCTAAAAAAAAGTCTTCTTCAGTTAAAACAGACAAACAGGTTACTTTATTTTGATTGTAAGTATTAGCTATTTCTACTGGATTATAATCTTTAATAATTATACCAGCAGATGGGCTTGCTTTCTTTATTTCAGCAATAATAGATAATTTTCTATTATTTATATTTTTTTGAATTTTATCTTTAAAGTTTATAAAAGAGTTATTTTTATTTATTAATTCAATTAAAGTCTCTAATTTTGTAGTTTTTTTTAAATTTTCAATTTTCTCGATTTTCTTTTTAATTATTTTTTCAAGAATATTTTCAGCCATTTTGGATTTTCATTAAATGTTTATAAGACTTTCCTGACGTTATAAAATCTCTTGAGTAGTTATAAGCTAATTTAAAATCATCGTATTTTTCCGATACAATTAAACCCGCGGCTGCATTTAGACATACAGCCTTAGAAAAGTCATTGTCTTCACCTTTAAATATATTAATTAACTTATCTGCATTAAATTTTGCATCATTTCCGACAATATTTTCAAAGTTATCTGCATTAATGTTTAATTCTTTTGGGTCAATAGTAATTTCAGAAATTTTATTATCTTTTAATTGGATAACATTTGTTTTTGCATATGGTGAAATCTCATCTAAACCGTCTTCGCTATTTACAATCCATGCAAATTTAATATCCAAATTATTTAAAGCATTTGCAAAAATTTTTAGAAGTTTGTTTTCAAAAACTCCAACTACTTGTCTTTTTACTAAAGCAGGGCTACTTAAAGGACCAATCATATTAAATATAGTTCTTTTACCTATTTTTTTTCTAGTTGGCCCTACAAACCTCATTGCACTGTGATAATTAGGTGCGAACATGAACCCAAAATTATTTTCATTTATTTGAGTTTCAATATCTTCTACTTCAAAATTTATGTTTATATTTAATGCCTCTAAAACATCTCCTGATCCACATTTAGAGGACACAGCTTTATTACCATGTTTTGCAACTTTAATTCCCATACTTGCTAGCAATAATGCAGATGCTGTTGATATATTTAGTGTGTTCATGCCATCACCACCAGTTCCGCAAGTATCAATACAATTATCAACATTAACTCTTTTGGATTTTTCTCGCAGAATGTAAACACCACCTGCAATTTCATCTGAGGCCTCTCCTTTTGCTGATAAAAATGTTAGAAAGTCAAAAATATCTTGCTCATTTACTTTACCTTCCATTAATAATTTAAAAGCCGCTTTACTTTCCTCAAAAGATAAATCTTCTTTATTCTTTATTTTTTTTATAAAATGTTTCATGAATTTTTTAAATCAATAAAATTTTTTAATATTTTAATACCTAATTTTGTTTTAATACTTTCAGGATGAAACTGTACACCATGTATATTAAATTTTTTATGTTGAATACCCATTATTAATCCATCCTTTGTTTCCGCTGTGATTTCAAGCTCTTTTGATAAGGTTTTTTTATCTACAATTAAACTATGATATCTTGTGGCTTCAAAATTCTTAGGTAAATTCCTCAAAATTCCTTTTTGTTTTGAAACTATAAGACTTGTCTTACCATGCATAAGTCTTCTTGCCTGAACTATTTTCGAACCAAAAACTTGACCAATAATCTGGTGTCCTAAGCAAACACCTAATATAGGTATTTTTTTATAAATTGATCTCACTATCTTTAGACAGTTACCTGATTGACTTGGATTGCCAGGTCCAGGTGATATAACAATTTTTTCAAATTTTTTTCTTAAAATTGTTTTTGTATCAATTTTATCGTTTCTGTAAACTTCAACTTTACACTTTAATTGAGAAATATAATGGTAAAGGTTATAAGTAAAACTATCGTAATTATCTATTAATACAATCTTCATTTAATCGAGAGCCTTAATTAAAGCTTTAGATTTATTTACTGTCTCCTGAAATTCTTTTTCTGGAATACTATCAGCAACAATACCTGCTCCAGCTTGTACATAATATTTTCCATTTTTAGCTAAAGCTGTTCTTAAGGCGATACAAGTATCAAAGTCACCATTAGCAGAAAAATAACCAATTCCCCCAGCATAAATTTTTCTTTTATTTTTTTCTAATTCATCAATAATTTCCATAGCTCTTATTTTTGGTGCGCCTGATACAGTGCCTGCTGGGAAGCCAGCCATCAGTGTATCATATTTTGACCTTTTTTTATCAAATTTGCCTGTCACATTTGAAACAATATGCATTACATGTGAATATTTCTCGATTTTAAATTGTTCTGTAACTTTTACTGTATTTATTTTAGAAATTTTTCCAATATCATTTCTCCCTAAATCTAACAGCATAAGATGTTCGGAAATTTCTTTTTTATCTGATAAAAGATCCTTTTTATAAAAATTATCTTCACTAAGATTTTTCCCACGAGGCCTTGTCCCCGCTATTGGCCTAATTGTAACTTTATTATTTCTTAGTCTAACTAAGATTTCAGGACTTGCACCAATAATTTGAAAATCGTTAAAGTTAAAATAAAACATAAAAGGGGACGGATTTGTCAATCTTAATCTTTTATAAATGCTAAGGGGTTTTTTCGTCAACTTTGTTTCAAAACGTTGACTTAAAACAACTTGAAATATGTCGCCAATTTGAATGTATTTTTTTGCCTTTTTAACATTTTCCAAAAACTGTTTTTTTGAAATATTTGACTTAATGGTTTTTTTTACCAAATTTCTACCTTTGTAACTTGCAGATATTTTTGATTGAATAATTAAATTATTAAGCTCATCCTGAATATCTGTATACTTCTTTTCGTAATTAGAAATTTTTTTATCTGAAAAACAATTTTTAATAAAAAAAATTTTTTTTTTTAAGTTATCGTGTATTACTAGAGTAGTTGGTCGCATTATTCTAATATCTGGTATTTTAAGATCATCGATACAAGTATCTTTGATTTTTTCAAAATATCTTATTGTATCATAAGAAAAATAGCCGGCTAACAAACTACATAATGGGGGTAATTTTTTTGGAGTTTTAAAGTTAAAATTTTTAATAATATTATTTATGATTTTAACAGGATCACCTTTGATTTTTTTTTTCTTATTTTTGTTTAAGTAATAAATATTTTTATTGTTAAATTCCCATATTTTATCTGGATTTTTTCCAAATATTGTGTATCTACCTTTTATTATTCCTTTTTCAACAGACTCAAAAATAAAGCTATTTTTATCTTGTAAAAAATTATTTATTAAGTTTTCAACCTCTCTAGAATTGTTTGACTTTAACTCATAATATAAAACCTGATTAATTTTTTTTTTATGCGTCTTTTTAAACTTTTCAAATTTAATATTAAGCATTATTTAAAATAATTTTCTGTTCTCTCTAGAGTATTATAATTTATTTCAACTTTATAATTTTGATTTAAAAATTGATCATAAGATGAATATATCTCATCCTTAATTTTTTCCTTAGTTTTTAAAAATATTTCTTTATCATCACTCTTAAATTCATTTTTTTTTATTCCTAAAATTTTCAAAAGATATACTGTTTCTTTATCATCAGCCACTAGCATAAAACTATCAATTGGCATTGAATAAATTAATTCTACTGAATTTATCTCAAAAGTATTGTTATCTTTAATAGATTTAATTTGAGCTTTTTTATATTCATTTTTATTCTTAACTAAATTGTTAAAATCATCATCGTTAAATTTTTTAGTACTAATTTTCGAAAATAATTTCTGATTATAATTGTATCTATTTTCCTTATATAAAATTTCTTTTATTTCAGCTGAAAAGTGTTTGTCTACTTTAGGTATTTTTTGCTTATAATTTTTATTTTTAAAGATTAAGAAATAATCCTCTTTATCCAAAATTTGTATTTGGTCACTTTCTTTATAATTAAAAATATCTTGTAAATCGGTGTCTACATTTTTTTGACTTAGCTCCTTTATTTCATTTATTTTAATTCCTTCATATTCACTCAGCAGTTCTTCCAAACTGTTTTTATTAAATATTTCGTTTTCTATTTTGTCTATTATTTCATAGTAACCTTCATTATAATCTGATGATCCAGTTAAAATTTCGGGTGTTAATTTTACGTATTTAACATCAACAAAATCAACTTTTAAATCGTCCTTATTCGTTTCAATATAATTCTTAATATCTGTTTCATTGAATTCTTCCTTTTTTTTATAATTACTTTCCAAAGAAACATATTTGACATCAATGCCTCTATTTTTACTGTAATTAAAATATTTTATCAGATATTCTGGAATATATAAGCCTGAGCTATAATAATTGAAAAGAATTTTTTCTAACTCTCTTTTTTTTAATCTTTTTTCAAATTCTGAAGAGGTGATATTATTCTCTAAAAGAAATTTTTCATACTTAAGTCTACTAAATTTTTTATTATCATCTAAAAAGTTTTTATTATTTTTAATAATTAAAAGTAAACTTTTATCATCTATATTAATACCAAGTTTTTTAATTTCTAATTCAATAAATTTTTTTGCCAAAAGATCATTTAAAATTTCTGTAAGAATATTATTTTCAATGTTTTTACTAATGATTTCTTCATTAATTCCAAGAGATCTTATGTGATCAAAAAAATCTTCAGTTGAAATATTTACGTTTTTAATCTTCGCTATGTTATTCGTATTGCCGCCTTGAAAAACTCCTCCCATACCCCAAAAGACAAAAGGAATTATTATTATACCTATTAATACTGTGGCCAGTTTAGTTTTAGTGAAATTTCTGAGTTTATTTAACATAACATATGATAAAATATTGAACTATAAAAACAAATCTATAAATTATATTTAATACTATGACAAACAAAATATTATTCATTGCAAACTGGAAAATGTTTGGAAATTTAAATTCAGTGAAATCTATAGAAAGTGTCATAAATTTAAGCAAAAAAAAGAATTATAAAAATGCAAAAATTATTTATTGTCCTCCATATACGCTTTTAAACTACTTTGTAATTAAAACTAGGAAAACCAGTTTAGATGTTGGCGCTCAGAATTGTCATTACGAAATAAATACCGGACCTTACACAGGATCAATTAGCTCTACTATGATAAAAAAATTAGGTGCTAAGTATGTCATAATTGGTCACTCTGAAAACAGATCTAATGGAGAAACTAATACTCAAATCAATAAAAAAATTCATAGTGCAATTTTGAATAACTTAAATGTAATTTTTTGCATTGGGGAAAATTTATTTGAAAAAAAAAATAAGAAAACTAATAAAATTTTAAAACAGCAAATCGATTTGGGATTAAAAAAAATTAAAAAAATCGATAAAATTATTTTTGCATATGAACCTGTTTGGTCTATTGGCACTGGAAAAGTTTTAACAAATAAAGAATTAACAAAACAGGTAATTATTATTAAAAAAATTATTAAGAATAAATTTAAAAACCAAAAATCAAAAATTATTTATGGAGGATCAGTAAACAACCAAAACATAAATAATTTAAAACAAATTAAGGAAATAAATGGTTTTTTGATAGGAGGAGCGTCTCAAAATTCTAAAAAATTTATTGATATAATTAAAAAAACTATTAATTAAACATCATGGAAAATATATTACTCACAATAAATATAATACTTGCTATAATATTGGTTATACTTGTCCTATTCCAACAATCAGAGGGTGGAGCATTAGGTATTGGAGTTAGTCAAGAAAATTATATGTTTTCAAGATCAAGCAGTAATTTTTTTACTAAAGCCACCGCTATAGTAGCAACTTTATTTATAATCTGTAGTTTGTGTCTAACTATTCTCTCAAATAAAGAATTAGAACCTGAGAAATCTATATTGGATAAAATTGAGCAAAATACTGATAGTGACGCTCCTAAGATCCCTCAAAATAATTAATTAATACTTTTAATTTTTACTAATAAGAGCTATATCATAATTCCATGGCGCGATTCATTTTTGTCACTGGCGGCGTGGTTTCTTCTCTTGGAAAAGGTTTATCATCTGCTTCACTAGGATATTTGCTCAAATCTCAAGGTTACAAAGTAAGAATTAGAAAAATGGATCCTTATTTAAATGTTGATCCTGGCACAATGAGTCCATTTCAGCATGGCGAAGTTTTTGTTACTGACGATGGAGCTGAAACCGACTTAGATCTTGGGCATTATGAAAGGTTTACAAATATATCTGCAAAAAAAAGTGATAATATTACAACTGGAAAAATTTATAGTGATATAATTTCTAAAGAGCGTAAGGGAGACTATTTAGGAAAAACTGTTCAGGTTATACCGCATGTTACAGAAAGAATTAAACAGTTTATTAAAAAAGATATTAAAAATGAAGATTTTGTTATTTGTGAAATAGGTGGAACCGTAGGTGATATTGAGAGTTTACCTTTTTTAGAGGCTATTAGACAATTTTCTAACGATATTGGAAAAGAGAAAAGTTTATTTGTTCATTTAACGCTAGTGCCATTTTTAAAATCATCAGATGAAATTAAAACAAAACCAACTCAACATTCAGTAAAAGAATTAAGAAGCATAGGTATACAACCAGATATTATCATTTGTAGATCTCAACAATCAATACCATTAGATCAAAGAAAAAAAATATCTCTATTTTGCAATATTCCAATAGAGAGAGTTATAGAAACAGTTGATGTAAAAACTATTTATGAAGCACCAATAAGTTTTTATAACGAGGGTTTGGATAAACAAGTTTTAAAATATTTTAAAATAAAACCAAAAAAAAAAATTAATCTATTTCCATGGAAAAACGTAACAAAAATTGTAACTGATAAAAATTTAAAAGTAATAAATATTGCAATTGTTGGTAAATACGTGGACTTAAAAGATGCATATAAATCCTTAGATGAAGCTTTAGTTCATGGTGGAATAAAAAATAAGGTAAAAATAAACATAATAAGAATTGAGGCAGATAAACTTAAAGTATCAGAAATTAGAAAAAAATTAAGTGATGCATCTGGAATTTTGATACCAGGTGGCTTTGGCAAAAGAGGCTCTGAAGGTAAAATTGCATGTATAAATTATGCAAGAAAAAATAATATACCTTTTCTTGGTATATGTTTTGGAATGCAAATGGCCGTAATAGAGTTTGCAAGAAATGTTTTGAAAATAAAAAAAGCAGGATCTAGTGAATTAGATAGAAAATGTTTTCCAGTTGTTGGCTTAATCGAAGAGTGGAGCAAAAATGGCAAAATTGTTAAAGGAACTTCTACTAAATTAGGTGGAACTATGCGTTTAGGTTTGTATACAGCAAAATTACAACACAATTCACAAATAAAAGATATTTATAAATCTAAAATTATTCATGAGAGACACAGACACCGATATGAGGTTAATATTAGGATGAAAAAGAAATTTGAAAAAAAAGGTATGTTATTTTCAGGTTTGTCACCAGATAATAATTTACCTGAAATAATTGAATTAAAAAATCACCCTTGGTTTATCGGAGTTCAATTTCATCCTGAATTTAAATCTAGACCTTTAGATCCACATCCTTTATTCTCAACTTTTATCAGTGCAGCAAAAAAAAATAATGAAAAATCTAACAATTAATTGTAACGATATTCAAATATCAAACGATAAACAAATTTGTCTTATTGCAGGTCCATGCCAGTTAGAAACTGAGCAACACGCGATGGATATGGCAGGCAAAATAGGGGAGATCGCGAAAAAACACAATGTTGGATTTGTTTATAAAACATCTTTTGACAAGGCTAATAGGACAAGTTTAAAAGGAAAAAGAGGCGCAGGTTTAGAAAACTCATTGCCAGTTTTTGATAAAATAAAAAAAAAATTAGGAATACCAATTTTAACAGATGTTCATAGTGTAGAACAATGTTCAGCTGTGGCTAACCATGTTGATATTATTCAAATTCCAGCCTTTTTATGCAGACAAACTGATTTACTAGTTGCTGCAGCCAAAACAAATAAAATCATTAATGTTAAAAAAGGACAATTTTTAGCTCCATGGGATATGAATAATGTTACGAAAAAAATTTCTGACTCTGGTAATAACAATATTTTAATAACTGAAAGAGGTGCAAGCTTTGGCTATAACACTTTAGTATCAGATATGAGATCTTTGCCTATAATGTCAAAACTAGGTTATCCTATAGTTTTTGATGCAACTCATTCAGTTCAACAACCTGGTGGATTAGGAAATAAAAGCGGTGGTGAACGAGAGTTTGTTTCGCATTTATCAAGAGCTGCGGTTGCAGTAGGAGTTGCTGCTGTGTTTATAGAGACACATCAAGATCCAGATAACGCTCCCTCAGATGGACCAAATATGATTCCTCTAAATGAGTTAGATACTTTATTAAATAAATTAGTTCAAATAGATAAACTAATTAAAAATTAAAAAATAAATTATGGCTAAAATCACGAAAGTTGTAGCAAGACAAGTTTTCGATAGCCGTGGATTTCCAACAATTGAGACTGAAGTTTTTTGTAGAAATATTTCTTCCAAAGCAATATGCCCATCTGGTGCATCAACTGGAACTTACGAAGCATATGAAAAAAGAGATAAAAAAAATAAAAAATATTTAGGAAAAAGTGTTTTTAAAGCTGTTTTTTTTGTTAATAAAATAATCTCAAAAAAAATTTTGAATAAAAATGTTCATAATCAAGAATTAATAGACTCTATTTTGATTAGATTAGATGGTACAAAACAAAAAACCAAACTCGGTGCAAACTCCATACTTTCAGTGTCTATGGCTGTTAAAAAATTATCAGCAAAAATCAAAAATATTCCTTTATATAAAAATTTTTTTATAAAAAAAAATTTTAAGCTTCCATTTCCACTAATGAATATAATTAATGGTGGCGCTCATGCTAATAACGGTCTTAGAATTCAAGAGTTCATGATTAGACCAGACAAAGCTAAAACTTTTTCAGAGGCAATGAATATCTGTTTTTTAGTAATTCAAAATCTCAAAAAATTGATTAAAGATAAAAATTTTTCCACAGCAGTTGGTGATGAAGGCGGATTTGCGCCAATGATTAATAAAAATGAAGACGCTTTAAATTTAATAATAAAGTCAATTAAAAGGTCAGGTTATGTGAATGGAAAGGATGTTTCTATATGTTTAGACGTTGCTGCTAATGAACTATATAAAAACGGTAATTACTCAATACACTCAAATAAATATACCTCTGTAAGAAAATCTATAGAAGGCTATGTAAAAATTATTAGGAAATTTAAAATAAAATCAATTGAGGATCCTTTTGCTGAAAATGATTGGAAAGCATGGTCTGAATTAACAAAAAAAGAAAAAGGTATTCAGATTGTTGGTGATGATCTGTATGTTACAAACTTACAAAGATTAAAAAAAGGTTTTATAAGTCAATCTTCTAATTCAATTTTAATAAAACTTAATCAAATAGGCACTGTAACAGAAACACTAGAAGTAATTAAATTTGCACAAAAAATTGGATACCAAACAATTATTTCACATAGATCAGGTGATTCTGAAGACACATTTATATCTGATTTAGCAGTAGGAACAAATTCGTCACAAATAAAAACAGGCTCTTTATGCAGATCAGAAAGAGTTGCAAAATACAATCAATTATTAAGAATAGAACAAGAGATAACTAGTAAAAATAATATGGTAAGATTAAAATGTTAAAAAAGATTAAAAACAAACTTCTATTTATTATTCCTATTTTATTAATTTTATACTTTATTTTAAATCTGCTTGGTGGAAATAGAGGTTTATTTTCATATTTTGAGAAAAGAAATTATTTAACTAAACTTAAAAATAAAGAAAAATTAATTAAGCAAGAAATTGAAGAATTAGAAAAATCAAATATTCTCTTAAGTGATAATTTAGATACTGATTATATTGAGATTTTGTTACGTGACAAATTTTTATTAGGTAATAAAGGCGAAACAGTTTATATAATTAAAAATGAGTAAATTTAGACATCCTGAAAAACAAAAAAACCCCATTAATCCAATTAAAAAAAAACCTGAATGGATTAGATCTAAACTTACCAATAGTCGAGAATTTTTCTTAACAAAAAGCGTTGTAAATCAAAATAACTTAGTCACAGTCTGCCAAGAAGCTAATTGCCCAAATATTACTGAATGCTGGAGCAAAAGACACGCAACATTTATGATTATGGGAGACACTTGCACAAGGGCTTGTGCGTTTTGTGATGTAAAAACAGGTAGGCCGAATAAACTAGATCCTTTGGAACCAAAAAAAATATCTTTGGCTGTTAAAAAACTTAATTTGAGACATGTTGTTATAACTTCAGTTGATAGAGATGACTTAGATGATGGAGGATCAAATCATTTTTATGAAACAATTATAGAAACAAGAAAAGAAAATCCTAATACAACTATTGAAGTTTTAACCCCTGATTTTCTTAGAAAAGGTGAAGCTTATAAAAAAGTTTTAGACGCAAAACCAGATGTGTTCAACCATAATATCGAAACTGTCCCAAGTTTATATTTAAAAGTTAGACCTGGTTCTAGATATTTTGCATCACTTGAGTTGCTTAAAAATACAAAAATAGTTGATGAAAATATATTTACAAAATCTGGAATCATGGTTGGTATGGGTGAAACCAAAGACGAAATTATTCAAGTCATGGATGACTTGAGATCTGCTAAAGTTGATTTTTTAACTGTTGGTCAATATTTACAACCATCAGTAAAACATTTTCCTTTGCAAAGATATTATGATCCAATTGAATTTAAAGAATTGGAAACCATTGCCAAAGCTAAAGGATTTTTATTAGTTTCATCATCACCATTAACCAGATCTTCATATCATGCTGATGAAGATTTTGCTCTTTTAAAGAAAAATAGAAAACTAATTAATGCCAAAAGCATCAGTAAAGAGAACCATTAATTGTTCAAAAGAAGATTTAATTAATCTTGTCTTAAATATTGAAGATTATCCAAAATTTATCCCTTATTGTTTAAATGCAAAAATTTATGAAAAAAATCTAGATAATGACAATCAATTTATTATAGCAGACTTAACAATTGGTAAAGGACCATTTAAGGATACTTATAAAAGTGATGTAAAGTATATTAAAAAAGATGATATTATACTTGTTAAAAATATAGATGGTCCTCTAAAATATCTTGATAATAAATGGCAATTTAAAAAAACAGGTAAATTAACAGAAGTTTCATTTGATGTTGATTTTGAATTAAAAAATAAATTTCTTAATATTTTGATGTCCAAATCTTTTAAGTATGGCCTCGATAAAATAGCCGATGCTTTTCAAAAAAGAGCAGAAGAGTTATTTAACAACAGATAAAACTGTTTTTATAACTTTATTAACAGTTATTTTTTGAAAATTAATTCTCGATTTATTCTTAAATAAATACTTATTTACAAATGTTTTTTTTTTAAATTTTAATCCAATAAAAACCAAGCCAACAGGCTTTTTTTTTGTACCACCTTTTGGTCCTGCAATTCCTGTAATAGAAATGTTTATATGACTATTACTAATTTTGCTTAAATTATTAACCATAGATAAACAACATTGAACGCTAACTGCGCCATATTTTTTTATAACTTTATTTGGGACTTTAAGTATATTTTGCTTAGCTTGATTTGAGTAAGTAACAAGACTCAAATCAAAAACTTTTGATGAACCACTGTTAGATGTAATAATACTTGACATGAGCCCACCTGTACAAGACTCAGCAAAACTAATTTTAAGTTTCTTTTTTTTCAATAAATTTATTAACTTTTTAGAATTTGTCATAAATAATAATAAATATATATAATACAATGGTCGTAAAAATTCCTGCTACAATATCATCAAATACAACACCAAAACCATTTTTATAATTATTGTCTATATAACTTATAGGATAAGGTTTAAGAATATCAAAAAACCTAAAACCAATGAATGAAATTAATACTATTATCATAAAAAAATTTATTGATACTGATGCTTCAAATAGAATTACATAAAAAAATAATATTGGTATAGATTGACCTAAATATTCATCAATTACAATTTCTTTCGAGTCTATTTCTTCAAATTCATCCTTTAAAAGATTTATAAGATAAATAGATACTAACAAAAGAAGTAAAAAAATTAAAAATAAAGTCAAATAGTTAACTTTAAGATAAAAAAAAAGTATATAAAGAAATGAGGTAATAGCTGAGGCAATGGTTCCTGGGAACTTTCCTAACTTACCTATATTAAACATGGTCAAAATTAATTTACCTAATTTTTTAATCATAATTTTTTTTTATTGATGCGATTACTTCACAGGCAATGGCTTTTTCTCTGCCTATAACACCGAGTTTTTCAGCAGTTTTCCCTTTTAAATTTATCTTGTTCTTATTAATCCTACATAATTTTGAGATTGATAAAATTATTTTTTTTTTAAGTTTTTTCAGTTTAGGTGTTTGAGTAATAACATTTATATCAATATTATTAATATCAAAATTTTTTGATTTAATATCTTTTATGACTTTATTTAATAATATAGTGGATCTTATATCTTTATATTTCTTACTTTTATCTGAGAATCTTTCTCCTATGTCTCCCATCCTGCATGCACCTAGAATTGCATCTGTTATAGCATGAAGAATAGGATCGCCATCTGAGTGACCCAATGTACCTAATTTTGATTTAACTTTAATTCCACCGAGATACATTTTTTTTCCGGGAACTAATCTATGCACATCAAAACCAATCCCATAAAATACTTTGTTTTCTGTTGTGTCTTTTAAAGTAGTTATTTTATTATTTGTCTCTTCACCTTTAATTAATTTAATTTTTTTATTTGCGGTGATTAAAAGACTCGAATCATCCGTAGTTTCTTCATCTATTTTATTTTGTAATTCCATAAGAACTTTGTATCTAAATGCCTGGGGCGTTTGAGAAAAAAAAATTTTTTTTCTGTCTAGGTTATGTATCTTTGTATTATTTTTTAGTTTTGGAGTGTCAATACTTTGAATGACAGGAATAGCTCCATCATTAAATTTTAAAGCTTTTATTAATTTAATTATTAAATTTACTGAAAAATTTGGTCTTGCAGCATCATGGATAAATACATGTTTTGGTTTATATTTTTTAACATAACTTAGACAATTTCTTGCAGAATCAGCTCTAGTTTTGCCTCCATTAACAAATTGTACTTTATTTAATTTTATTTTTTTGAGGTATTTTTTGTGATTTTTATTGACGGCAACCACTATTTTTGAGAATTTTTTCGATAAAATTGCCTTATTTATAGAATGTTTAATTAGTATATCACCATTATATTGAATAAACGGTTTTGGGGTTTTAGATTTAAATCTATTACTTTTACCAGCAGCTAATATTATAAAACAGTTATTCATTTAATTTTATGAATTTTTATTTTAAACATAATGCTAAATTTCATTAAAAAAAACTTATTTATAGTTGTAATTTTTTTTATCACATTATTATTAGGTTTTATAACCTTTTTAACTTTTTTAGATAAAAGTTTCATTAAACTTAATGATGAGAATTTACAATATCTTTTATTGTCTAATATTGTTTTATTAATAATATTTTTTTTATTTATTTTTCTGGAAGTCAAAAATTCAATAAAAAGTGAAATAGTCGTAGAAGGATCTAGAGCTAATAGAAAGTATATTACCTTTTTTTCATTATTCACACTTATACCGTCTATACTCATATCAGCCTTCTCTCTTTTCTTATTTTCTTTTGCAGTAGAAAAATATTTTGATAAAAAGATCACAACAGCAGTAGACAACTCTTATCGTATTGCTCAAAACTACGTTATCGATGTAAGAAATAAAATTGAATCAGATATAGTGTTGGTGGCTTTTGATTTAAATAAAAATATTAACATTTTTGAAAACAATAAAAAACAATTTGCTAATTTTTTGAACACGCAAAAAATCATTAGAGATCTAGACGGGATATTTCTTGTTAATAGTGAAGGTAAATTAATTTTATCAAATTATATAAGAAAAAATTTATACCAACCTCCATCTAAAGAAGCACTTAAAATGGTTCAGAATGACGACAGGCCATTAAAAATACTCAATGCTTATGAAAATACTTCTGCTGCACTAATGAGATTGACAAATTATGACAACACATTTGTATATGTTGTAAAATTTTTAGATCCAAAAATATCAAGGTACCTGACTGAGTCAAAAGATGCTATTAGTTTTTATTATACAGTTCAGGAAAAAAGAACAGGAATCAAAATTTCATTTGCAATAATTTATATGATAGTGGTTACACTGTTGTTGTTTTTATCTATTTCAATAGCAATACGTTTTTCATCAAGATTTTTTGTATCGATTAATAATCTTATTTCTGCATCAAACAGTATTGGTAAAGGCAATTTAAATTCAAAAGTTCCAGAAATTAAAACTGACAAAGAATTAGAAAAACTAAACAAAAACTTTAATTTAATGATTGATAGACTAAAAACTCAGCAAAATAAATTATTAGCAAATGAAAGACACGATGCTTGGGAAAATGTTGCAAGAAAAATTGCACATGAAATAAAAAATCCTTTAACACCAATTCAATTAATAATTGATAGTTTGAAGAATAAATATTCAGATTTTTTAGATGAAAATAATAAAATATCTTTTAATGATAAAGTCAAAACTATTAACAAACAAGTAAAATTGATTGAAAAATTAGTAAATGAATTTTCAGATTTTGCAAGAATGCCCAAACCAATTTTTAAAAAAACTAATTTAAAAAAGATTGTTGAGGATTGTTTAAAACTAATGAAAATAAATGACGATACTATTCAAATAGAATTCAATTGTGATGATAATATTTTAATTAAGGCAGATAGAGAGCAAATCAGTCGTGTCTTTGTTAATCTAATTAAAAATTCCATAGAAAGTTTGAATGAAAAACATCAAAAAAACAATGAATTTATTAAAAAAATCATTATAGAAATTGGTCAAATTAATGATTATATAGAAATCTTAATTATTGATAATGGTACTGGATTTAATATTACAAATTTACCGGAAATATCTAAACCATATTTTACTACAAAAAAAAATGGTAGTGGTCTAGGTTTATCAATAGTTGTAAAAATAATAAATGATCATAATGGTACTATTGAATTTTTAAATTACAATAAAGGTGCAAAAATTAAAATAATTTTTCCAAAAATAAATGTCAGCTGAAATATTAATTATCGATGACAATCCTGATATTAGAAATATTATCAGAGATTTAATAAATGAGACTGGATATAAAACTAGAGTTGCAGCAAATTACAATCAAGCTCTTAAAGAAATAGATAAAAAATTACCAGATGTAGCAATAATTGATGTAAAGCTTGATAAGGGTGACAATGATGGAATCGAACTGCTTTCTCATATTAAAAAAAAAAATAAAGATATTCCTGTAATAATAATTTCCGGACACGCTAATATTGAAATGGCTATTAAATCTTTAAAAAATGGTGCTTTTGAATTTATAGAAAAACCTTTTGACCAGGATAGACTAATGAATTTTGTTAACAGAGCAGTAGAAAACTTTAATTTAAAAAACCAGAATAAAGAGCTTGAAACCAAGTTATTTCATTCATTTGAATTAGTCGGAAATAGTTCAAATATTTTAAAAATAAAGGAACAAATTGAAAAGCTATCAAACTCAGACAGTAGAGTCTTTATCCTTGGTCCAACGGGATCAGGAAAGGAATTAGTAGCAAGAAAAATTCATAAATTATCTAAGAGAAATAAATATCCCTTTGTAATCTTAAATGGCGCGTTACTTGATGTAAAAAAATACGAATCTGAATTATTTGGTGAAGAAAAAAACAATGGATCGATTTCTTATGGTTCATTAGAAAAAGCAACTGGTGGAACGTTATTAATTGATGAAATTTCTGAAATTCCATTAGAAACTCAGTCGAAAATTCTTAGAGTTTTGACTGATCAAAAATTTAAAAGAATAAATGGTAACCATGATGTAAAAGTTGACGTGCGAATAATTTGCACATCAAGTAAAAATATAATTAACGAAATAAAACTTGGAAATTTTCATGAAGATTTATTCTATAGACTAAATGTATTTCAAATAATAATTGAACCTTTATCTAAAAGAGTGGAGGATATTCCTTTATTAGTAGATTATTTTTCAAATAAAATATCCAGTTCTTATAACTTAAAAAAATTGAATATTAGAGGAGATAATTCATATCTTATTAATCACACTTGGCCAGGAAATGTTAGGGAATTAAGAAATTTAATTGAGCGTGTTGCTATTTTAGCAAATAATAATAATGATAAAATATCTGCAATAATAAAGGAATCAATTAAGCAGGAGGAAGATGAAGTTTATAGTGAAAGTAATTTTTCTGTACCTCTTAAAGAAGCAAGAGAAAATTTTGAAAAAGATTATTTAACTACTCAACTTAAAAAATTTGGAGGTAATGTCTCAAAAACAGCTAAATTTGTGGGAATGGAGCGTTCTGCTTTACATAGAAAGTTAAAAGATCTTGGTGTGAAGGATTTAAATTAATGAATATTATAATTTGTGGAGCTGGTAGAGTTGGCTATACAATAGCTAAACTTCTCTCTGAGCAAGATCATTCGATAACTGTAATAGATCAGTCTAGTGAGGATATCCAAAAAATAAACGAGGAATTAGATGTAAAATCTATAGTCGGAAAGGCAACTTTTCCAACCGTTCTTGAGAAAGCAAATGCTGAGGAGGCTGACATGATTATTGCAGTCACTAGAAGTGATGAAATAAATATGTTGATTTGCCAGATTGCATTTTCTGTGTTTAAAATTTCAAAAAAGATTGCAAGAATTAGATCTCAAGAATATTTAGATACAAAATTTTCTAAAGTTTATAGCATAGACAATTTACCAATCGATGTAATAATATCACCCGAGGTTGAGATTGCTAAATCTATTCAAAGAAAATTAGAGGCTCCAGGAGCACTTGATAATGTTACTTTTGCAGATAATAAAATAAGATTATTAGAAATAGATGTCGATGATAATTGCCCTCTTATAGATATTAAATTGGAGGACATAACTAAAAAATTTTCTAAACTCGAAGCAAATATACTTGGTGTAATTAGAAATGAAAAATTCATATTTCTAAAAAAAAAGGATGTCATGAAAAAACTAGATAAGGCATACGTGATAATTAATTCTTCTCAAATGCAATTAACTTTAGATGCATTTGGTCATGATGAAAAAATATCAAACAAGTTCCTTATTATTGGTGGAGGTAATATTGGATTTAATCTTGCAAAAAATTTAGAAAATTCAATGGATGCTGTTAGAATTAAAATAGTAGAAAAAAACAAAGAAAGAGCTGAACATATAGCTAATAACCTCAATAACTCACTTGTAATAAATGGAAATGGTCTTGATGAGGACGTTTTGAAAGAAGCAAATATAGAAGATGCCGAGACTGTTCTAGCATTAACTAATGATGATGAAGATAATTTGATGGTAAGTGTTCTTGTAGAAAAATTTTCAAAAGATAAAAGAACAATGGCTTTGATTAATAAACCAAATTACTCACTTTTACAAAATTCTTTAAAGATAGACGACTTAATTGATCCTAGAATGAATACAGTTTCCAGTATTTTAAAACATGTCCATAAAGGAACAATTGAAACAGCATATACAATTTTAAATGGTGAATTTGAGGTAATAGAGGCAGAAATAATTGATTCTTCAGAACTGATAAACAAAGAGTTAAAAAATTCAAATCTACCTGATGATATAAGAATAGGGGCTATTTTAAGAAAAGATGATGTTATAATTCCAACATCAAAATTTATTTTTGAAAAAAAAGATATAGTAGTTTTTCTAGCTAAGCGAGATCAACTTCCTTTAGTAGAAAGACTTTTTCAAATAAGCTCAATATAAATGATTAATTTTACTCATTTATACTTAGGTATATTTTCTTTATTTATTTCTGTATTGTCTTTTTTGAATATTTTATATTGTTATTATTTTAAATTATATCTTAATATTGATAACTTTATTTTTACTTTTATAGTTTCATTATTATTAGGGTCAGTTGCTTTTTTTAATAAAAAAAATATAAAAAAAATATCAATATACCAGAAAATATTAACTGTTGTATTAGGTTATTTTATATTGCCAATATTGCTTTCAATACCATATTATCTCATTATAAATAAAATTAGTTTTATAGACTCATACTTTGAAGCCATATCTGGTTTTACATCAACAGGTTTTACAATATTTAACAATCTTAAACATTTAGATGAAAGTTTACTATTATGGAGATCCTCTACACAATGGTTAGGGGGTTTGTATTTTTTGATATCGATAATACTTTTAATTGATATATTTGACAAAAACTTAAAAAAATCCTTAACAAATTTCATAAATTTTAACTCTAACGAAACCATTAAACAATGTTTTAAAATTAGTATTGTTTACTTAATATTAACAATTACGATTTTTATAGTTTTATACTTATCTGATTTAAGGGCTTTTAACTCATTTAATTTGTCATTAACTCTAATTTCATCGGGGGGTTTTATGCCTGTAAATAATTTAGATATAATTATCAATACTAAATTTAAAGAAATTGTATTATCCGTAATGATGTTAGTATCTTTTTTTAGTCTTTTTTTTACTTATAATTTAGTTTTTTTTCATAGAAGAAATATTAATTTTTTTTTGGAAGACTTATATTTAGGTTTGTATTTAATTTTCTTAGTAAGTTTCTTTTTCCTTTTTTTAAATATTGATGATAATTTCTCATCAATTTTACTTGCTATTTGTAGCTCTATTTCAAACATTGGTTTTTCTCTTAGTGTTCCTAAAGATTTGTCTTTTATTTTTCTAATCCTAATAATTATAGGGGGTTCTTTCTTTTCAACAAGCTCAGGTATAAGATTTTTTAAATTACTTTTATTATTTAAATTTTCAATTAATGAACTAGTTTCTCATTCAAAACCTAAAAGTTTATTCACAAATAAATTATCTTTTTTTAACTTAAGTTTCTCAAATGATGATTTTTATAAATACTTTGTATCAGTCATAATTTTTATTTTATCATTATCGATATTGTCTTTAATGTTGACTATTTCTGGCATTAATAGTGAAGATGCATTTAGACTATCTATATTAACTTTAATGAATACAGTTAACTCATTCACTTCAGGTATTAATAATTTTACTTTTTACGATTTATCATTATTTTCAAAACTATCATTAATGTTTTTTATGATAATCGGTAGAGTTGAACTAATATCTATATTAATAATTTGTAAAAAGTTCTTTTTTAAAACTTAATTAAGTATTATATATACTTATTCAATTGCGCCCTTAGCTCAGCTGGATAGAGCAACGGTTTTCTAAACCGTGGGTCGGAGGTTCGAATCCTTCAGGGCGCGCCAATTTCTACCTTAGGTTGTTTTGACTAATTTTTGATTAATAATTAGTGACATTTTGATCACGAAAATTATTTGATTTACGTTGATCAAGTTTTATTTAAATGATTAACTTAGTTAATTCAAAAATTTATTTTGAATTATTTGTTAACAAATAAACAACATAAGAGGAAATATATGTTTAAACACTTAAAACAATTGACTTCTTTAGTAGCAATGATCGCTGTTATGTTTGCTTTTACAACAGAGGCAATGGCTAAAAAGTCAAAAACTCTAAAAAACACTCAAAAAAAGGGTTTTGTTAGATGTGGTGTTTCACAAGGTCTACCAGGTTTTTCAAATGCAGATGCATCTGGAAATTGGACTGGAATAGACGTTGATGTTTGCAGAGCTGTTGCTGCTGCAGTTCTTGGTGATGCGAATAAAGTAAAATTCACTCCATTAAGTGCTAAAGAAAGATTTACAGCTTTAACATCAGGTGAAATTGATATTTTATCAAGAAACACTACTTGGACACTATCTAGAGATGCTGACATTGGACTTACTTTCGTAGGAGTAAACTTCTATGATGGTCAAGGTTTCATGGTCAGAAAAAGCTCTGGAATAACTTCAACAAGCCAATTTAAAGATGGTATTTCAGCTTGTACTAACATTGGTACAACAACTGAGCTTAATATGAGAGATTTCTTTAATTCAAAAGGAATTAAATATGAGCCAGTAGCTTTTGAAAAGGCTGACGAGGTTGTTGCTGCATATGATGCTGGAAGATGTGATACTTACACAACTGACAAATCAGGTTTAGCAGCTCAAAGAACTAAAATGAAAAACCCAAATGAGCACATTGTATTACCAGAAACTATTTCTAAAGAGCCTTTAGGACCAGTTGTAAGACAAGGTGATGCTGTATGGGAAGACATTGTACGATGGTCTTTGAATACTATGATCGAAGCAGAAGAGTATGGAATTACTTCTGCAAACGCTGATTCTATGAAAACTTCAGATAACCCAGCAATCAAAAGATTAGTTGGAGCTGAAGGTGAAATGGGTGCAGCATTCGGTTTAGATAACGAGTGGAACCTAAGAATTATCAAGCAAGTTGGTAACTATGGTGAAAGTTATAAAAGAAATATAGCTGACACTGGTATTTTACCAGATAGAGGTCCAAATCAACTTTGGACAAAAGGCGGAATTTTATACGTTCCACCAGCAAGATAATTTCTTTTAAAATCTTCAAAAAGGGCTAGATTTTTCTAGCCCTTTTTTTATATATAGAGTTAATGAACAACAAAATTAAAAAACTCATACCGCAAATTTTAACTATTCTTTTTGTAGTCCTAATATTTGGCTTTTTTACCATGAACGCTCAAGTTAACATGGACAATAGAGGTATAGATTTTGGTTTTGGTTTTCTAAAACAAGAAGCATCGTTTGATATGCAATTTACATTGCTCGACTATGATGGTCAGGACTCTTATGCATGGGCTTATGTAGTAGCTTTATTAAACACACTTCTAGTATCTTTTTTAGGAATAATATTTTGTACAATTTTAGGCGTTATAATTGGTGTTGCAAGGTTATCTCAAAATTTTCTTATTAAAAATTCTGCCGCTTGGTACGTAGAGTTTTTTAGAAACATACCATTATTATTACAAATATTCTTTTGGTATTATGCTGCTTTAAGAGCATTACCTTTACCAGAAACTGCAGAGCCATGGTTTGGCGTAACATATATGACTATAAAGGGTTATTACATTCCATCAATGATATGGGAAAATTTAAACGTATTTTTATCATGTTTGATAGCTGCAATAGTTTCAATAATTTTTATAAGAATTTACGCGAGAAAACTTCAAGAAAGAGAAGGCAAACAATTACCTGTTTTCTATATTTCAATAGGATTATTGATTATTTTGCCTATGCTATCGTTTTTAATAGGCGGTGTTAAACTTGATTTTGAATTACCTGTTTTAAAACAACTAGCCCAAACTTCTTTTATATTTGAAGGTGGGATTGCGTTACCACCTGAATTAATTGCATTAGTAGTAGCCTTGTCTTTATATACATCAACATTTGTTGCTGAATGTGTAAGAGCAGGAATACAAGGTATAAGTAAAGGACAAAAAGAGGCTGCTGCCTCAGTAGGATTAAACCCAAATCAAATTTTAAAATTAGTAATCATGCCTCAAGCTTTAAGAATAATAATACCACCAACTACTAACCAATATTTAAATTTAACAAAAAACTCGTCTTTAGCAGCTGCAATCGCATATCCAGATTTAGTATTAGTTTTTGCTGGAACAGCATTAATGCAAACTGGAAAAGCTATAGAGATTGTAGGAATTACGATGTTAACTTATTTAACAATAAGTTTGTCAATTGCTGCATTAATGAACTGGTACAACAAAAGAATAGAAATTAAAGAAAAATAAAATGAATATAAGTTTATCAAAAATTAAAACCAGCAACCCTATAACAAATATTTATATAGGCTCATTTTTACTGTCATTAGCTATATTTGATGTTTTTGTCTATTCTTTTTTTAATTTAAATATTACCTCCTTTTTACCAGGTAATTTAAATTTATTCTTTCCATTAATTATTGGATTTATAGGTCTTTCTTTTATAAGAATGGAATATAGCGGTATTAAATTAGTAGATAACATTAATAAACATATTAACCCATCTAATTTTAATGCTTTACTAACATTATTAATCATTTTTACTGTCCTAAAAGCAATTCCTCCTGCATTAAGTTGGATGGTACTTGATGCAAATATTTCTGGTGATACTAAAGCAGCATGTACCGGAACCGGCGCTTGTTGGACATACATAAAAGTTTGGTTTAAAAGATTTATGTACGGCATGTATCCAAATGAGCTTCATTGGAGAATAAATTCAGCATTTATTTTAGTTATTGCTTTAGGCTTTGTTGGTTATTTTTTTAAAGAAAATTTAAAAAAATATTTGGCACTTTATTATGTCGTGATTTATCCAATAATCGCTTTTTTAATAATTTATTATTTAATTTCTGGGGGTTCTTTTGGTTTAGTTTGGGTTGAAACAGGTGCTTGGGGCGGACTATCGTTGACTTTTATTGTCTCATTTTTTTGTTTAATCTTTTGTTTTCCGCTGGGCATGATCCTTGCTTTAGGAAGAAGGTCAAATTTACCAGCAGTTAAATATGTTTCTATTTGTTATATCGAATTTTGGAGAGGTGTTCCTTTAATAACAGTATTATTTATGTCTTCAGTTATGTTTCCTATGTTTTTACCAGAAGACTTTTTTATGGACAAACTTGTAAGAGTAATTATTGCGATTACTTTATTTGAAGCGGCTTATTGCGCAGAAGTAATAAGAGGTGGACTGCAAGCATTACCAAGAGGCCAATACGATGCAGCAAAATCATTGGGTATGGGTTACTGGAAAATGCATATTTTTGTTATTCTTCCTCAGGCTCTAAAATTAGTGATACCAGGTATAGCAAATACATTTTTAGCTTTAGTTAAAGATACGCCATTAATTTTTGTCGTTGGCTTAGCTGAAATTGCAGGTATGCTTGCTCTTGCGAAAACTAATCCTAAATGGCTTGGATTTGCAATGGAAGGCTATATTTTTGCAGCCATAATTTTTTGGATAATTTGCTATGCAATGAGTAAATATAGTTATAATCTTGAACAAAAATATAAAACTGAAAGATAAATGTCTGAACCAATAATTAAAATAAATGATGTAAATAAGTGGTTTGGCGACTTTCAAGTTTTAAAAAATATTAATTTAGATGTTAAACCAAAACAGAAAATTGTAGTATGTGGTCCATCAGGATCAGGAAAATCAACTTTAATAAGATGTATTAATAGACTTGAGGAACATCAAGAGGGTACAATAATTGTAGATGGTAACGAATTGAGTGAAAATACAAAAAATATTGAGGAAATAAGAGCTGAAGTTGGTATGGTTTTTCAACAATTTAACTTGTTCCCTCATTTATCAATATTAGATAATTGTACGTTGGCACCCATTTGGGTAAAGAAAATGCCAAAAAAGAAAGCAGAAGAATTGGCTTTAAAACAATTAGAACAAGTTCAAATAGCTGATCAAGCTTATAAATTTCCAGGTCAACTATCTGGTGGTCAACAACAAAGATCTGCAATTGCAAGAGCATTATGTATGGAACCAAAAATAATGTTATTTGATGAACCTACATCTGCATTAGATCCAGAAATGATTAAAGAAGTTCTAGATGCAATGGTAAACCTTGCAAAAGGTGGAATGACAATGATTGTAGTAACACATGAAATGGGATTTGCTAAAGAAGTAGCAGATGAAGTAATTTTTATGGACGAAGGTATGATTGTTGAAAAAAATACGACCAAAGAATTTTTTGCAAACCCAAAAAGCGATCGTACAAAGCTTTTTTTAAGTCAAATTTTGTAATTATAAGGACTAAAAATACCCTTTTTTTCAGAGCAATTTTTGAGATTTTTTCGATTGTCAAGCCCCATAATTCACCTAAAAATAATTTTTTTTGTGCTTGCATAAACCTTCAGGATAGAGTTCAATTATCCTTTTTACGAGGGGTCTTAATGGAAGATAATTTTAATAAACACTTAGGTAGCAAGCTTAAGTTAAGACGCTTAGCATTAGGTTTAACTCAAACTAAAGTAGCTAAAGCAATCAACGTTACATTTCAACAAATTCAAAAATACGAAAAAGGAACAAATGGTGTTAGTTCAATGAGATTGTTGCAACTTTCTAACTATTTAAAGGTTCCAATAAGTTATTTTTTCGAAGATTTTTCAGAATATTTGATAAATGCTGAAAAAATTAAAGAAGGTCATTTAAGTATAAATTATAATTTTTTATTAAAAGTTTATTCAGAACTTTCTAGTGATCAAAAGATTAAATTTACTAAAAGTTTGGATACTGTAGTCAACAAAGTAGCTAAGACAGGATAGTCTGGCTCCTCGGGCAGGACTCGAACCTGCGACCAATTGATTAACAGTCAACTGCTCTACCAACTGAGCTACCGAGGAATATAAAAATCAAAATTTACTTTTTTTTGAGGTTAAAACAACTCTTTTTTTTGGAGGTAACGCCCGGAATCGAACCGGGATACAAGGATTTGCAATCCTCTGCGTAACCATTCCGCCACGTTACCGTTAAAATGATTAACAAAACAATCTATTTGATGTTTATATATGAAATATTCTATCAAATTCAATCTAATTTTGATTGTTGTTTAATGTGTTTATTGAATTATAAACTATAAATCACTAATGAGTTCAGAAAAATATATACATACAAAGGTAGAAAATAAGATTTATTCCTATTGGGAAAAAAAACATCTTTTTAAACCAAAAAAAAATAAGAAAAAATATTCAATTGTAATACCACCACCTAATGTAACCGGAAGCTTACATATGGGGCACGCTTTAAACAATACGATCCAAGATTTATTAATTAGATATCATAGAATGAATAATTACGAGACCTTGTGGCAACCTGGAACTGATCATGCGGGTATTGCAACTCAGGCCCTAGTAGAGAAAAAGTTAGAAAGCCAAAATATAAATAAAAAATCCATCGGAAGAGACAAATTTGTAAAAAAAGTTTGGGAGTGGAAAAATGAATACGGTGGAATAATTATTAATCAACTTAAAAAACTTGGATGTTCTTGTGATTGGTCGAGGAATGCATTTACTATGGATAAAAATTTATCCTCATCTGTAATTAAAGTTTTTATAGATTTATATAATAGAGGCTTAATCTATAAGTCAAAAAAATTAGTAAATTGGGATACAGTTCTAAAAACAGCTATATCAGATTTAGAGGTTGATCAAAGAGAGGTCAATTCAAAGCTATACTATATAAATTACCAAATAGAGAATTCGTCAAATTTTATAACAATAGCAACAACTAGGCCTGAAACTATGCTTGGTGATACAGCGGTAGCTGTAAATCCTAAAGATGAAAGATATCAAAGTTTGGTTGGTAAAAATGTAATTTTACCAATAACTAACAGAAAGATTAAAATAATAGCTGATGATTACGCAGATCCAGAACAAGGATCTGGAGCTGTTAAAATTACACCTGCACATGACTTTAATGACTATGATGTTGGTAAAAGAAATAAATTAGAAATTATAAATATATTCACTGAAGATGGTAAAATTAATAATAATGCACCAACTGAGTATGTTGGATTAGATAGATTTGAGGCTCGAAAAAAAATACTTAATGAATTAGGTGACAAATTAATTAAAGAGGAAAAAATAAAAAATAAAGTTCCATATGGTGACAGATCAAATTCTGTTATCGAACCATACTTAACTGAACAATGGTTTGCAGATGCAAAGAAGTTATCTATAAAAGCAAAGAAAATAGTTAAGAATAAAAAAACAAGTTTCTTTCCAAAAAATTGGTCTAAAACATACTTTCAATGGATGAACAATATAGAACCGTGGTGTATTTCAAGACAGTTATGGTGGGGTCATCAAATACCTGCTTGGTATGGTCCAGATAAAAAAATATTTGTTGCAAATAATTTAAACGAAGCAAAAAAACTTGCTAAGAAAAAATATAAAAAAGATGTTGAATTAGTTAGAGATGAAGATGTACTAGATACATGGTTTTCATCAGGTTTATGGGCTTTTGCAACTTTAGGATGGCCAAAAAAAAATGAATATTTAAAAAAGTTTTATCCAACATCTGTGTTAGTTACTGGCTTTGATATTATCTTCTTTTGGGTTGCAAGAATGATGATGTTTGGAATGGAATTTTTAAATAAAGAACCTTTTAAAGATATTTATGTTCATGCTTTAGTTAGAGATGAAAAAGGTCAAAAAATGTCAAAATCTAAAGGCAACGTAATTGATCCTTTAGTATTAATAGAAAAGTATAGCGCTGATGCATTAAGATTTACTTTATTATCAATGGCTTCACCCGGACGTGATGTGAAACTCTCAGAAGATAGAGTTAAAGGGTATAGAAATTTTTTAAATAAATTGTGGAATGCTAATAACTTTTTATCCATGAATAAATGTGATTTTAAAAAGTCAAAAAAATCACCAAAAATTAAACTTAATATAAATAAATGGATAATTTCAGAGTTAAATCAAACGACAAAGGAAATAGAAAAAAACATAAAAGATTACAGGTTTGATGAAGCTGCTAGAAATATCTATCAGTTTGTTTGGCATTCTTATTGTGATTGGTATTTAGAGCTTTCAAAAACCATTTTAAATTCTAAAGACAAAAAATCTATAAATGAGGTAAAATTAACAACCTCTTACGTTTTTAAAGAAATCTTAGTTTTATTACACCCGTTTATCCCGTTTATAACAGAGGAACTCTGGCTAAAGAATAAACTCGATAAATTGAATAGTAGTTACTTAATGCACACAAATTGGACTTTAAATAAAATAAAAAGTGACAAAAATATTAAAGAGGTCCAAAAAATAATTGATCTTATAAGCCAACTTAGATCTTTTAAAAATGAGCTAAATGTAAGTCCTGGCTCTTTTGTTGATATGTCATTAGCTAATTTACCAAAAAAAGATCAGGATTTTATTGTTAAAAACGAAATTGTACTAAAAAGATTAGGTAGAATTAATAACTTCTTTGATAGTGAAAAAAACAAACCATCTGCAAATCTTGTGATTGCGGGTGATATATTTAAAATTTATTTTGATCAGTCTGTTGATCTGTCACTAATTAAAGAGAATTTACTTAAAAGGCAGAGTAAATACGAGGCAGAATTAGATGTAATATCAAAAAGATTATCCAACAAAAGTTTTGTCGATAGGGCACCAAAAAATATTGTTGATCAAGAGAAAAATAACTATAATGAATTACAGAAAAATATTGATAAAATATCAATCACAGTTAAAGGTTTGTAATGAAATTTAATAAGAAAAAACTACCAAGCAGGCACACTTCTCTAGGACCAGATAAGGCACCTCAAAGATCTTTTTATTATGCAATGAAATTAACAGAAAAAGATGTTGCAAAACCTTTTGTTGGAGTAGTTTCAACATGGAATGAGGCTGCGCCTTGTAATATTGCTTTAATGAGACAAGCACAGTCAGTTAAAAAGGGTGTTAAATCATCTGGAGGAACACCAAGAGAATTTTGTACAATTACGGTTACTGATGGTATCGCAATGGGACATGAAGGAATGAAATCCTCTTTAGTTTCAAGAGATGTAATTGCTGATTCAACTGAGCTTACTGTAAGAGGTCATTGTTATGATGCCTTAGTTGGTGTTGCAGGATGTGATAAATCTTTACCTGGTTTGATGATGGCAATGGTTAGATTAAATGTGCCAAGTGTATTTATTTATGGAGGCTCAATACTTCCTGGAAGATTTAACGGTAAAGATGTTACAGTAGTAGATGTTTTTGAAGGAGTAGGAAAGTATTCTTCAGGACAAATGAATGCACATGCTTTAAGAAAATTAGAATTAAAAGCTTGTCCAAGTGCTGGTGCTTGTGGAGGTCAGTTTACAGCAAACACTATGGCATGTGTCTCAGAGGCGATGGGATTAGCATTACCTTATTCAGCTGGAACTCCAGCACCCTATGAACAAAGAGATAAATTTGCATTACAAAGTGGAAAAGCTGTAATGAATTTATTAGCAAAAAATATTAGACCAAGAGATATTGTTACAAGAAAAGCATTAGAAAATGCAGCAACGATTGTTGCAGCAACTGGAGGATCAACTAATGCTGCATTACATTTACCAGCTATAGCAAATGAAATAGGAATTAAATTTGATTTAATGGATGTTGCTAAAATTTTTAAAAGAACTCCTTATCTTGCAGATTTAAAACCAGGTGGAAGATATGTTGCAAAAGATATGTGGCTAGCAGGTGGTGTACCAATGTTATTAAGAACTTTGTTAGATGGTGGATATATCCATGGTGACTGTATGACTGTTACAGGAAAAACTATGAGACAAAATCTTAAAAATATCAAGTTTAATCCAAAACAAAAAGTTATGAGAAAATATAACAATCCACTTTCCAATGATGGAGGTGTTGTAGGTTTAAAAGGGAATCTTGCACCAGAAGGAGCAATTGTGAAAGTTGCAGGATTAAAAAAATTACAATTTACAGGAACAGCAAGATGTTTTGATACAGAAGAGTCTGCTTATAAAGCTGTTAAGAATAAAAAATATAAAGATGGAGACATAATTATTATTAGATACGAAGGTCCAAAAGGTGGTCCTGGTATGAGAGAAATGTTACAGACAACTGGTGCAATTTACGGTCAAGGAAAAGGAGAGAAGGTAGCGCTTATTACTGATGGTAGATTTTCAGGTGCAACAAGAGGTTTTTGTATTGGTCACGTTGGTCCAGAAGCATCTGTTGGAGGACCAATTGCATTACTTAGAAACGGTGATGTAATAGACATTGATGCTAAAAAAGGAACTATCAATGTTAGATTGTCCAAAAAAGAATTGCAAAAAAGACGTAAAAAATGGAGACCTAAAAAGATTAACTTTGGTAATGGAACTCTTTGGAAGTATGCACAAACCGTTGGACCAGCATATTTAGGAGCACCGACACATCCTGGTGGTAAAAACGAGGTTAAAGTTTACGCTGATATTTAATGAAAATTAGACCGGTTATTTTATGCGGTGGGGCAGGTACTAGACTTTGGCCCAAAAAATCTAATCATCAAGCAAAACAATTCATAGATTTCGGCGGCTGGACTTTAATTAATAAAACTTTTGAAAGAATTAAAAGTAAAGTTTTTGATTACCCAATTATAAGTACTAATTCAAAGTATATTAAAGATGTAAAAAAAGCTTTAAAGAAAAGTAAAATTAAAAAGTATAAGATTATTTTAGAACCAGCAAAAAAGAATACTGCTCCTGCAATTTTAGCATCAGCTTTGATTAAAGATGTTCCATATAACCAGCCTTTAATGTATTTTGCTGCAGATCATTTAATTGAAAAGCCGAACAAATTAATAACAGCTATTAATAAAAATAAGTCAAATTTAGATGAAAAAAACGTATTTATTTTCGGCATAAAGCCAACAAGTCCATCTAGTGAGTATGGATATTTTATCACCAAGAAAAAAAAGAGTATTAATAAGGTCACCAAATTTATTGAAAAACCTAAAGTATCGAGAGCAAAACAAGTAATTAGACAAAAAGGATATTGGAATTCTGGAATGTTCTTTTTGAGAAAAGACTCAATTATTAATAATTTTAAGAAATATCAGCCTAATATTTTTCGAAACTGTAACAAAGCTGTAATAAAAGCTAAATATAAAAGCAATGTTTATTATTTAAATAAACAATCATTTTCTAAAGCCACAGCTAAATCGTTTGATTACGCAATACTTGAGAAAACTAAAAATATCAATGCGATCAAGCTTGATATTCCATGGTCAGATCTAGGTAGCTGGAAAGAAATCTGCAAAATGTACGGAAAGATTAAAAGTAGATATTTTAAAAAGAAAAACGTATTTCATAGACCATGGGGCAGCTACACAAACTTATTTAAAGGCAAAGAATTTTTAATTAAAGAATTATTTGTTAAACCTAAAGGCATTTTAAGTCTTCAAAAACATTTCCATAGATCAGAACATTGGGTAGTTACTCATGGAATTCCAAAGATTACCTTAAATAAGATTAAATTCCTAAAGAAACCTGGTGAAACTATTTATATTCCATTAGGAGCTATTCATAGAATTGAAAATCCATTTAAAAAACCAGTAAAAATTATAGAAGCACAAATAGGTTCAATCCTTAAAGAGACAGATATTGTTAGATATCAAGACATTTATGGCCGTGTTAAATAATTAACACGACCACAAAAATATATTTAAAACCAATTATTTGGAATTATCACGTAATGAATTGCAAGAACTATACCTACTGAAACGGTTAGGCCAAATACCATTTTAAGAAAATCTTTTCCAATTAATGGAAAGACATATCCTAATTTATAGTCTTTATTCATTGTAGCGATTGCAAGCTCTCGACCACATAATAAACCAACGAATACCCATGTTGTCGACATTGGAAGGTCATTAAGTTCTTTAAAATAAAATAAGACTGCAGCATATATAACGTTAATTATTGTTGCTGACCGGGCGTATCTAGTACCAGTTTTTTCTAAAACCACTGTTTGAATACGTCCTCCTTGAATATAAAAGATGTAAAATAATAATATTGTGAAATAAGCCATCACAACAATTAATAACTCAATACTTAATTGTCTTGGCAAATACACAGCTATATTAGCTACATCATGTGATAACCAGACCCACCATAACCAGCCTGATGTTACCCATACAGAATTTCTCCAAAAAGAAATCCAAAAATCACCTTTTACTTCGTCAAATTTTTCGTTAATAAATCTGGAAACTCCTATCCAACAAACATATGCAACCATTGCAGCTAATCCATAACCCACAACACTTTTCATGAGCATTTTCTCCAAAACTACTGTTGAAGCAAAAGCTGAAAGCACTAAAAAAGTTGTTGATACCGGAATACCTACTCTTGTAAGAACTAAAAGTATTGCTGGTGCAACAGCATGATACCATTGAATTTCCTGATAAGGAATTTGAGTTAGTCTTCCATAAGATATGTCTCCATTGTAGCTATACCAACCCCATGCTAAAGCAAGTATCATTACAAAAGATGCTGCAGATGCTAAAACATACCATTTAAACCATTTCTGTTTGGATGCTATGAAAGTTCCTAATGTTTGAATTGAGTCGTTTCCTATTACACTATATCCAGCAAGGCCAAAGCCAATTACTGTATAAATCAAAGCCATTTCCATTTTTTTCTCCCTTTATATTATTGTTTTCGGTTCCATCGATTCATGACTTAAGCATTGTTTAAACTATGAAATTTTTTTTGCTACATGGAAAATTTATTTATTTGAGAATCAATACGGGGATTGGTCTTAATTAAACTATCTATAATAGATGTCTAGAAAATCTTTAAAATACAACTGAATAAATGCCAACTAAAAATAGTGGTATCTGTAAACCGAAATTTGTCATTATAGCTTTGTCTTTCGCTAAAAATCCAGCTATAGTCCATCCAACAACTCCCAATCCATGAAAATATATATTAAGTGGATATATATTTAGATTAGTTAATAGAATGCCAACTAAAACTAGAAATGTGCTTATCCATTTAAGGTATTTTTTTACAAACATATTTTCCTCCTTAATTTGCAATATATAGATTTTTTGATTATTTCTTAATATTTACTTACACTTTTTGCACAGACCGAAAAATTCAAGATTGTATTTGTTGAATTTCATACCTTCTTTATCTTGAAAATTTGATAGGTATTTCGATAGTTTTGAGCTACTTATTTCTTTTACATCTTCACATGACTCACAAATAGAAAATGCTGTAGCATTTGTAATTGTACAAGCCGAATTTCTACATGCAATAAATGCATTTCTACTTTCAATTTTATGAATTTTTCCTATCTCTACCAATTTATCTAACGCTCTATAAACCTGAGGAGGTGCTTTTAAACCTTTTTTTTGAACATTAAACAATATTGAATACGCTTTCATAGGTTGTGCAGATTTTTCAATAATATCTAAAACTATTTTTTGATTTTTTGATAAATATTCTTTCTTTTGAGTCATATTATATTTTACTAATTTCCATTTAATTGTTCAATTGAGTTTTCTTTTTTATTCTACTTAATGAAAGTATAAATAATAACAATCCAGCTGTAATTATAGATGGTCCCGATGGTGTATTAATTTCTAAAGATGCAAACAGGCCAATCAAAACAGATAACAACCCCCCAATTACAGAAAATATCACCATTTGCATTGGATTATCCGAAATATTTCTTGCCATTGCCGCAGGCAGGATAAGCATTCCAGTTATTAATAATAAACCTACAATTTTAATGGATATCGCAATTATAGCCGCTAACAATATTGTAAATATTGCATTATATTTTTCAGGTTTCATTCCCTCCGCTTCAGCTAATTCAAAATTAACAGTAGATGCAAACAAAGGTTTCCAGATGATTTTTAAAACAATAAGAATTATAGCTCCACCAATCCATACAAGAATTATGTCGTTAACATTAACTGCAAGTATATCCCCAAATAAAAGCCCCATTAAATCAAATCTAATAGTTGCCAAGAGACCAATAACTACTAAACCTATAGCTAAAGATGAATGCGCAAGTAATCCTAGTAAAGCATCTGAGGGTAAATTTGTAGTTTTTTGTAATTTTAATAAGATTAATGCAACAATAGATGAGATCACAAAAACTGATAAAGCCATATTGATCTCAGTCGTATATGATAAGGTTACTCCTAACAAAGCAGAGTGAGCTAATGTATCTCCAAAAAAAGATAATCTTCTCCAAACAACAAAACATCCAAGCGGACCAGTCACTAATGCCATTCCAATTCCAACTAACAATGCTCTAATAAAAAAATCGTCCAACATTACTTTTTCTTTTCTATTGACCCATCAATTTTGTGAATATGGTCATGGGAGTGTTCATATACAGATAATATTTTAGAAATATCTTTACCAAATATTTCTTGATATTTTTCATTGTTAGCAACATCTATCGGTGTACCAGAGCAGCAAACATGTCCATTCAAACATACAACGTGGTCTGTCTTAGACATAACGACATGAAGGTTATGCGAGATTAATAAAATTCCACAATTTAATGTATCAGATATTTTTTTTATCAATTCATATAATGCTATTTCACCATTAAAATCGACACCTTGCACAGGTTCATCAAGCACTAAAAGTTCTGGTTTTTTTGCGATAGCTCTTGCCATAAGTATTCTTTGAAACTCACCACCAGATAAACTTTTTAGATTTTTATTTATTAAATGAGGTGTGCCTGTTATTTCTAAAGCATCTTTTATCTCATCATTAGTTAATGTATTTGTTAAGTTCATAAAATCATTAACCCTAATAGGTAATGTCCAATCAATGCTAATTTTTTGGGGAACATAAGCTACCTTTTCAGTGAATTTTTGAACTTTTCCCTCAATATCTTTGTATAATCCTAGAGTTATTTTAGCTGTAGTAGTTTTTCCTGAACCATTTGGACCTATGAGTGTAACAATCTGTCCTTTATTTATTTCAAAAGAAACTCCTTTTACTAACCATTTATCATTATCAAACACTCCTACATTTTCTAATTTTACGAGAGAATTATTTATTTGTGTCATATTAAAAAAATACTTGTAATTTATTATTTGTTATATTATAACATTGTTATAATATAACAATAATAGAAAAAGGTATTTATCATGAAAAATATTAGCAAAAATTTATTATTAACACCATTTATTAGCATTCTTTTAGTCTTTGCGCCTGTTAAAGCAGATATTAATGTAGTTACATCTATTAAACCTCTACATTCACTAACAAGCTATATTATGGAAGGGGTGGGTGAACCCGGTTTAATTATCGATGGAGTTGCATCACCACATAATTTTCAGATAAAACCTTCACATGCAAAGATGCTTCAAAAAGCTGATTTAGTTATTTGGGTAGGTGAGGATTTAGAGAGTTTTTTACCGACAGCTTTAAAATCAATACCAAAAAATTCAGTAATTTTTCCTTTATTAGAACAAAGTGGATTAAAGAAATTAAAATTTAGAGAAAAAAACATTTTTGAAGGTCATGATGATCATGGACACGATGAACATGGTAAAAAAGAAGATGATCATGATGAACATGCAGAAAAAGAAGAAGGTCACGACGATCACGGTCATGATGAGCATGGCCACGCGCATGGGGAATATGATCCACATATTTGGCTAGATCCTTTAAATGCAAAAGTTATTGTTAAAAAAATTACAAATCAGTTAGTTAAAATAGATGCTGATAATAGCTCGGCTTATAAAGCAAATTCTAAAAAGCTTTTAAAAGATTTAGATAATTTAACTAGCACTATAAAAAAAGATCTAAATAAAAATGCAAGCTTTGTTGTCTTTCATGATGCTTACCAATATTTTGAAAAAAGATTTGGTCTATCTGTTATAGGCGCTTTAACAGTTAACCCAGACGTCATGCCAGGTGCTGAACAATTATCAGAAATTAGAGAAGTTATCGAAGAGAAAAAAGTAAAATGTATATTTTCAGAGCCTCAATTTAACCCAGCGATAATTAAATCTATTGCAAGTGATACAGGTGTTAAAACTGGCGTTCTTGATCCATTAGGTGCAACTATAAATAAAAGTAAAAATATGTATTTTAATTTAATTGAAGATATGTCTAACGCATTAAAGGATTGTTCTTAATTAAATTTAATCGATTGTTATTTCTATAGGTGTATGATCTGAGGGTTTCTCTCTTCCTCTTGGATATTTATTTATCTTAACATCTTTAATACTATCTATTAAAGAGCTTGAGACTAAAAAATGATCAATTCTCATACCATTATTTTTTTGCCATGCTCCACTCATATAATCCCAAAAAGTATAGCCTTCTTTGTCAGGATAAATGTATCTATACGTGTCAAAGAAACCTAAATTGATTATTTCTCTAAATCTTTTCCTTATTTCTAATCTAAACAGAGCATCGTTTTCATATGATTTTGGATTATGAACATCTTCAGCAGCAGGAATAATATTAAAATCTCCTCCTATAATAATATTATTATTTTCTTTCAAATTTTTTTTTATTGTTTTTATAAAATTATCTAACCAATATAATTTATAATCATACTTTTCTGTATCTACTGGATTTCCATTTGGAGTATAAATATTTATTAAATTAATTTTTTTCTTTTTATGAGTTAATTCGCCTGAAATTATTCTCGATTGTTTCATTTTATCTTTAAAGATATTTTGTTTTATATTGTTTAATTTATCCTTTGATATGAAGGCAACACCATTGTAACTTTTTTGTCCAAAAACATAACTTTCATACTTAAGGCTTTTAAATTCATCAAAAGGATAATTTTTTTCTTCAGTTTTTATTTCCTGCATCATTACAATGTCAGGAGAAGATTTTTTAAGATATTCTTTAATATTATTTATTCTAGCTCTTACAGAATTAACATTCCAAGAGCTTATTATCATTATAGAGAGAAAGAGACACCACAACCACAAGATGATTTACTTTGTGGATTGCTAATTTTAAATTGTTCACCAATTAATTCTTTAACAAAGTCAACTTCTGATCCTTTTAATAAATCAGCTGATGTTTTATCAATTAGAATATTGTTATATTGAATATCATCATCCTCTTTTTCAGTATCAACGGAAAAATTGTATTGGAAACCAGAACACCCACCACCCTTGATAGCGATTCTAAAAAAAGATCCTTTTTCCTTTTTTGATAACAAATGGTTTATTTGTTTTATCGCATTATCAGTAAATTTAATTTCTTTAATCATCTCGTAAGGCTGTTAATAGTAATATAATTATAATTTACCTTTTTTAAAGTATGAATAATTTCAAAAAACTTGGACAATTTAAGTCAACTGGAAGATTTTTTAATGAGAAAAATAGCTCATACAGAACGCCATTTCAAAGAGATAGAGATAGGATAATTCACTCTGCCTCTTTTAGAAGACTTAAGCATAAGACACAGGTTTTTGTTAATACAGAAGGTGATCACTTTAGAACCAGAATCACTCATTCAATTGAGGTTTCACAGATAGCAAGATCAATTGCAAAGTATTTGAAATTAAATGATGATCTTGCGGAAACACTAAGTCTTGCTCATGATCTTGGTCATACACCATTTGGTCACGCTGGAGAAAATAGCCTAAAAGAGTGCATGATTAATCACGGAGGTTTTGATCATAACTTACAAACTTTAAGAATAGTAATGTTTCTTGAGAATAAATATTTAAAATTTAAAGGTCTTAATTTAACATTTGAAACTTTAGATGGGTTATTAAAACATAATGGACCTATATTCAATGTCAGTAGAGTAAATAGTATAATAGGTATTAAAAATTTAAAAAATAAATTTAATTTTAATCAATATTCATCTTTAGAGTCACAAATTTCAAATATCTCTGACGATATAGCTTATAATAATCATGATATTCAAGATGGATTAAACGCAAATTTATTTAAACTCGAGGAAATTTTAGAGATAAATTTTTTTAAAGAAATTTTTAAAAGATATAAAAATGTTAAAAAAAATAAAATTTTAATTTATCAAATAATAAGAGATTCAATAGATTTAATGGTAAAAGATATTATTTCTAACAGTAAAAAAAATCTCAAGAAGCATAAAATTAAAAATTTGAGAGATATTAAAAAAAATAATTCTAAAATAATAAATTTTTCTGAAAATTTTCAACAAATCGATAGTGAAATTAAAAAATTTTTAAGAGTTAAAATGTATAATAATAAAAAAGTATTATCTAAAAATACTAAAGGCCAAAAAATTATAAAATATTTATTTGCTTATATTTGTAAAAATCCAAAAAAATTTATTAAAAACCAAAAAATAAATAAGGATAAGTTTAGATCTGTTTCTGATTTTATTTCAGGAATGACAGACAGATATGCTATAAACCTTTACAATAATTTAAAATGAACATTTTCGACATATATCTTAACAAAATTAAAAATATAGTTACTAATAATTCTGCTAATTTAAAAATTCCTCAAAATTTATCAGGTATTAACGTAGATACAGCTCCTGCTAAATTTAAAGCCGATATATCAACAAATGTCTGTATGGTTCTTTCCTCATTAAATAAAATACCACCAACTGAGATTTACAAACAACTTAATTTAGATGATCTAAAAAATGATAAAGATATAGAAAATATTGAGTTTGTTAAACCAGGTTTTGTTAATATAAAATTTGTTAAGAAATTTTGGAATACTTTTTTAACAAAAATGCTCAATGATCAAAAATATGGATCAAGTCTTAAAAATGATAAAAAAAATTATTTACTTGAATTTGTTTCTGCTAATCCAACAGGTCCCTTACATGTAGGTCATTGTCGTGGTGCTATATATGGAGATGCTTTGTGCAATCTTTTAAAATTTTGTGATCATAAAGTTACAAAAGAATATTATGTTAACGATCACGGTAATCAGATCAAAAACTTTTCTCTATCTGTATACTTTAGAATTAAGGAAAAATTATTTAATGAAGAATACCCTAAGGATGAAAATTTATATCCAGGAGATTACATAATTGAAATAGCAGAACAAATTATTAGTAAAAATTCTATTAAGAATTATGAAAATTATGAAAAAATTTCAGATGAACTCTCTAAATTGAGTGTTGTTGCTTCTTTAGAAATAATAAAAAAAAATCTAAATTCTTTAGGTGTTGTTCACGATAATTTTGTAAGTGAAAATAATATTATTAATTCAAAAGAAGTTGATGAAGCTATAGATAATTTAAAAAAGAATAATTTAGTATTTAAAGGCAAGATAGAGGCGCCTGAAGGTGAAGATAAGTTTAAATGGGTTGAAAGAGAGCAGCTACTATTTAAATCTACAAATTATGGTGACGATAAAGATAGAGCTTTAACAAAAAGTGATAATTCTTGGACATATTTTGCTGGCGACATTGCTTATCACAACAACAAATTAAAAAGAAATTTTGATGAATACATAAATATTCTTGGTGCAGACCATGCTGGTTATATTAAAAGAATTAATTCTGTTGTAGATGCTCTCTCTAATAAAAAGAAAAATCTAATTTGTAAAGTTACTCAACTTGTAAAATTGATTAAAGACGGCAAACCCTTCAAAATGTCAAAAAGAAAAGGTGATTATATAATTGTTGATGATTTAGTTAACGAGGTAGGTAAGGATGCAACTCGATTTATAATGTTGAGCAGAAGTAATGATGTTCAATTAGAGTTTGATTTTGAAAAAGTTAAAGAGAAATCAAAAGATAACCCCCTGTATTATGTTCAATATTGTTATGCAAGGATCTGTTCTGTTTTTAAAAATGCTGATGAAAAAATAGAAAATGACATAATTGAAGTAGAGAAAGATTATGAATTTAATGATGAAGAAATAAAAATAATAAATAAAATTTCTGAATGGCCTAAATGTGTAGAGGTATCCTCACAAAAACTAGAACCACACAGAATACCTATCTATTTATATCAACTGTCAGCTTTATTTCATTCATATTGGAATATGGGAAAAGATAATGAGTCTATGAGGTTTTTAGATAAGAGTAAAAAATTAAATAAAAATAAAGCGGTTCTATTAAATAGTGTTTTAAAAACTATTGGCACTGGAATGAAAATATTAGATGTAGAGACGCCGGAAACCATGTAATGATTAAAGAAATTAAATATATTTTTTTCGTATTTATAATTTCTTTATTTATTTTTTTTACTGTTAAATACTACATATCTGATGAGTTTGAAAAAAAATATTATAAATCAATTAACAATCTAGACTCAAAATTAGATTTAAAGAAAAATAGCTTAATAAAGTTAGATAGTGATACCGATAATATTATTGAATATATTGACGAAAAAGAAAATAAGGAAAAAAAATTATCATTTTGGGACCTGATCAAAAATGAAGATTAGTCAAAAGAGGGCATTTATATCTGGTTTGAAATCCACAAATTTGTCAAATAAAGAAATTTTATTTCTTAAAAAATATAAACCATGGGGAATAATATTATTTGAGAGAAATATTAAAAGTTTAGATCAGACCAAAAAGCTGGTCCAATCAATTAAAAAGATATTTAAAGATCAAAACTACCCCATTCTTATTGATGAAGAAGGTGGAAGAGTTAATAGACTTAAAAAAATAATAGATACCAAATTACATTCTTCAAAATTTTTTGGTGATATGTATAAAAAAAATAAAAAAAAATCACTTCTTTATTATAAAATTTATATTGATCAAATAAGCTATTTATTGAACAACTTAGGTATAAATATCAATACTGTGCCTGTTCTAGATATAGCACGAGAAAAAACTTCTAAAGTAATAGGCGACAGATCATTTTCGAAAAATAAAAAAATAGTTAATATTTTTGGTAATTTTACGATTAATCAATTTCATAAGAATAATATAGCTACTGTAATTAAACATATACCAGGTCATGGCCTAGGCAAAGTTGACTCACACTTTAAACTACCAATTGTAAACAATAGCAATCAATATTTACTAAAAAATGATTTTTTGACGTTTAAAAATAAAAACTCTCTTTTTGCTATGACTGGCCATTTACTTTTTAAAAAGATTGATAATCTAAATTCTGTAACTCATTCAAAAAAAATAATTAAATTAATAAGAAATAAAATAAATTTCAAAAATTTAATAATGTCAGATGATATATCAATGAAAGCTCTACCATATGGTATTAAAAATAATGTTATTAAAGCATTTACCGCAGGTTGTGATTTAGTTTTACATTGTAATGCTAATTTAAAAGAAATGCATATAGTTGCAGAAAATTCACCAAAATTGAGTAAATTTATAATAAAAATTACAAATAAATATTATAAGCTAGTGTCCAATGGAGAATCAAGATTCAACTAACAGTTTTCAGGTAAATCTAGATCAATTTAATGGTCCTTTAGATTTACTTTTAGATTTAGCAAAATCTCAAAAAGTTAATTTAGAAAACATATCAATTACTTTATTGGCTGATCAATTTTTAGAATATATTAATAAGGTTAAAGATATTAATTTAGATATTGCATCAGAATATTTAGTTATGGCAACTTGGCTTGCGTATTTAAAATCAAAATTACTACTTCCAATAACTGATGAAGAAGAGTTTAAAGTTCATGAAGTTGCTGAAAGATTAAAATTACAATTAAAAAAATTAGAATTAATAAGATTACTGTCTGATCAAATGCTTAAGAGAAAAAGACTTGGAAAAGATATCTTTGTAAGAGGTATTAAAGGTAGAATCCGTTCTATTTATAGTTCTACATATAAATTATCTTTATACGAACTTCTAAAAACTTATTCTGCAATTGTCATGCAAAAGGACTTTCAAAGAATGAATATTCCCAAATTACCAGTTTGCACAACAGAAGAAGGTATAAAATTAATTAAAAGCATTATAAAAAAACTAGAAGATTGGAAAAACCTTGAGGACATTATTCCGAAAGCCTTTAAAAAATCAAATTTAAAAAAAACTGGACGCGCTAGTATTTTTGCTGGATCATTAGAATTAGTAAAAGAGGGGACTGTTATTTTAAAACAAGACAAATTATTTGATAAGATTTATATTAAACAAAAATGAAGAACGAAAAGAAAAAAAATAACGTAATTTCATTTCCAGACCAATTATCTACTGGAGAGAGGGAAGTTGAGGCTATTTTATTTGCAGCAGCAGAACCTTTAGAAATAGAAACCATAGAAGATAGAATTTCAAAAAAAATTGATGTTAAGAAAATTTTAAAAAAATTAGAAGATGTTTATAAAAATAGGGGAATTAATTTAGTTTGCATCTCAAATAAATGGTCATTTAGAACAGCATCAAATTTGTCGTCTTTAATGTCCAAACAAAAAACAGTTGAGAAAAAACTTTCAAAGGCTGCCATTGAAACACTATCAATTATTGTATATCACCAGCCGGTAACTAGAGCTGAAATAGAAGAAATTAGAGGTGTTGCTTTTGGTACAAATACTCTTGATATTCTAATGGAGCTGAATTGGGTAAAACCAATGGGCAGAAAAGAAATTCCTGGCAAACCAATACAGTATGGAACTACAGAGGATTTTTTGAGCCATTTTAATTTGCAAAAATTGTCTGATTTACCAACCGTTGATGAACTAGGATCAGCAGGATTGATTGACAGCTCAACTATTGACTCATCTATATTTGGAACTGGAAAATTTTACAAAGAAAAACAAGATGAGAAAAAAGAAAATATTTATTCTAATATTGACGAAATGCTCAATAGCACCTTAAATGATGACGCTAAAGAGTAAAATTCTACTTTAAAATCAGCTACAAAGAGGTTATATATAATTTATGAGTATAGGTTTTTGGCAAATTGCAATCGTAGTTATCTTAGTAGTTCTTCTATTCGGTAGAGGAAAAATTTCAAGCTTAATGGGAGATGTTGCAAAAGGCATTAAGAGTTTTAAAAAAGGGATGGCTACTGATCCTGGTGAGGAAAAACCAAAAAATATTTCAGAAAATACTGAAGACAACAACAATCAAGACTCTCCAAATAAAGAATAAAAATGCCACAAATTGGCTGGCTAGAACTTATTATAATAATCGGTCTTTCAATTGTAATAATTGGGCCTAAAGATTTTCCTGTCGTGTTGAAAAAAATTGGATCTTGGTTTGGTTCTGTAAAAAGATACGTAAGTAACTTGCAAAACGAAATGACAAGTTTGGAGGAAAACAGTATTGAGATTAATAATCAAACCTTTGACATAAATAATCCGAGTGAAAATGAAGAAAAAAAAGTAGATAAAAATGAAGGAAAATAAAGAAGAGGGATTCATAAGTCATTTAACTGAATTAAGAAAAAGATTAATTCACTCATTTATATTTTTAACTATTTTATTTGTTGTATGTTACATTTTTTCTGAAGAGATTTATGGTTTTCTAGTTTCGCCTTATGCAGAAGCTGTTAAAGATAGTCAAATAGAAAGAAGATTAATATTTACTGCGTTACAAGAAACTTTTTTAACTTATATCAAGGTTGCTTTTTTCGCAGCATTCTTTTTAACTTGTCCATATATTTTAATTCAAATATGGAAATTCATTGCACCGGGTCTGTATGAGCATGAAAAATCTGCTTTAATGCCTTATCTGGTTCTTACACCAATTCTTTTTTTATTAGGTGGAATGCTTGTTTATTATTTAATAATGCCTCTTGCTATTAAATTTTTTCTTTCTTTTGAAAGCACTGGTTTAACAACAGCCCTACCTATACAGCTTGAAGCTAAAGTTAATGAATACTTATCATTAGTTATGAAGTTAATATTTGCTTTTGGTATAAGCTTTCAGCTTCCAGTTATTCTATCTTTATTAGCAAGAATTGGATTTATTGATTCGATTTTTTTAAGAGAGAGACGTAAATATGTTGTGATTATTATTTTTGCCGTTGCAGCTGTACTGACTCCGCCAGATCCTGTCACTCAAATTGGATTAGCGGTTCCATTGTTATTATTGTATGAATTATCAATAATATCTGTAAAAGTTATAGAAAAAAAGGCAGAAAAAAAAGATGCATGATATTAAATATATTAGAAATAATTTTTCTGAATTTAAAAAACAAGTAAATAATAGGAATACAGAAGTTAATCTTGATAAAATTTTAGAATTAGACACCAAAAACAGATCTTTGATACAAGAAAAAGAAAAACTTGAATCAGAAAAAAAAGCCCTTTCAAAACAAAATGACAAAAGTTTATTTGCAAAATCGAAAGATTTATCTAAAAAAATAGATAAAATTAGTGAAGATCAATTAAATGAAAGTAAAAAGCTAAATCAAATTTTATCTCAAATTCCCAATATAGCTCTTGAAGATGTGCCTGTTGGCAAAGATGAAAAATCTAATAAAGAAATAAAGAAAAGTGGCAATATTCCTAATTTTAAATTTAAACCCAAATCACATTACGAATTAGGTGAAAATTTGAATATGCTTGATTTTGAATTAGCAACCAAGACAACTGGATCAAGATTTGTATTTGTTAAAGATAAATTAGCTCAATTGGAAAGAGCAATATCAAATTTTATGATTGATACACATATAAATGATAATGGTTATAAAGAAATTTCTCCTCCATTATTTGCAAGTGAAAATAGTATGTTTGGAACAGGACAAATGCCAAAATTTGAGGATGATCAATTTGAAATAAAACTTGATAATAAATCTGGGAGAAAATTTCTAATACCAACTGCTGAAGTAATATTAACGAATATGGTTAATGATACCATACTAAATCATTCTGATTTACCTTTAAGATTTGTTGCATCAACACCATGTTTTAGAAAAGAAGCTGGGAGTTACGGAAAAGACACCAAAGGCATGATAAGGCAGCATCAATTTTATAAAGTTGAGTTAGTTAGTATTGTTGACCCAGTTAATTGCAAAGATGAACTTGAGAGGATGACTAGTTCAGCTTATAAAATATTAGATAAACTTAAATTACCATACAGAGTAATAACACTTTGCACAGGAGATATGGGTTTTAGCGCCCAAAAAACTTATGATATAGAAGTATGGTTGCCATCAGAAAATATTTATAGAGAAATTTCTAGCTGCTCTACATGTGGAACTTTTCAGGCTAGAAGAATGAAAGCTAGATTTAAAAAATCTAATAATGAAAAAGAATTCTTAGGCACTCTAAATGGTAGCGGTCTTGCAGTAGGGAGAACTTTGATTGCAATATTAGAAAACTATCAGCAAGAGGATGGGTCTATTCTAATTCCTGATATTCTAAGACCATATATGAACAATTTGGAAGTTATTTCTAAGATTTAGAGTTGTTAAAATAATATTAATGGTATAATAGGTACTTTAACAAAATTTAATTTATGTCAGAGTCTGGAATAACACAACTAATACCTTTAATACTAATTTTTATAATTTTTTATTTCTTTTTAATTAGGCCACAGCAAAAAAAAGTAAAAGAGCATAAAGTCATGGTCGAAGGTTTAAAACGTGGCGACAAAGTAATTACTTCAGGTGGTATAGTTGGTACAGTAGAAAGAATTATAGAAAACGATAGAGCAGAAATACTTATATCAGACAATGTGAAAGTTGAAGTGATCAAATCTACAGGTGTACAAGCCTTGATTAGTGGAACAGAACCAAAAAAATAGTCAATTTAAGTGTTATATTTTTCGAGATTAAAAATAATTTCAATAATAGTTTTTTGTCTTTCTTTAATATTTTTTAGTATTTCTAACTTTATTAATAACGAAGATTTCTTTTTGAAAAAAAAAGTAAACCTGGGTCTTGATTTACAAGGTGGATCATATTTACTTTTGGAAGTAGATAAAAACCCAGTAATTAATCAAACTCTTCAATCAAAACTTACACAAGTACGTAATTATTTCAAAAAAAAAGAAATTAAAACTTTTGATTATAAATTAGGAAAACAAAAAGTTTTATTTAAGTCAGATACAAATGATCAAGAAAAAATATTAGAATTATTTAAAAATGATAACGAATTAAATCCCTATTTTGATGTTTATAAGTCTTATCAATACAATGTTGAATTAATTGATAATATATTTGAATTAACTCTTACAAAATACGGTATTATTGAAATTGAGCAATCTTTGTTAGATCAAGCAATAGAGATTGTTAGAAAAAGAGTGGACGAGGTTGGAACTAACGAACCTAGTATTACAAAAAGTGGTTCAAATAGAATTGCTGTAGAGTTACCCGGTTTAGATAATCCTGATAGAATAAAATCATTATTAGGAAGAACTGCAAATTTAACATTTAGATTTGTAACTCAAAATACTGATGCCTCATTTGGTTCTGAAAAATTAAAAGATCTTGATACAGGGGAAGAACTGAATGTTAGTAAAAGAATTATTATAAGCGGTGACAATTTAATAGATGCTAAACCTCAGATGGACAATATTAATAATGAAACGGTTGTAAGTTTTACTTTAGATAGGTTAGGTGCAAGAAAATTTGGAAGAGCTACAAAAAACGGAATTGGTAAACAATTAGCAATAGTATTAGATAATCAGATTATTAGTGCACCTGTAATTAGAGATGTAATTGCAAGCGGATCAGGTCAAATTTCAGGCGGATTTACATTCCAGTCAGCAACTGACCTTGCATTATTACTTAGATCAGGTGCTTTGCCAGCGCCTTTAGATATAATTGAAGAGCGAACTGTTGGACCAGATTTAGGAGAGGACTCTATTAAAGCTGGAGTTTTATCTCTAATAATTGGATTTATTTTAGTGATTTTATATATGATTTATAAGTATAGGTTATTTGGCTTAATTTCAAATTTTGCTCTAATAATAAATTTGTTCATGTTACTTGGTTTCCTAACCATATTTGAAGCTACATTAACATTACCCGGTATCGCTGGCATTATTCTAACAGTTGGTATGGCTGTTGATGCTAACGTTTTGATTTTTGAGAGAATTAAGGAAGAATTAAAAAAAGAAAAAAATAAAGTAATTGCATTTGATAACGGATACACATTATCGAGAACTGCTATCCTAGATGCAAATATAACAACAATAATTGCAGCATTAATTCTATTTGTTTTTGGCTCTGGTCCTGTAAAGGGCTTTTCAGTAACACTATCAATTGGAATTTTAACAACATTATTCTCCGTTTATTACATTGCGCGATTGCTTACATCTCTTTATGTGATTAAAAATAAAAATAATGAGGTGACTATCAAATGACCGGAAAATACTTGTTTAACAAATATTATAATCTATCAAATATAATTTCATTAATATTATTCATAATGTCTATTTTCTTTCTAACATTTAGAGGTTTAAATTATGGTGTAGATTTTAAAGGTGGAACTTTAATTGAATTAAGATCTGATAATACTAATTATAAAACTGAAGATATTAGAGGTGCGTTTAATAAACTTAATTTGGATGATCTTTCTGTTAAAAAATTTGGTGCTGAAGGAGATTATGTAATTAAATTTAAAAGATCAGATCTTAATGATCCTGACTTTATTAAAAATTTAAAAAATGATTTAGATAATTACCTCGAGGATTACAGTTTTAGACGTGTTGAAAATGTTGGACCAAAAGTAAGTGCAGAACTATTGCAAGATGGTGTAACTGCGATAGCAATAGCATTGGCTGCTATGTTAATATATATTTGGTTTAGATTTGAATGGCAATTCAGCATTGGCGCAATAGTAGCTATTTTCCATGATGTTATAATAACACTTGGTATATTTTCTCTTTTAAGTTTAGAAATAAATTTGTCAATTGTGGCTGCTGTACTAACAATCGTTGGTTATTCGATGAACGATACTGTTGTAATTTTCGATAGAGTAAGAGAAAACTTAAAGAAATATGCAGATATAAAAATTTTTGATTTAACGAATTTATCTATTAATGAAACATTATCTAGAACCTTAATAACATCAGTCACGACACTTTTAGCACTCTTATCTATTTTCTTTTTTGGAGGAGAAATCCTTAAAGGTTTTTCTTTTGCAATGATCCTTGGAGTTATACTTGGAACTTACTCATCTATATTCATTGCAAATCCAGTTCTTGTTTACTTTAAGGTATCTCAAAAAACTTTGATTAAAGAGGAAGATTAATAAAGATTTTGCGCTACAACCATGCTTAAAAGCATAGGTAACGAAAGCAAAGTATTTGTTCTAGAAAACAACATTGCAACTCTAGCTGATTTTGCTTTAGTGTCTGCATCTACCTCAACAATGCCTAATGCTTTTTTTTGATTTGGCCATATAACAAACCAAACATTGAATGCCATTATTATACCCAGCCACATTCCAATTCCTATCGCAGTACTTTTTCCACCGCCTGACATAATACCTAGTGTCATGGCATCATGAATATATCCGTTTATGTAACCTAATATTAAACCTGAAATGATTGTTGCAAAAGCCGCCCATCTAAACCAAAATAGTGCAGCTGGAGCAATTACCTTACTTATCGCAGGTTTATGCTCATCTGGAATTTTAGACATATTCGGTATTTGAACAAAGTTAAAATACCACAATAATCCTATCCACATTATTCCAACTAAAACATGGATGTATCTGAATAACCAACTCCAGAACAATGTATCAAAGTCAAATCCACCATTTTGAAAAAATAAAATGAGAAATAATACAATAGATAAAGCAAGTGATAGATGTACAGTTCTTGATAATGAACTTAAGATATTTCCCATACTTGATTATAACAAAATTTAATTATTTATGCAATTTTTTTAAATTTACCGTTAAGTAAATTTTTTAAAAATTTGCCTGTATAGCTTTTAGAAACATTGCAAATGCTCTCTGGATTTCCCTCTGCGATAATTTCTCCACCCTTTACTCCACCGTCAGGGCCCATATCTATAATATGATCTGCAGTTTTTATCACATCCAAATTATGCTCTATAACTATTACGGTATTGCCTGTTGCAACAAAGGTATGCAAAATTTCTAAAAGTTTTTTAATGTCATGTTGATGTAATCCTGTAGTAGGTTCGTCAAGAATATATATTGTTCTACCTGTTGATCTTTTAGATAATTCTTTAGCTAGTTTAATTCGTTGTGCTTCTCCACCAGATAAAGTGGTTGCCTGTTGACCGATTTTTATATAACCAAGTCCTACCCTTTTAAGTGTCAGTAATTTTGATCTAATATTTGATATATTTTCAAAAAAATCACAACCTTCGTCAACAGTCATGTTTAATACATCGGCTATACTTTTATTTTTAAATTTAATTTCTAAAGTTTCCCTATTGTATCTACTTCCTTTACATTCATCACATGTTACATATACGTCAGGAAGAAAATGCATTTCATAAGTTATAACACCATCTCCTTCACAAGCTTCACATCGACCGCCCTTAACATTAAATGAAAATCTACCTGGTTTATATCCTCTACTTTTAGACTCTGGTAAATTAGTAAACCAATCTCTTATCGGTCCGAAAGCAGCTGTGTAAGTAGCAGGGTTAGATCTTGGAGTTCTACCTATTGGTGATTGATCAATATCAATTACTTTATCTATAAGTTCAATTCCTTTAAATCCTTTAAATGGCATAGGAATTTTTCTTGATTTGTTATTATTCAAACTCATATTCAAAGCATTAAATAAAGTTTGTAAAATTAAAGTAGATTTACCGCTACCTGATACACCAGTGATACAAGTAAAAGTCCCAAAAGGAATTTTTAGATCAACGTTTTTTAGATTATTACCTGAAGCACCAAGAATTTGTAAAAATCTTCCATTCTTACTTAATCTTCTTTTCTTTGGTATTGGTATATAAAATTTATTACATAAGTATTTACCAGTTATACTTTTTTCATTTTTCTTTATCTCATCTAATCCACCATGAGCTATAACTTCTCCACCTTTACTTCCAGCTTCTGGGCCTAAGTCAATGATGTAATCTGAATTTTCAATTGTCTCAGTATCATGCTCTACTACAATTACAGTGTTACCTAAATCTCTTAATCTTTTTAAAGCATTAATTAATTTTACATTGTCTTTCTGATGAAGACCAATAGATGGTTCATCCAACACATAAAGAACACCGGTTAGACCAGAACCAATTTGCGATGCCAACCTTATCCTTTGTGATTCTCCACCAGATAAAGTTCCTGACTCTCTTGATAAAGTTAAATAATCTAATCCAACATTTAATAAAAAATTTAGTCTTTCATTTATTTCTTTTAGAATGTGTTCTGCAATTTTTATTTGTCTTGCATCTAATTTCTCGTTTAAAGACTTGAACCATTTTTCAGCATCTATAATAGATTTTTCAGATATTTCACTTATGTGTTGATTGTCTATTTTCACACATAATGCTTCTTCTTTTAATCTATACCCGTTACAAGCCTCACATTTAGTATCTGATTGATATTGTGATATTTCCTCTCTTTTCCAATCACTATCAGTTTCTAAATATCTTCTTTCAAGATTATTTACTACACCCTCAAAAGTTTTTTTATGCGAATATTTTTCATATCCATCATCGTAAGAAAATTTAATTTCCTCTTCATCTGAACCATATAAAATTATATCCTTTATCTTTTTTGGTAATTTTGACCATTTTTCATCTAAAGAAAAGTTATAGTGTTTTGCCAAGGATGATAGTGTTTGAGCATAATATAGTGAGCTTGATTTAGACCATGGTTCAATCGCCCCTTCAGCAATTGTCTTTTTTTCATTTGGAATAACAAGATTAGGATCTACATTTAATTTGATACCAATACCATCGCATTCGACGCATGCTCCATATGGACTATTAAATGAAAATAATCTTGGTTCAATTTCTTCTATAGTAAAACCGCTTTCAGGACATGCAAATTTAGAAGAAAATATTATTTTTTCTTTTTTTCTAAATTTAGCTGGTAACGTTTCATTTTCGTATTCTACATATAATAATCCATTAGACAAATTAAGTGAGGTTTCGATACTTTCAGCTAAACGATTGCCTAAATCAGAATTTAGTATTATCCTATCAACTAATATTTCTATTTCATGTTTTATTTTTTTATTTAATTCTGGGATGTTATCTATCTCATAAATTTTCCCATCAATCTTAATTTTTCGAAAACCTCTTTTTTTATAAGATAAAATTTCTTTTTTATATTCACCTTTACGACCTCTTACAATTGGTGAAAAAAGATAAATAGTACTTTTTTTTGGTAATGTTTTAATTTTATCTACAATTTGAGTTACTGTTTGTGATTTTATTTCTTTACCAGTAAATGGTGAGTAGGGGATTCCAACTCTTGCAAATAATACTCTCATATAATCATATATTTCAGTAACAGTTGCCACTGTTGATCTAGGATTTTTTGATGTATTTTTTTGCTCAATTGATATTGCTGGACTAAGACCTTCGATTAAATCAACTTTAGGCTTTTTCATTTTATCTAAAAATTGTCTTGCATAAGCTGATAAACTTTCAACATATCTTCTTTGTCCTTCGGCGTAGATAGTATCAAAAGCTAGAGATGATTTTCCTGATCCTGATAGACCAGTTATTACTACAAATTTATCTTTTGGAATATCCAAAGAAATATTCCTCAAATTATGTTCTTTTGCCCCTTTAATAACTATCTTTTTAATCATCTTTTTTGTTGCTTTACTTCAATATTATTAATAATCAAACCTTTTCTATGATATAATAAAATCATTAAAATATTATGGCTGGAAGTTTAAATAAAGTACTATTAATCGGACGATTAGGCGCAGATCCTGAAATTAAACAAATGGTTAATGGCAAAAGTGTTGCTAGACTTAGTTTAGCTACTAGCCAAAGCTGGAAAGATAAAAACACTGGAGAAAAAAAAGAAAAAACTGAATGGCACCGTGTGGTTGTATTTAATGAGGGCTTAGTAAACGTGGTTCAACAATATTTGAAAAAAGGCGCTCAAATTTATGTTGAAGGTCAATTGACAACTAGAAAATGGAAAGATGAACAATCTGGCCAAGATAAGTATTCTACTGAAATTGTTATACAAGGTTACAACTCATCACTGACAATGTTAGGGGGTGGTGGTGGCGCTTCTAATTTAACTTCATCAAATAACAATCAAGAAGTATCGCAAATTACAGATAGCAATCTTGACGATGATATACCTTTTTAACTTTTATGGACAAAAGTGAAATAGATCAAAAATCTAAAATAAAACCTATTGCTATGTACGACGAGATGAGCTCGTCATACTTATCATACGCAATGAGCGTTATTGTTAGCAGAGCATTACCTGACATTAGAGATGGATTAAAACCAGTACACAGAAGAATAATTTATGCCATGTACAAAGGAGGTTTTGATTGGTCAAAACAATTTAGGAAATCAGCCAGAATTGTCGGTGATGTTATTGGTAAATATCATCCTCATGGAGATCAAGCTGTTTATGATGCTTTAGTTAGAATGGTACAAGATTTTTCAATGAGTGTTCCACTTATTGATGGACAAGGAAACTTCGGTTCTGTCGACGGAGATCCACCTGCTGCGATGAGATATACAGAGACCAGACTTTCTAAAATAGCTGAATATTTAATTGAGGATATAGAAAAAAATACTGTAGATTTTAAAAGCAACTATGATGAAACAGAAAAAGAACCGGTTGTTTTACCAGCTCAATATCCAAATTTATTAGTTAATGGTGCTGGAGGAATTGCGGTGGGAATGGCGACTAGTATACCGCCACATAATCTTGGTGAAGTAATAAATGCCACACAAGCTTTAATTAATAATAAAGATATTAAAATTAATGAATTAATGAAACATATACCTGGCCCAGATTTTCCAACTGGCGGAACAATCATTGGTAAAGATATAATCAAAACAGGTTATAAAACAGGCAGAGGTTCTTTTAAAATTAGAGGTGATATCAATATAGAGCAGTTAAAAAATGGCAAAGAAAGATTAGTAATTACAAATATTCCCTATCAAATAAACAAATCTGTATTAAATGAAAAGATTGTAGAATTAATAAGAGACAAAAAAATTGAAGGTATAAGCGATATTAGAGATGAGTCGAATAGGGAAGGGATTAGAGTTGCAATAGATTTAAAAAGAAACACTGAACCAGAAACTGTTAAAAGACAACTTTATAAATACACATCATTAGAGTCTTCATTCAGTTTTAACACTTTAGCAATTGTAGACAAAAAACCAAAGAATTGTAATTTAAAAGACTTTTTAGAATCTTTTCTAAAATTTAGGGAAGACGTAGTAACAAAAAAAACAAAATTTGATTTAAAAAAAGCAGAGGATAGAGCTCACATTTTAATTGGTCTTTCTGTAGCTGTTGAAAATATTGATAAGATTATTAAAATAATTAGAAATTCAAAAAATCCTGAAATCGCAAAAGAAACATTAGTTAAAACAAAATGGAAAATTAAATCAACTCAAAAATTTATAAAACTTATAGAGAAAAAAAATACTATCGCAGCATATTCTTTTTCAATTGATCAGGTAAATTCTATTTTAGAATTAAGATTACAAAAACTTACAGCTTTAGGTATAAATGAAATAGAAGCTGAGATTAAAAAATTATCTGACTTAATTATCCAATATAAAAAGATTTTAACTTCTAGAAAAGAATTATTAAAAGTAATCAATAATGATTTGAATTTAATAAAAGAAAAATACTCTAATCCAAGAAGAACAAAAATAATTGATGCTATATTAAATTACGATATTGAGGAAACTATTCAAAAAGAATCTGTAATTATAACTGTAACTCTACAAGGTTACATTAAACGAGGTGCTTTAAGTAGTGTAAGGGCACAGAAAAGAGGTGGAAAGGGAAAGGCTGGAATTAAAACAAGAGAACAAGACTCTGTTGTGCAAACCTTATCTGTAAACACACATACATCAGTTCTCTTTTTTTCAACAGAAGGATTAGTATATAAATTAAAAGCGTGGAAAATACCTGAGGGCACTTCTATTTCAAGAGGTAAGTCTTTGTACAACATTTTACCTTTAAAAAACCATCAATCTATAAGCTCTATAATGCCTTTGCCTGAAGAAAAATCAGAGTGGAAAAATCTTAATATAGTTTTTGCAACCTCAAAAGGCAAAATAAGAAAAAACTCTCTTGAAGATTTTATTAATATAAACGCATCTGGAAAAATTGCGATGAAACTTGATCCTGACGACAAAATTATCGGCGTAAAAATATGTAGAGAGGATCAAGATATTATACTTAGTTCACTAAACGGTAAATCTATAAGATTTAATGTTGAAAAGATTAGATTGTTTAAAGGCAGATCTTCTAAGGGAATAAGAGGTATAAACCTAAAAGAAAAAGATATGATCGTATCGTTGTCTACTATTGATAAAGATATAAAAAATGGAAAAAAAGGTGATAAATTTATTTTATCAATCACTGAAAACGGCTTTGGAAAAAGAACAGCTTCAAATGATTTTAGGGTAACAAATAGAGGGGGAAAAGGAATAATAGGTATAGTTAATTCCTCTAGAAATGGAAATGTGTCTTCTTCGTTCCCAGTTTTTGAGGGTGATGAAATTTTGATATCTACAAACAAGGGAAGAGTGATTAGAGTTGCGGTTAAAGAAATAAGAATTGCTGGACGTAATACACAAGGAGTTAGAATAATCAGATTATCAGGAGATGAAAAAGTTGTTTCAGCAATAAAAATTGATGATAACTTAATATAATGAAAAAAGTTATTTATCCAGGAACATTTGACCCAATTACTTTTGGACATATAGATTTAATTAAAAAAGCGTTGAATATTTTTGATAATCTTATAATTGCGATTTCAGACGGTAATAATAAGGAATATTTATTTTCAGCTGAAGAGAGAGAATATTTAGTGAAAAAATCTCTTTTTAGTGATCTTAAATTTAAAAAGAAGCAAATAAAAGTAGTAACATTTAATACTTTAACGACTGATTTTTGTAAAAAAATGAAATCCAATGTTATCCTAAGGGGACTTAGAGCAACTTCAGATTTTGAATATGAGTTTCAACTTTCTGGAATGAATAAAAAATTAAATGATAAAATTGAAACTGTATTTTTAATGTCTGACCCTCAGAATCAAATTATTTCATCTAAATTAGTAAAAGAGATTGCTGATTTAAAAGGAAATGTGAAAAAATTTACTACAAAAAGTGTATTAAAACATTTAAAACTAAAATTAAATGATTAGAGTATTAATTTTAATATTTTTATTTATTAGTTCTAATTTATCAGCGGAGGAAAATACTATGATTTTAAAATTAAAAGATGGTGAGGTGAAAATTGAATTATTCCCAGATGTAGCCCCAGGTCATGTTAAGAGAATAAAAGAATTAGCAAATTCTGGAAAATATAACGGTGTTGTATTTCATAGAGTAATAGATGGATTTATGGCTCAAACAGGTGATGTACAATTTGGTAATTCCGACAGCAAAGAATTTAATTTGAGCAGAGCAGGTATGGGCGGTTCTGATTTACCAGATTTAAAAGCTGAATTTAATAATTTACCACATGAAAGAGGAACATTGTCTATGGCCAGATCTCAAAACCCAGATAGCGCTAATAGTCAGTTCTTTATTTGTTTTCAACCAGCTCCATTTTTAGACAGACAATATACTGTATTCGGTAAAGTAATTAGTGGAATGGAATTTGTTGATAAAATTAAAAGAGGCGACTCGAACAATAACGGAGCTGTGACTGATCCAGATAAGATAATATCTTTTAAATCAGAATAATTTTAATTAATGACATTAAAAAAATTTAATTTTAATGTTCTTAAAAAAGAAAAATTTGCAAGACTTGGAAAAATAAATACTAGCCGTGGTACAATAAATACTCCAGTATTTATGCCAGTTGGAACCCAGGCAACTGTTAAAGGTACATTTATTAAAGATGTTGTTAAGGCTGGAAGTCAAATTGTATTATCTAATACCTATCATTTAATGATTAGACCCGGTGCAGATAGAGTTAAAAAAGCTGGCGGTCTACATAATTTTATGAACTGTAAAGTTCCAATCTTAACTGATTCTGGTGGTTATCAAATTATGTCATTATCTAAGTTAAACAAAATTGATAGATCTAAAGGTGCAATATTTAATTCTCATATTGATGGAAAAAAATTCATATTAAGCCCAGAACAAAGTATTAAAATACAAAAAAAACTAAACTCAGATATTGTTATGGTACTAGATGAATGTCCAAGAAAAACATTAAGCTATGACAAGATTTTGAATGCTGTAAATCTATCAACTGAATGGGCGAAACGATCAAAAAAAGAATTTGGAAGAAATAAACACAAAGCCCTCTTTGGTATTGTTCAAGGAGGTTTATTTAATGATCTTAGATTAAAGTCATTAAAAGAACTAACAAAAATCGGGTTTGATGGATATGCTATAGGTGGATTGGCCGTAGGAGACTCTCAAAAAGAGATGTTTAAGGTTTTAGATTATCTTAAGAACTACATGCCTATCAATAAACCTAGGTATTTAATGGGTGTTGGAACACCTTCAGATATACTTGGATCTGTAATGCGCGGCGTTGATATGTTTGATTGTGTATTACCAACTAGAGCTGGAAGAACGGGCCTAGCATTTACTTGGAATGGAAGAGTGAATATTAGAAACGCAAAATACAAAAAAGACAACAAACCACTCGATGAATCAGTAAAATTATTCGATTTAAATAAATACTCTAAAAATTATATTAATCACTTATTCAACACCAATGAAATGTTGGGCTCTATGATTCTTACATTAAATAATATTAATTTTTATCAAGAATTAATGTATGAAATTAGAAAGAATATTAAAAGAGGTACTTTTACCAAGTTTTATAGGAAATATGCTAATAAGTTATAAAATTTCGCATTGATAATTAAAAAATAATCACTATAAAAGTCACTTCTTTATGGGCCGTTAGCTCAGTTGGTAGAGCAATTCCCTTTTAAGGAATGGGTCGTTGGTTCGAGTCCAACACGGCTCACCATTTAGTAAATAACTAAATTGGTGGATATTCATATCTTATTTTATCAATCCACCCATTAATATTTTCAATTCTTTGTTTCGATGATGGGTGTGTATTCATAAAAACAGGTGGCTCCTTACCTTTGTTAGCCTCCTTCATTCTTTCCCAGATTTTTATAGTTTCTCTAATATCATATCCCGAAAGTGATGAAAAAATTAAACCCAGGTAATCTGCTTCAGACTCTTGTTTACGAGTAAAAGGGTTCATAATTCCAATTTTAGACAATAGTCCAACAGTATCCATACCTGTCGTTCTATTAACTTGTGAGAGTTTTCCTCCGGAAAAAATATCTAATAATTGGGTACCTGTTTGTAAAACAACACCTCTGCTTGCTCTTTCAACAGAATGTTTAGCTACTGCATGGGCAACTTCATGACCCATCACAGCTGCTAGCCCATCTTCATTTTTTGTAATTTCTAGCATACCTGTATAAACAGCTATTTTTCCACCTGGCATACACCAAGCATTTTTCATTTTTTTATTATCTATTAATATATATTCCCATTGAAAATTAGATGTTGGGTCTGGAATATCTTTACTCTCAAAATACTGGCTAATTGAGTCTTCCATTTTTTTACCAATTTCCTTAATAAGATTTAGTGATTTTATATCATCACTTAATTTCTCTTTTTCTTTAACTTTCTCGTATAATTTAGCAGCTTGTGCATTTAGTTTTGCTTCTGGTATTAGCTTTAATTGTTTTCTATCTGTTATTGGCACTGTACCGCATGATGTAAGAAAATAACCGCAGCATCCACAACCAACTAAATTTAGAAATTTTCTTCTATCCATAATAATTATTTTCTTGTATTAATGATAATTTATAAAATATATATGAATTTAAACAATAAAATATTATTATTTTTGTTTATTATCGCATTAATTTTCGTTATTTATTCATCTTACAACTAATATGTCTGATAAAAAAAAAATCTCTATTTTGGCTAGATTAAGAAATTATTTTTTAGCTGGCATTGTGGTTCTTGTACCAATTGGATTTACTTTATATTTAACAATTTTTTTAATTAAAATTTCATCCAAACTTCTTCCGAATGAAATTAATCCAAATAGTTATTTACCTTTTTCGATACCAGGCTTAGAAATTTTATTATCCGTTATTATAATAATTATTGTTGGTGGAATTTCTTTATCATTTTTTGGAAAAAGAATAGTTTCATTAATTAATGATATATTTAAAAAGATACCTATTCTGAGAACTATATATTCTGCAATAGGTCAAATGACACAAAGTTTTACTTCAACAGGTAAAGATAAAAAAAGCGTAGTCTTAGTTGAATACCCAAAAAAAGGCTCTTGGGCAGTCGGGTTTGCAACAAAAGAAAATGATGGTGAAATTAGCAAAAAAGTCAACAAGCAAATGATTAATGTATTTGTACCAACCACTCCTAATCCCACTAGTGGATTTTTACTAATGTATCCTAAAGATGAAGTGATCTATTTGGATATGTCATTCGAAGAAGCTTCAAAATTTATAGTTTCTGCAGGTACATCAGATCCATCAAATTAAACTAGGTCGTTTAGTATATCAGCCCTATCATACATTTTTAATAAGGGCATATAGTTATCAATATTTTCATTTGTAACTTCAATTCTTTTAACTTCTTGCTCAGCCAGAAAAAAAAGGTCTTCATTTAGTATTGGATCAGCAATTCTAAAACTTTGTATTCCACTTTGTTTGAAACCTAACAAATCTCCATACCCTCTCAGCTTCATATCTTCTTCTGATATCTTAAAACCATCATTACTGCTTTTTAATATTTTAATTCTTTTTTTTGCATTCTCACTCAAGTTAGATTTAAACATTAATATACAATATGCTTCTTTATCACCACGACCAACTCTGCCTCTTAATTGATGTAGTTGTGATAATCCAAATTTGTTTGCATTTTCTATAACTATTACATTGGCGTTTGGAAAGTCTATACCCACTTCAATAACAGTTGTAGAAACCAAAATATCAATTTTTTTATTTAGAAAATCATTTAAAATTTTTTCTTTTTTACTTTTGTCTAAATTTCCATGAAGTATACCAACTCTATTTGAAAAGTTTTTTTTTAAATATTCATATCTACTAACAGATGATTGATGGTCTACTTTTTTTGACTCTTCGATCAATGGACAAACCCAAAAAATTTGATTTCCATTTTTTACTTGTTTTTTTAAAAATACTAATATTTCGTTAATTTTTTTATCTAATTTACTTAGTGTGGTTATCTCTTTACGATTTTTAGGTTTGTTTTTTATAATTGAAACATCCATATCGCCAAAAATTGTCATAATCATAGTTCTAGGAATTGGCGTTGCTGACATAACTAATATATCACAATTTTTACCACCCTTATCAGATAGCTTCTTTCTTTGTTTTACTCCAAATTTATGTTGTTCATCAATAATAATTAATCCCAATTTTTTGTAATTTATTTTATTTTGGAATAAAGAGTGAGTTCCTATTAATAAATCAATTTGATGATTTTCAAGATCACTAATAATTTTTTTTCGAATTTTATTATCCGTTTTACTTGTTAATATATCAATTTTTACATTATCAGGTAGTAAGCTCTTAGCTAAGGCATAATGTTGTTGTGCCAATATTTCGGTTGGAGCCATAAAAGCAACCTGAAATTTGCTAGTTATAACATTTAAAATTGAAGTTAGAGCGACAATTGTTTTTCCACTACCTACATCACCTTGTAAAAGTCTGAACATTTTTTGCTCAGATCTCAAATCATCGTTAATTTCATTTATTGCTTTTAATTGATCCCCAGTGAGTTCAAATTCTATTTTGTTTGTTATATGTTTAATATTATTTGAACTAAATTTTTTTTTAGTTTTCTTTAATTTTTTTACTGATTTTCTTATTTTCGAATTAATTAAAAAACTTGATAAAATTTCATCAAAAACTAATCTTTTGTAAAAAGAACCCTTCTTATTTAAATTTTTTGGGTCATGTAGCTGAATAATTGCATCTCTCCATTTTATATTTTCAAATTTATTACTAATATTTTTATTTAACCACTCGTTTAAATCTGGGATTTTAGTTAAAACTTCGCTAATAATTTTGTTGTATTTTTTTTCATTTAATCCCTCTGTTAAACTATATTTTGTATCAACCTTCTTGATACTATTTATATTATTCCCTAAGTATGTTGGATTTGTAATTTGATATCTGTTTTTATAAAAATTAATTTTACCACTTATTATTACCTTTGAGTTTAAAGGTAATATTTTCCTGATGTATCCTTCGTAACTATTAAAGAAAATGCAATCCAATTTTCCTGTTTCATCTTCACATAATACTCTGTTAGGTAGATTTCTAACTCTAGGAAAATTATATTTAATTACATCAACGGATATAGTTTGTATTTTGCCAATTTGAAGTTGATTTACTTTTCTTAAATCGCTCCTATCTATTATATCTCTTGGCAAATTCCATAATAAGTCAAAGATAGTATTAATATTTTTTTTTCTAAATAATTTGGCTGTTTTGGTGCCAATACCATTAATTTTATTGATATCTGATAACAAGTATTCATAATTAGACATAATTACTTATATATCCATGTCACAAAATAAAGAAGATCTTAAAAATAAAATTATTTATAGAGCTTCTTATAGAGGTACAAAAGAAATGGACATATTAATGACTGCTTTTGTTAAATCTTTTATAGACGAGCTAAATGAAGACACACTGAAAATTTTGGACACGTTTGTCAATATGGATGATGAAACATTAATTTCTTTTAAAAAAAAAGAATCATTAGACAATATTAAAGACAAAAATTTAATAGATATAATTGAAAAATTTAAAAAATTTTAGTGGCGGAGAGACTGGGATTCGAACCCAGGAAAGAGTTGCCCCTTTGCCGGTTTTCAAGACCGGTGCTTTCAACCGCTCAGCCATCTCTCCACTCCAGACATTTATATTTAAAAAAAATATTTCTACAACATAATAAGTTTTTTACTATATCTTAAGATATTTTAAGTGTAATTGTCCCTAATAAGTCATAATTATATGAAAAAATTTAATCAAGGTATCATTCTCAGTAGTTTAGGATCTTTTTGGTGGGGTGTAATTGGAGTAATTTATTTTAGATCTTTATCTTTTGTAGGTCCGTTCGAATTAGTCATACATAGATGTTTATGGACAACAATATTTTTATTAATTACAACTTTTTTTCTATTTAAATGGCAGAAGTTTCTTATTATTTTAAAATCATCTAAAAAAATATTTACATTATTTTTATCTTCAATTTTAATTCTTACAAATTGGTCCGTTTGGATATATGCAGTTTCAACTAATCAAATTATAAATGCTAGTTTTGGCTATTTCATAATGCCTATTATGAGTGTTTTTTTTGGTTACTTATTTTTTAAGGAAAAACTAAATTTTAAAATAATCTTATCAATCATATTAGTTTTATGCTCAATATTTTATATGCTATATGAATTTAAGACTATACCTTGGATAGGTTTAACAGTTGCTATATCTTGGTCACTATATAATGTTTGTAGAAAATTAATTAAAGTTGATACTGATATTGGTTTATTGGTAGAAAGTTTTTTTATATTCCCTTTTGCACTTATAGCCCTAATTTATTTATTTAATATTGAGGTTAATTATTTTTCTACAAATAATATTTCAATGATGTTTTTATTAGTTTTAGCTGGACCTATAACTGTTATACCACTATTTTTGTATGTTAAAGGTGTTGAGTTATCTGGTCTTGGACCCACAGGTATGATATTTTATATAACACCAACCTTTCAATTTTTGTTAGGATATTTTTATTATGGAGAGATATTTTCTTTTGAAAAGTTTATTAGTTTTATAATAATATGGATTGCCGTATTGATTTATTTAAATAATTTATATGAGAAAAATTAGTATTATAATCTCGTCATTACTTTTAATGTTGATAACTTTTACCAAGGTTAATTCTGATGAAAAATTTAGCTCTTGGATTGTAGAATTTAAAAAAAAAGCTATTAATGAAGGTATTTCAGAAAAAACCGTTGATGCAGTCATGAATAATGCAATTTTTCTCCCTAAAGTAATTGAGTATGACAGATATCAACCAGAATTTTATGAAGATACAAAAACCTATGTTTCAAAGAGAACATCTAAAGATAAAGTCAAAAAAGGTAAAAGAATTTATAAAAAAAATAAAAATTTAATTAATATTGTTGACAAAGAATTCAAAGTTGAAAAAGAACTTTTACTAGCCTTAATGGGTATTGAGACAAACTATGGTACGTATTTAGGTAAAATGGATATAATTTCATCATTAGCAACTTTAAGTTACGACAAACGGAGAAGTGAATTTTTTTCAAATGAATTAATTACAATACTGAAGTTGATTGACCAAAACAAAGTTGATAAAGACATTTTATTTGGCTCATGGGCTGGTGCCTTTGGTAATTTTCAGTTTATGCCAACTACAATCTCTAATTATGCCATAGACTATAATAATAATTCGATTATTGAATTAAAAGAAGCCGAAGATTCTTTTGCCTCTGCAGCAAATTATTTAAATAAAATTGGTTGGAGAAAAAATGAGCCATGTTTTTTTAATATTGAGTTAAATGAAAATATTCCTAGAAAATTATTAAATACGTCAGCAAAAAAAATAAAACATAAAAGAAAATTCAAATATTATAAAAAATATATTAAAGAATTTGAAAATTTAAACATAGGTGATAACGTAAAAGTAGCTGTAATAACACCTGATAGTGATATTGTTAAAAATAATAATAAGTTAAGACCTGCTTATTTGGTATTTCCAAATTATGATAGAGTTTTAAAATGGAATAGGTCTCTAAGATTTGCAATCGCTGTGTGCACACTAAAAAACAAATTTGAAAATGAATTATAAAATTTTTATAATTTTAATATTTTTTATATTTTCAGGATGTAAATTAGAAACTGTTAATAAAAAAGTTAATTATGACAATAATATTTATGTTAACAAAGGATTTACACTAATCTACTCAGACGAACTTATAAAAAATAAAATAACAAAAAAAAAAATTGATATAAGAAGTTTAGATATTCATCATAGCTATTTATCTAGAGGCACAAAAGTTAAGATTACCAATCTTTTAAACAATAAATCTCTAGTTGGAAATGTTTCAAGAAAAATAAAAAATTTGGACTTTTATAACTCAATTGTGTCTAAACGCATTTCAGATGAGTTAAAAATAAATTATGACCAACCTTATATTGAGATAAAAGAAATTAAAAATAATTCGATTTTTCTAGCAAAGAAATCCAAAACTTTTGAAGAAGAAAAAAATGTAGCCAATAAAGCCCCAGTCGACACAATAAGTATTAATGATTTAAACTCATCTAAAAAAGAAAAAGTAAAAGATACAAAAGTTAGCAAGTTTTCATATGTAATTAAAGTAGCTGAATTTTACTTTCTTGAAAATGCCAAAGATCTAAAAAAAAGAATAATGACAGAAACAGACATACAAATCGTGAATATTTTGTCTATCTCCAAGAATACACATAGAATTATATTAGGTCCTTATAATAATATTAATTCTCTACAAAAGGCATTTTATAGTATAAGAACTTTAGGCTTTGAAAATATTGAAATTATTAAAAATGGATAAATTTAAAAAATTTATATTTTATTGTTTTTTTTCTTACTTTTGGTCAACAAATGCCTCTGTTTCCGCTTTTGATATAAATGCTAGAACTGCAATTTTACAAGATTATTTGTCAGGAGAAATTCTTTATGAAAAAGATATTCAAAGATCTATTTATCCTGCGTCAATGACAAAAATAATGACGTCAATAGTTGTATTTGATTTGTTAAAAAGTGGGGATTTAAATCTTGATGACAAAGTAATGGTTTCAGAAAATGCATGGAGACTTTCACAATCAGGATATTCATCGATGTTTATTATGGTTGGAGATGAAGTATCAATAGAAGATTTATTAAAAGGAATAATAATTGCATCTGGTAATGATGCCTGTGTTGCTTTAGCGGAAGGTGTTGCTGGTACGGAGGAAGAATTTGCGATAATGATGAATTCTAAAGCTGCAGAAATTGGAATGATAAATACTAATTTTACAAACTCCTCTGGAATAAATGATCCAGATAATTATTCTACTGTTGAAGATATTCTATTAATGTCAAATTATTTAATTAAAAACTATCCTGTTTATTATTCTTATTTTAAGGAAAAAACTTTTACATGGGATCGAACTGGGGGAGATCCAATTACGCAAGGAAATAGAAATCCATTATTATACAAAAATTATGGTGCTGATGGTATTAAAACCGGATACCTTGCTGTAGAAAAATATTCATTAGCTAGTTCAATTAAAAAAGGAGAGAGAAGATTAATAGCAGTAGGTAGTGGATTTGAAACTAAAAATTCAAGATCTAGGCAATCAAAAAAACTTTTAACATGGGGTTTAACTAACTTTGATACAATTCAAATAGCTAAAACTGATGAAGAAATTTCCAATTTAGATGTATGGTTAGGTAAAAAAGATAAAGTTCAAGTTTACGTAAAAAACGATATATATAAAACAATTCCAAAAGCTAGAAAAAAACACCTAGAGGCATATATTGAATACAATGGACCCATACTTGCACCAATAGAAAAGGATCAAGAGTTAGGAATTTTAAAAATTTTATATAAGGATGAAATTATCAATGAATTTAAAGTTTATGCATTTGAAGATATAAAAAAACTCAATGTTATTTCTAGAATTATAAAATCTATAAATTATCTTATCTGGGGTGATGTATAAGAAAATAATAGTTTTCGAAGGTATAGATGGGTCTGGAAAAACATTTCATCTCAATGAAGTAGCAAAGTACTTATCTAAAAAAAAAATAAAATTTATAAAAATAAGAGAACCAGGTGGCACTAAAAATTCAGAAATTATAAGAAACATTATATTAAATAAAAAATCAACTTTTAAAAAAAAAACAGATTTATTACTTTATTTAGCTGCTAGAAATGAAAATTATGAAAATTTGATTAAACCATACTTAAATAGAAAAGTTATACTTATTGATAGATTTATAGACTCAACCATAGCGTACCAGCATTATGGTTTTAAAATAAATAAAAGAGTTATAAAGGAATTAAACAATTTCATACTAGGTAATCTAAAACCGAATTTTACTTTTTTTCATTATGTGCCAATTAAAAGAATAAAAAAGAATATTTCAGGAAAAAAGAATAAATATGACAGTTTTAGCAAAAATTTTTATAGTAAAGTACAAAATGGATTTTTGAATATTTTAAAAAAAAATAAGAATAAGTTATTAATAGATTCGTCTAAAAATAAGAAATACAATATAGAATTAATTAAAAATAGAATAAATAAAATATTAAAAATTAATGGGTGAAGAAATTTTTAGCAAAGAACTATCTACATTTAAAAAAGAAATAAATTTTATTTCTAATTTATATATTAATAGAAAATTACCACAAACAATATTATTTACTGGAGAAAAAGGTATTGGCAAATTAAACGTGGCTTACTATTTAATTAATTTCATATTGTCGAAAGATGAGGATGATGAATATTGTATAACTACTAACAAAATTAATTCTAATAACAAAACTTATAATCTTTTACTAAAAAATATTCACCCAAATTTATTTCTAATTTCATTAAAAGATAAAAAAAAGAATATTGATATTGAACAAATCAAAAATATGAAAAATTTTCTAAATATAACATCATTCAGCAATAAGCCAAAGATTGTGTTGATAGATGGAAGTGAATATTTGAATTTGTCTTCCTCAAATTCTTTACTTAAATCGTTAGAGGAAAATTTAAATAACGTTTTTTTTATATTGGTACATGACATTAAAAAAAAACTGTTAACTACAATTAAATCCAGATGTATACAATTTAAATTTTTTCTGAATAATGAGGATCGTGAAAAAAGAATAAATGAAATACTAAATAATCAATTTAATGATTTAAATTCTGATTTTAAAAATAAATATATCAGTCCTCTTTTTTTTAAAAGTTTGTTAGAATATTGTAATAAAAATAATTTACAGATAAACGATATTAATCTAGATAATCTTTTATCCGATATACTTAAAAAAAAAGATTATAAAAAAAATGAATTTGTCTTAAAAAATTTTTTTTTACTAGTTCAATTATTTCTGTATAAAAAAATTAGAAATGAACAAAATAATAATAAATATTTTTATTTATTGAAGTATTTTACACAAAGATTTGATGATGTTACTAAATTTAATCTAGATTTTGAGTCGTATGTTTTAGAATTTAAGAATTTAATTTATAATGAAAAATAATTATTATATTACTACACCAATTTATTATCCATCTGCAAAACCTCACATGGGACATGCATACTCAAGTATAGTCGCTGATTTTTTTGCGAGATTTAAAAGAATTAGCGAACACAATGTTTTTTTTTTAACTGGTACAGATGAGCATGGCCAAAAAATCCAAAGAGCAGCATTAGAATCAAAAAAAGATCCCTTAGATTTTTGTAATGAAATAAGCTCAAATTTTAAAGATTTGTCTGCTATTTTAAATCTTTCAAATGATGATTTTATTAGAACAACTGAAAAACGTCATAAAATAGCAGTTGAAAATTTATGGAATATTTTAGAAAAAAAAAATGAGATATATTTATCTAAATATTCAGGTTGGTATTCTGTATCTGATGAAGCTTTTTATTCTGAAAATGAAATTGAAGACAAAGATAATGTTAAAGTAAACAAATTATCAGGTTCAAAAGTTGAGTGGGTTGAAGAAGAGTCTTTTTTCTTTAAATTATCTAAATGGGAAAAAAAATTATTAGAATATTATGATAAAAATCCTGAATTTATAAGACCGGAGAGTAGAAGAAATGAAGTTATCAGTTTTGTTAAAGGAGGCCTTAAAGATTTATCTGTAAGTAGAAAATCTATAACTTGGGGGATAAATGTTCCCTCCCAAAAAGACCATATTATTTACGTATGGTTAGATGCGCTAACAAATTATTTGAGCGCACTTGATTATCCTAATATTGATACTGATAAATATAAGAATTTCTGGCCTGCATCTGTCCACATAATTGGTAAAGACATACTAAGGTTTCACGCTGTTTACTGGCCAGCTTTTTTGTTAGCTGCAAATTTACCGTTACCTAAAACTATATACGGTCACGGTTGGATCTTATCGAATGAGGAAAAAATGTCTAAATCGAAAGGAAATATATTAGACCCCTTAGAAATTATTAATAAATATGGTCTTGATCCTTTAAGATTTTATTTATTAAAAGAAGTTTCTTTTGGAAACGATGGCAATATATCAAAAGAAAAATTAGAAAATTGTATCAATAGTGATCTTGCTAACAATTACGGTAACTTATGTCAGAGAGTAATATCTTTTAACGAAAAAAATTTAAATTTAGAAATCCCAAAAAATATAAAATTTATTAATGAAGATTTAAATTTATTAAATAGATTTAAAGAAAATTATAGTAAAATTGAAAATGCGATAAATAAACAAGATATAAATTTTTATATGAATTTTTTAATGGAGACTTTGTTTGCAACTAATAAATATTTTAATGACCAAGAACCTTGGAATAAAAAAAACGATACCAATAGATTAAATACTATTATCTATGTCAGCTTAGAATTAATTAGAAAAATTTCTATTTTAATGTATCCAATAATACCTGAAACTTCTTTAAAAGCCTTAGATATTTTTAATATTAAAGAAAAAGATATCATCTTTAATTCATTGATAAATAATGAGTTTTTAAAACAAGGTATGAAAATAAATAAAATTAATATACTTATTAAAAAGATAATAAATGATTGACTCACATTGCCATTTAGACCGCGAACCACTGATTAATAATTTTGAAGAAGTCATGCAAAGGGCTAAAAATGTTGGTATAGAAAAAATTTTAACTATTTGCACAACTAACAAAAACTTTTCTGAAGTAGAAAATTTGGTAAAAAAAGATCAAATAATATATGGCACATTTGGCATACACCCCCATGAAGCTAATACTAACAGTATAAGTAAGGATCAAATAATTAAAAATGTTTCTAAGAATAATAAAATTATTGGGGTAGGGGAAACAGGTTTAGATTTTTACTACAACAATAGTGACAAAGTTTCACAAATTAATAGTTTTGAAGAACATATACTTGCATCCATTGAATTGAATAAACCAATTATTATACACTCTAGAAATGCAGAAGATGAAACATTTAAATTATTAAACAAATATAAAAATCATAATATAAAAATTTTGATGCACTGTTATACTGGAAGTTTAGAACTTGCAAAAAAAATGCTTGATTTGAATTCATATTTTTCTGCAAGTGGTATTATAACTTTTAAAAAGAGCGCAGATCTAAATAATACCTTTAATTTTATCCCTTCAGATAAAATATTAATTGAAACAGATAGCCCATTTCTTGCTCCGGTACCCAAAAGAGGAAAAACTAATGAACCTAGTTATTTAAAATATACTTTGGAACATATGGCAAAAATAAAGAATATTTCTCCACAAGAAATGGAATTGACAACTTCACAAAATTTCAAAAAATTATTTGAACTAAATTAATGTCCATAAAATTTATAATTTTGGGGTGTGGTAGTTCATTAGGAGTTCCTAGAATTGATGGTTTTTTTGGTAATTGTGATCCAAAAAATAAAAAAAATTATAGAACCAGATGTTGTGCATTAATAAAATCAAGAAATAAAAATGTTTTGATTGATACATCACCTGATTTAAAACAACAATTAATCAAGAATAAAATTAATAATATTGATAAAGTTTTTTATACTCACCATCATGCTGATCAAACTCATGGTATAAATGAACTACGTTTTTTTTATTTAAAGAACAGAAAAAAAATAGATATATATACTAATAATTTAACAAAAAAATATTTACTCAATTCATTTGGATATTGTTTTAAAAAAAATAGAGAATATCCGCCCATATTACAGAACAATTCTCTAAAAAAAAAACATTCATATAAAGATAATGGAAAGATTATTTGCCTGAAATCTATAAAGGTCGAACATGGAAATATTGACAGTATATGTTATGTAATTAACAATAAGTTAGCTTACGCTAGTGATGTAAGTAAAATACATAAAAAGGATTTAAAATCACTTAATAATCTAAAATATCTAGTAATTGATTGTCTTCAATATAATTATCATCCATCACATTATTGTTTAACAGATATTCTATTATTAATCAAAAACATAAAGCCAAAAAAAACAATTTTAACAAATCTAGCAAGCTCTATTGACTATAACCAGATTAAAAAAAAGTTACCTAAAAATGTTATACCAGCTTATGATGGTTTAACTCTAAATATTTAGTAAAGTTTCTATTTTTGAAATAATTTTATTTGAAGTCGGGTTTGTAAAAGATGAAAATGTATCCTCAATTTTTCCTTCATTGTTAATTAAAATTTTATGAAAATTCCACTTAGGTATTGCTGATTTTCCATAATTTTCTTTTGCCCATTTAAATATATCATGTGCACTATCACCTTTAACATCATAAATAGATGTTATTGGAAAAGTAATATTAAAATTTACCTCACAAAATTCTTTTACCTCTTTTTCTGTTTTTTTCTCTTGATTAAATGAATTCGATGGAACAGCTAACACTAATAGACCTTTATCTTGATATTTCTCCCAAATATTTTGCATATCATTATATTGTTTTGTAAAACCACAATAACTTGCAGTGTTTACCAATAAAATTGCTTTTTTATTTTTAAATTCTTTTAATTCAATTGATTTTCCACTAACAAGTTCAACAGAAAAATCAAAAAAAACCTTTTCATAATTTGCTAAGGTTTTTGTAGAAAAAAAAGAGATCATTAAAAATACAATTGCTAATAATTTAGTAAAATTTGAAAATTTCATTTCTTTGGAGATAATAATATAAGAAAATATCCAAATAATGTTGATAATAATGACCCACCTAAAACTCCAATTTTAACACCATCCATATAACTCATGTTATCTATAAATGCTAAATTACCTACGAACAAACTCATAGTAAATCCGATACCAGTTAAAACTCCTACACCATAAAAATTAATCCAATTAGCTTTCGACGGCATTTGCGCTAATTTAAATTTAATTGAAAGGTATGAAAAAATAAAAACACCAAATTGTTTTCCTAAAAATAATCCTAATAATATACCCAATGGAACTTTTGACATAAAGGATGATAAAGACAATCCTTCCAAAGAAACACCTGCATTGGCAAAAGCAAATAACGGCATTATACCAAATGCAACATAGGGACTTATTGCATGTTCAATCTTGATTAATAATGAGAATTCCTTTGGTTTTTTTCTATGAGGAATAGTTGTAGCTAATAAAACACCAGCTATTGTGGCATGTATACCTGATTGATGAGTAAAATCCCACATTACAATACCGATTAAAAGATAAAGTATAAAGTTTTTAACGTTAAATTTATTTAAAATTAATAACAATATGAAAGCTACAACAATTAATCCCAAATAATGAATTTTCAAGTCACCTGTATAGAAAAAAGCAATTATAATGATTGCTCCTAAGTCATCAATTATTGCTAAAGCTGTTAAAAAAACTTTTAGTGATATCGGAACTCTTGACCCTAATAATGACAAAACTCCTAATGAGAAAGCAATGTCAGTAGCCGATGGTATTGCCCATCCTCTTAATGTTTCAGTATCACCGTAATTTATAAAAATATATACTAATGCCGGTACAACCATACCACCAATTGCTCCCATTATTGGAAGCATTGCTTGTTTAAAATTAGATAGTTCTCCTTCAATAAATTCTCTTTTTATTTCTAGTGTAACAAAAAAGAAGAATATCGCCATTAAGGCGTCATTAATCCAATGCAGAACAGATAATTTTATTCCAAAATTATTTATTCCAATAAATAAATATTTATCCAAGGTTTCAAAATAAATTTTGGATAAATCTGAGTTACTTACTATTAAAGCTAATATTGCACTTATTAATAAAACTAACCCACTTGCAGCTTCTAATTTAAAGAACCACTTAAACGGACTTGATAAGTATCTTAACATTTTTAATTAATTAAATTTATTGTAAATAATTTTATATCTATCAAACTTTGATATAAATTGTCTAAATAAAAGTTGATATTTGGAATTATATAGCTCAAGGGAACCTTGAAAGTGTCTATTAAGATAACAATAGCTATTATCGTTATTAAGAAAACCAAAAATAGCTTAGAAAAATTTTTACTTTTTTCTTTCTTGATTGCTGGTAAATATTTTTTACTCCCTTTTATTTTATCTACTTTTGGTTTAATGGTTTCATTATTCCGCTTAACCCTTATAAACTCTTTGTTTTCTTCTTCGTTAATTATTGTATCTGGTGTCGCAGCACCTTTTTTGTCTTCATTATTTTCTATTGGTTTAAAAAACCATGTATGATCACATGCACCACATTTTACTAAACGACCTTCTGTGGGTATCAATTTTTCATCAATATTAAAACTTTTTTGACAACGAGGGCACGTTATAATCATAATTTCCTATATACCAGATTCTATTTAAAATACTTTTATTTTTGATCTCTTTATACTTTAAAAATTAGGTTATCTACTGTAATAGTATTCAAATTCGGGGCGTAGCGCAGCCTGGTAGCGCATCTGGTTTGGGACCAGAGGGTCGTAGGTTCAAATCCTACCGCCCCGACCATTTATGACAAAGAAAAAAGCAAAAATATATAAACCCACCAAAACATCAATGCAATCTGGTGTTGGCAAAACTAAAAAGTGGGTACTTGAATATATTGATGATTCGATATCAATTAACCCGTTAATGGGTTGGGAAAGTTCATCAAATACTCTATCTGAATTAAAACTTTTTTTTGATACTAAAGATCAAGCAATAGAATACGCTAATAAAAATAAAATCGAATTTATTTTAATTGAAAATAACCAAAGATCTTTTGTTAAAAAATCGTATACTGACAATTTTTTAGAATAAATGTTTAAATTTTTTACAAATAAAAGATGGTATCCTTGGAGCATATTTGGTTCATTAATAATACTAGTTTCAACATGGTACCAAGTTCAACTTGATGTAATGATTAATGAATGGTTCGGTGAATTTTATGATACTTTACAAAAGGCCTTAACAACCCCTAACTCTGTATCAGAGAAAGAGTTTATCTCATATCTTTTAACATTTGCTAAAATTGCAGGTGTGTGGATGGTCATCTCTGTTGCTACAGATTATTTTACTAGTCATTGGACGTTTAGATGGAGAACAGCAATGGCCGATTATTACCATGAAAATTGGTATAAAGCTCGTTTAACAGAAGGGGCTTCACAGAGAGTTCAAGAAGATACTTTAAAATTTGCGAGGATTATGGAAGGTTTAGGTGTGGAGCTTCTAAGAAGTTTAATGACACTCGTTGCGTTTTTACCAATATTGTGGGGACTATCCAAACAAATAACTATGTTACCTTTTTTCGGTGAAGTTAATCACGCTTTAGTTTGGGTAGCTATAGTATCGGCCTTAGGCGGAACGTTATTACTAGCTGCTGTTGGTTTTAAATTACCTGGAATTGAATATGATATTCAAAAAGAAGAGGCGGCTTATAGAAAAGAGCTAGTATTAGGAGAAGATAATATAAATAATGCAGGATCAAGTAGTGTAAATTTTTTGTATGGAAACGTTCGTAAAATACATTTTAAAATGTATTTTCACTATTTATATTTTAATGCAGTTAAATGGAGTTATTTACAAGGTATGGTAATTGTGCCATATGTAGCTTTAGCCCCAACAATAGTAACAGGAGCTATCACATTAGGATTTGTTCAACAAATTGCAAGAGCTTTTAACAAAGTAGAAAACTCATTACAATATTTAGTAAGAAGTTGGCCAATAATAGTAGAATTAATTTCTGTTCAAAGAAGATTGTCAGAATTTGAAACTAAATTGAATAATGTGCCTGACGAAGTAAAAGTTTAATGGACATTGAAGAAAAATTTCTAAAAGAATTTGTTAAAGTTACACAACAAGCATCAATAGCAACACTTTCTAAAATTGGAAAAAAGGATAAAAATGAAGTGGACAAGCTTGCAACAGACGCCATGAGAAAAGTTTTAAACAATATTGAAATGAAGGGAAGAGTGGTAATAGGAGAGGGAGAAATAGATGAAGCCCCAATGTTATATATTGGTGAAAATTTAGGAAATAATATTGGCCCAGAAATTGATATAGCAGTTGATCCTTTAGAGGGAACAAATTTCGCTGCTAATAATTTACCTGGAGCATTATCCGTTATTGCTGTTTCATATAAGAATAATTTATTAAATGCTCCAGAAACTTATATGAATAAAATAGCTTATGGTTCTGATATAGAAAAAGGTGTTATTGATTTAGACTATGATTTTTCAAAAAACATAAAAAATTTGGCTGATTTTAAAAATAAAAAACTTGAGGACATAACTATATGTATTTTAGACAGACCTAGACATAAAGAAATTATTGAAGAGGCTAAAAAATTAAAACTTAAAACAAAATTAATTTCTGACGGTGACGTTTCAGGTGCACTATTAGTAACAGATAAAAAATATGAAGTAGACCTTTTTTTAGGTATAGGTGGTGGACCAGAAGGTGTTTTAGCTGCATGTGCACTCGATGCTTGTAATTGTGGATTTCAAGGTCGATTTATATTTGATGATGATGTGGCATCCAAAAGGGCAAAAGATATGGGAATCGTTGATTTAGAAAAAAAATATGAATTAAAAGATATCGTTAGAGGAGACAGTATATTCTGTGCTACTGGAATTACAAATGGCGAACTAGTAAAAGGTATAGAAACATCTGGTGATTATTTTATGACAGACACTTTTGTTACTCACAAAAGTAAGAACATTAAAAAAAATATACAAGAGAAAGTACAAAAAATTACATGATATCTGTCTCAGGAAATAAATGGTCTGAGAGAAAATTAAATAATAGGATTATTGAAAAAATATCTATAGATAATAATTTATCATACGATTTATCAAAACTTATTTTAGATAGAAATTATTCATTAGATGAGATAAAAGAATTAGAAAACGAATTTCAATTAAATAATCCCTTTTTTAATAATAAAGACTTTTTAAAAGCTAAAAATTTATTAATAAAAATTATTAAAAAAAAGGAATTAGTTTTAGTTTACGGCGATTATGATGTTGACGGAGTTTGTTCTACCGCAATTTTAGTAAATTTTTTAAATTACATTAAAAATCCAAATTATTATTTAATTCCAAATAGATTCAATGATGGATATGGTCCCAATTTAGACTTAATAAAAAAAAACTTAAAAAAAAATACAAAAATTGTAATTTTTGTCGATTGTGGGAGTAATTCTACAAAAATAATTAATTTTTTAAAGAAAAATAACATAGAAGTATTAATAATAGATCATCATCATATTAACAATAAATTAACATCAACCTTAAATATCATAAATCCGATGAAAAATCCTAAAGATTATATGGGACAGAATATTTGTGCTGCTGCATTAACCTTCTATTTAATAAATTTTTTGAATAATGAATTAAAAAAAAAAATTAATATCTATGATTTTCTTTTTTTTGCACTTTTAGGAACTATTTGTGACCTTATGCCCTTAAGACATTCAAATAAACATATTTCAAAGATTGCTTTAAATAAATTTAATAAGATTGAAAATCCAGGTATTAAACAGTTATTGAACTTCTTATCTTTAAAGAGATCAGTCAGCTATACAGATATTTCTTATTCTGTAGGTCCAATGATTAATTCACCAGGTAGACTAAAAGATGCAAAACTTTCTGTTGAATTACTTTGTTCAAAAAATTTAAATAGAATTAAAAAAATTGTAGAAGAAATACAAATTTTAAATGTTAAGAGAAAAAAAATTGAAAATTTTTGTATTAATCTTATAGATTTAAAAAAATATGAGAATAATGAAGAAGTCATATTCGAAGAAAATGAATTATTTCACGAAGGTATTTTAGGTATTATTGCAGGTAAACTAAAAGACAAATTAAATAGACCTGCTTTTGTAATCACAAAGTCTTTTAATTTTTATAAAGGTTCAATTCGATCTACTCGTCAATTTAAATTAAATAATTTATTAAATAAATTATTAAATTTTAAACTTATAGAAAGTGGGGGAGGTCATAATATGGCTGCTGGTTTTGTAGTAAAAAAAGAAAATTTAATTAAATTAAAAGAATTCATTAATACAGAATATCGAAAGTCAAAAAAAATAAAGACTTTTTATTATGATTTTAAAAAATTATTGCCCAAAGATGATTCTTCTATCTTTATTGATTTAAAGAAATTAGAACCTTTTGGTCACGATAACCAACAGCCGTTATTTTTATTTGAAAATCTTAAGTCTATTAAAACAAAAATTATTAATAATCGGCACATAAATTGTATTTTAAAAAATAAAGAAAAAAGATCATTTCAATCGATCGCATTTGACGCAGTTAATACATCAATTGGCAATTATTTAGTTAATTATAAAAAAAAATTTAGTTTAATTGGCACTATTGATCAATATTTTTGGGATGGTAAAAAAAAAAATCAAATTATTATAAAAGATATATTGATATAAATTCTTTAAACTTGATTAATATTTTTTTTTGCAATAAAAGACTGTTTTTTGGTCCCTTCGTCTATCGGTTAGGACACATGGTTTTCATCCATGAAAGAGGGGTTCGATTCCCCTAGGGACCGCCAATATGAAATACTTTGTTTATTTAATTGTAAGCACTCAAGCTAAATATAAAAATGGAATTTCTTACGTTGGATACACAAATAATATAAAAAAAAGACTACTTTTACACAACAATTCAAAAGGTGCCAAATTCACAAGAGGTAGATTATGGAAACTAGCATATTCAAAGGGGTATCAATCTAAAAATATTGCTTTAAAAGAAGAATATATGCTCAAACATAATTATAAATTAAGAAATCAAATCAAAAAAAAATTTTTAAATAGATGAAAATATCAGTTCTCCTTCCATATAAAGAAAATTTTTCTTCTGTAAATGCTGGTGCCGTTTCATTATTCGTTAAAGATACTATTCAAAATAGTAAATTTTCAAAAAACTCTTTTGTTTTTGGGAATATGACTAATAAAAAACCATTTTTAAATAATTATGTTAACATTGAATTAAATAGATCATTGATAAGAAGCAATTCAAAAAATTACGTGTTAAAATTTTTAGAAAAAGAAAAAAAAATAAATTCAGATATTATAGAAATACATAACAGACCTAATTACATAAAGTTTTTAAACAATTTACAAAATAAGAAAATAATTTTATATTTTCATAATGATCCATTATCAATGAACGGGTCAAAATCTACAGATGATAGGTTATTCTTATTAAATAAAATTGATAAAATATTATTCAATAGCGAATGGTCTCAAGAAAGATTTTTTATTGGAATTGATAATAAAAAACTATTAAAACAAAAAACATCCGTCTGCTATCAATCGACAAATAGAACCAAGATTAATTTTAATAATAAAAAAAAATTGATATCCTTTATTGGTAAATTAAATAGTGCAAAAGGATATGATATTTTTGGAAAAACAATTATTAAAATTCTAAACAAATACAAAGATTGGAAGGCTGTAGTAATAGGTGATGAACCAAGAGAAAAACTTTATTTTGAACATAAAAATTTAAAAATTTATGGATATGTGAAACATGACAATGTATTAAATATGTTAAAGAAAGTGAGTATATCTGTTGTATGTTCTAGATGGGAAGAGCCTTTTGGAAGAACAAGTTTAGAAGCAGCGAGTAGGGGTTGTGCAGTAATTATAAGCAACAGAGGCGGTTTACCAGAAACCTCTACTAATGCAATTATCTTAAAAAATTTATCTTCAGACGAACTTTATAAAACAATAGAAAATCTAATATTAGATAAAAAATTATTACAAAAATCCCAAAGACTTAATTATAAAAATTTTATTTTTGATCATAAATATATTTCTAATCTAATTGATGAAATTAGAGATACTTTTGTAGCTAAAAGAATATTTTATACAAAAAAAAATAAATCTTTTAAAATCATGCATGTTACCAATTTAAATGAAAGATTTGACGGAAGATTGCATTACAACACAGGCCGTAGATTAAATAATGGTTTTATTAGAAACGGACATAACGTACTAACTTTAAGCGATAGAGATATTATCCACAATTATAAAAGCATAAAAGACTTTTCAGGTAAACAAACACTTCAAAAAAAGATAATAGAGGCATTTAATAACTTTAAACCTGATATAGTTATCTTAGGTCATGCTGATAGAGTTTTAAATTCAACATTATCAAAAATGAGAGATATAAATAAAAATATAGTTTTTTCACAATGGTTTTTAGACCCTCTTTCCAAATACGGACCTGATCATAAAAGCAATTCAAAAAGAATTTTAGATAAGAAGGAATTTTTAAATACTACTTTCTTAACAACTGATCCCTCTGCTTTATCTATAAATATTCCTAACTCATATTTTATGCCTAATCCTGCAGACAAGTCTTTTGAGACATTGAATAATTTTAACAAGAATTGTCCTTTTGATGTTTTTTTTGCAATGAGTCACGGCGTTCATAGAGGTCAATTAAAGTCTGGAAAGGGTGATGATAGGGAAAATTTTATTAATAAACTAATTAATATAAATAAAGAAATCAAATTTGATGTATATGGCATGAATAATGTTCAGCCTATTTGGGCAGATCAATTTATAAAAAAGATTGCAAATTCATATATGGGCCTTAATTTAAGCAGAGGAAAACCAATTAAGTATTATAGTAGTGATAGAATAGTACAATTAGTCGGCAACGGTCTATTAACTTTTATAGATGAAAATACCTTATTAACTGATTTCTTTACAAATAAAGAAATCGTATTTTACAAAAACATTCATGACCTTAGCTATAAGCTAAATAAATATAAAAAGGATAAAAAGACTGGTAAACGAATAGCTAAAAAGGGGAAATTCAAATATTTAAAATATTTTAATTCAGATATTATATCCGAATATATTTTATCCAAGTCTTTTGATTATAAATTAAAACAAAAAGTGATCTGGGAATAATTAGAAGACTACATAATGGAAATATATATAAAATTATTTGAAGTATTATTTCCTGTATTTTTTGTCGTAGGTATTGGATATTATTTGGGTAAAACTAGTCCTAAAATAGATACTACTTTTATTACTAGTTTTGCTGCAAATATTGGTACTCCGGCAATGGTTATCTATGCAATAACTTCTACAGGTATAAACTTTGAAATATTTCGAGATTATTTTTGGTATTATCTTTTAGCAATTTGCTTATTTGCTTTGGTAGGCATTTTTACTCTATATTTATTGAAAACTAAGGATATTGTTAGAGAGCTACCACCTTTAATTTTCCCTAATACTGGAAATATGGGGTTACCTATCTGTATGTTTGCATATGGTTCTAAAGGTTTGGGTGTATCAGCATCTATAACTTCTTTAATTATACTATGCCACTTTACTTTAGGGGTTTTTTTAGCTGACAGAAAATTTAATTTAAATGTAATACTTAAAAATCCTCCATTTTATGCAATCATATTTTCTGCAATTATGCTTTTCTACGGTATAAAAATGCCTGTATTTGTTGTTAACACCACAGAATGGTTAATGTACGTTACTATTTTTCTTATACTTATGTCTCTGGGTATTGCCCTTACACGATTAAAGGTATTCTCTTTAACGAATGCTTTAATCTCATCTTTTACAAGAATGATAATTGGTCCTGCTATTGGTTTTTTACTAATTTTTATTTTTGATCTTAAAGGATTTGCCGCTGGGGTACTTCTAATACAATGTTCAATGCCAAGCGCGGTTTTAAATTATTTAGTTGGTTCAATATATTCACCTAAAAAAATAGTAGATAGCATAGCTAGCACCATTGTTGTTTCTACTTTAATTTCTTTTGTAACAATACCGATAGTAGTCTATATAGCATTAAGATTTTTTTCTTAATGAAAGCTATAATTTTTAACTTATTAGCATGGGTAATGTTACCCATCATGGATGGTTTTGCAAAATATTTAAGTGCTGAACTTCCAGTTCTTCAAATAACTTGGGCTAGGTATTTTTTCACTGTAGTATTTATTTTTCCTTTAATGCTTTTTTTCTTTAAAAAGTATTTAGTTTGGACCGACAAACCAAAATTACAATTAATCAGAGGTTTGATTTTATTAACTGCAAACATAAGTTTTTTTTACTCGATTTCAGTTATTTCGCTTCCTAAAGCATTAACACTTGCATTTGTGGCTCCATTAATTGTAACTGCTTTCTCACCTCTTTTTTTGGGTGAGTCAGTCGGCTACAGAAGATGGACAGCAGTTATTATTGGTTTTATAGGATCTCTTGTCGTTATTAGACCAGGTTTTTTAGAAATAAATCTAGCAAGTTTAGCAGCACTTGGAACTGGTATTATGTATGGTTTTTATTTAATAATTACTCGTAAACTTAGCACCTCAGATAACCCATTATTAACTTTATTATTAACAGGTGTAGTAGGGGCCATTATTGCTACAACATTCATGCCTTTTGTTTGGGTTTCTCCAACTTTTAATCAATGGTCTATAATGGCAGCAATTGGATTATTCGCATGCATAGGTCATTTATTTATTATTTTATCTTTGAAGTATGCTGATGCATCTAAATTAGCACCATTTAGTTACTTTGAGATTGTAAGTAATATTATTATTGCTTATTATTTCTTTGGTGACTTTCCTGATATTTGGACTTTTTTAGGCTTATTTATTATAGTGTTTAGTGGAATATATATATCTAGAAGAGAGAATATTATTAAGAACATAAAAATATAGGTAAATTTAGTTTACTAACTATTTAAGTTTTACTTTAATATTAATACATATACTATTGTTTTTATTGAATTTATTTACTTATTAAATTTTAATAAATTTATATACAATTGATTAAGTAATAATACTGATAAATTAATTGAGATATTTACTAATATTACAAAAACATTGAAATATAAGTCTTTTTAGGAAAATATCGTTTGCAAACCTATAAAATAGAGTTTTCTAAAACTGTTGATATTGTTAAATAGTAGAGGGATGCAGTATTTGAATATGCCATTTAAACGAACATAGAAGGGTCAAATTTAAGCAAATTGTTTTATATAGTACAACTAAAGGATGAAATATGATAATTTCTTTTAATAATAGAAAATTGATCAATAATTGTTGATTTTATTAGCTTTTTTAAGCATTATATCTACTAAAAAAGGTTAAATTTGAACTTTTTCAGACCTTAATAAACTTACTTTTTTTTTTAACCCACCTCTGCCAGAATAGCCACCAAGGCCTCCATCTGACCTAATTACTCTATGACAGGGTATTTTGGGGGCATATGGGTTCTTAGCACAGGCATTTGCTACAGCCCGGGCTGCTTTAGGCTGATTTATAGCTATTGCAACATCTTTGTAAGTTTTAACTGATCCTTTAGGGATCTTTTTAATATATTTCCAGACTTTAATTTGAAATTTAGTGCCTTTCATTAAGAAAAAACCCCTGTTTCTCTGCACTTTTTACGGTGCAAAGAACAGTAGTTTTGGCACGTCGTTGAATGCGCTACCGCCATGCCTTCCGTCCTACGATTTTAGCGCTACTCCGTAAGACTTTCTGCCCCCTGGGCTTGGTCCTCTCGGCCTTTCCCCAGTCGGCCAGTTAAGGGTTGCCCCTTAATTAATTAAGCTTAACAAATGATAATGGTTGTATGTATCACCTTTTGATTGATTTAAGGGTCCCATGTGAATTGTGTTAATAACTTTTGTTATTGACAAAGTATTTTTGATAATATATTACTAATGATAATTAATTGTTATCAATAGTAATTTTATGAATGAGCTTACAACAGACCTAAAATCGCTTCATGAGGCAACTTTAAATAACCTCAAAAGCTCTAAAGCAAATAACACTTTAAGAGCATATAAATCAGACTTTAAAGATTTTGGAGCTTTTTGTGTTAAGCATGGTTTAAATTCGTTACCATCTGAGCCTAAAATCGTTTCTTTATACCTAACCCATCTTTCTAAAAATTCAAAAATTAGCACTTTAAGAAGAAGATTAGTGTCAATTAGCATGGTGCATAAACTTAAAGGTCATTACTTAGATACAAAACATCCAATCATTGTTGAAAACTTAATGGGAATAAGAAGGGTAAAAGGAAGTATTCAAAAAGGCAAAAAACCTATATTAATCAATCATTTAAAATCTATAATTAATGTAATAAATGAACGAAAAATTGAGGATATTAAAAAGTTTAGAGACAAATCAATCATATTAGTTGGCTTTGGAGGTGGATTTAGACGAACTGAGTTAATTTCAATCGATCATGAAGATTTAGAATTTGTACCTGAGGGTCTTAAAATCACTATTAAAAGATCAAAAACTGATCAATTCGGTGAAGGGATGATTAAAGGTTTACCCTACTTCACTAATGAAACTTATTGTCCAATTGTCAATCTTAAAAAATGGCTAGAAATTTCTAAAATTAAATCTGGACCTATTTTTAGAAGATTTTCAAAAGGTTTATCTCTAACAGAGAAAAGATTAACCGACCAATCAGTAGTTTTATTAATGAAAGAATATTTAAATTTAGCAGGCATTGAGAATAAAAATTTCGCAGGTCATAGTTTAAGATCTGGTTTTGCAACTGTTGCTGCAGAATCTGGCGCTGATGAACGTAGTATTATGGCAATGACTGGTCACAAAACTACACAAATGGTTAGAAGATATATAAGAGAAGCAAATATTTTTAAAAACAATGCATTAAATAAAATTAAAATTTAAATTTTATTTAATGTTTCTTTATAATCAAAAATATTCATAAATTCCTTATGATTATGATAATAGTCTTTAAACTTTAGTTTACTAAAATCATTAATATCTAATTTTAGTAATCTTTTATTTTCAGAAATCTGTATTACAGCCACGCCAAAATCTATTTGAGATGTAAATATATTAAGATTACTTTTAGTTCTTAATTCAACAATAGCTTTCCAAACATCACCATTCCATGATGCTCTATATCTTGGCACCGCTTGTTGAGCTAAAGATCTAGGCAAACAATCATGAACTAGTATAAAACCATTTTTGTTTAATATTTTAAGAGAATTATTTATATCTTTTAGTACTTGTGAATAATGATGGAGTCCATCTATAAAGATAATATCAAAATTATTTTTGTTTTGATCGAAGAATTGATCGCTAGTTGATCTGATAGTGCCACCTTCAATAGGATCAACCCCTATTTTATTATCAATATTGATTTTAGAGAAAGATTGGTTTTTGTCACATCCAATTTCTAAATAATCTTTAAAATTATATTTATTGATAATATGTTGTATTAAATCCCATCTATATATATCAGTTGGAAATTCTAATTTTAATTTTTTATTAAATCTTTCAACAAATAAAAAATAATAAATCCTATTAATTAACATTTTTATAATATTTAATTTCTCCATTAGCCTTAATATAAAAATAGGTAAAGTTTTGAAATGTACAAAATTATTGATAAAATACGCAATAAATTTTTAAAAGATTTATTAAATTTAAATTTTATAAAATTAATAAAAAATCTTTGTAAATAATCAAAAAAATTAACAAGTATTTTTTTATATAATTTAAAAAAATTAGTTTTTTTTTTATAATATATATATTCAGAAATCTTATGAATAATTGATAATTTACAGTTTTGTAAAAAAGAGCTATCTACAGATAGACCTTGTAAATGTACCATTTTTGACTCTGGTATTTCTATAATTGACTTATTTTTCTCTATAGTTTTGTCACATAAATCATTATCTTCGAAATACATAAATAAATCTTCATCAAAACCACCTATTTGATCAAAAAAATCTTTTTTGATCAAAAAAGCACAACCCACTGCAAATTGGTAACAAGTATTGCCCTCAGCTTTTTGGTCAATCAAAATATTTTTCTTATTTATTTTCTCTCTATTTATATAAGAAAGACTACCATTACTTCTTCTATTATTATTATTATCATATAAGGCAGGAGCTAAGATTCCAATACTCTCATAATTAAAATATGTTTTATACAAAATTTCAATAGACTCACTTTGAACCAAAATATCTGGATTTAAAATAAGAATAAATGGCGTTTTACTTTCTGATACACCTAAATTATTACCCTTTCCATATCCTAAATTCTTTTTTGTTTTTATATATTTAATGTTTTTTATTCCTTTTACTAGTAAACGAATTTCATCAGATTTTGAATTATCTACAATAATTGTTTTAAATTTACTTATTTCAGATAAATTTTTTTGGATTAATTTGTAACTGTTAAAACAAACTATTATAAGTGTTATATCATTATAAATATTCATTTAGTATTAAACAACTTAACCCACTTTATTTTTATCTTATTGAAATGATATTTTTTTGAACTTTTAATTGAATTATTCATGTACTTATTTTTAGTAAGCTGATCATAATTGATAAATTCTAAAATTTTATTTGATAAAGATTCATAATTTTTAACTATTGAACCATTATAATTATTTTTAATTATATCTTTCAATACAGTTTCACCAAAAGTTATAACAGGTAAACCGCATGCATTCGCCTCTATTGCGTTAAGACAAAAAGTTTCATCATATCCAAGACATATCATACCTAAAGATGTCCCATATGCTTTTTTCAATTTATCTTTTTTTACTCTTCCTAAAAAAATTATGTTAAATTTTTTGTAATAATCTTTCAATTTTCTAAATTTATTTTTATCAATACCAAAAATAAATAATTTGGTCTTTTTATCTTTTGGATAAATATAATTCATCCATATATCTAATGTCTCTTTTAAACCCTTTTCTCTCTGTACAGACCATATAAAATTATTTTTTCTTTTATAATTATATTTCTTTATAATGAATTTATTTGACAAGAAATTAGGTATAATAATTTTTTTATTAAAAAAATATAAATTTGAAGTCTTTTTTTCAAGATATTTACTCACAAAAACTGCCGTTATCTTATTTTTCAGAATTGATAACATTTTTTTTTTTCTTAAAGCTTTTTCAATAGCTAAAGTATTATGCATCCATAATATTTTTTTTGAATTTCTAAATAAATTAAAAATATTCGGATCATTTGAGCTTACTATATAATCAAAATTATAATTATGATTTTCTTTCTTTAATTTAGATATTGGAAGATTTGTTAAATTTTTTCTTTTAATGACTTTTTTACATATGGTCGAAAGATAAATATTATAACGTTTAGATGAAAGATTTTTGCAAAGTTCTAAATTAAGAGTTTCTATGCCACCCAACTTACTATTACTTAATGAATTTAAATCAAATTTTGTTGGACAGTGGAATAATATATTCATCAATTAAAAAGTCTTAATAACACAGGCCTCTTAAGAATCTTTTTGTTTTTTTTTAATGATTTTAGACAATTATCTGAATTAAGTTGTTTAGTTTTATGAGTAATAATCACTATAGATGCAGTTTTAAGCTTATTATCAGGTATTTGTATCAATCTTTGAATAGATATTTTGTTTTTAGCTAAATGTTTTGTTATTTCTGACAATACACCAGGTTTATCTTTAACCTCAAATCTTAAATAAAGAGAATTTTCATAATTATTTACATTAAAAGCAGATATGTATTTTCTTTTACTGCTTGAAACGCCTAATGGGTTCTTGATGTTACCTCTTAAAATAGAGAGCAGATCTGACATTAATGCAGATGATGTTGGACCTGGACCAGCACCCTCCCCTTGTAATATACTTTGGCCAACTGGATTTCCATCTAAAATGATAGCATTCATTGCACCATTAACATTACCAATATAGCTATTTTTCCTTACAAGACATGGATGCACTCTCTCAAATAATTTATTATTTAAAATTTCAGTTATACCTAATAATTTTATTTTTAAATTTAACTGATTTGCAATTTCAAAATCTTTAGATTCTATATTTTCTATACCTTCCATTAATAATTCATTTTTAGAAATTTTCTTTTTAAATGCTAAGGACGAAAGAATCCTTACCTTAGCTAATGTATCATAACCATTAATATCTAATTTCGGGTTTCCTGGTTCAGCATATCCTAAAGTTTGTGCTTTTTTTAAAACATTTTTAAAATTATCATTAGTTCTGTCCATTTCTGATAGAAGATAATTACATGTACCATTTAAAATTCCATAAACTTTAGTTATTCTATTTGTAGACAAACCTTCTTTTATTGTGCGTAAAATAGGAATACCACCTCCAACAGATGCTTCAAATTCAAGATTTACTTTTTTTCTCTCCGCTATATTACTTAAATAATCTCCATGTTTAGAAATTAAAGCTTTATTGGGTGTTATCACATGTATGTAATTTTTTAGAGCTTTTTCTACAACTTTTTTTGAAATTCCATCAGATAAACCTATACATTCGAACAAAATATCAATTTTATTTTTATCAATAATTTTAAGAGGATTTTTATAGAAAATTTTTTTGTTAATTTTAAATTTTCTTTTTTTATTTTTATTTTTTGCAGAAACAGCTACAATATTAATATCTTTTCCTGTCAATAATTTAATATTTTTTTTTCTAATTGTTAGTTCATTTAAAAGATAACTTCCAATTTGACCTAACCCAACAATAGCAATATTTATTTTATTTTTCATTGATTAATATCAGGATAATCTTTATTTGATCCTTTTTCTTCTATCAACTTTTTGAACTCATTAAATGTTAAATTATCATTTATATTAATTTTGTATGTTCTTTTTTGATTAATATCTTTATTACATGATAACAATATAACAAAAAAAATAAGAAATATTACTCGCATTAATTTAACCCCTCATCAATATTAAAGCCGAATTTAATATTCAAATTTTGTACTGCTTGACCGGCTCCACCTTTTATCAAATTATCTATAGCTGACAATATTACCAACCTACTTTTATCATTTGTTTCACATACTGAAATATCACAATAATTTGTATTTATTACATTTTTAGTACCAATAAGCATATTTTTTTTACATATTCGAATAAATTTATTTTTTTTATAAAATCTTTTCAAAAAATTTAAAATTTTTTCTGTGCTTATATTGTTTTTTTTCTCAACGTATATAGTAGATAAGATACCTCTAAACATAGGTATAATGTGAGGAGTAAAATTAAACTTTATTTTTTTTGATTTAAAAGTAAGTTCTTGATATATTTCAGCGTTATGGCGATGATTAGGGATACCATAGGCAGTTAATGAATTAAATAAATTCATTTTTTTTTCTTTTTTTAAAATTGCTCTACCAGCGCCTGAATATCCTGATTTTGAGTCAATTATAACTTTATTAATTTTTAGATATTTTTTTTTGAATAGTGGAAATAGAGGTGTTATAATTGATGTCGGATAACAACCAGGACAGGCTATAATTTTTTTATTTTTTATTTCTTGTTCGTATAATTCAGATAATCCATACACGCTATCAATTAATAACTTTTTAGATTTATGTTTAATTTTATAAAATTTTTTATAAATATTTACGTCTTTTATTCTAAAATCAGCAGATAAATCTATTAGTATATTTTTTTTATTTAAATTATTCCCGATAATTTGACTTTGTCCGTTTGGTAAAGCAGTAAAAATTACATCTACTTCTTTAAAGTATCTATAATTAACTTTAACAATTTTTGGCAAATTATATTTCTTTAATGTTTTGTCATATACATATATATTTTTTCCAATTGATGAATTTCCGCAAAGATATTTAATCTTTATATATTTGTGTTTACATAAAAGCTTTACAAGCTGAACTCCTATGTAACCTGTAGACCCTGCAACTAAAACATTAAGTTGATTCATATTAAATATATTAACAGTTGAAATTTAAAAAGATATTATCTTTTAGAAAACTGGAAACTTCTTCTAGCTTTTCTATGACCGTATTTTTTACGTTCAACTGCCCTAGAGTCTCTTGTGGTAAGTTTTTCTTTTTTAAGTGCTGGTTTTAAAGCTGAGTCAAACTGCAATAAGGCTTTTGATATTCCATGTATCATAGCTCCTACTTGTCCACTATGACCACCGCCTTTTACTGAACATTTTACATCATATGATGTAGTCTGATTTATTATTTCAAAAGGCTTTGTTAATTCACTTTTGTGATTTACTCTTTTAAAGTATTCTCCATAATCTTTTCCATTAACAATTATTTTACCGGATCCTTTTTTTAACCAAACTTTTGCAATAGATTTTTTTCTTCTTCCTGTTGCATATTTACTATCTTTAAAATTTAGATTTTCAACTTTAGATACTTGTTCCATTTTAATTCCTAATAATATTTTTGTTATTAAGATTTTTTATTTCTATAATTTCAGGATTTTGAGCTGAATGAGGGTGACTTTCCCCAATATAAATCTTTAATTTTGATAATTGTTTTTTAGCCAAAGGTCCTCCAGGGAGCATTCTTTTAACCGCTAATTTTAAAATCTCTTCTGGTTTTTTTTCACTAATTCTTTCTGGCGTTGTTTCTTTAATTCCACCAGGGTAACCAGTGTGCCTATAGTATTTTTTATTTTGAAATTTGTTTCCAGTAAATTTTATATGTTCAATATTTTTGACAATAACAAAATCCCCATGATCCATGTGTGGAGTAAATTTTGCAGTATTTTTACCTCTTAAAATTTTAGTAATAATTGTAGCCAATCTTCCAACAACAGCGTTTTTGGCGTCAATTTCATACCACTTAGAATTGATTTCATCTTTTTTAACAAACTTTGTCATATTGAGGCGGATTAATACTTAATAATATTACATTGTCAATTTATTATATTTAGCTTGTTTTATCTATTCTTATTATGATACCCTTAAAAGGTTTTAAATGGGTGTTTAAACTTTATTGTGAACCAAGCATAAGCAAAAACACAAAAAAAGGAGTAAAATATGAGTAAATCAAAAAATCCAGAAACTATAGCATTGCACGGAGGTGAATATAGAAGTGACCCCGCAACTACTGCTGTTGCTGTTCCAATTTATAGAACAACTTCTTATCAATTTAATAATACTGGCCATGCTGCAAATCTTTTTGCATTAAAAGAATTTGGAAACATTTATACGAGAATTATGAATCCAACAAATGATGTGCTAGAAAAAAGAGTAGCAGCAATAGAAAACGGTTTAGCATGTGTAACAGTTGGATCTGGACAAGCCGCATCAACATTTGCAATTGTTAATGTTTGTCAAGCAGGTGACAATTTCGTTAGTTCTACAGACCTATACGGTGGAACTGTAAATCTCTTTACACATACTTTAAAAAAATTAGGTATAGAAGTAAGATATGCTGACCCTTCGGATCCTAAAAATTTTGAAAAAGCAATAGATGATAGAACAAGATGTTTTTATGCAGAGACATTACCTAATCCAGCTTTGAGAGTTTTTCCAATTAAAGAGGTATCTGATATTGGAAGAAAACATAATATACCACTAATAATGGATAATACTGCAGCACCTATTATATGCAAACCTTTGGATCATGGGGCAGCAGTAGTAGTTCACTCTTTAACAAAATTTATTGGTGGACATGGTACTGTTATTGGTGGTTGTTTAGTTGATGGTGGTAATTTTGACTGGACAGCAGATCCAAAAAGACAACCTTTGTTTAATGAACCAGATATGAGTTATGGAGGAGCTAAATGGGGAGAAGTTGTTCCACAGTTAACGGGAGCGAATGTTTCTTTTGCAGTTAGAGCTAGAGTTTGTTTATTACGTGATCTAGGAGCTCCTTTAGCACCAGATAATGCCTGGGGGATTATACAGGGGTTAGAGACAGCGCCATTAAGAATGAAACAACACTGTTCTAACGCAGAAAAAGCTGTTGATTTTTTAACAAAACACAAGAATGTTGAGAGAGTTATATACCCTACCCTCCATAAAGGATCTGTAGGTGATAGAACTAAGAAATATTTTTCAGGTGGAAACGGCGCCTTAATTGGAATTGAAGTAAAAGGTGGGGTTGAGGCTGGTAAAAAGTTTATAGAAGCACTTAAAATGTTTTACCATGTTGCCAACATAGGTGATGCTAGAAGCCTAGCAATTCATCCAGCTACTACAACACACAGCCAGTTAACCGAAGAAGAGTTATTAGCTGCGGGTGTAACACCTGGATATGTTAGATTATCTATAGGTATTGAGCATCCGGATGATATAATTGCTGACTTAAAACAAGCACTAGATGCATCTGGTAAGCCAAGACTTAAAGCTGTTAGTTAATCTTTTTGTTAAGAAATAAAAAATAGATACTAAAGCTTACTAATATTATAGAGCTTATTTGGTGCATGGATGCAAATAACATTTGTGCACCAGTTAAAATTGTTAAAATTCCTAAAAAAATTTGAAAAAATAAAATTACTCCTATAATTTTAATGATGTTATAAAATCTGGTCATTTTTCCGTTTATCACTAAAATTGAAATTAACAGAAACACTAACATTATAAGATATGCTAAATTTCTGTGAATAAATTGAACTAACGAAGGATCACTCAATACATCAATTGTAAATATATGATTAAAACTATTGTCATCAGGAAAGTAATTATTACCCATCAAAGGCCAAGTATTGTAAATTTTACCTGCATCCATCCCAGATACAAATGCTCCAAATACAATCTGCAAATATATCAAAAATAAAAATATTGATGGAAGACTATATTTTATGAAATGATCTGAATTTTTATATACGTTTTTGTATTTTAATATTTGCCATAAAATAAGTGATAAAATGATAAAGGCAATAGTCAAATGTAAAGATAATCTAAAATGACTTACATCTACTCTATTAACAAGACCACTTGAAACCATATACCAACCTATAAAACCTTGGAAGCAAATTAATATAAAAATGAAAATTAATTCTTTTGTTTTATCAATTCCTTTTATTATAGAAAAGTAAATTAACGGACATAAAAAAGACAAACCTATTAATCTCCCTAAAAATCTATGTACCCATTCCCACCAAAAAATTATCTTAAATTCACTTAAATTCATATCAAAATTCTGAAGTTTATACTCAGGTATCTCTTTATAGAGGTTAAAATAAAATTCCCATTGTGTATTGGTAAAAGGTGGCAGAATACCCTTAAATAATTCCCATTCGGTTATAGATAACCCTGAGTCTGTTAATCTAGTTAAGCCACCAACAATTATAATAATTGATACAAGTACAAACATGGTAATTAACCAATTATATAAATATTTATCTGTTTTTTTATCGTTTAAGTACACGATTAAATAGATATAATATTTAATAATAATTCCAAAAGAATAAATGTCGCCTAGTAATAAAAAAAAACTAATTTTACTCCGAAAAAAACTGGATCTTATTGATAATAAAATGCTTAATTTATTAAAAATAAGAGCAAACTATGTAAAAAGAGTTCTTTCTTTAAAAGAATTTAAAAAAGAAATTATTGACAAAAAAAGAATTAATAAAATTCTCAGAATTATAAAAGTTAAATCAATAAAGAAAGGTGTTGATCCAAAAATTAGTAACAGAGTTTGGAAAAATATGATCTATGCTTTTATTGACTATGAATACAGAAATTTTAAAAAAAATAATAAATAACTATTTGCTATGAGGAGGTAATTTTTTTTCTATAAATATCTCATGTTTTCTTAAGACAGGATTATACTTTCTAGCTTTTAATTTAACTTTTGCTTTTTCGCCACCTGATGGTTTTTTAACATAATAATAAAATGCACTATCTGGTTTGGCCTCTGGTACAAGCCTTACTTTAATATGTGATTTTTTTGCCATTAATCTTTTTTTAAGTTTTTTATTAAATTATTAATTTTATCTAATCTGTATTTAATATTTAATGAACTTATAATTTTTTTATTATTTTCGTCAATCTTTAAATTACTATTATTTAAAATCTTTTTAACACCAGCGATAGTCATTCCTTGTTTTTTTAATAAGTATTGAATTTTTAACAAAGTATCTACATTTTTTTGATCATAATATCTTCTATTATTAATTTTAATTGGTTTGATCTGCTTAAACTGTGTTTCCCAATACCTAATAGTATGAGATTGGTTATTTAATTTTTTTGGATTTTCTAAATTTAGTAATTTAACAACTTCACTGATAGTTTTATAAGAGTTTTTTAGTTTATTGCTCATTGTTAATATTTATAAATTTTTTAAATTCTTTAGACGGTTTAAATAAAACTACATTTCTTGCAGAAATTATTTTTATCTCTTTTGTTTTGGGATTTCGACCAGATCTTTGTTTTTTATATCTTACTTCAAAGGTACCAAAATTAGATATCTTTACTTTTTTATTTTTTTTTAGACTTTCAAATATTAGATTAAGTATATCTTCTAATATTATATCTAATATCCTTTTAGATAAACCGAGTTTCATATATATTGAATTAACAATTTCTTTCTTAGTAAGATTAGTTCTCATCTAGAAATGTTATCTCTAATTTTCTTGATTAAATTGTTTTTGACTACTTTGATACATACATTTAAAGAATGAGAAAATCCTATATGATCTGTTGAACCGTGGCTTTTAACTACTGGTGAATTCAGTCCAATTAATATAGCACCATTATAAAGTCTTGGGTCCAATTTTTTTTTCACTTTATTTAAATTTTTAATATTAATTAAGCTTGATAATTTACCTAAAATATTCGATGTCATTGATTCCTTGAATTCTTTAACAATAAAGTTAGCTGTACCTTCTGCTGTTTTTAAAGCTATATTACCGGTAAAACCATCTGTAACTATTACGTTAACTTCTCCATCCATTATATTATTTCCTTCAATGTATCCATTAAATCTAAAATTTTTGTTTTTTATATTTTGTAGTTCTTGGTATGCTTTTTTAATAATATGATTACCTTTTAATTCTTCAGATCCAACATTTAAAAGTGCAACAACTGCATCATCATTTGGATATAAAGACTTAAATAAAGAGGAACCCATAATAGAAAAATCTACTAAATTTTTATCATTACATTCAATATTTGCCCCAAGATCCAAAACAACATTAAAATTTCTTTTATTTGGCCAAAGTGCAGATAAAGCTGGTTTCTCTATATTTTCTATCATTTTCAAATTTAATTTAGAAATTACAAAGAGTGCGCCTGTATTTCCTGCTGAGATAGCAACGTGAGATTCATTTTTTTTAACACTGTCTATGGTCATCCACATGCTAGTATCTTTACCTTTTTTGGCTGCAGATAAAGGAGAGTCTGTATCTAAAATTTTATTTTTAGTATCAAAGATATTAAAAATTTCTTTATTAAAATTTTTTGGAAAAAGTAATTCAATTTTATCTTTATCTCCAAAAATATTATAAATAACATCTTTATTTTCTTTTGAATTTACTAATATCCCATCAATTATTTTTTTTGGTGAGTTATCACCACCCATTGCATCTACTGCAATTTTTATATTTGAAGCCATAAACAAAAATTATTCCTTAGGATCTAAAACTTGTCTACCTTTATAAGTTCCAGTTTTTAAATCAATATGATGTGAAAGCCTATATTCACCAGACTTCTTATCTTCAACAATATTCTTTGTAGAAAATTTAATGTGAGATCTACGCTTACCAGATCTAGACTTTGTTGTTTTACGTTTAGGAACAGCCATAATTTAGAATTTATGTTCTAATACACTTTTTGTAAATGAATTTAAAGATATTTTTGATAAATAATTTGAATACTTTTCAAAATATCCAACAAATTTTTCATCATTGTCTTTAATTTCTAGAAAAACTTTAAGAATTTTGATCTTTTGTTCCGAATTATATGACTCCCAATTATCAATCTTATTGATTATAGAATATAGTAAATTAACATAAGTTTTCATTTTTTTATTAACAGTTTGATCTCCATAACCTATCTCCCTAATGTCAAGTTCGATTTGCCTAAAAACATAATCATAAAATTTTTGAAGATATTTTTGATCAATCTTAGATTTAAAATTTTTAAAAAAAAACGCTAGATGTAATAGAAATATCAAAAGTCTATCTGAGAATGTGTCATTTTCAGTAAAATAAAAAAAAAGAGTTTTATTTCTAGAGAGATTAACTAAATTATTATATATATTTATATATTCAGAATTCATGAAAATAATATTTTATATATCTATTTTTTTTTTAATATCAAATTGTTCTTTTAACCTAGTTGATGACCATCATGGTGTTTTTTTCTTAGAAAAAAAGGAAAAAAAAATTAAAGTTAATGAATCCAATACAAATGATATTTTGTCTGTATTTGGAGAACCTTCAACTAAAAGCACTTTTGACAATGACATTTGGATCTATATAGAGCGAAAAATAACTAATACACACTTTTTTGGTAGAAGAAAATTAGTTGTTAATAATGTAATGGTATTAGAAATTGATGATAGAGGTATTTTAGCAAAAAAAGACTTTTATAACGTTAATGATATGAAAACTTTAAAGTTTGACACTCAAAGATCTGAAACTTTAGAAAAAAGAAATTTTATTTATAATTTTTTATCTAGTCTTAGACAAAAAATCAACGATCCTTTGGGTGTTAGAAAGGAAAAAAGAAAACAAGGTAGTGAGAATTAAAATTTTTGAGTTAAATTTAACCTGCTATTACGGCTAGAAGTAATAAAGCTACAATATTTGTAATTTTTATCATTGGATTTACTGCTGGACCAGCAGTATCTTTATAAGGATCTCCAACTGTATCACCTGTTACAGCAGCCTTGTGTGCTTCAGAGCCCTTACCACCAAAATTTCCATCTTCTATATATTTTTTAGCATTATCCCATGCTCCACCACCTGCAGTCATTGAAACAGCAACAAATAATCCTGTTATGATTACACCAAGCAACATTGCACCTACAGAAGCTAATGCAGCTACCTGACCTCCAATTGATAATATAATAAAATATAATACAATTGGCGACAGTACTGGTAATAATGATGGAATTATCATTTCTTTAATTGCTGCAACGGTTAATAAATCTACTAATTTTGCGTAATCTGGTTTTTGTTTTCTTTTCATAATACCTGGATATTTTTTAAATTGCCTTCTAACCTCGATAACGACTGCACCTCCAGCTCTTCCCACTGCTTGCATGCCCATTGATCCAAAAAGATATGGTAACATACCACCAATAAGTAGTCCTACAACCACGTAAGGATTTGATAAATCAAATGTAACAATAATACCCTCTAATTTAGATCCAGCGACTTTCGAAAAATGTTTTATATCTTCTGTATACGCTGCAAATAAAACTAACGCTCCAAGTCCAGCAGATCCAATTGCATAACCCTTTGTTACTGCTTTTGTTGTATTTCCCACTGCATCTAATGCATCTGTGGTTTTTCTTACATTGTTTGGTAATTTAGACATTTCTGCAATTCCACCTGCATTATCTGTTACTGGTCCATAGGCATCTAATGCTACAACCATGCCTGCAAGAGCTAACATTGTGGTTACAGCTATTGCAATACCATATAATCCAGCAATATTATTAGTTATAAGTATTCCAGCTACAATAATTAATGCAGGTATAGCTGTAGCCTCCAAAGAAATAGCCAAACCTTGAATTACGTTTGTACCATGACCAGTTGTTGAAGATCCTGCAACACTTCTAACAGGCCTATAATTTGTGCCTGTATAATATTCTGTTACCCAAATTAATAATCCAGTGATAATTAAACCTATTACACCACAATAATACAAATCTATTCCAGTAAAAGATTTATTTTTAAGTTTATATAAATTTTCCAATCCTAGAACATAGTCTGTAACAGGATATAAAACTATTAAAGAAGTTATAGCGGAAACTATAAATCCTTTATATAAAGCATTCATAACATTTTTGCTATTACCTAATCTGACAAAAAATGTGCCAATAATAGAAGTCAGAATACATGCACCACCTATTGTCAAAGGATATATCATCATACTCATATCATTAGGAAAAAATATTGATGATAATACCATAGTAGCAACAATCGTTACCGCGTACGTTTCGAATAAGTCAGCTGCCATACCTGCACAATCTCCTACATTGTCCCCTACATTATCAGCTATAACAGCAGGATTTCTCGGATCATCCTCTGGAATTCCAGCCTCAACTTTTCCAACCAGATCTGCGCCAACGTCAGCACCTTTTGTGAATATGCCTCCACCTAATCTAGCAAAAATTGAAATTAAAGATGCGCCAAAACCTAATGCTACTAGAGCATTCACTATTTCCCTCTCATCAATTCCAAATTTTAATAAAAGATAATAATAAACCGCAATCGATAATAAGGCTAAACCAGCAACTAACATTCCTGTGACTGCTCCTGATTTAAATGCTACGTTCAAACCACTGTCTAAACCTTTTCTTGATGCTTCCGCTGTTCTAACATTTGCTTGAACAGAAACTAACATTCCTACATAACCTGCAATACCTGAGAGTGTTGCGCCAATAAGATAACCTAAACCTACAAGTATACTAAAAGAATAACTAACAATTATTAAGACCACTACACCTACTATAGCAATAGTTTTATATTGTCTATTTAGGTACGCTTTAGCTCCAATTTGTATGGCAGATGCAATTTCTTGCATTTTGGCATTACCTGCACTGGAACTTAAAATACTTTTGCCTGTAAAAAAACCATAAACTATCGATAAAAGCCCTGCTAGTATTGTGTAAATTAATATCGTTTCAGTATTACTTGACATAATTTTTTTTTAAAAATCGGACAATACAAAATAAAATATAAAAGGCAATAAAATATTAAGTGAAATTATGCTCATAGCCTGGGATTTTTGTGAAATTCAACACTTTATCTGCATTTAAAAGCCTAAACTTGAATTTTTTTTTTGCTAGAATTTTACCTATTCTGCTAATTTTTGTTTTGGTTATTCTTGAAATTTTATCGATTTTATCTCTGTTAGATTTCTTTGATGTAAATAAAATTTGATAATCATCACCATTAAAAATAAATTTACTTTTTTTTAAAGAATTTTCTCTTAAAAAAATTTTTAATTTATTAGATATAGGTATTTTATCATAATAGATTTCTGATGATATTTTTTGGGTGTTAATCATTTTATTTAAATCAATTAAAAGACCATCAGAAATATCGATTGATGTATTTGCTAATTTCGTTAAATATTTTGAAAATTTTAAATTAATTTTTGGTAAATAAAATTTGTTTTTAAAATATCTTTCGTGAATATTTCTATTAAATTTTTTTTTTTGTAAATATTTTAAACCTAAATAACTATCGCCTAATTCGCCAGTTATATAAATATCATCATTTATTTTGGCATTATTTCTTTTAACTATTTTATCACTGAAGCCTAATGAAACTACAGTGAATGAATTTATTTTAGAAAAAACTGTATCACCTCCAGATAATTTTATAGAAAATCTTTTTTGTTCAGATTTTAATGAATTGATTATTTTTTTTAAGTTTTTGTTATTAAAAGACTGTTTATTTCCACTGCCCGAAATAAAATAAAATTTAGGTATAACACCTTTGCAAATTAGATCTGATATTGAAGATCTAATTATTTTTTTTATTAATAAATTTGGTTTATCAAAGTTCGGAAAATGTATTTTTTCTACATAAGTGTCAATTGAAATTACATTTTTATTTTTTTTATCAAAAAAAACATCGTCATTTAATTTTAATGCATATGGATTATTCTTAACTAGTCTAGCTAGATAATTCGTTATTAAAGTACTTTCATTCATTGGTAAATCTTAAATTTTTTGAAATTTTGTCAAGTAACGCATTTAAATATTTTGTCTTTGCATCTTCAATAAAAAAATTGGATGCGTTTAAATATTCTTTAATAATTATTTTTGATGAGGTAGCAGGTTTGTAAAGAAGTTCATAAATAGCACTTTTTAAAATAATTAAAAAAACACTATCATGTTTTTTTGAATTAATATCTGCATCTAGGTATTTATCTATTTCGTTGATTATTACCTCGTTTCTTTCAATTGTACCAAAAACGACATCTTTTATAAATTTTTTGAACCTATGTTTAGGAATAATTATATTCTGATCATTATTATAATACTTCCCATATAAAATTTGGATAATTATTACTCTAGGATTGTTTTTTGGACTAAAAATTGGCTTCATTATATAACTGACTTATTTATAAAGGATAGAGTTTAACGCTAATGCTGCTTCTTTTCCTTTATTTTTTCTAACTAAAGCTTGTTTGTAATTAAAACAAGTCAAAATAGAGTTTCCCACAGGTTTTTTACTATCTATGCTTATATTCATGATTGCATCGATCACAGATTTTGATATTAAATCAAAGTGAGCAGTTTTCCCTTTAATTACGCAACCAATAGCCACAAAACCATCAAACTTTTTTATATTTTTTGAAATTATTACTGGTATCTCAAAAACACCAGGAACTTTAATAATTTTAAAATTGGTTTTTTTATTAAGGTATTTTTTAGTACTTTTTAATAAAGCCTCGCTAATATCTTTATAATAATCTGATACAACTATAAGAACTTTTTTTTTCATTTAATAATCTCTTGTTTTACAATTTTTATATCAAATCCTTCTAGACCTACAACTTTTTTTGGTGATCTAGTAACTAAAATCATATTTTTAATCTTTAATGATTTTATTATTTGAGCACCTATGCCGTAATTTCTTATCAATTGATCAGGTCTCTTTTTAATTTTCTCTGATTTTAAATCACGTAAGGTTGCAGAAACAGATTTAATATTAGTATCTCTAATAAATATGAGAACACAATTATTAAATTTTTGAAAGTATTTTAAAGTTTTACTAAATGAATTTGGTAGACTTTTTCCCAAAAGATAATTTTCAACAATATTTGAAGATATGACTCTAACTCTAATATTTTTGTTAGATTTAATTTTACCTTTCACTAAAGCAAAATTTTCAGATCCGTCTAATAGATTCTCAAATACTTTTATTGAAAATTTTTGATTATTTATTGATATATGATCCTTTTTCTTTAGTTTGATTAATTTCTCATTTTTAAGTCTGTAAGAAATTAAGTCTTCAATTTTACCAATCTTCAAATCATGTTTTTTTGCAAAATCAAAAAGCTCTTTTCCTTTTGCCATAACACCATCATCATTCATTATTTCACATATAACTGCCGATGGGTTTTTATTTGCAAGTTTTGAAATATCTACAGATGCTTCTGTGTGTCCTGCCCTAACTAATACACCACCCTCTTTTGATATAATTGGAAAAATATGTCCAGGCGAAACAATTTCTTCTTTCTTAACCTTATCTTTAATAGCTGTTTTAATAGTTTTGGACCTATCTTTAGCTGAAATACCAGTTGTAACTCCCTTTTTTGCCTCAATAGAAACGGTAAAAGCGGTTTGATTTCTTGAATTATTAATTGGAGACATTAATGATAAATTTAATTTCTTCGCTTGCTTGTCTGTAATAGCTAAACAAATTAATCCTCTACCATATTTGGCCATAAAATTAATCTTATTGGATGATACATTTGATGCAGGAACAACTAAATCTCCTTCATTTTCACGATTTTCATCATCTACAAGGATATACATTTCACCTTTTTTTGCAGACTTTATAATTTTATCTATAGGAGTGTAATTACTTTTTGCCATAATGTTTTTTTATATATTTTGATAAGATATCAATTTCAACATTGACAATTTGTCCCTTTTTAAGATCTGATAGATTTGTAAGCTTTAAACTGTGAGGAATTAACCACACTTGAAATCCACTTTTTGTAACTTTGGATATTGTTAAAGATACACCATTTAAAAGAATAGATGCTTTAGGTATTAAATATGATAAATTATTTTTATCAATTGAGAAATCATAAATTCTTGATTTACCTTTCTTAATAATTTTATTTACCTTTGATGTGCAGTCAACATGGCCCTGGCATAAATGACCTGAGATTTTCTGACCATATTTTAAGGGCAACTCAAGATTTATCTTATCACCTATTGATATATTTTTAAATTTAGATCTATTCATTGTCTCTTTTAATAAATAAAATTCCATTACTTTATTCTTAAGAGATACCATTGTTAAACAAACACCATCACAACATATTGAAACACCTA
>CACONH010000002.1 GCA_902628495.1 uncultured Pelagibacteraceae bacterium | reverse complement strand
CTTAATTCTGTAGGTACATTAAGAGTATTTATAAAATTATCTATTGATGTAGAATATGTTTTAATTAAAGGTTCTGGATAAAAACCAAAAACTATTATTAAAATAGCTAGTGAAGACAAAATTAATGTTTCATATTTGTTTAGATCTACCATTCTTTTTACATCAATTGTTTTTAATAAATTTCCAAAAACAACTCTTTTATATAGCCATAACATATAAGCAGCGCCAAGTATTACTCCAATACTTGCAATAGTGGCTGTTATAATACTTTTTTTAAACGTTCCCATTAAAACTAAAAATTCGCCAATAAATCCGCTTGTTCCAGGTAAACCTAAAGCTCCAAGAGTAAATATCATCATCACTATTGCGTATTTAGGCATTATATTTACAAGCCCAGAAAAATCTTTAATTTGTCTAGTTTTTAATCTGTCATAAACAACACCAACAGATAAAAACAAAGCAGCTGAAATTAAACCATGACTAATCATCTGAAAAATACTTCCCTCAATCCCTTGTTGCGTAAATGTAAAAATACCAAGCGTTACAAAACCCATATGTGCAACCGATGAATACGCAATAAGCTTTTTCATATCTTCCTGCATTAGGGCAACCAACGAGGTGTAAATTATTGCTATTAAACTTAATGAGTAAACTAATGGCACAAAATAAATTGATGCTAAAGGAAATAAACCCACAGAAAATCTTATAAAACCATAACCAGCCATTTTAAGCAGGATAGCAGCAAGTAAAACTGAGCCAGCAGTAGGTGCCTCTACGTGTGCATCAGGCAACCATGTGTGTACAGGCCACATTGGAGTTTTCACTGCAAAAGAGGAAAAAAATGCTAGCCATAATAATTTTTGATATTCTTCCTGAATCCCTAATTCATATAATTTTTCAACATCAGTTGTTCCACTTATCCAATAAATCGCAATAATTGCTACTAACATTAAAACAGATCCAACTAATGTAAAAAGGAAAAATTTAAATGCAGAATAAACTCTTCTATTTCCACCCCATATTCCAATAATTAAAAACATTGGAATAAGACCACCCTCAAAGAATAAATAAAAAATTACTAAGTCTAATGAACAAAATACTCCAATCATTAACGTTTCCATGATTAAAATTGCTATCAAAAACTCCTTTAATCTGTAAGTTATTGTAGAATTAACTGATATTATACAAATAGGAGTTATAAAGGTTGTAAGAATTACAAATAAGATAGATATACCATCTATACCGATTTTATAATTTATAAATCCTTCAATCCAAATTCTATTTTCTACAAACTGAAATGTCGATATTGATGGATCAAAAATTTTCCAAAGATAAAGTGATAAGAAAAAATTTGCAAAAGTAATAAATAAAGCAACATATTTAAGACTTGTATTTTTTTCTGAAGATCTAATAAATATTAAAAATAAAGAACCAATAAGTGGTAAAATTATTAAAGATGAAAGTATTGGAAACATGATTATTTAATAATTAAAAATGTTAATAAAATTGAAAAACCCAACAACATTATGAAGGCATATTGATAAATAAATCCACTTTGGAATTTTACCGCATACAAGGAAAATTTTTTAATAATATTTGAGATACCATCAGGACCAAATCTATCAATAATTAAATTATCTATTTTTCTCCAAAAAAAGTTACCTAAATTCTTAAATGATTTAACAAATATAAAATCATAAAGTTCATCGAAGTACCATTTTTTTTTCAAGAAAATATATAATGGGTAATTAATTTTTACAATTCGCTCAATAATTAATTTTTTCTTTAAAAAGAAATAATAAGAAAATGGAATAGATATAATAACAAATGATGGAGTAAGTAATAAAAACCATAAAGGCGGATGGTCTTTGCTCAATGGTTCTAAAAACATTATTGAGTCTTTCCAAAATAATTGACTACTTTCAGTACCAATAAATATTTCTTTAAAAAACATTCCAGAAAATAAAGCTCCAACAGATAATAAAAACAGTGGTATCAACATAACTAAAGGTGATTCATGTAAATCTTTTATATTTAGTTTGTTATTATTAAAACTACCGTGGAAAGTTAAAAATATTAATCTCCATGAATAAATTGAGGTAAAAATTGCAGTGATCACACCTATCGCTGCTGCATAATTACTTAAACTTCCTTTCTCAAGATAAGCAAATTCTATAATTGCATCCTTTGAATAAAAGCCTGACAAAAAGGGGAAGCCAGTTAATGCTAGTGTACCTATAATCATCATTAAATATGTAAAAGGCAATTTTCTCCAAACGCCACCCATATTTTTAATATCTTGTTCATTTTGAAATGAGTGGATCACAGAACCAGCTCCTAGGAATAATAAAGCTTTAAAAAACGCATGGGTAAATAAATGAAACATTGCAACATTGTATGCTCCAACTCCTGCTGCAAAAAACATGTATCCTAGTTGACTACATGTTGAATAGGCAATTATTTTTTTAATATCATTTTGTACTAAGGCTACAGTAGCTGCAAAAAACGCAGTTGACATTCCAATTAATGTAACAATTTCTAAACCTAATGGAGACAATTCATAAATTGGTGAACATCTCACAACCAAAAAAACTCCAGCTGTTACCATAGTTGCTGCATGAATCAACGCGGAAACTGGGGTTGGGCCCTCCATTGCATCTGGTAACCACGTATGTAGAAAGATTTGAGCTGATTTACCCATTGCTCCTATAAACAATAGTATACAAATTAAATCTATAACAACGAAATTAATCCCAAGAAAATTAATTTTTTCGTTCACCAGGGTTGGGATTAAATTGAATACCTCTGTATAATTGATGGTGCCAAAATAATAAAATATCAAAAAAATACCTAAAGCTAGCCCAAAATCTCCTACTCTGTTAACAAGAAAAGCTTTTATTGCTGCATTATTTGCGCTTTGTTTTTTAAACCAAAAACCAATTAAAAAATAAGAGCACACACCAACTCCCTCCCAACCAAAAAAGAGTTGTAAAAAATTGTCTGACGTTACCAACATTAACATTGAGAAAGTAAATAAAGATAAATATGACATAAATCTTGGTTTGTGAGGATCATGATGCATATATCCAATTGAGTAGATATGTACGAGTGAAGATATAAAAGTAACAACTACTAACATCACTGATGACAATGGATCAATTATAATTGACCAATTAACCTCAAGTGTTCCAGAACTAATCCACGATGAAATAATTATATTTGAATTATAATCATTGATCATCACATTGTAAAAAATATAGATTGAAAAAATTGCAGAAATAGAAACAAATAGACTTGTTAAAATTTCAGAGAATCTGTTTCCTAATTTGTTTCCAAAAAAACCAGAGATAATTGCTGCTAAAAGTGGAAGAAAAACTATTAAAATTTCCATTTTATCCTTTAAGATTATCTATTTCTTCAACTCTGATCGTGCCTGAATTTCTATAATAAACAACTATTATAGCCAAACCTATTGCAGCCTCTGCAGCAGCAACTGTTAGTATAAATAAAGTAAAAATTTGACCACTTAAATCGTTTAAAAAAATAGAAAAGGACACTAAATTTATATTTACAGCTAATAAGATTAATTCAATACTCATTAGTATTACTATTACATTTTTTCTATTTAGAAAAATTCCAACTACGCCAATTGTGAAAATAACTGCACCAAGTGTTAGGTAATGTCCAATTCCAATATCAAACATCTATTTTGACTCCCGCTTTATTTTTGACATTTACAAGTTCTACTCCATCGTTTTTTTCTCTTGAAATTTGGCTGATATAACTCTGTCTTTTTAAACCAGATCGCTGTCTAAATGTTAAAACTATTGCACCAATCATCGCAACTAACAAAATCATTCCAGAAAGTTGAAATAAGTGTATATAATCTGTATATAGTACGTTACCTATTGAGTGAGTATTTGTAACACCACTCGTTGAAAGATTTATAAAATCATTTGTTAAATCAGGCTTTAACTTCCATCCACCAATTACAATTAATAATTCAAAGAAAATTATTAAACTTACAATCATTCCTATTGGAATATGTCTACTTCCAGAAGCAGCACCAAACCATTGATTTTTTTGTTGGGCAACATTCAACATCATAACTACAAATAAAAATAAAACAGCAACTGCGCCTACATAGACAATCAACATTATCATTCCAAGAAATTCTGCACCTATCAAAATAAATAAGCAAGAAATACTAATAAAATCTAAAATTAAAAAAAAAACTGAGTGAACTGTGTTTTTTGAAGCTGTTACCATTATTGCTGATACAATTGCAATTAATGAAAATATATAAAAAAAAAATGCGTGAGCTGGCATGTAAATAATTATCTGTGTGGATTATCTGCTTTAATATTTGCGGCTAATACACTTTCCCACCTATCTCCATTTTCAAGAAGTTTTTCTTTTGTGTAGTACAATTCTTCTCTTGTTTCTGTTGCGAACTCAAAATTTGGACCTTGAACAATTGCATCAACAGGACAAGACTCTTCACATAAACCACAGTAAATACATTTTAACATATCAATATCATATCTTGTGGTCTTTCTACTGCCATCCTGTCGTTCACTTGACTCTATGGTAATTGCTTGAGCAGGACAAACAGCTTCACATAACTTACATGCGATACATCTTTCTTCTCCATTGGGATATCTTCTTAGAGCATGCTCTCCTCTAAATCTTGGGCTTATTTTACCTTTTTCGAATGGGTAGTTAATAGTTTTCTTCGGTTTAAACATTTCCTTGATTGCAATTATTAAACCTCTCAAAAAGTCTAGCATAAAAACAGTTTTTAAAAATCTTGATATTTTCATAATTAATTTTTTGGTAATAAATCAAAATACATCAAATAACCTGAAGTTAAAACAACCCAAATTAATGAAATTGGTAAAAATACTTTCCATCCTAGTCTCATAAGTTGATCATATCTATATCTTGGCACAATAGCTTTAACTAAAGCAAATAAAACAAATAAAAAAAGTATTTTTATAATCAGCCACAGTGGATCTGGAATCATTGTGAAAGGAAAAATATCTAAAGGTGAAAGCCAACCCCCTAAAAACAGTATAGAGCCTAACGCACACATTAATAAAATGTTTGCATACTCGCCTAACCAAAACATTGCATACATCATTCCTGAGTATTCTGTTTGGTAACCAGAAACTAACTCAGCTTCTGCTTCAGGCAAATCAAATGGCGGTCGATTTGTTTCTGCAAGTGCGGAAATAAAAAAAATGACAAACATTGGAAAAAGAGGTACTACGAACCATATTTTTTCTTGAGCTAGAACAATGTCACCTAAATTTAAAGAACCTACGCATAATAATACATTTATTATAATGACCCCTATAGACACTTCATAAGAAACCATTTGTGCTGCAGATCTGATCGAACCTAAAAAAGGATATTTTGAATTTGATGCCCAGCCACCCATTATAATTCCATATACACCTAGTGATGAGATTGCAAAAATGTACAATATTCCAACATTAATATCTGCTAATACAAAATCCTCACTGAACGGAATTACTGCCCAAGCGACTAGGGCTAGGGTCATAGTAACCACAGGTGCAAGAATAAAAATAATTTTATTTGAACTTGCAGGTATTATTATTTCTTTAAATATATATTTTAAAGCATCGGCTAGAGATTGAAGTAGACCAAATGGACCAACAACGTTCGGACCTTTTCTTTTTTGAACAAAAGCCCAAATACGCCTATCTAACCATACGATCATTGCAACCGAAACTAATACTGGTAATAAGAGAAACAAAATTTTATAAGTTTCTGAAAATAAGATATTTAAATACTCCACTCTATCCTTCTGTCCCCGTCTTTTTTAGCTTAGTTCTAATATTTCTACATTCATTCATAGTTTTTGAAGATCTAGCAATTACATTTGAATGATAATAATCTATAGGCAAAGTAAAAATCTTTTCACTTGTATATTCTTCTTTAAATAAATTTGATAATTCATTTTTCTTACTAAAACTAAGATAATTATGCATAGCACTCACGAGTTCATTTTTATCCTTAAATAGAATATCGTTGTGAACTAGTTTAAATATTTCATTTATTATTACCCAATCTTCTTTTGCTTCTCCTGGAGGATAGGATGCTTTAAAAGCCATCTGCAATTTTCCCTCTAGATTTGTAAAATATCCATCTTGCTCTGTAAATGCAGCTCCTGGAAGTATAAGATCAGCCATTTCGGCACCTTTGTCTCCATGACTTCCTATGTAAACTATAAATTCATTTTTTTTAGTAAATGAGAAATTATCTCGTCCGATTAAAAATATTAACTCAAAAAAATTATTATAAATTTTTTCTAAAGTATCATTTGTTTTAGATACAATATCTAAATCAAATGAGCCAACTGTTGAGGCATTCGAGTGAATAATATTTAGTGAGTTCCATTCTGCGTTAATTTTATTATTTTCATTTAAAAATTTTTTAAAACCTTCGAACATATATTTAGATGAATTCAATGTAAGAGCAGACTCACCAAATATTATTAAAGGATATTTCGCATTTTTTATCTTTTTTGAAATATCGCTATTATTTTCAATTATTTTTTTTACTTCCTCTGTTGAATTTGACAGAACTTTATATGGATATGTGAGATCACCTAAATCTCCTAAAGAATAAATTTCTGTATTATTTTTTAAAAAAGATTTTCGAATTCTAGCATTCAACATTGTAGCTTCGTATCTTGGGTTGGTGCCGATCAGTAAAATCAAATCACTTTTTTCTATACCCTTGATCTCAGAGTTAAAAAGGTAGTTTTTTCTGCTATTTAAATTTATATAAATATTTTTTTCTCTAGATTCTAAGTCTTTAGATTTTAAAACTTTTTGAAACAATTCTTTACACGCAAATAATGTTTCCATATTTGTAAGATCACCAGTTAAACCAGCTATTTTTTCAGGATTTGTTGAGTTGATTTTATTTTTTAATATTTTAAGTGCCTCGGTCCAGCTAATTTTATTAAAATTATTTTCTTTTTTGACATAGGGAACATCTAGTCTTTGGTATTTTAAACCATCACATGCATATCTAGTTTTATCCGAAATCCATTCTTCATTAATATCTTCGTTTATTTTTGGCAAAATCCTTTTTACTTCCCACCCGTAAGTATCAACACGTATGTTAGAACCAACGGCATCCATTACATCAATAGTCTCAGTTTTTTTTAGTTCCCAAGGTCTGGCTTCAAACACATAAGGTTTTGAGGTAAGGGCTCCAACCGGACATAAATCTATAACATTTGCAGACAATTCAGACTCCATAGCTTTTTCTAAATATGTTGTAATTTGCATATCTTCGCCTCTGCCAATAGCACCTATTTCCGGAACGCCCGCTACCTCAGTTGCAAATCTTACACAGCGTGTGCAATGTATACATCTTGTCATCTGAGTTTTTATTAGTGGACCCATATATTTTTCAGGTACAAACCTCTTATTTTCTTTAAATCTTGATTTATCAATTCCATAAAACATCGATTGATCTTGCAAATCACATTCTCCGCCTTGATCACAAACTGGACAATCCAAGGGATGATTAGCCAAAAGAAATTCCATTACTCCTTTTCTAGCCTTTTCAACAAGTTTTGTATTTGTTTTAATATTCATTCCCTCTGTAACTGGCATAGCACATGAGGCAACGGGTTTTCTTGATTTTTCAATTTCTACCAAGCACATTCTGCAGTTTCCGGCAATTGATAGTTTTTCGTGATAACAAAACCTTGGTATTTCAGCACCTGCTATTTCACATGCCTGTAAAACTGTTAAGCCTTCCTCTACTTCGATATCAATATCATTAACTTTAACCTTTAACATTTTTAATATCTTCCTCTAATATATGTTGATCAATTAAATATGGAATATTTTTGTTATCTTTAACCAACGGATCAAAATTATTTCTCTCAATGATCTCTTTTTTAAAATGTCTCAACAAACCTTGTACAGGCCAGGCTGAACCTTCGCCAAAAGCACAAATAGTATGACCTTCAATTTGTTTAGTAACATCGGAAAGCATATTAACTTCATCTTTGGATGCTTCGCCTTTTGCCATCCTCTCCAAAATTCTCCACATCCAACCTGAGCCTTCTCTGCATGGTGTGCACTGTCCGCAACTTTCATGTTTATAAAATCTGGCTATTCTAGCCATACATTTAATAATATCTTGATCTTTATTTATAACAATAACTCCTGCAGTTCCTAAACCACTTTTATTTTCTACTAAAGAATCAAAGTCCATAGTTATATTTTCACTTATTTCTTTGCTTAACATTGGCATTGAAGAGCCTCCTGGAATAACAGCTTGTAAATTATCCCATCCACCAACAACCCCGCCTGCATGTTTTTCTATTAAGTCTTTTAATTTAATACCCATTTCTTCTTCAACATTACATGGGCTGTTAACATTACCTGAAATACAAAATATTTTTGTCCCAGTGTTTTTTGGTTTACCCAAAGATGCAAACCAATTTGACCCTTTTCTTAATATTGTAGGTACAACAGCTATAGTTTCAACGTTATTTATGATTGTAGGACATCCATATAATCCCACTAAAGCAGGAAAAGGGGGTTTTAACCTTGGTTGTCCTTTGTTTCCTTCAATACTTTCTAAAAGGGCTGTTTCCTCACCACAAATATATGCACCCGCTCCATAGTGGATATAAATATCAAGATCCCATCCAGTGCCTGATGAATTCTTGCCAATAAGATTGGCTTTATAAGCTTCGTCAATCGCTGATTGCAGCTTTGCACCTTCATTATAATATTCTCCTCTTAAGTAAATATAACATTTGTGAGCATTAACTGCGTATGATGCAATTAAACAGCCTTCAATTAATTTATGGGGTTCAAATCTTAAAATATCCCTATCTTTACATGTACCAGGTTCAGATTCATCGGCATTTATAACTAAGTAATGAGGTTTGGTGCCAACTTTTTTTGGTGCAAAGGACCATTTTAAACCAGTTGGAAATCCCGCTCCACCTCTTCCTCTTAACTCTGATTTTTTTACTTCTTCTATAATCCAATCTTGCCCCTTAGAACATATTTCCTTCGTATTAGACCAATCGCCTCTTTTTTTTGCTGACTCTAAATCAGCACCCAAATCATTGTATAAATTTTTAAAAATTCTATCTTTGTCCTCAAGCATTCTTAGTTTCCAGTAAAGTTTGTCTGTTTTTTTCAGGCTCAGAACTTACTCTTCCACGATATGAGCCTGCTTTAGGTTTTTTATCTTTTAGTATATCTTTAACTATACTTTCAAACTGTTTTGTATTTAAATCCTCATAATAATCGTCGTTAATTTGTGCCATAGGAGCGCTTATACAGGCGCCTAAACATTCAACTTCAGTCCAAGAACAAATTTTGTTACCTGAAAGCTCGTTTTCTTTTTCAGAAATATTTTTTTTACAAACATCAACAAGTTTATATGCTCCTCTTATCATGCATGGTGTTGTTGTACAGATTTGTATAAAATATTTTCCAACAGGAGCTAAATTATACATTGAGTAGAAGGTTGCAACTTCATAAACATTTATATAAGAAATCTCCAGATATTTAGCTATATATTTCATAGCAGCTAAAGGTATCCAATTATTATTTTGTTTTTGTGCTAAATAAAGTAATGCCATAACAGCACTCTTTTTTTTTCCAGTTGGATAATTTGAAACTACTTTTTTAGCTAAATCTAAGTTCTCATCACTAAATTCAAATTTATCTGGTTGCTCCTTAGAAACCTTTTTTAAACTCATCGATCAATCTCCCCAAAAACTATGTCTAAAGAGCCTAAAACAGCTGGAACGTCGGCTAACATATGTCCCTTGATTAGGTAATCCATCGCTTGCAGATGCGAAAACCCTGGGGCTCTAATTTTACATTTATACGGTCTATTAGTTCCGTCAGAAATTAAATAAACTCCAAATTCACCTTTTGGTGCCTCAACAGCAGTATAAATTTCATCTTTTTTTACTCTATATCCCTCAGTAAACAATTTAAAATGATGGATGAGAGCTTCCATTGATTGTTTAATTTCTTTTTTTGGCGGGGGTGTAAGTTTATTATCCATTGATTTAACAGGACCTTTTGGTAGGTTTTTTAAACATTGTTCAATAATTTTTACACTTTCCCTCATTTCTTCAATTCTACATAAATATCTATCGTAACAATCTCCATTTTTGCCAATTGGTATTTTAAAATCTATTTGTTCATAGCAATCATAAGGTTGTGATTTTCTTAAATCCCAGGGTATTCCTGAACCTCTTAGCATTACCCCTGAAAAGGAATAATTTAGTGCATCTTCTTTCGTGACAATTCCGATATCAACATTTCTTTGTTTAAATATTCTATTATCTGTTAACAAAGTTTCTAGATCATCAATTATTTTAGGGAATGTTTTACAAAAGTCTAATATATCTTTATCTAAACCTCTTGGTAAATCTTTATGAACACCACCTGGTCTGAAATAATTAGCATGTAATCTCGAACCAGAAACTCTTTCATAAAAACCCATTAATTTTTCTCTTTCTTCAAATCCCCATAGAGAAGGTGTTAAAGCTCCGACATCAAGTGCTTGCGTGGTAATATTTAAAATATGACTTAAAATTCTGCCAATTTCACAAAATATTACTCGAATATATTGACCTCTAATTGGAACCTCAACATCCATAATTTTTTCTATTGCAAGGGCAAATGCATGCTCTTGGTTCATTGGAGCAACATAATCAAGTCGATCAAAATAAGGTATAGCTTGCGAGTAAGTCTTATTTTCAATTAATTTTTCAGTGCCTCTATGTAATAATCCTATGTGTGGATCTGCTTTTTCAACTATTTCACCATCTAATTCTAATATTAATCTTAAAACACCGTGCGCAGCAGGATGCTGGGGGCCAAAATTTAAATTAAGGGTTTTTTTTTCTTTAGTCATTTTTTTTTTGAACTTCTTTAATATATTCTGTGCCCTCCCAAGGACTTGCATAATCAAAATTTCTATAATTTTGTTCAAGTTTTACGGGTTCATAGACAACTTTTTTCTTTTCTTCGCTATATCTAACTTCTGTGTGGCCAGTAATAGGAAAATCTTTTCTTAAAGGATGTCCTGAAAAACCATAATCTGTAAGTATTCTTCTTAAATCAGGATGATCATTAAATTTAATACCGTACATATCAAAAACTTCTCTTTCCATCCAATTTGCTGATGGAAAAATTTTCGTTAGGGAGTTAACAACCTCTTTTTCATTGATACTAAAAGTTATATTAATTCTAAGGTTATATTCGTGACTTAACAATAAATAAATCATTTTAAATCTATTTTCACTACCTATATAATCAACTGCTGTAATATCTATTAATTGCCTAAATTTAGTTGAATTATTTTTTTTTAAAAAAATGACAACATCTAATAGTGACTCCTTATCTATTTGAATTTCAAGTTGCTCATGATTAATTCGTGATGAATTAATTTTTGTAGTTAATTCAGAATTTATTTTTTTTTCTAAGTTTGTTAAAGACATTTTATCTTTGTAAAGATCCACGATTCCTTATTTTTTTTTGAAGTTGTAAAATTCCGTACAATAATGCTTCAGCTGAGGGTGGGCATCCAGGTACATATACATCAACTGGAACTATTCTGTCACAACCTCTAACAACTGAATAAGAGTAATGATAGTATCCTCCTCCATTCGCACAGCTTCCCATAGAAATTACGTATCTTGGTTCAGGCATTTGATCATAAACTTTTCTTAATGCTGGTGCCATTTTGTTCGTTAAAGTTCCTGCAACTATCATAACATCTGATTGCCTAGGTGATGCTCTAGGAGCTGCACCAAATCTTTCAAGATCATATCTGGGCATAGATGTCTGCATCATTTCTACTGCACAACATGCAAGACCAAATGTCATCCAATGGAGTGATCCAGAGCGTGCCCAATTAATCAAATTATCCATTGATGTAGTTATAAAACCCTTGTCAGCAAATTCTTTTGCAAGACTCTTAAATTCTTCAGGAATCTGTTTTTCTCTGTCTGTTAAATTCATATTATTCCCAATCTAACGCACCTTTCTTCCATTCATAAATAAAACCAATAGTCAAAATAAATAAAAACAACATCATGGAAAAGAAACCAAATAATCCTATGTTACCTAAAGTTATCGCCCATGGAAATAGAAATGCTATCTCTAAATCAAAAATAATAAATAAAATCGCTACTAAATAAAATCTAATATCAAATTCCATTCTAGAATCATTAAATGGTTCAAAACCACACTCATAAGCAGATAATTTTTCTGGATCAGGATTTTTTGGCGAAAAAGCAAAATTTAATATAAGAAAACCTAAGCTCAATATTAATGCGATAGCCAAAAAAATTATTATAGTTAAATAATTATTTAAAAAATCTAAAGACATATCATTTATATATAATTTTTTTTACTAAATGAAAGTGCAGTTACGTCACGTTTTTATTGGCTTATTTACTGTAAGATTTAGTTAATTGATAATTGTTATCATTATGGCGGGAGTGACGGGACTCGAACCCGCGACCTATCGCGTGACAGGCGATCGCTCTAACCAACTGAGCTACACCCCCCTAAAATTTTTTTGGTGGGCAGTAAAGGACTCGAACCTTTGACCCCCTCGGTGTAAACGAGATGCTCTACCAACTGAGCTAACCGCCCAAAACCAAATAACGCAAGTGTTTACAACGATTTTTTTAAGAATGCAATATATGATTAGTCTCTATTTGTATACATTTGTGAACATTTTGCGTAGACAATGCGTAGATGGTTTTAGAGTACTACTAATATTTTTGCGTAGACAATGCGTAGATTGTAGTCAAATTAAAACTTTAGATTTTCCCAATTATCTAGTTTTTTACTACTTAATGATGAACTTGACTTATTGAATAATAACCATCTACCTTTAAAATTTTCATTATCAGAATTTGTAACAATACCTCCAAAAAATTTTCCTTTCATCTTTTTTATATATTTTTGAAGCCCGTCTGATTTTTCTTTTGCGTTATCAATTGTAATACCACTTTTTGTGTCAAATAAACCAATTTTACCATTTTTTAGTTTAATTATAAAATCAACATAAAATAAATTTATCTGACGTCCATATTCATAGGGTATTGCGAAAAAAGTTTGATCTCTATCACCGTTTTTAAACCAAAATTCAACTTTTGATGAATTTTCTAAATATTTAATGAAATTCTCTTCAGTTTTCCATTTAAAGTCATAGTAAAATGGTTTCATTACTGATCTTTTTGTTTTTAGTTCAGTAAAATTACCAGTAAAGGTTAAATTTTCTGGAAAAGTCCAGGCTTTATTTTCTTTAATTTCATCTTTTCTTTTTTCAGTTTCTAAAACGTATTTGTTTTTAACAATATCAATTAAATCTACAAAATTTTGTATATTGTCATTGCTAAGAACAATATTTATTATTTTAGAAAAACTTTTTTCATAATCAATTTTTAGATATATTTTGAAAAATTTATATATAGCCTCTTTAACTCTACCCACGGATCTATCCTCGGGGAAAAAAGGAGATAAGTTGCCTCTTATAAAAAAGTCGAATATCTGCTGAAGTTCAGTTTCACTAGAAATATTATATTTATCTCCTATTATTTTTTTTCCAATAAATTGATCGGTTGATAATTCAAATTTATCTGAAATAAGACTTATTTTTGCTTTTGAAGAATTAATCTTAATTTTTTTATCTAATCTAAATTTTTTTGCCTCTTTTAAAAATATTTCATTAAAAATTGGACTTAGTCTAGTTTGCTCTCTTTGTCTTATTCTTGAGTATGACGTTAATTTTATTTTTTTTTTTGTATGAGACGAATAAATTGTAACGTAATCACGTGCCTGATCTTCTTTTAAGCTAATATCTGATAAATTAGTATAAACGTAAGAATGATTAAGAATTTCTTTAGAATAATGTCCTTTTTTAATCTCTGGCATCCTCATTATTCTTCCTATAGTTTGAATCGAAAAATTCAAACTTTTCCAGTTTCTTAATAAAACCAAAATTTGAGCTCGAGGACAATCCCAGCCTAGTGCAATTGCCTGCTTAAATATTAAAACTTCAGCCTCATTATCATTCTTTGCAATATTTTGTAAATTAGTTTTATCCTCTGAAAGTCTTATAGCCAATTTACCATTTTGAGTTTTGATGTTATATTTATATTCAAGGTATTCTTGAACTCTTATTCTTACTTTGTCCTCTTCTTGACCTTTTATGTTGTCCGGAAGCTGAATTAAAAGAAGTGGGTTTATTTTAGATTTTAAGTCACTAAATTTTTTTTTTAACTCTCTCCTCTTTTTTATAGCCTCATCTATAACGAATTGTTCACTTCCTTTTGAAAGTGCTGAATTTATTCTATTTTTAAATAGAGAGTTTTTAAAATTGTAATTTAATTTTACAGATTTTTTTATCAACCCTGCCAATTTAACTTCTTCAATATTTACTGTTACAATTTCATCTGGATTTATTAAGACTGGTGTAGCAGAAACCTCAATTGTTAATTTGGGGGAAATATCTTTAATTAATTTTTGAGATATTTCACTAGTAGCGTGATGATGACTTTCATCAATAATCAATATTATTTGCCTACCTTTATCTTTTGTATTTTCAAGCACTTTGCTTAAATAAAATTCTTCTTCATTTTCACGTATAATAGTATTTTTATTAATCTTGTTAATACTCTCCCAGTTTAGAAATAAGATACTATTTTCCGGAATTGTTTTATCAATCAAATCTTGAAAGTAATAAGTTTTTACACTTCTAAGTTTTTTAAGATAATTATCTATCTTTTTTTTACTTTGATCTGTGAGTGTCCTTCTAGGCGTTGTCCAAATAAACGATACGTTGTTTTTATTCGATTTTTCATTGATTAATCTATTTATATACTCAGCAATCATTAAAGTTTTACCAGATCCTGTTGGAGATTTAAAAATTATTTTTTTTGAGCTTATTTGTTCTAATAATTCTTTACTTCTCGTTAATAATTTTGAAACAGCATTTAATTGGAAATCTTTTAGTATCATAAAACTGAGAATATTCTTTTATAAATTGACAATATTGGTTGAGGTATTGGTTCAACCTCTACATTATCGTAAATTTCAAAATCATTCTCAAATAAATCTCCTCCTAAAGAAAAAATATAAACTTTGATGTGGCCTTTTAACTTTTTAATCTCATTTTTTACCTCATTTAAATTTAAATTATCAAAAATTATACAAGTATAATTTTTATGATTAGAAAATATTTGGAAATTTTCTTTTATTGAATGAATATCGAATGTATTTTCTTTTAAGCATATCATTTCAGTAATTTTTTTGGATAAGAGGATTTTATTTTTATCGTTTATTTCCCCTGGTATAAAACAGGTCTCAAAATATTTTAAATTGCTTTTTAATGGTTTATATTTTTTTTCTTTATATTTATAGCCATTTATAATTTTTTTTATTCTTGGATATGTAATATCTTTACATATATTGTTTTCATTATTAGTGCATAAGATAAAACTTCTTTTGCCACCATCAAATTCATTTAAATTTAATACTGCGTGACCGGTTGTGCCTGAGCCAGCAAAAAAATCTAATACTATTGCATTTTTATTATTATTTAATGAAATAAGGTATTTAATTAAACTTGTGGGTTTTGGATTGCTAAAAACATCTTCTCCAAATATCTCTTTAAGCTCATTTTTTGCAGATGAATTAGATCCAATCTTGTTTAAAAAAATATCCTGATCTCCCTCATTTTTACTATCTCTTAAAATTGATCTAGGTAATTTTCCCTCTCTTAGCCTTTGTTTAAATTGAAAACTTATTTTGTTATTATCTAATTTCACAACTCTTATTTCTCCTTTTTTTAAATCTTCATTTATTCTTTTTTGTGATCTGAAAGTCTTTAAATTATAAGTTTTACTTTCGAAATTTATTTTTACATTTATAGGATTTTTTAAACCTGGTCGTTCTAAAGTATCCCAAAAAAATCTACCTATTTTGTCTTCCTCTTTATATCTTTTAAGGTATTTTTCATCATGTGGTTCGAGCCATTCATCTGTATTTTTATTTTTGGAATAAGACAATATATATTCATGTTCATTTGCTATGCTTCCAGAGTCATTTCCACCACCATACTTTTTTTGCCAAACAAATATGCCTCTTGAATTATGATTAAATACTTCGTCGCAAATAATTTTTAATTGAGCAAATTCGTGATCATCAATGCTGATAAATATTATTCCATCGTCTTTAAGTAATTCTTTGCACAAAACTAATCTTTTATGCATATAGGATGACCATTTACTGTGTTTATAGCTATCAGTCTTTTCGACTAATTTATCATTATAAATTAAGTCACTTCCTCTATTATAAGGTGGATCAATATAGATTATATCAACAGAATTATTGTGAGTATAATTTAAAATTGACAAGCTGTGATAATTGTCGCCTTCAATTATAATGTTATTTATATCAACATCTTTAAATTTCAATTCTTTATCTTTGACTTCTTTTAATATTGGAAATTGATTTTTACACTTTAAAACTACATTTTCTTTTTCATTCTCGTCCCAAACTAATCCATATTTTTTTCTTTTTTTTAGTTTTTGAATTTCATCAATAAGGTTTTCTTTTGACCAATTTTTATAATCTTTACTCACATTAAGAATATAACATATTTTCTATAACTTTGACCAAGACAATGCGTTGATAAAACGTAGATAGCTTGATTAGTCCACCCATGTTTGATAGCCTGGATATGTTGTGATTGCTTGTTTAAATGAAGATTTAATTTATTTGAGCTAGGTCGGTGTAAACGAGATGCTCTACCAACTGAGCTAACCGCCCCCAAAGAGATGTTCTTTTACAATAGTGTTGCTACAATGTAAATTATAATTTATTGAATACTCGCGGGAGTTTTTTCACTTTTTTTGTTGTCGGACATACTATCAACTTCAACCCATTCGACTGTTTTCAGATCTTTTGTCAAAGCTATTTTTAAAACTTCATCAGCAGTTTCAACAGTGGTAATTTTTATATCATCTTTTACTTTTTTTGGTATATCAGCTAAATCTTTATTATTCTCTTTCGGAATTAAAACTTCCTTTATCCCAGCTCTATGAGCAGCAAGTAATTTTTCTTTTAACCCGCCAATTGGTAAGACTTGTCCTGTGATAGTCACCTCACCTGTCATTGCAATGTCTTTATTTATTGGAATTTTAGTTATTGAAGAAACTATTGAGGTAACCATAGCAATACCAGCAGATGGACCATCCTTTGGTGTTGCACCCTCAGGTACATGAATATGAAAATCTTTTTTTTCAAAAGTCGGCGGTATAATACCAAAATCTAAACACTTTGATCTTACATAGGATTTTGCAGCTTTAACTGACTCTTGCATAACATCACCTAATTTTCCTGTAATTTGCATTCTACCTTTTCCTGGCATGTTAACAGTTTCAATTTTTAAAATTTCACCACCAAATTCAGTCCAAGCCAAACCAGTTACTACACCAACTTTATTTGTGTCTTCGATTTCACCAAACTTGAATTTTCTTACACCTAAAAAGTCTGATAAATTTTTGCTATCAACTTTTACTACCTCAGACTCTTTATTAACAACTTTTTTAACGACTTTTCTAGATATTTTAGATATTTCTCTTTCTAAATTTCTAACTCCAGACTCTTTAGTATAATATCTTATTACATCTTTAATTGTATCATCATCAAAGTTCATTTCTCCCTCTTTAACCCCATTATCTTTGATTTGTTTAGGGAGTAAATATTTATTTGCTATGTTAATTTTTTCGTCCTCGGTATAACCAGGTATTCGTATCACTTCCATTCTATCAAGAAGTGGTGGTAGAATATTTAGTGTGTTTGCAGTTGTAACAAATAATACATCTGATAGGTCATAATCTACCTCTAGATAGTGATCATTAAAAGTAGTGTTCTGCTCTGGATCTAATGCTTCTAACAATGCTGATGAGGGATCTCCTCTATAATCATTCCCAACTTTATCAATTTCATCAAGCAGAAATAAAGGATTTCTTGTGCCTGCTTTTTTCATCATCTGAATAATTTTTCCTGGTAGTGAACCTATATAAGTTCTTCTATGTCCTCTAATTTCAGCTTCATCTCTCACACCACCTAGTGACATTCTAACAAATTGTCTATTCGTTGCTTTTGCAATCGATTTTCCTAAAGATGTTTTTCCTACACCTGGTGGCCCAACTAAACATAATATTGGTCCTCTAATCTTATTCATTCTTTTTTGAACTGCTAAAAATTCTATTATTCTCTCTTTTACTTTCTCTAAACCAAAATGATCCTCATCTAAAATCTTAAGAGCATTATTGAGATCTATATCTACTTTGTCTTTTTTAAACCATGGAATATCAATCATCCAATCCAAATAATTTCTTACAACAGTCGCTTCTGCAGACATTGGGCTCATGTTTTTAAGTTTTTTTAATTCTGACATACATTTTTTTTCTACATCTTTTGGCATTTTTGATCTTAAGATGGCTTTATTCAAACTTGATGTTTCATCTTTACCATCCTCTATTTCGCCTAATTCTTTTTGTATAGCCTTAAGTTGTTCATTTAAGTAATACTCTCTTTGAGTTTTTTCCATTTGAGTCTTTACTCTTCCACGAATTCTTTTTTCAACTCCTATTATACTCGTTTCGTTATCCATTATTTTGTTTATAAGATTAAGTCTTTTTTTTAAGTCTAAAGTTTCAAAAATTTGTTGCTTTTCAGAAATAGTTGCATTCAAGTGTGAAGCTATATTGTCAGAAATTTTCGATGGATCTTTTAAAAGCTTGATATTGTTTATTGTTTCATTAGAAATTTTTTTATTAATTGATGTAAGTTTTTCTAATTTTTTAATAGAATTTAATGCTAGGGTCATTAAATCTTCATCTTTACTTAAAACATCTAAAAGTTTCTCGTAACTACAAGACAAATATTCATTATTATCTTGGAATTCATTTATTTTAACTCTAGTTAAACCCTCCACCAAAACTTTAACTGTTCCATCTGGAAGTTTAAGAAGCTGTAATATGCTACTTTCACATCCGTAATTAAAAATATCATTTTTTTTTGGATCGTCTACTTCAGAATTTTTTTGGGTTACTAAAACAATTTTTTTGTCTTTTTTCATTACCTCATTTAATGCAGTGATCGATTTATCTCTTCCAACAAATAAAGGTATTACCATATGTGGAAAAACCACAATATCTCTTAAAGGTAATAAAGCAGAATTAAATTTAACTTCCATTAAATAAGTATATGGATATTAAAGTGAATATTGCAATAGTTTTTTACCTTTTATTAAGTGCAATATTACGCAGCTGAGGTTTTTGACTTATCTTTTTCTGTTTTGTTCTTTGAATGTACAATTATTGGCTGAGACTCTCCTCTGACAGAACTAACGTCTACGATTACTTCGCTCACATTGTCTAAACTTGGTATATCAAACATAGTTTTTAATAGAACGTTTTCTAGGATAGATCTCAGACCCCTAGCGCCTGTTTTCTTTTTTATAGCTTTTATAGCTACTTCTTTTATCGCATTATCTTTAAAGATTAACTTCGCTCCCTCAAGTTTAAACAATTCTTGATATTGTTTAATTAAAGAATTTTTTGGTTCTTGTAAAATTTTGATTAAAGATTTTTCATCTAAATCTTCAAGAGTTGCTGTAATAGGTAATCTTCCTATAAATTCTGGAATAAGACCATATTTTAGCAAATCCTCAGGTTCTAAACTTTTAATCCATTCTCCAGTTTTTTTATCTTCAATTGATTTTACTTTGGCACCAAAACCAATTGATGAACCTTTGTCTCTTTGGGAAATAATTTTATCTAATCCTGCAAAAGCACCTCCACAAATAAATAGAATATTTGTAGTATCAACTTGTAAAAATTCTTGTTGAGGATGTTTTCTGCCTCCTTGTGGTGGAACACTTGCAATTGTTCCTTCCATTATTTTAAGCAACGCTTGTTGTACTCCCTCACCAGAAACATCTCTAGTTATTGAGGGGTTTTCAGATTTCCTACTAATTTTATCTACTTCATCTATGTATACTATTCCTCTTTGAGCTTTTTCAACATTATAATCTGCAGCTTGTAATAATTTTAATATTATATTTTCTACATCTTCTCCCACATATCCTGCTTCTGTCAGTGTTGTTGCGTCTGCCATGGTAAATGGAACATCTAATATTCTCGCTAAAGTTTGTGCTAATAAAGTTTTTCCACAACCAGTTGGACCAATTAATAAAATGTTTGATTTTGCAAGCTCAACACTTTTACTTGTTTTATTTTCATAGTTTAGTCTTTTGTAATGATTATGGACAGCTACAGACAAGACTTTTTTTGCAAGGTCTTGTCCTATAACATAATCATCTAACACAGAGCATATTTGTTTTGGTGAGGGAAGACCATCTTGGTGTTTTACAAAAGTATCTTTATTTTCTTCTTTAATGATGTCCATACATAGCTCAACACACTCATCGCAAATAAAAACTGTAGGACCCGCAATTAATTTTCTTACCTCATGTTGGCTTTTGCCGCAAAAAGAACAGTATAAAATGTTTTTATTATTACTCATAGAATTTGTAAACGAATCAGTATACTAATTCTAATATATTTTGTGTGTTATTATCAAGTTTCATATTAAAATTTAACTATATATAGTGGAAAACTAAATTCTTTTCTCAACTACTTGATCGATTAAACCAAAATCTTTTGCATTTTCTGGAGTCATAAAATTATCTCTCTCCAAAGCATCTTTAATTTGTTCAACATTTTTACCAGTATGTTTAGAATATATTTCATTTAACCTTTTCTTTAGTGATAATACTTCATTAGCGTGAATTTCAATATCAGTTGCTTGCCCTTGAAAACCTGCAGAGGGTTGATGAACCATTATCCTTGAATTTGGTAAAGAAAATCTTTTTCCTTTTTTTCCAGCAGCTAAAAGAAAAGAACCCATTGATGCTGCTTGGCCAATGCAAAGAGTTGATACGTCTGGTTTTATGTATTGCATTGTGTCATAAATACCTAATCCTGCGGTGACTAAACCGCCTGGGCTGTTGATATATAAAAAAATTTCTTTTTTTGGATTTTCAGACTCTAGAAATAATAATTGTGCGGTAACTAATGAAGCTACGTTATCATTTATAGGACCAACTAAAAAAACTATTCTTTCTTTTAATAGTCTTGAATAAATATCATATGCCCTCTCACCCCTTGATGATTGTTCTACAACCATTGGGATTAAAGTGTTTATGTGTTCTGGTATTTTAGTACTCATAATTACGAATCAGTTACTTATACAACTTGTAATTACTTTTTGCTAACTTTTTTTGCTTTTTTCTTAACTGGTGCTTTATTTTCTTTTTTTTTTGATTTTATTTTAGTTTCGTTTGGAGATAGGGCTTTTGAAATTTTCTTTTGTGCTTCTAAATTTTTTTCATTCTCAGCTTTAATTATTTTCTCAGCTTCATTTTTATCTAAAATACGCTTATTTGATTTTGCCTTTGATTTTATGAAATTAATAATCTTTTCTTCATATAATGTTCCTCTAAGACTAGCTGAAGCAGATGGATTTTTTTTGTAATAATCCATAATTATTTTTTCTTGACCAGGCATCATACTTAACTGTTTTTGAATTTCTGCTTGAATTTCATCAGGATCAACTTTTATTTTATTTTTTTCCCCAATTTCATTTAAAATCAAACCAAGTTTAATTCTTTTAGAGGCATTTTTTTCTAAATTATTTTTGTTTTTTTTTAATTCTTCCTCAGTTTGACCTTGACCTAAAACTTTTACCTCTTCGTCTATTAAAGATTGTGGAAGATCTTCAACTTTAATTTGCTCTAATCCTTTTAATATTTGATTTTTTGAAATTATGTTTAAAGAGTTTTTAAACTCCTCATTTATTTGTTTTGAAATAATCTTTTTTAAATCATTTAAATCCTTAGCACCAAGTGTTTTTGCAAATTCATCCGTAACTTCAACCTCTTTTGGTTTTTTTACTGAATTTATTTTACACTTAAAGATACCTTTCTTGCCTACTAGTTCTTTCTTAAGAAAGTTTTCTGGTAACGTAACTTCTACACTAATTTCGTCACCTTTTTTTGATTTCAGCAATTGTTTATCGAAACCTTTAATAAATAAATCTTTCCCAATTTCTAATTGAGTATTTTTTCCTTCATTACCCTCAAAACTGTTACCATCAACTGTAGCAATGTAATCGAATGAAATAAGATCTCCCTCATTAGCTACTTTAGCAGCATCAACCTCGATAAAGTTTTTTTGATTTTTTGCAATTTCTTTGATTCTTTTGTTAGCTTCATTATCATCAATTTTTATTTCATAATCATCAAACTTAATTTTTTCTATAGAATCTAATTTGACTTCTGGAAACTCTGTAACGCTAATTGTGTACTCTAAATCTTTACCTTCACCAAAGCTTTTAAGATCAATTTTTGGCTGTAAGGCAGGCCTAATTTTTTTTTCGTCAATTGCTTTCGCCGAACTTTCTTTTAGAATTTTATCAATAACTTCTCCATAAACTGCTTTTCCAAATTGTTTTTTAATAATATTTGTTGGAACTTTGCCTGGTCTAAATCCCTTAAGAACAACATCTTTTTTGATTTGCTCATATCTTAATTCTAGCTCTTTGTTAATTGTAGTTTTGTCAACAAAGACTTTTAAATTCTTTTCTAAATTTTTTTTATTTTCTACTGTTACTTTCATAATTATTTGGTAGGCGAGAAAGGACTCGAACCTTCACATGTTGCCATATTGGTTCCTAAGACCAACGCGTCTACCAATTCCGCCACTCGCCCAAATATTTAAAAGACTTATATATGATAGATTAAATTTGTCCAATTAGAATATTTGTGCAATAAATAATCCATTAAATTTATGATAGTTTCACCGTGTATTAGTATTTGTAAATCTGATCCAGTAACTGATTTTTGTTACGGTTGTGCTAGAAATTCTGAGGAAAAACTTCAGTGGAAAGATAAAAATACTTCAGATAATTGGAAATTAAAAAATTTAACAGAGATAAAATCTAGGATGAAGGGTTGGCAGTTAGAAAGCTTTGAAAAATCATATAACTATAAATGCAAACATGGAATTTCTTTAGAAAAAAAAAGAAAAATGGAAATAAATGATTAAGATAAAGCACCTTGTAATTTTGTATATTCTAGGAATATTATTTGGTGCTGTGTTTCTAGACATATGGGGGGCTGAAACCAACATAAAAAAAGGTTTAATAGCAATGTTTTGGACTGCATTATTTTTAGTTGCTCTAATATTTGTAGAAAAAAACAAAGAAGAGAATTAGTCAACTCTTTTAAAAAAATTTAATGATGGAAAAGATATCTTTAATAATTCCTTGTAAAAATGAGGTGGAGTCATTGGGGGTTGTTCTTGAGGAAGTTAAAGATAATAAATTTGTTGATGAAATAATTGTAGTTGTTGATGGTGAACAGGATAACTCAATACCTATAACTAAAAAATATAATTGTAAATTAATAATACAGAAAAATAAAGGATATGGCTCAGCTATTGTAGAGGGATTTAAAAATGCCAAAAGTAACTTTGGATGCATATATAATGCAGATCACTCTTTTGATCCAAAATATTTTGATGAGCTAATTAAATTATCAAAAAATAACGATTTTATATTTGGTAGTAGATATAAAGGTTCTGGCGGTAGTGACGATGATGATATTGTTACTTTTATTGGTAATAAAATTTTCACTTTTATTACAAGATATATATTAGGAATAAAGTTATCAGATATTTTATATACATATGTACTTTGTAATGTAGATAAATTTAACAATTTAAATTTAAAAAATAATGATTTTAAACTTTGTATTGAGCTACCTGTAAAAGTAAAAAAAAAAAATCACACCTATGTGGATTTAGCAATGTTTGAGAGAAAAAGATATGATGGTAAGAAAAAAGTAAATGTTATTAAAGATGGTCTTTTGATCTCTTATGAAATCATTAAGAGTTTTTTTTATATATATTTTAAATAGTTAATTTATTTCAATTCTATCTTTTATTTCATATTTTTTATTGGAAATTATAATTTCTCCTGATCCAGTTCCGACTCCTAACATTTCTAATATTACAACGTAATGGGTTACTAAAACTAAATTTGAATTATTATCCCAACTATTGATGAATTTTTTTAAATTCTTTATTTGTTTATTTTTATTTTTATAAAATTTTTCACTGTAAAAGGAGTTAAGTGCATCAAATGTTTTATAACTATTGAACGCATGAAAAGCAGTATCTTTACATCTGCACCACTCGCTCGAAAAGACATGTTCAACTTTAATATCATTTTTTTTAAAAAAGTTGCCGATTTTTTTTGATTGTTTAATTCCTTCACTATTTAAATTTCTTTGTGTTTTACAATCTTTTAAATTTATATTTTCTGGGTCACCAGAGCCTGGTGCAAGTGAATGCCTTATAAAAATTATGTTATTGTTTTTTTTTAAGATTTCCACAATATTTTCATTAGCGTAACTTTTGTGATTAAAAAGAAATAGAATAATTAGAATTATTATTTTAAAATGTTTCATCATGAACTTAGGTTTTATTCAACTAAATAAATCTATAATTAAATGTAGTAAATGTCCAAGATTGGTAAAATTTAGAAATAAGATATCAAATGAAAAAAGGAAGCAATATCAAAATGAAAGATATTGGGGCAAACCTATAACAGGATTTGGTGATGTTAACGGAAAATTACTTTTTGTAGGATTAGCACCAGCTGCACACGGTGGAACTAGAACTGGTAGAGTTTTTACAGGAGATAGATCATCAGATTTTTTATATAAATGTTTGTATGGTGTTAAAATTTCAAATCACCCATATTCAGATAACATAAACGATGGATTAGAATTAAAAAATGCGTATATAACTACAGCCCTTAAGTGTGTACCTCCTGGAGATAAGCCCAACAGAGATGAATTGAACAATTGTTTCAGTTTTTTTCATAATGAAATTAAAAATCTAAAAAATTTAAAAACAATTGTTGCATTAGGAAAAATTGCTTTTGATAGTTGTGTATTATTTTTTAAAGAAAATTATGACTTTGAAGACAAAGTATATTTTTCTCATGGAAAAATTTATACTCTTCCAAAAAATATATATTTAGTTGCCTGTTATCACCCAAGTCCAAGAAATGTCAATACCGGAAGAATTAACGAAAAAAAAATGAAACTTCTTTTTAAAAAGGCGCTTGAATTAAACTAATTTTCCAATTTCTTTTTTAGGATTTCAGGTATTTTTGATGGTTTTCCTTTTTTATCAACTATAACTAAGTGTATTTCACAGTCAGTTATTAATTCATTATCTTTGAAAGCCTTTTGTCTCATCTTAAAAGATGTATTAGATATTGAAATTATATTAGATTTTATTTCAATCTGGTCCTCAAGTTTGGCAGGTTTTTTATATTCTATATTACAAGATTTCACTATTATAAAAATTCCATTTTCCTCTAATAATTTTTTGTTACTTAAGCCAATTTCTGCAATTGCCTCGGTTCTTGCTCTCTCAAAAAACTTTAAATAATTTGCATAATAAACCACACCACCTGAGTCGGTATCCTCATAAAAAACTTTTAATTTATAACTAAATTCATTCATATATAAATTTATTAATTGGCTGAAAAATATATGCTTTGGAAGTAAGAAATTGATAGCTTTTTTGACTGATCCGTATCGGCCATTATCGCAACCCCGTCTAATATATCGACATCTAAATTATGTAATTTTTTATAATCTTCTTTAACATTAGTTTTCACTGTAACCCACTCATTTAAGCTATTTTTGGTAGATGATAACACATAGTCAATCGAACTTTTAGTATAAGGACTAGTCCAGTGGTCTTCAATTTCTTCATTACTTGAAAAAACGTAGTTTATAGCTTTGTTTGAAAGCGGTGTTAGCCCAGTTTTTTTAACTACGAAGAATCTAGCAGCAAAATCATGCCCTTTTTTTGATTTCTCATTAATGCCACTTAAGTCTTTTTCAACTTTCCAAGTAATATTTAAAAATGGGGTTTTATTAAGATCCACTAAAACCTCTTTTCCTAAGCCTGACCCCCCATCTTCAACCTCAGCTCTCAAAAAATTACCTTTTTCATTATTACCCAGGCTATAATTAGTGAGGTTTTTAGCGCCTCTAATTTTTCTTACTTTTAAATTATCTAGCTCTTCATTATTAAACTGAAATATTTCTAAATTATCCCCGTATACATTGTTAAAAAAGAAAATTGAGATAATTAAAGTTAAAATTTTTTTCATTTTTGGAAGCTATAGACTAAAAAAAAAAAAATTCAAATAATTTGAAAATCTTACTTTTGACATTTTTCAGACATTCGAAATTCATTATTTAAAGCTATTTATTACTTATGAAACTTTTAATACCACTTATATTACTAATGGTTCTAACTGGATGCTCAACACATTCAGTTAAACTTGGCAAAAAATGTACTAAATTAGCGGAAGATAACACTTACGAAAAATCTTTCGTATGGATTATCAACAACGAAAATTTAGAAAATTTTGATCAAAAAATAAATAAGCAAAATTGCGTAATTAATGGAGAGAAGCTTTGAAATTAACATCAATCTTCATACTTCTAATTTATTGGTCAGTAATTATTTTAGCACCTGTTATAGCTAACGAAGATAGTTTATATAAACTTGAAAACACTATGTTGCCTCTAGAAAAACCTAAAATTAAATAAATTAATAAGTAGATCTACCGCCGCTTATATCAAATACTGCGGCGGTAGAAAATGAATTTTCTTCAGATGAAAGCCAACATACCATTGATGAGAGCTCATTTAATTTCAGAAATCTTGCTCTTGGAACTTTGGAAAGCATTCTTTTAACGTGTTCTTTAGACATTTGATTTAAAATCCTTGTTTTGGCACCCGCTGGTGTCACCGCATTAACCGCTATATTTTTATTTGCTAATTCCTTTCCGAGAGATTTTGTAAGAGCAATAACGCCTGCTTTTGAAGAGCTATATGCGCTAGCTTTTACATTACCATCTTTTCCAGAAACTGAAGCTATATTAACTATTCTTCCATAATTTTTTTTTATCATATGTGGAACTATAGCTTTACAACAATTAAAAGTTCCGTGTAAATTTATGTCAACAACTGTTTTCCATTCCTCATAATCGTAATTCCACAGCTCAGTAGTTGACCCGGTAATACCAGCGCTATTAACCAATATATCAATTTTCATATTTTTAGTGATTTTTCTGACAGCATCTTCAACCTTTACAGGGTCAGTTACATCTACCATTAGATTATATAAATTTTTATTTTTAATTTTCTTAAAAATTTTTTTAAGTTCATTTTCATCATTGTCCCAAATAATTACTTTTGCCCCAGATTTAAGAAATCTTTTTGTTATATCCAAACCAAAACCTTGGGCTCCACCTGTAACTATTGCAACTTTTTTTTTTAAATCAAATTTATTCATTTTTCACTTGCTAGCAGGTAATAGACAATACTTGAAACAACAAAACCAATGATCCAAGAAAAAGATTGAAATATGTTAAGATTAGGATTCCAAATAGTTGAGAATGCAAAGATGGTTCCTATTAAAATTGAATATAATGCTTTTAAATGCCATCCTTTAGAATACATGTAGACACTTTTTTCATTTGCAAAAAATATGTCTTTATTAATTAAAATTCTTTTTTTAATTACATAATAATCAATAATTATAATTCCAAATATAGGCCCAAAAAAACTCGCAATAGTATCTAAGATTGATAAAGATCCGTTTTGGCTCAAGAGTGGTGTCCAAAGTGCTCCAATAAAAAAACCAAAAAACAATATGGTTAATCCTGATTTTTTTAAAGTCATATTTTTCGGCATAAAATTAATAATGATGTTTTGAGTTGGAATATAGTTTGCAATTAAATTTGTTGAGGACGACGCAAATAAAATAAAAATTAATACAACCACTGTTAAGATTGTATTATTTAATTTTCCTATAATATCTGTAGGATTTGTAAGCACTGTTGAAATACTAATGTTATTACTTCTAAAATATGTATCAGAACCAACAATAATAACTAACACAAAAAAAGAAAATAGAATTAAAGAAAAAGCTAAAGATATATTGCCCTTAGTTAATTGTTTAGTATCTTTTACATATCGCGAGTAATCACCAAAGTTTAATATTAAGATTGAATAATATGCAAATAATGTTCCTGTAATACCAATCATATTCGCTAATTTAAATTCTTCAAATCCACCAGATAAGTTTAACCTATCCGACAATGTTTCTAAAACATATAAGTCACTTTCAGAAATAAAAATTAAAAAAAATAAAAACAATCCAAAAAAAACAAACATTGCTGAAAAATTTACAAAATTCTTTATTATTTTTTGTCCATTGCTAAAAATTAAAAACTGTATCAATAAAGTGAATATAAAAGATAACCAGTCAATTAGATTCATTGACATGAAATAAATTAAAAAAATATCGTTATCTAAAAAATTACTATCAATATTGAATAAAGTAATTCTTATTAAATATCCAATTGATTTAGAGATAAAAAAAGTTTGTACTCCAAAAAAAAATAAGCCAACAAATCCTCTTAAAAGACTAATATATTTTGCTCCCAAATAACCAGTTGATATTCTTAAAAAAACTGGAAAAGGTATACCATGTCTTTGGGAAGGTGCTCCACCAAGGTTTGAAAAAATACAAACTAACATTGACGCTAATATTGAGCCAAATAAAACTTCATAAAAATTTAAGTTATAAAGCAAATATAAAGAACCTATTAAAGCGAAAGAAATTATACTTTGCGTTCCAACAGTCCAAAAGCAAAATATATCTTTCCAATTCCAATTTTTATTTGTTGGATTTACTGAAACTATTTCCCAGTTTGTTAAATGAATATTTTCTTTATTAGGACTCACTATTCCATAATAATCATATATAACTTACTGTCCATACAAGACAGATGGCAACCATAAGACTATTTTAGGAAATATAATAATTATAATAAGACCAATTATTTGGAGCACCATAAATTGCATCATTCCTAGATAAATATCCTTTAAATCCCATTCTGGAACGACTCCTTTTAAAAAATAAGCTGATAATGCTACAGGAGGTGATAGCCAGGCAGTTTGTAAATTTACGGCAACTAATATTGCAAACCAGGTTAAATTAAATCCTAAAGCTTCAACTAAAGGTAAAATTATCGGAATTATAATCATAACTATTGGCACCCATTCTAGAGGCCAACCTAATAGAAAGATCATAACCATTATCATTCCAAGGATTAGATATTTATTCATTTCTAATCCTAATAAAAATTCTGTTAATAAAGTTGGTGTGCCTAATCTTGCAAATACTGCTCCGAAAAAGTTTGATGCCGCAACTAAAACCATTATAAGTGCAGTAATTTCTAATGTTTTTACTAATGCTTCTTGTAATTTTGGTAATGTCAATTTTTTATAAGCTAAAGACAATAATAATGCACCCATTGCACCGCATCCTGCAGCTTCAGTTGGAGTGGCAAATCCTAACAGAATACTTCCAAGTGCCGCAAACACTAAAGCTGCTGGAGGTACTAAACCTAAAAAAAACTCAATCCAAACTTTTTTCATACTTGTAGCCCTCATATCTTCTGGCAATGGTGGCCCTAGTTTTGGGTTCATCATGCATCTAATTGTTGTATAAGCTGCGTACAATGTTGCTAATAAAATTCCAGGGAAAATTGCAGCCGCAAATAAGTCAATAACAGGAATCTCCATAATAGGGCCCATCACAACTAACATTATACTTGGTGGGATTAATATTCCTAATGTTCCACCAGCTGTTATAGTTCCAGCCGCAAGTCTCACATCATAACTTGAACGGTTCATTGATTTTGCAGCCATAATTCCTAAAATTGTAACTGAAGCACCAACAATTCCTGTTGCAGCTGCGAATATAACTGAAACAAATAAAACAGCGTAATATAAAGAGCCTCGAACTTTAGCTAGCATTAATTGAAAAGCAGAAAATAATCTTTCCATTAAACCAGCTTGTTCCATCATTATTCCCATAAATACAAATAGTGGAACTGCTGCTAGGGTTTGCTCGGTCATTACCATGGAAAATTGGAGCGTCATTAAATAAAAAACTAATTTTCCAAATCCTAAATATCCGAAAACAAATCCTAAAAAAATTAATGTAAATGAAATAGGAAAACCAACAAATATTGCAAATAACATTACACCAACTAAGATAAAACCTAATATTGCTGGATCAATTAACTCTGCGATCATTTATTTCCCCCTGGCCATTCACCTTTTTTACTTGCCCAATAACTTTTTAATAATTCTGATACACCTTGAATTAATAAAAAGATTATTCCAACCAATAAGCATGTTTTAATTGGCCACATAAAAGGCATCCAAGTAGTATCCATACCTCTTTCACCTCTTCTAATAGACTCTTCAACAAAACCGATTGTCATGTATAAAAAAACAAGCAATCCTGGAAAATAAAATATAATATATAACCAAAAATCTATTAAACCCTGTGTCTTAGTTTTAAAATTTCTATATAAAAAATCTGCTCTAATATGAACTCCTTTTGATAAAGCATAAGCTGCACCCAGCATAAATAATGCACCATAAAGAAATCTACTTATATCGTATGCCCAAATTGTAGGAGCTAAAAATAATTTCCGAGCAATGACTTCATAAGTCATTGCAAAAATTAATGGGATTAAAATCCAACAAACTATATTTCCAACGATTTTACTAAATTTATCTATTCTTAGTATGGTATTTGCCATCCATGATGGCATATCTTCGGGCATTTTATAAGATGTCCCTCGCCTCTCAGCAATCATTTCATCTGATATATCAAAGTTTGATTGTTTGTCTGACATAAAGGAATTTTAAACAAAAAGAGCGGACTGTAAAGTCCGCTCTTATTAAATTTAAAAGTTATTACTTTTTTACTTCAATGTCGCTGCGTGAGCCATTCCAAGCTTAGCATTTGACATTTGAGCACCGCTCCAGAAAGGAACAGCAACATCAGCAAACTCTTTCATAGAGTCATATACTTTTTTGAAAAATGCGTTTTTCTCAGCATTTTTATTTAAAGTAGCTTTTGCTGCAGCCATATATTCTACGAAATAATCAGATGGAGTGTCTTCTAATTTAACCCCATGCTTAGTAGTAAGCTCTTGTAAAGCTTTACCGTTTTCGTAAATTCTGTAGCTTAAAGATTTTGCTAGTGATGCATTAGCAGCAACTTCAAGAGATTTTTTCTCGTGAGCTGTCATTGCATTATAAGTTTTTCCAGTTATGTAAAAGTCAGCATTAACTACAACTTGGTGTAATCCTTGTAAATAGTAATGTTTTAAGACTTTTTGAAAACCAAATGTTAAATCTGGTTTTGGACAACACCACTCAGCTGCATCAATAGTACCTGCTTCAAGTGCTGGTAAAATGTCACCACCACCCATAGCAACTGATGCTATACCAATGTCTTTGTAAGTTTGTCCTGGAATTCCTGGAGGAGTTCTGAATTTATATTTTCTAAAGTCAGCCATGTCTTTAATTGGTTTTGGAAACCAACCTAAAGCCTCTGGTCCAACTGGTTGAAGCATAAATCCTTTTATGTCTCTCCCCATTTCTTTCCATAATTGGTCGTAAAGTTCTTTACCACCACCGTATTGGAACCATGATAGAAATGCTAAGTTATCTATACCTACTCCACCTCCTGCTACAGGTGAACCAAATAACATAGCTGCTGGGTGATCACCTGACCAATAGTGTGTCCAAGCAAATCCACAGTCAATTAAACCTTTGTCAACCGCATCTAAAGTTTCTTTAACTCCAACAACTGCTCCTGCTGGTAAAATTTCAAATTTTAAAGATCCATCAGTTAAAGCTGTTACAGTGTCAGTGAAGTCTTTAAGCATTTTTACTTCATCTGCTTTAGTATTAAGAACGGTCTGACATTTCAATGTTTTAGCGCTAGCGTTTGATACAAAACCAAAAACTAAAAAAGCGGTAAACAAGATTGAAATAATTTTTTTCATAATTTCCCTCTCTTAAGTTATTTTTAAAAAACTAATTCTGACAAAAATCTTATAACGATACAAGAACCAAATATCTCGATAAACCTAGTAAAAATGACAAATTCAGTATAAAAATAAACCCAAAGTGATTATGGAAAATTTTGATTACATTATTATTGGAGCAGGCTCAGCTGGCTGTGTTTTAGCTAATCGATTATCAAAAAATTCAAAAAATAAAGTTTTACTGTTAGAGGCTGGTGGAAAAGATAATTATCCATGGATACATATTCCCGTTGGTTATTATAAGACAATGCATAATCCAAAAGTAGATTGGTGTTTTCGTACAGAGAAAGATGAGACGATGAATAATAGATCTATTAGATACCCTAGGGGAAAAACATTAGGAGGCAGTTCATCAATAAATGGATTGTTGTGGATAAGAGGTCAAAGTAACGATTATGATAATTGGCGTCAGCAAGGTAACAAAGGCTGGGGGTGGGATGATGTATTACCATATTTTATAAAATCAGAAAACAATGAGTTAGGTAAAGGCAAATTTCATAGTGATGAAGGTCCAATCATGGTTGCAAATAAAAAAATTAAATTAAAAATGCTTGATGAATTTATTAATGCAGCAGAAGAGAAAGGTATTCCTAAGGTGCATGATTTTAATACAGGTGATAATTTTGGTGTTGGTTTTTTTCAATTTACCACAACTTTTAATAAATTTGGATTGAAACTAAGATATAGTGCAGCAAAAGGTTACTTAAATCCTGCAAAAAAAAGATCGAATTTAAAGATAATAACTAATGCTCATGTTCAAAGGATTAATTTTGAAGGTAAAAAAGCTTCAGGTATTGAATACTTTCGTGGAGAAAATTTGAGTAAAATTTCTGCTAATAAAGAGGTTATATTATGTGCGGGCTCGATTGGATCACCTCATATCTTACAAGTCTCTGGAATTGGTGATGGTAATAAATTAAATAAAATTGGGATAGATTTAATAAAAAATCTTAAAGGAGTTGGTAAAAATTTACAAGACCACTTAATGTTTAGACCGGTATATAAAGTTAAAAATTTAAAATCGTTGAATAAGAAAATTAATAGTCTTTTTGGAAAATTTTTAATTGGATTAGAATATATTTTTAATCAAAGTGGACCAATGACTATGGGAGCAAGTCAGGTGTGTGGTTTTGCTAAAAGTGATAGTTCTAGAGAAACTCCAAATTTACAATTCCATGTACAACCTATTAGTACAGATATTTTAGGAGCAACTAAACTCCATGATTTTGATGGAATTACACCAACAGTTGCTAATATTAGACCAACAAGTAGAGGAGAAATTAATATTGTAAGTAAAAATATTAAAGATAATCCAAAGATTAAGATGAATTATTTATCAACTGATGATGATAGGTATGTTGCTGCACAAGGATTAAAGCTTGTAAGAAAAATAATGTTAGATACTGAAACATTTAAAAAATATGAACCAGAGGAATACCGTCCTGGTGCTCACATTAAAGATGATGAGGAGCTAGTTAAGGCTGGTAGTGACTATGCGCAAACAATTTTTCATCCTGTTGGCACTTGCAAAATGGGTCAAGATGAGAATTCAGTTGTAAACGATAGACTTAAAGTTCATGGAGTTGAAAATTTAAGAGTAGTTGATGCATCAATTATGCCTAATATTACATCAGGAAATACAAACGCACCAACTATAATGATTGCAGAAAAAGCATCTGACATGATATTAGAAGACAACCTGCAATGAATGAAGAAATAATAATTTTTACACAAATAGTTTTTATCGATTTAGTTTTAGCGGGTGATAATGCAATAATAATTGGTATGGTTGCATCTCAATTTCCAGCCGCGGAAAGAAAAAAAATCATTTTTTGGGGAATTGGTGGAGCTGTCGTATTAAGAATAATACTAACTCTTTTAACTGCATACCTATTACAAATAACTGGTCTAAGATTAATTGGTGGTTTAGCGTTATTATATATTTGCTATAAACTTTATAAAGATATTCTAAAAAATTCTGATAGTGAACCAAAGAGTAACATAAAAATAGATAAATCTAGTTTTATAAAAGCTATATCAACTGTATTAATTGCAGATTTTACAATGAGTTTAGATAATGTACTTGGTGTAGCTGGGGCAGCAAAAGATCATTACGGGCTTTTGGTTTTTGGTTTAGTTTTATCAATCGTTTTAATGGCGACTGCTGCTACTTTAATATCCGGATGGATAAAAAAGTATAAATGGATTGGTTGGGTGGGTTTATTAGCAATACTGGTAGTAGCAATAGATTTGATTTATACTGACCTAAAAATTTTGATTATTTGATGTACTTAAAAAAATATAACTTAAAAAACAAAACAGCTCTTGTGACAGGCGCTGGTAAAGGTTTGGGTAGAGCCTGTGCAATTGCTTTAGCTGAAGCTGGAACAAATCTAATAATAATTAGCAGGACTGAAAAAGATTTAAAAGAAGTCTCAAAAATTATTAAAAAATTCAGAGTAAAATGTAAATATTTTGTATGTGATGTCACAAAATATGAACAAGTTAAAAAGGTTATTAATTCTCAAAAAAGGATAGATGTTGTTGTCAATAATGCGGGAACAAATATTCCAGAACATTTTACTAAAGTTAAAAAAAGTAACATGGAGTATTTGGTAAAAGTTAACACTATAGCTTCATTTAATATAGCTCAGCTAAGTGCATTAAAGATGATTGAATTAAAAACAAGAAAAAAAACTGGGGGAGTAATAATTAATATGTCTTCACAAATGGGGCATGTGGGTGGGCCAATTAGAAGTGTTTACAATATGAATAAATTTGGTTTAGAAGGATTAACTAAAGGTATGTCAATAGATTTAGCTAAATACAATATTAGAGTAAATACTATATGTCCAACGTTTGTTGTAACTCCAATGACTAAAAAATTTTTAAAAGACAAAAAATTTATGAAAGAAGTTCTTGGTAATATTCCACTAGGAAAGTTTGCAGAACTGTCAGATATTGCAAGTGCTGTTGTTTTTTTAGCTTCAGATCAAGCATCGATGATTACTGGCACATCTTTATTGGTAGATGGTGGATGGACAGCAAAATAATAAAATATATTTTATTATTTATTTTCATTTTTTCATTTGAAGCAAAATCAATTGAATTCAATGGTAAATTTATTCAAGGTCACTTTATTTTGGGAAAAACAGATCCTGCAGCCAAAATCAAAATTGATGATAAAGAAATCAAAGTTACTGAAGATGGGGATTTTGTTTTTGGACTTGATAGAGATAGAAAAAATGATGTGGTGATCGTCAAAACATTGAATGGTAATAAGACTAAAATAGTTAAAAAGGTAATTAAAAGAGAATACAAAATTCAAAGAATTGATGGTCTTGAGCCTAAGAAAGTCACACCTCCTAAAGAAGTTTACGCAAGGATTAAAAAAGAAAATAAATTAATTGTTAGAGCTAGAGAAATAAATTCAAATTTAAAATTTTTTAAAAATAAATTTATTGCTCCTTTAGATGATGCAATAATAACAGGAATTTATGGTAGTCAAAGAATTCTTAACGGTAAACCTAGGTCTCCCCACTATGGAATAGATTTTGCAGGTAAACTTGGAACTCCAATAAAAGCGATGGCTAATGGAGTTGTCACACTTGCTGAGAATGATTTATATTACACTGGAGCAACGCTTATTTTTGATCACGGACATGGAATTTCTACATTATATATGCACATGGATAAAATATTTGTAGAAGAAGGCGATATTGTAAAACAAGGTGATATAATTGGTACTGTAGGTTCTAGTGGAAGATCAACTGGACCTCATTTAGACATTAGGCTAAATTGGTTTGGGATTAAATTAGATCCCTCAACAATTATAGATATAAAATTATGAAACAAAATAATTTAGAAAAAATCTCAAATAAACTTGTAACTGCGTTTTTAAAAAATAAACTAATAAAAGCAATCCCTAATAAATATACAAAAAAAATAAAAGACGCACAACAATTGAGAAAACTTTGTGAAAGCAAAATTAAATTGCCTATAATTGGTTTTAAAGCAGCTGGCACAGGTATTCCCCTAATTAAAAAGTTAAAAGAAAAAGAGCCTTTTTACGCAACAGTTTATAAAAGAAATTTTTTAAGTAGTGGTAGAAGTGTTAAAATAAATAAAGCAACTTTGGGTATAGAGCTTGAAGTTTGCTATAAAGTTAAAAAATCCTTTTTTTTGTCTAAAGGTGTAATTACCATGAAAAATATATCGAAATATATTTCTCACATGGCGCCATGTATTGAGGTGGTTGGTTATAGACAAAGAAAAAAAGGAATTACTTCTTTTGGTGACTTATGTAGTGATTTTGGTGCGAATGTAAAATTTTTAATAGGTGCTAAAAAGAAATATAAAAGAATAAATATTGGGAATTTAAAAACTAATATTTCAAATAAAAAAATTAATCAAAGCGTAAGTGGTAATACTAATACAGTCTACATAAACCCATTGAACTCTTTGAGATTTGTTTTGAATAAAGTTAAAAAAGATAAAATAAATTTAAATAAAGATTTTTGGGTTTTTACTGGTTCTTCGGTTGGCGTAGTTCCAATTAAAGGTAAGGGTCTTTATACTGGTAAAGTTGATAAACTTGGTTCTGTTAAAGCAGTTATAAGATAAAAACTTGTTTAAATTAAGAAATTAAAGAGGGTTGTTTCTTCATATCCTCTTTTTTAATACCTGCAACTTTAACAGGTTTTTTCATAGCATCTCTTCTAAAAGGTTCGCCAAGCTCTTGATTTAAAATTATTTCAATAAAAGTTGTAATACCTTTTTTTTGATCTTCGCAAGATTGTTTAATTGCTTTGGTTGTCTCTTCCATTGTTTTACAAGTTACTCCTTTTAATCCACAAGCATTAGCAACTTTTGCATAGCTTAATTCAGGATCAAGTTCTGTTCCAACAAAATTATCATCAAACCAAAGTATTGAATTTCTTTTTTCGGCACCCCATTGATAATTTCTAAAAATTACCATTGTGATAGCTGGCCATTCTTCTCTTGCACATGAGCTCATTTCGTTCATACTAATTCCAAAAGCTCCATCACCTGCAAATCCTACCACTGGAGTATCAGGACAGCCGATTTTTGCGCCTAGTATGGCTGGAAAACCATATCCACAAGGACCAAATAAACCAGGTGCCAAATATTTTCTTGGTTTTTCGAAAGTTGGGTAAGCATTTCCTATTGCGCAATTGTTACCTATATCGCTAGAGATAATTGCATCTTGAGGTAAAGCGTCTTGAATTGCTCTCCATGCTTGTCTTGGTGACATTCTATCTTTATCTCTTTCCCTTGCTTCTTTGTTCCAAACTGTTCCAGGATCGTCCTCCTCATGATCTAAACCAGATAAAGTTTGTAACCACGCAGATTTTGTTTTATGAATTAAATTTTTTCTCTCTTCTCTGCCTGTATTTCCTGCATCTGATGAAAGTTTATCTAAAATCTGTTGAGCTACTTGTTTGGCATCTCCACAAATTCCAACTGAAACTTTTTTAGTAAGACCAATTCTGTCAGGATTCATATCCACTTGAATTATTGTTGCCTTCTTTGGCCAATAATCAATTCCATATCCTGGTAATGTTGAAAAAGGATTAAGTCTGGTACCAAGTGCTAGTACTACATCTGCTTTAGATATTAATTCCATAGCAGCTTTAGATCCATTGTATCCTAAGGGTCCTACAGCTAAAGGGTGGCTTCCAGGAAAACTATCATTATGTTGATAACCATTACAAACCGGTGCGTCCAATTTTTCAGCTAATTTTTTACATTCATCAATTGCTCCACCTAAAACAACTCCAGCTCCAGATAAAATTACTGGAAATTTAGCTTTTGATAAAAGTTTTGCCGCGTTCTCGATTGCTTCTTTGCCCCCACCCTGTCTTTCAAATCTAACAATAGGTGGCAATTCAATGTCTATAACTTGTGTCCAATAATCTCTTGGAACATTAATTTGCGCAGGTGCAGAGCCTCTAAATGCTTTTTCAATAACTCTATTAAGAACTTCTGCCATTCTAGATGGATCTCTTACTTCTTCTTGATAGCAAACCATATCTTTAAATAAATTCATTTGTTCAACTTCTTGAAAACCTCCTTGGCCCATAGTCTTGTTTGCAGCTTGTGGTGTAACCACTAATAGAGGTGTGTGATTCCAGTAAGCAGTTTTAATCGGAGTTACTAATCCGGTTATACCCGGACCATTTTGGGCTATCACCATCGACATTTTTCCAGTAGCTCTTGTGTAACCATCAGCAATCAATCCACCGTTTGTCTCATGAGCTACATCCCAGAATGTTATACCGGCTTTTGGAAATAAATCTGAAATAGGCATAAAAGCAGAACCTATAATTCCGAAGGCGTGTTCAATTCCATGCATTTGAAGAACTTTAATAAAAGCTTCTTCTGTTGTCATTTTAGTCATAAAAAAACTCAATAAAATTTGTTTGCAATCGAACGATTAATATATAAATTCTTACAAAGTTTCTACTAAGAAATCGTCACAATGGCTAAAACAGACATAATAATCCACGATAAAAAAGACAATGTTGGGGTAATAGTTGTTGAAAAGGTAACTAAAGGCCAAGATTGTGGTTGTTGGATCATGGAAAATGACGCCTCAAATAACATTAAATCTGAAGCAGAAATTCCCCTTGGACACAAAATTGCTTTACAAGATTTTAAAGAAGGTGACACAATTATAAAATATGGACATGATATTGGTAAAGTAGTTAAGTCAATAAAAAAAGGTGACCATGTTCATGTGCATAATGTAAAAACAAAAAAGTGGTAAAAATGGATATTCCAAAAAGTTTTTTAGGTTACAAAAGAGAAAATGGAAGAGCGGGTACAAGAAATCATGTAATTATTCTTCCGGTTGATGATATTTCAAATGCATGTGCAGAAGCTGTATCTAATAATATTAAAGGGACTATTGCTTTGCCTCATTCTTACGGAAGGTTGCAATTTGGAGCTGATCTTGAATTACATTTTAGAACAATGATTGGAACAGGTAAAAATCCTAACGTTGCAGCTGTCATAGTTATAGGTATAGAACCTAAATGGACAAAAAGAATTGTAGATGCTATCGCAAAAACTGGAAAGCCTGTAGAAGGATTTAGTATCGAGGGTGTTGGAGATATTGATACAATTGCAAAAGTTTCAAAGAAAGCTCAAGAATTCTCAATGTGGGCCTCTGAAAAACAAAGAGAGGAATGCCCTATAAGTGATTTATGGATTTCTGTTAAGTGTGGAGAGTCTGATACGACATCGGGGTTAGCATCAAATCCTACAGTAGGAAATTTAATGGATAAACTTGAACCTTTAGGAGTTCATCTTTGTTTTGGAGAGACATCAGAGTTAACGGGTGCTGAAAATGTTTGTGCCAAAAGGGGTAAAACTAAAGAAGCTCAAGATAAATTTATGAAAACTTGGAGTTCGTATAACGATTTCATTTTAAAAGAAGCAACTAATGATCTGTCTGAAAGTCAGCCCACTGCAGGTAATATTGCAGGAGGATTGACTACAATTGAAGAAAAAGCTTTTGGAAATTTTCAAAAAATTGGATCAAGAGAATTTATTGATGTTCTCGAGCCTGCCGAAGAGCCAAGTAAGGGAAAAGGATTGTATTTTATGGATACATCCTCAGCAGCTGCTGAGTGTGTAACTCTTCAAGCAGCAGGCGGATTTAATATTCATTTATTTCCAACAGGACAAGGAAATATAATTGGAAATCCAATAGAGCCAGTTATTAAATTAACTGCAAATCCATTAACTGCTAAAACTATGAGTGAACACATTGATCTTGATGTATCTAAAATATTATCTAGAGAAATGAATCTTGATCAAGCAGGTGATGAATTAATAAAAGCAACTCTTAAAGTTGCTAATGGTAGGTTGACTTGCGCAGAGGCACTTGGTCATAAAGAGTTTGTAATGACTAAACTTTATAGAAGCGCTTAAAATTACTTAGTTGATATTGTTGGCTTAGGAATATATTTATCTTTTAATTTAGACAAAATTTTTCTTAAAATTGCTGCTCCAACACCTAATCCCAGAGCTAAAACTATTGAAGCCATACCATAAAGAAAAGGAACATTTTTAGATAAATCTCTTACAAATTCTGAAACAGGCCCAAGCGGAGGTTTGGAATATTTATATATTTCCGATAAATTTTCTGCTGCAAAAAAAGTATCGTAAGCAATTGCAACACCAACCAACAGTAATAAAACTGCTAAAATAGTTTTGAATTGTGAACTATCAACTCTTTCTCCAAGTTTTTGTCCAATTTGTACACCTAAAATCGAACCTAAAATTAAAACTGTAACTAATATAAGATCAATAGTTCCATAATTAAATGCATGCAATACAGTAACTATTGCGCTTACAAAAATTGTTACAAATAAAGATGTTCCTGGAATTAATTTTGTAGGCATTCCAATTATATAAATCATTGCAGGAACTAAAATAAAAGCTCCACCAACACCTAATATTGCTGCAATAAAACCTACCAAAAAACCAATTACTATTGGAGTAAATGCACTTTCATAAAGTTTTGATTTCTTAAATCTCATTCTAAATGGTAAGCCGTGAAACCAATAATGATCGTGTAATTTTTTCTTAACTACAATTTTTTTTCGTGCTCTATCTATCTCTGTGACACCCTGGACAAGCATCATTGTACCAATGATTGCAAGTATATACATATACGCAAGAGATATTACGATATTAATTTTGCCGATATCTTGAAAATAACTAAAAGTATAAATTCCTAAGGCAGTACCAACTACTCCTCCAACTACTATCATCAAACCCATTTTATAATCTAATGTTCCTTTAAGATAATGTGTGGTTGATCCTGATATAGAAGTTCCTAAAATATTGTTAGCCTCATTTGGCACTGCATAAGCTGGTGGAATTCCCAAAAAAATTAAAAAAGGCGTCATTAAAAATCCACCACCAACACCAAAAAGACCAGACAAAACTCCCACTGCTAAGCTTAATACAAATATGAATGGCAGGCTTACGTAAACTTCTGCTATTGGAAGAAAAAATTCCATGACTGTTAATTATCCCGAAAATATTTGAAGTTAACTATTTGATTATTAAATTCCAAAAAATGTACTCGAAAGAATTACTACCCAATATGCTGCTAAACCCATGTAGAGTACAAACTTAGCATTTATATATGAAAATATTTTAGAGTTTTTTATTAGCTTGAAGATGTTTAGGGTTTTATTTAAATTTTCAAGCATACTTATCAAGTACACCCAGAAAGAATATTTATCAAGTCTTATTTAAAAAATCGTTGCACCAAAAACTTTGACTGAGTCGCCTTCTTCTCCGAGAACTAGTCTTCCCAGAAACTCTCCTTCTTCAGTGGTGCTTTTCTGTTTAAAAAGAACTGTTACGTGTAATCCTCTTCTAAGGCAACCAAAGGCCTTATAATCATTAGATAGACTACATATTAATTTGTTGCTTGCCCATTGCTTGCCAAGCTCCACTTCATTTGCTCCATAAAGCATTTGAGATGAAAAATCTTTGGTAAAACCGCCATAATCCTTCATATTTGAGGACTTAATCAAATTTTGCCAAATTGGATTAGCAATTTCTATTATCTGTTCATCTGATTTTGATGTGAAACTCATATTTGTAAATGTTAGAACTTAAGAGGCTTTTTTCTTCTCTTTGTCGTCGACTATGTGATAAACAGGTTTTTTTTCCATGGTGAACTTGCCAGTTTCTGGGTCACGTCTAGAAACAGTTAAACAATGCCAGTTTTCATCATCAAGTTTCATATGATCCCCTCTATAATAGTACCCTGGCCAACGAGTTTCCTCTCTATATAAAGTATGTTCTGTAACACACTGAGACGTCAATGTTCTATGTTTTAACTCCCATGCTCTCATTAACTGATGGTAATCCTCAGCCCCTACATTTTCTAAATCTTCTTGGAGCCAATCTAATAGCTCAAGACCTTTTTTGAGAAGATTATCATTTGTCATGTAATTATTAGTTATTCCACCACAGTATTCATCCATAATTTTCTGCAATCTTTGTAGGCCTTGTATTGGAGAAATATAACTTGGTGAGACTGTTCCTCCAGTAATTTCATTTCTACCAACTGTGTAATTTTCTAAAGGCTTATATATTACCTCTTTTAAATCATTATATTGTTTTTCACTTACTTTTATATTATTTGCTTTTTTATCCTCAATATATTTTACTGCTGCTTTTGCTGCTAAACGACCCTCTGTAAATGAGCCTGAGGAAAATTTGTGAGCACTTCCACCTACCGTGTCACCTGCTCCGAATAAACCTTCTACAGACATCATTCTATTATATCCCCAAAAATAATCATCTGGAGCTATATCCTCTGGACCACTCACCCATGCACCAGAACATGTTGCGTGAGAACCCATTACATAAGGTTCTGATGTCGTTAATTCAGGGTTTGTATACTTTGGGTCAATGTTTTGTGAAGCCCATACAACTGCTTGACCAACAGTCATTCCTAAAAAATTCTCCCATCCAACTGTTTCTAAATGAGGATCTTGGAAAGCTTCTTTTGTCACCATATGGATTGGTCCACCACCAGCTGCTACTTCCTGAATAAATGCATGATTTCTTAAACATGTTGGTGTGGGATGATGGTCTATATATTCACCAACGAGTTTTTTTGTAGCATCATACCATTTTTTTTCATAATTCTCACCATTAGCATTCTGTGTATAAGTTTTTAAATGAAGGAAATAAGCTCCAACTGGACCATAACCATCTTTAAATCTACAAAGAACAATTCTGTTTTCCATTTGAGTCATCTTTGCTCCTGCCGCTATTGGCAGAGCATAAGCTGAACCGTTGCTCCAAGGAGCATACCATGTTCTTCCCATGCCTTCGCCGACAGCTCTAGGTTTAAAAATGTGAGAAGCGCCACCAGCTGCAATTATAACAGTTTTTGATTTAAACACGTGATAATCGCCTGTTCTCATATTAAACCCTACTGCACCACCAATTCTATTTTCATTTTCTTCATCTTTTAAAAGATGAGTAATCATAATTCTGTTATAAATTTTATCTGCTGATTTTTTTGCTGCTTCAGCAACTATAGGTTTATAACTTTCGCCATGAATCATTATTTGCCATTTACCTTCTCTTTGATATCTGCCAGTTTCTTTATTTTTCATCATGGGTAAACCCCACTCATCAAACATATGTACAGTTGAGTCTACGTGTCTTGCCATATCATAACCAAGATCTTCTCTTACTAATCCCATCAAATCATTTCTTGCATATCTCACATGATCTTCAGGTTGATTTTCTCCCCACTGCATTCCCATATAACAGTTAATAGCGTAAAGACCTTGTGCTACGGCACCGCTTCTATCGATGTTTGCTTTTTCTACACAAATTATTTTTAAATTTCTTCCCCAGTGTCTAGCCTCGAAAGTAGCTCCAGTACCAGCCATTCCTCCGCCAACAATCAATACGTCACACTCTTCAAAGACAGTTTTGTTTTTTGGCATTAATAATAAACTCCTTTTTTAAAGGAGCTTTTGTCAAGAGTTGGTAATTCTTTATCAGTATTTAAACCATGTGGTTCATTATAAAGAATTTGAGAATTAATTTCTCCTTGATTAGGTTTATCACCTTCAGCTAGTTTAGGAATATATTTTCCCCAAGGTTTAGTAGTTATCGGTGAGACAAAATCTTTTTCTGTTCCATTTCTAAATTTTATTTTCCAAGATATTGTACCCTTCTCTTCTTCTCTTCTAACTCTAACACTGTGACCCATTGGTGCAAAGTCAGCATAACCTCTGACGTCTATTGCATGATTAGGACATGCTTTCACACAAGAATAACATTCCCAACAAAAATTTGGTTCTATATTTTTTGCTCTTCTTATATTTTTATCGATATGCATTATGTCTGAAGGACATATATCTACGCAGTGTCCGCATCCATCGCATCTTGTCATATATACAAATGTTGACATTTATTTTATCTCCTTTTTAAATTCTATCATATTAATAGTGTTTTGGCTCTTCTCTTTTTATACCAAGCCCAAATTGTTCTGGAGCATCAGCCGGTGGTGGTAAATTATCTCTAGAACCATCTGCCTCAGCTAAATTTTTTTGGATTGCCGCACCTGGTTTATAAAACATGTGAGCAAACTTAGACCAATACACTCCACCAAATAAAACTATATTAGATACTGCAAACAGTACTAGAAATAAATTGTCCCATCCAGAAAAATTATTAAACTGCAAAAAAGACCATACGAGACCGAAGGTTGCTGATGCAAGTAAAGCTAATACAAAGAGATCAGCCATTATGATTCTAAAAACAGAATTAGCCTCTGCAGAAACATCTACCCGCAAAAATAACCAAAACCAATATCCGCCTAAGCATGTCATTATTGCTCCTAAGTGCCAAAGTATTGGCCATATAATTGGGGTATCAATTCCTGTATAAAAAAAAATCATTGCTCCAGAACCAATCCAAAATAAAATCGTTCCATACATGCCCAATACATGCGCCAATCTTCTTTTGCCAAAACCTAACTCAGCAGTTGTTCCAATATCATGAACTATTGTTTTTGCAATTACGGCTATTCTTTCTCCATTTCCTAGTTCTCTTTTGGCATTTTTTTTTGCTTTTTTAGCGTTGTTAAAAAAATATTTTACATTTTTTTTATGTATCATATCAAGAACGGTTCCTAGAATGACAAGACCAATCATTATTATGACAAAAAACTGGATAGCTATTAAAGGAACTGTCTGCGCTAGTATTGAAAATGGATTAGTTGTAAACATAATTTTTAAAAGATCATGTATTAGTAGTATACTTAAAAAAATAGTTCAACTGTGATATAGCGCTATTATGAAGGTTTTAAATTATTAAAATCTTTATTTTTTTCTTATATAGTGCTGTTTAGAGGGAATAACACTACGAACACCTCCTTGAGGATTTTTAACATCACCCTCTCTTCTAGGAATCACATGAATATGGCAATGAAAAACGGATTGACCTGCTGCTGTTCCTACATTTGTTCCAATATTAAAGCCTTTTACAGTGTCATCTTCTGATATAATTTTTTGTTTAAGTTTTTTGATTAAATCGTTGCAAGCCAAAACCTCTTCGTCGTTTAATTCAAAGTAATTTTTAATACATCTTTTAGGTACTACTAATGAGTGAAATTTAGATACAGGATAGCTATCACTTGATGCGTAAGCGAAATTATTTTCAAAAATTAATTCATTTTTTCTTATAGAACAAAATATACAAGGATTATTTGGATTATTCATTTTATAAATTTACTATTTTTAGATATTTTCTAATTTTATTAAACCCATTCAGACTTTTATATTTCCATTTATACTTTTTTATAAATTTTACTGGTGTAACACCTTTACCTGACCCTATCAGCAAAATTTCATCGAATTTATGTATATCTTTTAAATTTATATCTTTAAAATTTACTTTTATTCTTTTTCTTAAAAAATTAATTGTGTTTCCGATATAGCAATTATTTTTTGGTGAATAATATTTATTATTTTTAATAAGTAATAAATTAGATGTACAAGTCTCAAGAACCTTTTTTTTATAAACTAATAATATATCCACTTTCGTAGCATCATATAAATTCAATTTTTTTAGAATATATTTATATTGTAAATTTTTGTATTTAGGATCAGTTCTCTTATAATTTAAAACCTTTAATTCAAAATTATTTGAAAGGTTGGATCTTTTACGAATAGAAATTGAAATTAATTTTTTTGTTAAGGCAATTCTAAACAAATGATTATATTTTAAATTATTTCTTATATTTGTTCTTATTAGAGTTTTAATATTCTGTTCAACATGTTTGGAATAAATCTTATATTTTTTTAAAGATTTAATTAGGTTTTTAAAGTGATTATTAAATAAAACTAATTTACCTGGTTTACCAACAAGTCTTATTGTCGTGAACACACCATGTGATCCCCATAAATCCTTAAATTTTGAAATTTTAAGATTATTAATATGATAAGATTTTTTTAATAAAAAATTTGCCATTTTCGGTTAAGAATGAGTCTGGATGAAATTGAAATCCATAAACTTTATTAAAGTTATCTTCAAAAGCCATTGGAGTATTTGATTTTGTACAACGCATAGTTATATCAATATTATTAGATTTAAAGGGCTCATGTAATTTTAATGAATGATATCTTCCAATCTTAAATATTTTATTTTTTTGAAATATTTTACTTTTATTATTAACTTTAACTTTTGACTGATAGCCGTGATAAATATTGTTCTGTTGTTTAATTATTCCTCCTTCATTAAACAATATTAATTGAAATCCTAAACATATACCTATAATTTTTTTTTTACCTTTAAATAATTTATATATTTTCGAAGTCTCTGGATAATCTTTGGGCGAGCCAGGACCAGGAGAGAAAACTATTACATCTGATTTTTTTAGTAATTTTAAATTTAAATTGAAATAGTCTGAGCAATATACTTCTTCAAATTCTGCAAATTGATGTACAACGTTCCACGTAAATGAGTCTTGGTGATCAATAATATAAATCATTTAAATAATTCCAACAAAGATTTTGCTTTTATAAAATTTTCATTAAATTCTTTTTTAGGAGAACTTTCTAACACAACTCCAGATGCAGCTGATATTTCAGATTTGTTTTGAAAATTTAAAATTGATCTAATTATTATATTAAAACGCAAATCTTCGTTAAACTTAATAAATCCAAAACTCCCAGTAAATATGTTTCTATCTTCTTTTTCTTGGCTATTAAGTAATTCTAATGTTCTAATTTTAGGGCAACCTATTACAGATCCACCTGGCATCATTGATTTAATAATATTTATTAATTTTATTTTTTTTCTTAAATTACCTTCTATCGTGGTCACATAGTGAAAAAGATGTTTATATTCCTCAACATATTTTTTCCTTGTTATCTTCACGGTTCCTGGTTTGCAAATTCTTGATAAATCATTTCTTTCCATATCAACTATCATATTATGTTCTTTTGTTTCTTTATTATTGTTCTTAAAAAAACTAAGTGCTTTTGATTTATTGAGCTTTGAGTTTTTTTTCAAAGTTCCAGCTATTGGTTTTGTTTTTAATTTTAAGCCTTTTTTTTCAATCAAAGTTTCTGGGGAACAGCTGACAATTGAATAGTTTTTATCTCTTATCATAAAAGATTCAGGCGATGAATTTACTTTCATTAACTTCCAGAAAAAATTAACTGGATTAATTACTGAATTATTTTTATATTTTGTACAAATTTTAATTTGATAAGTTTCACCCTGTTTAATTTTTTTTGAAAATAAATTAAAAATTCTTTTATATTTATTGAAATCAGTATTTATTTTAAAAGGACTTAAAATCTTCGTTTGATTGAATTTATTATTAAATTTATTTTGTTTAATATTTGATGAGATTTTTACTTTATCAGATATTGTAATTACAGTCTCTGGTTTATAAAAAACTCCTTTATAAAAATTAGTTTTTTTCTGGTTTTTTAATCTTATATTTAATAGATTACACAATATTTCGTATCCAAAAAAACCTATAAATAAATCCTGCTCTTTTTTATATTTTTTATTTGAAAAACTTCGTAAAAAACTTTTTATATTTGAATTATTAAGTATTATTTTTTTTGAGAAATCTGTAAAAATCTTATACTTATTTCCGAATTTATAAATAATCATTGGCTTATCGGATTGATATAGTTTTTCCAGATAAGGACTAAATCTTAGTTTATGCTTTTTGTAATCTCTCAATAGCTTGCTCTTTAATTGGTAAGTGTATTAAACCTGCAAAAATTGATAATGCAATTGCCAAATACCACGCATAGTCATAAGAGCCATACAAATCATAAAATAATCCTCCAAGATAAGCTCCAAAGAATGATCCAATTTGATGGCTTAAAAAAACTAATCCATACAATAATCCCAGATACTTTGTTCCAAAAATATGTGCAACTATCCCACTTGTTGCGGGAACAGTTGAAAGCCACAAAATACCAAAGCTTGCCCCAAAAAAAATTGAACCTAAAGTGCTAGGTGGCAAGAAAATAAACAAACATATTGAAACACCTCTTAAGAAATAAATTATACTTAAAATTGTTTTCTTTTTTCTTTTTGTACAAAGATAACCACTCATAAGTGATCCGAAGATATTAAATAACCCTATCAAAGATAATATCATTGCAGCAGTCCAATCCTCCAGACCTCTATCAATTACATATTTGGGAACGTGAGTTCCTACTAATGTTATATGAAAACCACAAACAAAAAAGCCAGACAAAAGTAATAAATAACTTTTATATCTAAAAGCTTCACTTAAAGCTTCAATGGTTGACTGACTGCCTCCATCTTTTGTTTCATTTATTTGAGGCGAACGAACAAAAAATGATATCAGAAAACCCAACGACAAAAATAACATGAAATAAAATAATGTTTGTACCCATCCATAATTTCCAAGTGAATAATTTGTAAATAATGGCGATAAAAAATATCCAAATGACCCTACTGCCGTTACAATACTCATCGCGATAGTTCTATTTGATAATGGAAAATGCTTACCAACAATCGACATTGGTATGCTTATAGCTGTTCCGCCACATCCAATTCCAACGAGAACACCTAACCAAATTTGAAAGTAAATTCCTGTATTAGGACCATTATACAAAAAGTAGATACCAATAATATAAAACACAAAAGCTAAAGATATAGCTTTATGCCCACCATATTTATCAGCAATTGCTCCAAAAACCGGGCCAGATAAACCCCAGCCTAACATTTGTATTCCAATAGCTAAACCAAATTCAGTGTTAGTAATTCCTAGATCTGCATTAAAGTCCATGAAGAACATGCCAAACACTTGTCTTACACTTAAAGATATAAAAACTACAAGTGATGCAGCAATTAAAGTAACTAATGCTAAATTACTTTTTATGAACTTTTCTGAGCTCATTTAATAAATTTTAATGATCTTTTTAAATCGCTTATCAAATCTTTTGGGTCTTCTAGACCAATATGTAATCTTACAATGTGCTCATCCTTAGATAAATTTAAATATTTTCTTTTGCCTTGTTCTCTAATTTCTTGATGTAAAGCTAAACTTTCAAAACCTCCCCAACTGTATCCATAACCAAACAATTTTAATGAATTTACAAATCTGTCGATTGACATTTTATTTTTAGATTTGATTTTGAGGCCCATTAGACCAGAGGAACCTTTATAATATTTTTTCCACATCTTATAGTCTTTAGTTCCTTTTTTGTAAGGATACAAAACTGTAATCTTTTTATGTTTGCTTAAAAAGGAAGCAATTTTTTTAGTATTTAACTCGTGTCTATCCAACCTAGTATCTAAAGTTCTTATACCTCTTATTATCAAGTAAGCATCATCTGGTGACATTCTCAAGCCAGAAATTTTTTCTGCTTTTTGAACATATTTAAATACTCTTTTATTAACTGCCAAACTTCCTCCCATTACATCAGAATGACCAGAATAATATTTAGTAGCTGAAACAATGGCCATATCAAATCCAAGTTTGATAGGTTTAATAAAATATGGTGTTCCCCATGTATTATCCATAGCTGTAAAAATTTTATTTTTTTTAGCAATAGAGATTATTTTTGAAAGATCTTGAAATTCAAACGTGTTACTGCCTGGATTTTCAACAAATATTAATTTTGTTTTTTTTGTTATATTTTTTTTTAAAGTGGACAAATCTCTTGGATTATAAAATATAGCTTTAATATTAAAATCTTTGAAAAAATCCTGAGTTAGTATTCTCGTAGGACTGTACACTGGATCAGAAACCAGAATTTCATCTCCAGGTCTTACTACACTAAACATTGCAAGAAAAACGGAACCAAAACCAGTTGGTGTTAGGAAAACATGATATGATTCCTCTAATTTAGTTAAAATTTTTGATAATGCATGTGTTGTCGAAGTTCCTTGCCTTCCATAATCAAAATGGCCTCCAGTAGGATCTTTTAAGTGTTTTTTTTGAGTTTTTCTAATGTCATTAAGAGACTTAAACAAAATTGTAGATGCTCTAACAACTGGAGGATTTACTGACTGATTATAGAAATCTTTAGCTGTATGTTTTAAAAAAGTTTTGAATGAATAAACCATAAAAAAATTTGATAACTAAATATGACAATGCTATATCCCTCATATAAGTCAATAAAATAATATATGGAGAAAAATTATGGGATACCCAAAAAAACATCGTGGTAGAAGAAAGATGGGATCAAAAAAAAGAAGAGCTAGAAAAAAAAATAAGAAAAAATAATTCTACTCAAAATGGATACCATAAATAAAGTCAAATCCATAAGTATATGGATTTTTATAGTTCCCTTTTTTGCGATAAACATTTGTCTAATACTAATAACAAACTTTCATGAACTATTTCCAAACAAAGAACATATAATACATAATACAATTCCGTATATTGATGGAGGGGCCTCAATAAGTAGAACAGCTAGGGTTTTTCCAACATACTTAATTTTTAAACCTGCCATGTTTTTGACGGCGTACTTATTGATAAAATATTGGCTGTATATTAAAAAAATTATTTTAAACGTTCATGGAGAGCATAAAAATTTAGGAAAAATTTTAATATTTGGTATTGGTTCAGCTATCTGTTTAATCATTCACTCAATTTTTTTAGGTATTAAATTTGATTATGATCTCTATAAATTATTCAGAAGAGTAATAATGTTAGTTTTTATTATTTTTGAAGTAGTAGCCCAGGCTTATTTAGTGATTACGTTGTACTCAATCAAAAATAAATTATTAAGTTTTATAAATTTAAAATTCTTAAAATTAAAAGCTATTTTAGTATCAATTTTAGTTTTTGTAATGATAGTAAGCATCCCGATAGTGAGTATGCCAGGTAATAAGCATATTAAGCATGCATTAGAGTGGGACTTTTTTCTAGGTGTTATATTATTTTACGTATTAACTTTCTTTATGTGGAAAAAGCAAAGCTAATTATCGAGTAATCCAGCCTCCGCCTAAAACTCTATCACCATCTATATCTTTTTTATAAAAAACACATGCTTGTCCTGGTGAAATACCATACTCATCTTCTAATAGTGTTAAAGAAGTTTTGTCATCATTTAAATTTAATTTAGATTTTAAAAGTTTGCCTGTAGATCTTACTTTTACAAAAATATTTTCATCAAAATATTTCTTATCAGCTAAAAGATTTAAGTTTTTTAAATTAATGTCTTTTTTTATTAATTCTTTTTTTTCACCAACAATTATTTCATTTTTATCAGAATTTATATCAATTACATATAACGGCTCTTTTGCTGCAATTTTAATTCCCCTTCTTTGACCAATAGTAAAATTTACAATCCCATCATGTACTCCTAGGACTTTACCTAAAGAATTTTTTATATTCCCTTTTTTAAATGCATCAGGTCTAAATTTTTGAATAACTGACACATAATCACCATTGGGAACGAAGCAAATATCTTGGCTATCTGGTTTATCTGCAACATTTAATTGAAGTTTTTGTGCTATTTCTCTAGTTTCTTTTTTTAATAAATTTCCTAGAGGAAATCTTAAAAAATTTAATTGATCTCTAGTAGTGTTGAATAAAAAGTAACTTTGGTCTCTGTTTGTATCAATGGCTCTATACATTTCCGTTTGATTATCTTTTGTTATACTTTTAACATAATGGCCAGTAACTAAAGCATCTGCTTTAATATTTAATGACTCTTGAAATAAATCATTAAACTTTACAGTCTTATTACATTGAACACATGGAATAGGAGTTTCTCCTTTTAGATAGCTGTCTACAAAGTTGTCTATTACACCCTCCTTAAACTTATTTTGATAATACAAAATTTTGTGTTCAATATTTAATTTGTTAGCTACCCTTTTTGCATCAAATATATCTTGACCTGAGCAACAAGTTTTTGAAGCAGCTACTTCTTTATTATCATCATATAACTTCAGTGTGATCCCAATTACGTTATAACCTTCCCTTTTCATCATACCTGCAACAGTAGAAGAATCTACCCCACCTGACATTGCAACAACTACAGTTGTATCTTTTGGGCTCTTTTCAAATCCAAGAGAGTTTAAAATATTTTTCATAAGTTTGGAAATTATACTTTTTTCTATTATAAGTTAAACTATATGATTTTAGATTTTGAGCCAGGTGACAAAGTAGTTAATCCTAAACAAAAAGAGTGGGGAATCGGGCAAGTACAATCTATTATCAAAGGGAAAGTCACAGTTAATTTTGAAAATGTAGGTAAAAAAGTAATAAATTCAAATATAGTTGAGTTAACTAAATTAAAATCAAATGGAAGATAAATTAAAAAAAAAAATAATTTATGAATTAATCAAAACTTTTATTAATGCTGGAGATATTGCTCTTGAATTAAGAGAAAAGGGTTTAAAGAAAATTATAAAGGATGATAATACTCCTGTTACTAATGGAGATTTAGAGGTCAATAAAATAATAACTAATAAACTAAAGGAAATAACTCCTGAAATTCCTATTGTTTCAGAAGAAGTATCTGACAATAAAAACTCTAATAATCTATCAACTTTTTGGTTGATAGATCCAATAGATGGAACATATGACTATTTAAATAATAAAGAAGAATTTACTTTAAACGCTGGTTTAATTATTAATAAAAAACCTGATATAGCGATTATTAATGCACCGGCAAAAAAAAGATTATTTTATACTTTTGGTGTCAATAATAGTTTTGAATTAAAAAATAATGTAGAAACGAAATTAGATTCTGGTGCCAATTCTAAAAATAAAGAACTAAGTGCTCTTGTTTACTCTGATAATATTAAAGGAGAAATAAAAAACATTCACAATAACTATAACATAAAAAAAATAACAAAAATGAAAAGTTCTTATAAGTTTTGCGTTATTGCCTCTGGGGAATTTGACTTATATGTTGCAGACCCTAGGGCTTCTGAATGGGATATAGCAGCAGGTGATGCAATATTAAGAAATGCCGGAGGTTCATTAAAAGACATGAATGGAAATGAAATATTTTATGGAAAAAAGGATTTTAAAAATCCAAGTTTAGTTGTAAAAAGTGCAAGATTGCTAAATAATGAGTGAACAACTTAGAATTATCTTAATTATAATTGTTAGCGTATCAATTTTTGGCTTAATTGTCTTTGTAATAGTTAAAAATTTTATTAAATCAAAAATTGATTATTATTTAATAGAAAAAAATAAGAAAGCTAAAAAAGACGAGTGATTTTCTCGTACTCTTCTTTAGAAAGATCCATAACTCGTTTTGATGTATCAAAATCAAAACCATTTCTTGCTAAAACTGCAATATCTTTTTTATAAAATAACGGTCTATTGTCCTCTACTCTACATGGGCCAATTCTTCTTTTTTTACACACCTTTAACGCAGAAAAAAAATCTTGATCTTCATTTTCATCTTTTATTTTGTCTAAAGTTTCCTTAACAAATTTTTGATTGATACCTTTTGACATTAAATAATTTCTTATCTTGTTAATTGAGCTACCTCTTTGAATAAGATTTTTTGCTTTACTATTAGAATAAAATTTGTCATTTAAATATTTAGAGTTTTCAAGATCGCTCAGGACTACATCAATTAAATCTTTAATTTCATTTTTTTTTATCCCTACGGCTCCAAATTTCAAATATTTTTTAAGTAAATAAGTCCTTAATTGCTGCTTTGATGGAGCATACTTTTCAATATACTTCATTGAAAAATCTCTCATCTCATGAACTGTATCTTCAAAACTCTTTTTTTTATTTTTTATAGGAATCATTTTAATTTTTAATATATTATAAACTTTAATGATTGAACAAATTAATAACTTCTTCACAGTTCCAATGATTTACTTATGGTTGAATTTAGGTGTTTTGCCTTTTTGGATAGTGCTATTATTTTTCCCAAGCTCAGGTGTAAGTAAATATATGGTTAGGTCAATATTTCCATTTATGATTTTTTCATTTGTTTATGCTTATTTATTATATTACTTTTTTCTAACAGAATTTGATTTTAAGAATAATTTTAATCTTTATCTAGGTTTGGAACAACTGTCTGGGTTATTTTCTGAAACAGGTTTTTTAATTATGTTTTGGTGCCATTTTTTAGCGATAAATTTATTTTGTGGTGCTTGGATTGTAAGTGATAGTTTAAAATTTTCTATGTCAAAATTTTTAGTTTTTTTTCCACTATTGATTACATATTTTATAGGTCCTATTGGACTATTTATATACTGGCTGATAAGAATCTTTTTTGCAAAAAAATTATCATTGTATGATTAAAGAAATTCAGTTTTATTACGATTTTTCAAGTCCGTATACATACATTGCCCACAAAAAAATTAAGAAATTAAAGAATGATAAAAATATTAATTTTTTATACAAACCGATGCTTTTAGGTGGTTTGCACAAATTAGCTGGAATAACCGCGAATGCATTTATTGGTCATAAAAACGAATTTATGATTCAAGATTGTGAAATGATTTCAAAGAAACTTGGTATCAATTTTCATTTTAACGAAAAATTTCCTATTAATTCTTTATATTTAATGAGGGGAACATTAGTTTTAAAGGATAATTTACTTGAAAAATATATAGATACTTTTTTTGAATCCTACTGGCAGTTAAATTTAGATTTATCAGATAGAAGTATTTTTGAAAAAAAATTAAAAGAAATAAATATTGATGTTGATAAATTTCTTTTAGATATTGAGAAAAGGGAGACTAAAGAAAAGCTAAAGCTGCTCACCGATGAAGCTTTTTCCAAAAAAATTTTTGGCGCTCCGACTTTTTTTTATAATAATAAAATTTATTGGGGACAAGACAGATTAGATTATGTAATTGATGAGGCAATTAAATAATTTCAAAATCGCTTGCTTTAATATTACTAAAACCACCATCAACATGAGACACATTTTTAAAACCCATGTCTTGTAAAGTTTTAGTGGCAAGAGCAGATCTTAAACCAGCTGCACAAAACAATATTGTTTCTTTTGATGGATCGATTTTTCCTTGTTTATAATATGGACTAGATGGATCCATCCAAAATTCTAACATACCTCTGGGAATATGAAGGGAATTTTTTACTCTTCCATCTCTTTCTAGTTCTCTAATATCTCTAATATCGATTAAATTACATTTATTTTCCTTAAACAATTTTGCAGCCTCATTGCTTGTAATAGTTTTAATTTCTTTTAATGCATTATTAACTAGATCTTGTGATGATTTATTAGTCATATATGTGTAATCTGTTAATATCAAAAAAAATGAAAAAAAACATCTTTAAAAAATTATTTATAAAAATATCTAAGTTAGTAGGTTACGAATTAATAGATCAAAACGAATTTTACTCACCAACTCTTGAAAAAAGTCTTGATGAAAAATTATCTAATAAAGACAAGTCAATAATTCTTCCTTTAGGTGAAGTAAAATTAACGAAAAAAATTAAAAATTTGTCAATTATATTTAGGACTAATTCTAACATAGACATTTGGGACCAAAACAAAAAGAGAGTTTTTGAAGAACCCAAAATCGAATATGTATTAAGATGTTTGTTTTCATTAATAAAATCTATTAACCGACTTAAAAAAGAGAATTCATCAATTAACGTTAACTTACTGATTATTGATGACAATTCTAAATCAGATAATTTAAATAAAATTAAAGATGTTTTAAATAGAAACCACTCAAAATATTTAATTATAAATAACAAAAAAGAGGAGCATAAGGGAAAAATATTTGAGAATACAAATGATCAAACATTTTCAAATTTATCTAGCTTATTAAAATGTTTCGAAACTGCAAAAAAAGAAAATAGCGATTTAATTTATTTTGTAGAAGACGATTATTTACATTTTGAAAATTCTTTAACCGACATGATCAATACTTATGAAAGGGTAAGCTCACAAATTGAAAAAGATATTATAATTTGTCCTTGTGACTATCCTTTTAATTATATGTCTAATGAAAAAACAAATATTTTAATAGGTAGTAATCAACACTGGAGAACAGTCCAAAAAATTTTATGTACCTTTATGATTTCTAAAAAAATGCTTGAAAAATATTGGGATAATTTAATAAAGACTTGTGAAAAAAGACACGACCCTTTTGAAAAATATATTAATGAAATTTTGATAAATGAGCTAGGCATTTCACCAATAAAAACGCTTTCAGTACATCTTACTAATGTCAATTCAAGCTATGGTTTGTCTCCTTTCATAGATATAAAAAAATTGTGGGAAGATAACAAAATAAATTGATGCAAATATTATTTTACATTACAACAAAAAATCATAAAGAGGCTGTAAAAATTGCTTCAACCTTAGTTAAAAAAAGATTAGTAGCTTGTGCTAACATTTTTAACAATATCAAATCTGTTTTTTTATGGAATAATAAGATTAGTAAAGCAAAAGAAGTGATTATAATAGGAAAAACGACAAAGAAAAATCAGACAAAAATAATTTCAGAAGTAAAAAAAAAACATTCTTATGATATTCCTTGTGTTGTCTTTACAAAAATCTTAGGGGGCAACAAAGAATTTTTAAAATGGATAAATAGTTCGACTGTATAAAAAAGGGCCTCTATTTAGAGGCCCTTTATAACGTTAACTTTGAGGGAGAGTTAGTTAATCTCTTATTGCGTAAGCTACTACACCTACTTCTGCTTTGTCTGTGCCAAGCTTCTCTGCTTCTTTACTAATTCTTAAACCAATAGTTGCCTTCATTGATTTAAAGATAATATATGAAAGTATAAAGCTGAAAACACAAACTGATAAAGTTCCGGTAAATTGAGTACTAAATGCTGTACTTTTATTAGTTAATGGTACAACCAATGTCCCAAATATACCTGCAAACATATGTACCGGTATTGCACCAACAACATCATCAAGTCCAAAATTTTCCAACATTTTTGTACCAAAATACATTATTACTGATCCGATAGAACCAATAACAATTGCAAAACCTGGTGTGGGCGCTAAAGGCTCTGCCGTTATTGCTACTAAACCTGCTAAAGCTCCATTTAACATCATTATAACATCGGTTTTTCCACCTAACAATCTTGATAAAATAGCACCTGTAACTGTTCCAGCAGCTCCTGCCAAATGAGTATTTACTGCAATTTTTGAAATTGCCGTCACATCATTAAATGTGCCCATTGCTAACTGACTAAAGCCATTAAATCCAAACCAACCAAACCAAAGTAAAAATGTTCCCAATGTTGTTAATGGAATACTTGAAGCAGCAAATGGGACCATAATCATTTTATTACCTGATCCTGAGAATCTGCCTGTTCTAGCACCTAAAACAATAACTCCTGCTAGAGCAGCTGCTCCACCGCATGCATGAACGATTGTAGATCCAGCAAAATCAGAAAAGCCTTGCGCAGCTAACCAGCCACCTCCCCATTGCCAGCCCATTGAAATTGGATAAATCAACCCTGACATTAAAACAGCAAAAACAAAAAATGGCCAAATTTTAATTCTTTCAGCTACTGCTCCTGATACTATAGAGACAGTTGCACATACAAACATTGTTTGAAAAAACCAATCCGAACTATCTGAATAACCTGTCCCTAATTTAGAACCTTCGCTCCATATCTTTAATTTTCCTATATAACCGCCCTCGGATATCCCGTAAGCCAGATTATATCCGACTAGAAAAAAAACTATTGAGCAAATTGCAAATTTTCCAACATTTTTCGCGGCAATAGTTGAAACACTTTTATTTGTTACTAATCCACATTCTAGCATGCAAAATCCTGCGGCCATAAATGCAACCAACACTCCACCTATATAAAATGCTAGAGAATTGAAAATGTATTGTCCTTCAGCTGAAATGCTACTCTCAGCATAAGTATTTACAGTAAAAAGTAATAAACTTAAAACTGTTAAAATTAAATATTTAAAATTATTTTTCATAAACCTCCAATTAGTTAAAATTTTTTTATAAAAAAAAATTAAATAAAATCTAATGTTGTTTGTAAAAAATAGGTATGCAGTTTATGCATATAGAAACAGCCTTTATTAACTCTCAATTAATAAAGGCTGTCTAGAGGAAATATCTATTTATTAAATATTTCTTTAAGTGCTTTTGCAGGTAAAAATTTTACCTTTTGAGAAGCTGCGATTTGGATTTGTTCTCCTGTTCTTGGATTTCGACCAATTCTAGCTTTTCTTTTAGCAACTTTATAAGTACCAAAACCTGCTATTTTTACTGAATCATCATTTTTTAATGCATCTAAAATAGTGTTAGTTATGGTGTCAAATGTTCGCTCAGCATCAGCTTTACTTTGGTTTAAAGAACCAGCTAATTTAGCGACTAGTTGTTTCTTGTTCATTTTAGCTCCGGTATTAGATTGTTTCCATAGTTAACAAAATCCTTTATAAATCAAGCTTTTTTTTAGTGTTTAATTTGGTTCTTAACACAATATGTAGTGTTAAAAAAACGTTGAATTTATTGATTTTTTTGATGTTTAAAAAAGCCTTTAAAATAGGCCTAAATCCTTAAGATCATTGAAAGTTGCAAAAAACATTAGGGATAACAATAAAAACATTCCGATTCGAAAAAAACCTTCCTGAGTTTTTTGTGTTAAAGGTCTTCCAAGAATTTTTTCAATTCCGTAAAACATTAAATGACCTCCGTCTAAAAGCGGGATTGGAAAAAGATTAATTAAACCTAAACTTATAGATATATAAGCCATCATGCTCAAAAACGGTACAATTCCAAATTCTGCAACTTGTCCTGAAATTTTTGCAATTCTTATTGGTCCACCAAGCTGTGAACTATCACCTTTTCCAGTAATAATAGTACCTAAATATTTAAGTGTTGAAGTTGTCACAAAATATACCTCGGTAACAGAATAATACAGAGCTTTAACTGGCCCTAGTTTTTGGTGATTGACAGTATCTTTGTAAGGTGAAAGTTGAATGCCAACCATCCTTTTTTTGATCTTATTTCCTAGATTGTCCTCAGTCTCTACAAAATTAGGTTTTACTTTTACATTTATTTCTTGGTCATACCGTGAAACTTTAAAGTCAATGAAATCTGATGTTGATAAGGTTATAAATTTAGATACATCTAAAATACTCTTAACTTTATTGTCATCGATAGACAATATTATGTCATTCTTTTTTAATCCAGCTACTTGTGCTGGGCTATCTTTAGTGACCTCACTTATCATAGCTGGAGTAAAATCTTTTCCAACAAAGATATTTATCATTAAAAATATAAATATAGCTAATATAAAGTTAGCAAGTGGACCCCCAAAAACAATCCATGCCCTTTGATATAACGGTTTTAAGGTAAAGAGTTTTTCTCTATCTTTTTCATTATACTTTTTTAAAATTTCATCACGATCTGCTTGAGAAAAAACATTTCTATCTCCAAAAAATTTTACATAACCTCCTAAAGGAATCCAGCATACTTTCCAACGAGTGCCTGATTTATCGTTCCATCCAAATAACTCTTTACCAAAACCAATAGAAAAGTCTGTTACACCTACACCGTACCTTCGTGCAAAATAATAATGTCCATATTCATGAACAAAAACTACAACTATGATTAATATTATAAAAGGTAAAACGAATTCAAACATACTTATATAATAATATATTTACTTTACTTTCCAAGTCAAAACTGGAAGAAATGTTGCCGCTATAAACGAGAGAAATAAAAGAGATTGTGTTACAAATTCTGGGAAATAGGTAGTAGGAAATAGAATGCCAACTAAGATACTTTTTGAAAAATCAGGACTTGGAAATAGCAATATACCTCCTAACAACCCTACTACAATTGAGATATAAACTGTTTTTTCACTAAATGATTTTGAGAAAAAACTATAAAATATACTTAAAACCGCTGCACAACAAAACAAGTCAGCTAACAAAAATAGATACAAGATACTAAATCCTTTTGAGGCGATATATAAAGCAATAAAAGAAAGCCCTATAATTATATTTCTAGATAATTTTAAGTAATCTTTATTAGAACTTAAAATTTTTTTTCCATCTACTATTATAAGGCTAGATATAGCATTTATAAGTGTATCTATACTGCTTATAGTCAAAGATATACCCAGCACAATAACTACAATAGACAAGGCGGGTATCTCTTTATTTAATAATAAGGAAAAAAAGGCAAGATCAGGGGTTACATTCAAATTTTTAGATACAGATACTAATCCTGTGAAACCCATCATATATACAATGGGGATTATAATTAAAAAGGAAAATAACAAACTCTTTTTTAAAACATCATTATTTTTTGCAGCATAAACTCTTTGCCAATTACCTTGGTGAAAAAGATTGGTAGCCGCAACAGCAATGAAGAATGTTAAGCCTGCGGTAAAGTTAGGTATATAATTTTTGCTTAATAAATTTGGCTTATTTTTATTTATAAATTCAAAACTAAATTCGTTTGTGTTAAATGCAAATAAATAAGAAAAAGCTATTAACAATAATAATATAAAAATTATAAATTGAATATTGTCAGTGAATATTGAAGCTCTTAAACCACCATATAATGTATATAAAAGTGAACTAGAAATAACTATTAAAGCAGTTATCCATAATTTCGTTCCTGAAATATAATTTATTAAAATAGATACAGCTGTAACCTCTGCAATCAAAAAAATAGTCATGTAAAATATAGATAAAATCAAGATCAACTTAAATATATGTTTTCCAAACCTTAATCTAATCACTTCAATTAAAGTTTTTGCATTCGGGTAAGAATTTCTAAATATTTTTCCAATAAAAATAATTGCAAATAAGGGAAACGCAGTTCCGAGTGAATAGCCAATAACCGCACCAATCCCACCCCACGTTGCAGCTGATGCAGGACCAAATAAAATCCAAGTACCTAAAGCTGAGGCTACTAGGCTACATGTTAATGAGAATGTTCCAACTGATCCGTCAGCTACCAGGTAATTGTTTAAACCTTTGAATTTTTTTGAGTAAAAAAAACCAACCAGGACAAAAGAAAAACTAATTAATAAAATTAGTGCGATAGCAGATGTTGGGTTTAAAATATTTTGTTGTTCCATTTATCCCTTTCTGAATTACCGGACAGGTTCAATGGGTATTTCTCAGCTATAACAGCACCCCATAAAGCAAATTATATAAATATTTTTTGATTGTAAATAACTAATTTAGAATTGTTCTTTTTCTGTTGAGCCTTCCATAGCGGTTGTAGAACTTTTTCCACCACTAATAGTATTTGAAACAGCATCAAAATATGATGTTCCAACTTCTCTTTGATGTTTTACACTAGTGTATCCATCTTTTTCTCTAGCAAATTCTTGCTCTTGTATTCTTGAATATGCGGTCATGCCTTCTTTTTTGTACTTTTCTGCTAATTCAAAAATTGCAATATTTTGTGTATGAAAGCCCGCAAGTGTGATGAATTGAAATTTATATCCCATCGCACTAATTTTTTGCTGGAAAGTTGCAATTTCAGAGTCTGACAAATGTTTTTTCCAATTAAAAGATGGTGAGCAATTATAAGCTAGTAATTTGCCCGGAAATTTATCATGAATTGCATCTGCGAATTTTTTTGCTTCCTCTAAATTTGGAGTTGCTGTTTCGCACCAAATTAAGTCAGAGTAAGGTGCGTAAGCAAGTCCTCTTGATATAGCTTGATCAATTCCATGCTTAACGTAATAAAATCCTTCTGGTGATCTTTCACCAGTTAAAAAGGGTTTATCATTTTCATCATGATCGTTCGTAATTAATTTTGCTGCATTTGCGTCTGTTCTTGCTAAAATTATTAAAGGAACATCAGCAATATCGGCAGCTAATCTAGCTGCTTTTAAATTTTTTATCATTGAGCTTGTTGGAACTAAAACTTTTCCTCCCATATGTCCGCATTTTTTCTCACTTGCTAGCTGGTCCTCGAAATGAACTCCTGCAGCACCAGCTTTTATAAATTTTTTTGCTAACTCAAAAACATTGAGTGGTCCACCAAATCCAGCTTCACCGTCAGCTATTATTGGTAGCATGTAATCAACTCTATCTTTTGATTTCATTTGACCGTCTTTAATTTCCATATGTTGAATTTGATCAGCTCTTAATAATGCGTTGTTCATAGATTCAACTAATTTTGGTGCACTATCATAAGGATACAAAGACTGGTCAGGATACATTTCTCCAGCACTATTAGCATCTGCTGCAACCTGCCAACCACTTAGATAAATTGCTTTTAGACCTGCTTTAGCATGCTGAACAGCATGATTTCCTGACAAAGACCCTAATGTATTTACATATGGTTCACTGTTTAATAATTCCCAAAGTTTCTGGGATTGATGTTTGCACATCGAATATTCTATCTTAATTGAACCTCTCAACCTTTCTACTTCTTCGGGAGTGTAATCTCTTTTAATTCCTGTAAATCGTTTAAGTTGATAAGATACCTTAGACTCTGAGCTCATATATTAGAAAATTCCTTTAATAATTTAGACTTCAATAAACTAGTTACTATTATACTCGTTAGTAAACTCGTTCATACCGCTAGAACCCCAATCACAGTGATCATCTCTTAAATAAATACCTGAGCTGTTATCATTGTCATTAGTTGCATGTTGATTTAAAGCCTTATTTACTTGGTTTTTTGATTTGTTTTTGTTTTCCATACAATCTTTATAATTTACAATATTTACAAAATCTACAAAAATGTTGATTTTACTTGTAAATCTAAGTAATTTTTTGTAAATTTAAATTTACAAAATTTACATGAATAATTTTGATAAAGAAATAGGGCTTAAAATTAGAGAATATAGAAAAAAGCTCGGTTTGCAGGCTAAAAAATTAGCTCAACAAATCAATATATCTCCAAGTTATTTAAATCTTATTGAAAGTGGCAAACGAAAAATTGATGGTGATCTTTTGCTTAAAATAAGTCAAGAACTCAGAATTGATTTCTCGGACATTTCTTTAGATATGGAAAGAGATATTAATAATTCTAAAAAAGCAATCGCAAATTTTTCATCAAAAGAAAAAATTAATGAACTAAATTTAAAGATTGGCCCAAAGATAAAAGCTTTTAGAAGACAACTTGGAATTCAAGCTAATAAACTTGCCACAGAATTAGGCATCTCTCCGAGTTATTTAAATTTAATTGAAAGCGGAAAAAGAAGAATTGATGGTGATCTAGTGATAAGAGTTTGCAAAGAATTAAAATTAAATCTAGATGACTTAACTAGTAAATCCGATTTAAATCTTGAAAATAACATTTCAGAACTATTAAGTGATGAATTATTTGAAGATTTAGATATTTTAGGGCCTGAAGTTAAAGATTTAGTAAATTCTAATCCTAAAATTGCTAAAGCATTGGTGAAGTTAGGTGACAATTTTAGACAAAAAGACCATGAAATTGTTAGTAAAGTAGAAAATATTTCAGGAAAAATAATTGATAGTAGAAAAGCAGCTTTTCCAGGGGAGGTAGTGTCAGATTTTCTACAGGATAACAACAATTTTTTTTCCAAATTAGAAAATTTTGCTAATCTAGTTTTTGAAAAGATTAAACAAAATAATAGAACTCGATACGTAGCATTATGTGATTTATTAAAAAAAGACTACGGAATTAAAGTTATAGATATTATACCTGAGGAAAGTAAACCTTTTTCAAAAATTTACAAAACTGATAAAAAAGAATTATTATTATCTGACTACCTGTCTCTTGAAACAAAAAAATTACATGCCGCTGCTCAAATTGCTCAAGAAGGTGCTTCCAGTGAAATTGAAGAATATTTGTCTACTTTTAAATTTCCAACAAATGAATCAAAAAAATTAACTAGAGTGGCTCTTTTAAATTATTGTGGAGCTGCAATATTAATGCCTTACAAATTATTTCATAAAGAATGCAAAGAATTAAAATATGATTTAGAATTACTACAAAATACATTTGCAACTTCTTTTGAACAAGTTGCTCACAGGGTTACGTGTTTGCAGGATCCAAATCTACCTGGTATTCCTTTTCATTTTTTAAGAGTTGATGTGGCAGGAAATATATCTAAAAGATTTTCTCTATCTGGTATTGAAATACCACGTTATGGTGGAGCATGTCCGAGATGGAATGTTTATTCCGCATTTTCTAGACCTGGTGTAATTCAAGCAGCTGTGAGCAAAATGACTAATGGAGAAAAATACGTCTGTATAGCTAAGACTGTTGAAAAAGGAGTTGGAAGATATGGCCAAAAAAAAAGTATGCTGTCTATAGGTTTAGGTTGTGAGGCAAAATATGCTAAAGAATTTGTTTATACAGAAAATTTAGACTTAAACGACAAAAAATCTGAATTACCTATTGGTGTATCCTGCAGGACTTGCGATAGATTAGATTGTTCTCAGAGAGCTTTTCCGCCTCTTCACAAAAAGTTTGATGTAGATATAAATTCTCGTGGTGTATCTGTTTATGTTAGCGATAAATAATGATTTTAAAAACAAACAATATGATCAATATATATTGGGTTTTTAATACCAAATTTATCATCAATTTCATGTTTGTGGATATGATGGGAGTGAACAAAAACAGGTATTAAATCTCCTTTATTTGTTCTTAGAGTATAAATAAAATTCGTACCTTTAAATCTTCGGTCGATAACATCAAATTTTAAGTTACTTTTATCATCATGGATTAAATCCTCAGGCTGTAATAAAAGCTTAACATTAGATCCAACTGGAAAAGACTTTACAAATTTACCTTTTATAATGCCTAATTCTTCATTTTCTAAACTGTTATCATCTAAAACTTTTGCAGAAATTAAAATGCCTCTTTTTAAAAATTTTACTATTTCAACAGAATTTGGATAATGATATACCTTATAAGGATCATCAAATTGCTTTAAACTTTCATTTAAAATAATACCGCATTTATCGCCTAAGTAAAAAGCTTCATAGGAGTCATGTGTTACCACAATTGTTGTTATCTTCAAATTTTTTAGAATTTTTTTTAACTGAATTTGGATATCTTCTTTAAAGCTTTGGTCAATATTGGATAATGGTTCATCTAAAAGTAGCAAGTCAGGTTCATAAACAAGTGATCTTGCTAAGGAAACCCTTTGTGCCTCGCCAGCACTAATTTGATGAGGAAACTTTTTTAAAACATGATTTAAATCTAATAACTTTATTAAAAATTCTGGGATTATCTTTTTTTTTTTATTTTTATTTTTATCTACAGCTATTTTTATATTTTTTTCAACAGAATAGTGAGGAAATAGACAATTATCTTGAAACGATAAAGATATATTTCTATTCTCTGGTTCTATATGACAATCCTTTGACGATAATAATTTACCTTTTAAAAAAATTTCACCTTTGTTAATTTTTTCTAAACCTGCTATTGTTCTCAATAATGTAGTTTTACCAATTCCAGAAGGTCCCAACAAACAAATTATATCCCCTTCATTTTCAATTGAAAAAGAGACATTTTTCACTTTTTCACTTCCATCAACTGTGAAGGTTGCATTTTTTATTTCAAAAATATTTTTCATTTAATCTCTTAATATAAACTTTGATGTGGATAAAATAAATATACTCGCAATTAAAATTAAAAATAAAGATGGTGCTGCAGCTGCTTCTAACAAATCTTCAGATGCATATATAAAAGCAGTTGTGGCGAATGTTTCAAAATTAAATGGTCTTAAAATTAACGTAATAGGTAATTCACGGATTATTTCTAATGATATCAAAATTACAACAAATAATACCGAATTTCTTAAATAAGGTACATGCACATTAATAAATGTTTTTAATTTTGAATATCCAAGTAAGTAGGCGCTTTCATCTACAGAGATGTTTATCTTTTCATAACCAGATTTTATTCCATTGCATGCTAGCGAATAAAATCTAATAAAATAAACTATAACTAAACCTAATATTGAACCAAAAAATACTTTTTTAATGGAGTCAAATCCAAGTAATTTTACAATACTGTTATCAAACCACGAAATAAATGTAATGAAGGCAATTGCTAAAATTACACCTGGTATTGCATAACCTGAAATCGAAAGTGTATTTAAAATATTTAAAGGTTTGCTTTTTGAAACCCTCATTCCATAGTTAGAAATAAATGAAAAAATTATAAGTGCTAAACATGACAAAAAGGCAAGATACAGCGTATTATAAATAAGATTTAATATCTTTAAATCAAATAAATTATCCGAGTAAATAATAGTCCAATATAACATTTGGCTAAGTGGGAATACAAAGCTAAGGAAAAATATAATAAAACAGAATAAAAAAGCTAAAAAACTTTGTCCTCCACTTAATTTATATTTTTCTCTTTGTTTAAATCCACTTGATGAGTTTGAGTGAAATTTTGCTTGTTTTCTAGATAGATTTTCTAGAACAAATAAAGCAAAAATAAATAATAATAGGAAAAATGAAAGTCTATTCGCAAAGGCAAAATCATCAAAAGCTATCCAAGAATTATAAATTCCGGTTGTCAAAGTGTTTATGGAAAAGAAATCAACAGCACCAAATTCTGCCAATGTTTCCATTGCAACTAATGATAATCCGGCAACTATTGCAGGTCTCGCAGAGGGTAAAATAACCTGTAAAAAAGTTCTTGTTTGAGAAAATCCTAAATTTTTACTTAAATCAATTAAATTTTGAGATTGATATAAAAATGACGCTCTGGCTAAAATATATACATAGGCAAATAAAGAAAAAGATAGTGATAGTATCGCTCCTAACATTCCATTAAATTTAGGTATGTGTTTATTGTAATTTCCATCACCAAATAAATTTTTAAGAATTGTAAAAGCGGTTCCATAATTATCAAAAAAAGCAAAAATAGAGTAAGCGTAAATATATGGAGGAACAGCAAAAGATAGTATTAAAGCCCATTTAAAAAAATTATTTCCTGGAAAATCATAAAAAGAAACGAGATAAGCTGTGCCAGTTCCAAAGATAAAAGTTAAGAACAAAACTCCAAACAATAAAGTTACAGAATTATATATATATTCTAATAAAAAGGTTTCTTTTAAAATTACGTAATATTCTGTTGTCTCCTCAAAAAAACTGAAAGAAACAGTTATTATCGGAATTAAAACTACAAATGAAATGAGAAAAGAGCTTAAGTACCAAATGTTAATTTTTTTCATATTATAATCCGCCTTATAAACATGAAATTAGATATGCCCATAGAGGAGATAGTCTACGGGCATATTATCAAGGAATTATCTAAAAATCAAAAACCTTTAGGATGTGCGGAACCTCCTGCTCTTTAATATCAGACAAATTCCTTTTATTTATTCTTTCATTGATTTTTTTACACTCTGAAAGACACGGTGAGCATCCTACAGAAGATTTATTATAATCAATTTCGGAAATAAATTCTTTTTTATCTTTCATATTATTTCCAGCCAGCAGCTGTCATTACTTCTAATGCATCAGCTTGTTTAGCTCCATAACTTGAAACTTTAGTTTTTAGATCTTGTTTAAAATCTAATCCTATATTGTTTACAACTAGTGGACTTGGAGAAACACCATCTATCATTGGAAACTCAAAAGTATTATTCGTAAAGTGTTCTTGAGCCTCTGGAGTTAATAAAAACTCTACAAGTTTAATAGCATTTGCCTTATTAGGCGCACCTTTTACTAAAGCTGCACAACTGATATTCATGTGCGTTCCTCTGTCGTTTTGGTTAGGAAAGAAAGCTTTTACTTTTTTTGCAGCAGCTTGTTGTTCTGCTCCTTTATTTCCTGACAACATTAGAGCTAAGTAATATGTATTCGCAACAGCAATATCTGCCTCTCCAGCAGCTACTGCCATAATTTGAGCTCTATCGTTTCCAGTTGGAGTTCTAGCCATATTAGCAACAACGCCTTTTGCCCATTCTGCAGTTGCAGCTTTACCATTATTTTTAACTAGTGATGCTACAAGAGATTTGTTGTAAATGTTGCTTGATTTTCTGATTACTAATCTACCTTTCCATTTTGGATCAGCTAAACTTTCATAAGTTAAACCTGATAACTCAGCACCTGTAACTCTGTCTGGTGCGTAGTAAACTATTCTCGCTCTTTTAGCTATTCCAGTCCAGTGTGTAGTTCTAAAGTTAGATGGAACTGCAGCTTTGATTGCAGCAGAAGTCAAACCACCTTGGGTCATTCCTTTAGCTTTAAATGCTCCGCATCTTCCAGCATCTGCTGTAATATAAAGATCAGCTGAAGAGTCTGCTCCCTCTTTGATCATTCTTTTTTCAAGAGCTCCAGCTTTTCCGTTTATTAAATTAACTTTTATTCCAGTCTTATTCGTAAATTTACTATATAATTCTGCATCGGCTTTATAGTGTCTTGCATTGAAAATATTTACTTCCGCAGCTATCGTTACGCTAGAAATAAAAGTCAAAAGTATCGTATACAAACTAAGTTTTTTCATTTTGTTACCTTTTCTTTTATTTATTTATTTATTTAACTTCCGCACTATTGATAATGAGAATTAATCTCACTGATAATGATTATCAATCGCATATATTGACGCAGGGGTCAAGTAATTTTTTAAAATTCCCACTCGGAGATTTTGCTATATAGGAAGTTTCTAAAAGCCTGAACTCTTGCAACATTTTTCATAGATTGAGGGTATACAAAATGAGCCTCGGTTATGGGACCTTCAATATTTGGAAGAACCTTTACAATGTTGGGTTGATTTACAGTTATATAATCTGGTAAGGCCGCTAATCCAACTCCACTTTGAACAGCTAACAATAAGCCATAAACACTATTAACTTTCATCACAGTTTTCCTTTTTTTATTGTCTTTTGTACCTAATTTTAAAGCCCAATCAGGATTATAAACTGGTGAAGGAGCGCCTCTACCAAAGGATATAAAAGAGTGTTTGTTTAAGTCACTTGTATTTTTCGGAAAACCATTTTTTTCCAAATATTTTGGAGAACCGTAAATGTGGTAATTTATATCTATCAACTTTTTTTGTATATAATTTAGTTGTTTTGGTCTTCTCATAAAAATACCAATATCTGCTTGTCTTGTGCTTAAATCTAGTTCTTTATCGTCAAAAATAAGCTCGACTTCTATGTCTGGATTTAATTGCATGAATTCTTGAATTCTTGGAGTTAGCCATGTTGTTCCAAAACTTACAACGGTGGTGACAGTCAATTTACCGCTTGGTTTATTTTTTTGATCTCCGAGTGAAGTTTCAACCTCTTTAAGCTTACTGATTACTTCATGGGCAGTTTTAAATACATACTCACCATTTTCCGTTAAAGTAAGACCTCTTGCGTGTCTCTCAAAAAGCTTAACTTTAAGATCTTCTTCTAAAGCCTGAATTTGTCTACTGATTGCTGATTGACTGAGATTTAGATTAACTGTTGCGCTTGTAAAACTACCAGCTTCTGCAACTGCGTGAAATATTTTTAGCTTGTCCCAATCCATTATTTATTAACATTAATAATGTATCTTCCAGAAGTTTTGCCTTCAAGCATTTTTGAATATTCAACTAAAAGTTGTTCGAGACTTATCTCTTTAATGGACTTGTCAAGTAAATCGAAATCTACAAGTTTTGAAACTTCATCCCACAGGAATTTTCTTCTCTTTATAGATACACTTACAGAGTCGATACCCCAAAGTTTTACACCTCTTATGATAAAAGGCATTACAGTAGTATTTAATTTTATACTTGATGCATTTCCACACGCTGCAACTATTCCATTTGGCTTAACATGAGACAGAATGTTAGCTAAAATATTTCCACCAACTGTATCAACTGCACCATCGTACAATCCTTTATCCAGCGGTCTAGCCTCTTTATCTAAATCACTTGATTTTATTATATTTTTCGCACCTAGTGATTTAAGATATTCTTCATTTGGTTTTGTTGTTGCGGCTGTTACATTGCAACCCATTTTACTGAGTATCATGACTGCAATACTACCAACTCCACCAGAGGCTCCGGTAACAATTACATCATTTACTTTTTCTCCAAGTAGTAAAACTTCTCTAGTTTGTTTAGTCGTAAAAGCACATTGGATTGCTGTCATGCCAGCAGTACCTAACATCATCGCTTGTCTCGATGTAATTCCTTTAGGTTTTTTTACCAAAAAATTTGAATTTACTTTTGCAAATTGAGAATATCCACCAAAGTAAATTTCACCAACTCTCCAGCCAGTTTGAATTATTTCATCGCCCTCTTTAAATTTTTCACTTTTACTTTCAACTACTGTACCTGAAAAATCAATACCTGGAATATGTGGAAATTCTTTAACTAATCTTGCCCCATTTTTTAAAATTAAAGCATCTTTAAAATTTAATGTAGAATAATCAACTTTAACTAAAACATCACCATGTTTTAAAAATGATTTCTCTATAGTTTTAATTTCTCTTGAAAACTTTTCACCCTCTTGATTTACGATTAATGCTTTAAAATTATCAGACATTACTTTTTTTTAATTTATTAGATCTTGCTACTAATAAATCTTAGATATCTATTTTGACAAGCTAGGTCGTCTTTAAATTTACCTAAATAATAATTAGTTATAGTTGTGGCTTGTTCCTTTTTAATTCCTCTAGTTGTCATACATTGATGAGTTGCGTTTATTGTAACGGCTACTCCTTTAGCCTGTAAAGAATCCATCAAGGTTGTTGCAATTTGTTTTGTTAATCTTTCTTGAGTTTGCATTCTTCTTGAAAAAACTTCTACAACTCTTGCAAGTTTACTTAAACCTACAACTCTTTCATTTGGCATGTAAGCCACATGTGCAATTCCTAAAATCGGTGCCATGTGATGTTCGCAATGGCTCTGAACTGATATATTTTTTTGTATTACCATATCGTTGTATCCCTCTACATCACCAAAAGTTTTGCTTAGTATTTTATTAGGATCTTCCTGGTAGCCTTTAAAATATTCTCTATATGCTTTTAAAACTCTTTTAGGTGTTTCTAATAAACCTTCTCTGCTTGGATCTTCCCCTATCCATTTTAATATTTTGATATAAGCTTCTTCAGCTTCTTTATCCGATACTTCGTTATTATTTAATGGCTTATTTTGTTCTTTAACTAATTTCATCGCGATAGTTATATATATAATTTAACCTTTTTAAAATATTTATTATAATCTTTTATGTGCTAAATACTTCTGAAAATATGTTTAAAAAAAGAGAAAATGTCACAGATATTGAAGAGGGAAATTTATTGTCCCCTAAATTTGATAATGATGGATTAATTCCAGTCATCACAACATGTTCAAAGACAAAAGAAATATTAATGCATGGTTATATGAATGTAGAAGCTTTAAAAAAAACAATTGAAACTAAAGAAGCTCACTATTGGAGCAGATCAAGAAATCAAATTTGGCACAAAGGTAAAACAAGTGGTTTTGTGCAAAAAGTTATTGAAGTTAGAATTGACGATGATCAAGATGCTGTATGGTTAACTGTAGATATTGGATCAGGATCAAGTTGCCATGTTGGATATAGATCATGTTTTTATAGATCCGTACCTCTAGGAAAAATAGATAATGCTAGAGAGATAAAAATGAAATTTGAAGAAAAAGAAAAGAAATTTGATCCTGAAGTTGTTTATAAAGGTCGACCAAATCCAACTAAAATATAATGTCAAAAAAAATTAATATAATAAGTCCTTTTGGTCCTAAATTAGCAAAAATAAAACTTAGCAAAAAAGTTGTAAGCGATATTAATCAAGAGGTCGAAAGAATCATATTAAACGAAAAAAAATCTAAAAAAAAAGATTATTCTAAAAAATTAGTTGGTGAAGTATATCAAGAGATTGAGCTTTCCAAAAATTTTATTAATAAAAAACTTAAAAAGTTTATTCATGAAAAAGTAAAAAATTATTTAAAAAGCACAATTAATAAATCAACCAATAAAATAAATATTAAAAATTTTTGGGTGGTAAGACAATTTAAAAATGAATACAACCCAGTTCATTACCATGATGGAAATATATCTGGTGTAGGATATCTTAAAATACCAAAAAACTTAAATTTTAGTAAAAAGAAAAAGAAAACTAATGGAACTATAGATTTTATAAATGGTTCTAGAATGTTTTTAAATAAAAGTATTTATAATCATGTACCAAAAGTTGGTGATTTAATATTATTTCCAAACTACCTTATGCATACTGCATATCCTTTTGTCGTTGATGGCGAAAGAAGATCATTCTCTTTTAATGTTGAATTAGATAAAAAAGTTGCTGACGTTTTTCATGACTAAAAAACAAAAAAACGTTTTAGGTGAGGATCTTGAATTGTGCTCATCAAATCCATTAACTGGTTGGTATAGAGATGGATGCTGTAATACAGATGAAAATGATAAAGGTGTTCATACAGTTTGTGCAAAAGTATCTAATGAATTTTTAAATTGGTGCAAAGATGCTGGTAATGATTTAATAACTCCTCATCCAGAATTTGGATTTCCTGGTTTAAAAGATGGTGATTGCTGGTGTGTTTGTGCAAGTTGGTATGCAAGAGCAATTGATGCAAACAAAGGATGTCCTATATTTTTAAAAAGAACTCACGAAAATACTTTGAAACTTATTCCAATTGAAACTTTAAAAAAATACGCAATAGACTTATCTTAAATTACATATTCCCGTATCTTGGACCACCACTTCCTTCAGGTGTTACCCAAGTGATATTTTGGGATGGTTCTTTGATATCACATGTCTTGCAATGTATGCAATTCTGAGAATTTATTACAAATTTCGGTGAACCGTTTTCATTTTGAACTTCGTAAACACCTGCTGGACAATATCTTTGAGCAGGTTCATCGTATTTTTCTAAAGTATATTTTATTGGTAATTCTTTATCTTTTAACTGGAGATGGACTGGCTGATTGTCCTCGTGATTTGTTCCAGTTAAATATACAGAGCTAGTTTTGTCAAAAGTTAAGATGTTATCTGGTTTTGGGTACTCTATAACTGGCATTTTATTTGCTGGTTTTAAAGTTTCATGATCTGCATGCTTATGTTTCAATGTGAATGGTAGCTTTCCTCTAAATAATATTTGATCAATTCCGGTAAAAATAATGCCTAAGATTAAACCCCAACTAAAGCTTGGTTTAACATTTCTTGCTGCATGTAATTCTTCATAAGCCCAGCTTTTTTTGAATTTTTCCTCATAAATTGATAAATCTTTTTTATCTTTTAGATGCTCAACTATTGTTTCTGCTGCTATTAAACCACTTTTCATTGCTGTGTGTGAACCTTTTATTTTAGGCATATTTAAAGTACCAGCATCACAACCAATTAATAAAGCGCCAGGCATAAACATTCTTGGTAAACTTTGAATACCCCCTTCAATTAAAGCTCTTGCACCGTACGAAATTCTTTTACCTCCATTAAGCATTTTTGAAATAGCAGGATGTGTTTTAAATCTTTGAAATTCATCAAATGGAGATAGATGAGGATTTTGATAATCTAAACCAATTACATATCCTAAATATACTTCTTTGTTTTCAGCATGATAAACAAAACTTCCACCGTATGTATTATTGTCTAATGGCCAACCAGCGGTGTGCATAACTAATCCTTCTTCATGATTTTTTTCATCTACCTTCCAAATTTCTTTAAAACCGATACCGTACTGCTGTGGATTTTTTCCTTTACTTAAATCAAATTTTTTAATTAAATTTTTTCCTAAGTGTCCTCTACAGCCTTCGGCAAATACAGTCACTTTTGCATGAAGCTCCATTCCAGGCTCGTAGCTATCTTTTTTTTCTCCGTTTTTATCTAAACCCATGTCTTGAGTGACAACACCTTTTACAGATCCGTCTTCATGATACAAAATATCAGAAGCTGGAAAGCCTGGGAATATTTCCACACTTAATGCCTCTGCTTGTTCAGCTAACCATCTACACAAATTTGCAAGACTTATAATATAATTTTTATGATTTTGTTGAACTTTAGGCAGTAGCCATGTTGGCCAACTTATTGATTTTGTTTTTCCAAGAAATAAAAATTTTTCTTTTGTAACTTTTGTTTTTATTGGTGAATTTAATTCTTTCCAGTTAGGTATTAATTCATCCAAAGCTCTTGTTTCAAAAACATTTCCTGATAAAATATGGGAACCAATTTCTGCTCCCTTTTCTAAAACACAAACATTAATTTCAGAATTTAATTGTTTTAGTTTTATTGCTGTTGCTAGTCCTGATGGTCCTCCACCAACAATAACAACATCATATTCCATAACTTCTCTAGTCATGAATTACTTTTGAATACTATTGAGTTTATTTAATTCTTCTAAAAATTGAGGTAATGCTTCAAATAAATCTGCTTCTAATCCATAATCTGCAACACTAAAAATTGGAGCTTCTCCATCTTTGTTGATTGCAACGATTACTTTACTTTCTTTCATTCCGGCTAAGTGTTGGATCGCTCCAGATATTCCAACTGCAATATACAAATCAGGCACAACAACTTTACCAGTTTGGCCTACTTGATGATCGTTAGTGATATAACCTGCATCAACAGCTGCTCTTGAAGCACCTATAGCTGCGTTAAGTTTATCTGCGATTGCAGAAATCAATTTAAAGTTATCTGAATTTTGCATTCCTCTTCCACCAGAAATAACAACTCTTGCAGTACCTAATTCTGGTCTATCAGATTTTATTTCCTCTCTCTTAACAAATTTTGAACTCTCAAACTTATCTCCAGGCTCAGATTTAACTATTTCTGCTGATCCCCCGGTTGAAGGTGCTGGATCAAAAGATGTTGGTCTAATTGTAACACATTTTTTTTTGTCAGTGCTTTTAACAGTTGCAAATGCATTACCTGCATAAATTGGTCTTAAAAAAGTATCTTCAGAAATAACATTTACTATATCGCTAACTTGTGAAGTATCTAATAATGCTGCCACTCTAGGCATTAAATTTTTTCCAAATGTATTTGCTGAACAAACAATGTGTGAATAACTATCTACATGCTTTAAAATCGTAGATGTGTAATTTTCAGCAGTAAAATTATCAAATATTTCATTATCAACATGGATCACTTTTTTTACCAATGGAATTTCGCTAGCAGCTTTTGCAACACTATCTGATTTGTTACCAAGAACTAAAACATGTAAATCTGCATTTATTTTTGATGCGGCTGTTGCTGCATTAAAAGTAAATGGTCTAAGATCTGTGTTATTATGTTCCGCTATTAATAAAACTGACATTATATTACTTTAGCCTCATTTTTTAATTTTTGAACCAATTCTGATACACTTGCGACTTTTATACCAGCTTTTCTTTTTGGCGGTTCTTCTACTTTAATTTGCTCGATTCTCGCTTTAGTATCAACCCCTAAATCAGATGCATTTAATTGTTCTAAAGGTTTTTTCTTTGCCTTCATAATATTTGGTAAAGATGCGTATCTTGGTTCATTAAGTCTTAGATCGCAGGTTACAATCGCAGGTATGTTTACTTCAATTGTTTCTAAACCTTCATCAATTTCTCTAGTAACCTCTAAAGATTTTTCCTTAACCTCAATTTTTGAAGCAAAAGTTGCTTGGGGCCAATTTAATATTGCAGCTAACATTTGACCTGTTTGATTACAATCATCATCAATTGCTTGTTTTCCCATAAAAACTAAATCTGGATTTTCTTTTTCGACTATCTTTTTTAATATTTTAGAAACAGCTAATGGTTCAACTATTCCATCAACTTTAACATGAATTCCTCTGTCCGCTCCTACAGCAAGAGCTTTTCTAACTGTTTCTTGTGCTTTATCATCTCCGATTGTAATAGCCACAACCTCTTTAGCTTTACCTGACTCTTTTATCTTTACCGCTTCTTCGATTGCATTATCATCTGGTGGATTAGTAGACATCTTGACATTATCAGTTACAACACCAGTTCCATCATCCTTTACTCTAACTTGGACGTTATAATCAATTACTCTTTTTACAGCTACTAATATTTTCATCATGCTCTCAATAATTTATTTTCTGGATCATAAGGACTTTCTTCCAGAATGGTTGCATCATATTTTTCACCTAAAATTTCAACTTTTAATTTTTGTCCTACATTACCAAGCTCTGGTTTAACCATGCCTAGTGCAATTGATTTACCTAATCTAAAACCGTAGTCACCACCTGTTGCTCTTCCAATAACGCTTCCATTTTCATAAATAGGATTGTTTCCAAGAACATCTGCATCTTTTGGATTATGAATTTCTAATGTAACTAATTTATTATTAAATCCCTTTTCTCTCCACTTGTTTAAAGCTTCTAAACCTATAAAGCTTCCTTTATTTGGATGAATGAATCTATCTAAACCACTTTCATAAGGCGAGTATTCGATAGATAATTCTGTACCAACCAGTTTGTATGATTTTTCAACTCTTAAACTATTCATAGCTCTGATACCAAAAGGTTTAATTCCTAAATCTTTTCCAGCTTCCATTAATTTATCAAAAATATGATTTTGATATTCAATTGGATGATGAAGTTCCCATCCAAGCTCTCCGACAAAATTCACCCTCATTGCATTTACAGGTGCGTAACCTACATCAACCATTTTAGAGCTTAACCATTTAAAGTTTTCATTTGAAAAATCATCTTTTGAAACTTTTTGCATTAGTTCTCTGGCTTTTGGCCCTGCAACAACAAGAACACCATTGCTATTTGTTAAATTTTCAAATTGAACAGATCCATCATTTGGCATCCATTTTAAAATCCAATCGTGGTCTAATCTTTGAAAAGCACCAGCAGAAACTAGATAAAAACTTGTTTCAGACTCTCTCATGATTGTAAATTCTGAGTGAACTCCACCTTTTGTATTTAGTGCGTGGCAAAGGTTAATTCTTCCAATTTTTTTTGGTAATTTATTTGCTACAAGCTTATCTAAAAAAGCCTCAGCACCAGGTCCTTTTATTCTACATTTTGCAAAAGCCGTCATATCTAGAAGGCCAACATTTTCTCTTACGTTCTTGCATTCTTTTTCTATAGCACTGAACCATTTAGATCTTCTAAACGACCAATCGTCTTTTTGTTCCATTCCATCTGTTGCAAAAAAATTCGGTCTCTCCCAACCAAATTTTTGACCAAACACAGCACCTAAATTTTTCATTCTATCGTAACACGGAGCTGTTCTTAGAGGTCTTGCTGCTGGTCTTTCTTCATCTGGGAAGTGATTTATAAAAACATGGCTATAAGCCTCTTCATTCTTTTTAATCAAATATGATTTAGAGCAATAATCTCCATATCTTCTTGGTTCAACACCAAGCATATCAATTGTAGGTTCTCCATCAACAATCCACTCGGCTAATTGCCAACCTGCTCCTCCAGCTGCAGTTATTCCAAAACTATGTCCCTCATTAATCCAAAAATTTTTTAATCCCCAAGCTGGACCAACAATTGGATTTCCATCAGGCGTATAACAAATTGCACCATTATAAACTTTCTTGACTCCAACTTCACCAAAAGCTGGAACTCTGTGTATCGCCCCCTCTATATGAGGTGCTAGTCTATCTAAATCCTCTTGAAATAATTCATATTCAGACTCTTTAGATGGTCCATTAACATAACATGCTGGAGCTCCATCTTCATATGGACCTAAAATTAATCCCCCTGCTTCTTCTCTCATATACCATCTGCTGTCACTGTCTCTTAAAACTCCCATTTCAGGTAAACCTTCTTTTTTTCTTTTTTGAATTTCTGGATGAGGTTCTGTAACGATGTATTGGTGTTCTACTGGTATAACAGGAATATCTAATCCTACCATTTTACCAGTTTGTCTTGCAAAATTTCCTGAACAAGAAATTACATGCTCACACTCTATTGATCCTTTATCTGTTTCAACAACCCAACCATTCTTAGTTTGTTTAATTCCTACAACTGTTGTGTTTCTATAAATTTCTGCACCTCTGTTTCTTGCTCCTGTAGCCAAAGCTTGTGTTAAATCTGCAGGTTGAATGTAACCATCTTCAGGATGTTGAATAGCCCCAACTAAATCAGATGTATTACATAGTGGCCAAATTTCTTTTACTTGATCTGGAGTTAAAAATTTTACATCAACACCAATTGTTTGTGCAACACCTGCGTACTGAAAATATTCATCCATTCTATCTTTATTGTTTGCAAGTCTAATATTTGATACTCTACTGAAGCCTACATTTTTTCCCGTCTCTTCCTCTAACTTACCGTACAAGTTAACTGCGTATTTATGTAATTGACCAACCGAATAGCTCATGTTGAATAAAGGTAATAATCCTGCTGCATGCCAAGTCGATCCTGAAGTTAGTTCTTTTCTTTCGACTAGAACAACATCCGACCAACCTTTTTTTGCTAAATGATATAGTGCGCTAACTCCTACTACGCCACCACCAACAACAACTACTTTAGATTTAGATTTCACAGTATGGTTTTACTAAATTTTGATAATTTACGAAACATAATTTTTGCTAATCATCCTCAAAGTCTCGCCAGTCTTTTATATACATAAGGTAACCTGCCACAGTAACGCTGATAGCACCTACAATCATTCCACAATTAAGACCCACTGCTTTACCCCAAAAATACCATCCAATTTGGGTTGCACCAATAGGTGGTAGGCAAAGTATAGCCATTAAAATTGGAATTCTTAAATAAAAAGGAGGCTTAGACATTTTGTGAAATTACCAAAATAGGGATTTTAATATATAATTCTAATGACGCACTATGACAAAAAAAATATTAATTATACTGAGTATTTTAGCTCCTTTTATAACTTTTTATTTAATTAAATTTGCTTTTAAACTATCAGATAAAAAAATACCTTTCTTAGCACTTTCTCTAACAAGCTTAATACTTTTAATTTTAACTTTGGTTTACTTCAGGTTCGATGGTAGTTTTCTCCCTGATACAAAGTATACACCTCCAAAGATGGAAAATGGTAAAGTTAAACCAGCTGAGAACAATTAAACGGAAGAGCCTAACACTTTTGGTACTAAAACAGCTGTCGTTAACCAACAATTTTTAAGTGGCCCTTCTTTATTATACTTTTCTACCTGCCACTTAAATTTATAAAATTTTTTATCTTTTCCTAAAATAACTACTTCATATGTTGCAACGTTTTCATTTTTAAACATCTCTTTTACTTCATGCGACTTATGATTAATTAAGATTGAATATGAGTCTTTTTTAATCATATTTTTAAATTTATCATAAGGACCAGTAAAACTTTTATTTTTTGGATGTGCGAATTCCCAAGTTTGTAAAATCCCAGAGTCTATACTAGGAGAATTGTTATTTTGTAAACTACTTAATTGTATTTTGACAACTTCAGATGGCAAAATGGAAATATTGGGTTTCAAAATTTCTGCATAAGAAAAGTTTGTATTGAAAAAAATGATTATAAAAAAAAATTTTTTAAAAATATTAAATCTCATAATTTTATAATATAATATTTAGATATAAATTTAAGAAAAAATGACTCTTTATTTAACATCAAAAAAAATAATTAAGGATTGGACTGATTATAATGGGCACATGAATGTCGCATACTACGTTTTAATATTTGATTTATTTGGTGCAGAAATATTAATGAACAAGTTTCAAATGGGGGAAGAATCTGCAAAAACTACAAAAAAAAGCACAATGGTTGTGGAGTCTCATATTACTTATAATCAAGAAGTAAAAGAAGGAGAAGATGTAGATGTTAACTTAATTTTTTTTGATCACGATAAAAAAAGACTTCAATATAAGCTTGAAATGGTACACAAAGAAAAAAAATATCTTGCATCAACAATTGAAGTTTTGTCATTATATGTTGATTTAAATCAAAGAAAAGTTGCAGAGTTTGAAGATGAAAAATTAAAAATTATGGATCAATATATCAAAGAAAACTCATCAAAATTTAATTCTGAGAATTTAAAGTTTTCAAACAAGTTAAAAAAATAAATTATAAACTAGTAGCAGTACTTTCTACATCTTTTAAATATTTTTTTCTTTTTTCATCTGAAACGAATGGAACTTCAAAATATCTTTTGTAAATCACATCTTTGATACCACAAATAAAAAAAACTCCTCTTTTTAATCGTCTTATAGGCATGTTTAAAAAGAAAGTTGTAACTGCAAATCTTGGTGAGCCGTAAGTACAAAAAATAACAACTTTTTTTCCTTTTAAATTTCCTTTTGGGTAACCGTAATTTCCAAATAATTTTTTAAATGTAAATGCCCAAGGTGGAGAAAGGACTTTATCAATCCAACCCTCTACAATTGCTGGCATTCTATAGTTCCAAATAGGTGCTACTAAAACTATTACATCTGATTTATCAATTCTCTTTTGATGATCTAAAACTACTTCATCAGGTTTCTCACCTGCATAAACTGGGTTGAACTTCTCTTTATATAAATCTACACAATCAACTGTGTGTCCTTTTTTTTGAGCAGCTTCTGTAAATCTATTCTTTATAGCTGCGTTAAATGAATTTTGATTGTAGTGGCCGTAAACAATAAAAATATTTTTCATTTTTTCCAGATCTGATCTAGTCTATTCTCTCTACCACAACCCTTTTTATAAAGTAAGTAGTTAATAAAATTAGTTTGATAATAATTTTGGTGGTAATCTTCAGCTTTATAGAACTTATCAAAATTTCTAACATAAGTTACTACACTTTTATTATACTGAGTCTCAATTTCTTTGATTCTTTTTTCTATTAATTTTTTTTGCTCTTGATTTTGATAAAACGCAACTGATCTGTAGCTATATCCTTTGTCACAAAATTGACCTGCCTTATCGAAAGGATCAATATTTTTCCAAAAGACATTTAGTAAATTTTCAAAGTTTGTTATTTTACTGTCATAGACAATTTCAACTACTTCAAAATGTCCTGTATTTCCGTAGGTTACTTCTTTATATGTTGGATTTTTTGTTGTACCTCCAGAATATCCAGAAATTACATCTTTTACTCCTACGACTTTATCAAAAGACTCTTCCATACACCAAAAACATCCTCCACCAAAGTAAACTTTTTTTAAATCTTCAGCAAAAACGTTGGTATTAAAAAGCAAAATTGAAACTAAAAATATTCTCAGCATTTTATGGGTTGTTTAATTTTTTAATGCTGGAAAAACTGGATTAACTTTTTGAAAAATATTTTGATAATCCTGTTTAATGCAGCGATTAGAAATATACTTGATTTTTGCATCATTAGCTATTTTCTCTGCTGCGTCATTTTTAATTCCATACTGTAACCATAAAACTTTAGCGTTAATTTTAACTGCATCCTCTGCTATTCCAGGAGTTTCTTTAGATGGTCTAAAAACATTAACTATATCTATCTTTTCATTTATATCACTTAGTTTAGCCACTACTTTCTCACCATGAATTATTTCTCCCACTGCAAATGGATTGACTGGAATAACTTTGTAGCCAAAGTCTTGCATATATTTCATAACAATTGTTGAAGGTTTTCTTTTTAAGTTTGTTCTATCCTCTTTTTCTTTTAAAGAACTAACTCCAATCATTGCAATTGTTTTTGAATTTTTTAAAATATTTTCTATCTCCTGCATTATTTATTTTTCCATTTGGGAGATCTTTTTCCTAAAAACGCTGAAATCCCCTCTTTTGCATCTTGTTTCATCATATTTAGAGTCATCATCTTGCTTGTATAAGTGTAGGCTTGTTTTAGTGGCATCTCTAATTGTTTGTAGAAAGCTTTTTTTCCAATTCTAATTGAAGCATTTGATTTAGATGAAATGACTTTAGCAACTTCTAGAACTTTTTTGTTTAGTTTAGATTTTGGATAGTAATCATTTATTAAGCCAATTTCTTTTGCATATTTTGCGTTTATTGGTTCACCTGTTAAAAGCATTTTCATCATTCTTTTTCTGTTGATTTTTCTACTTACTGCAACCATGGGAGTGCTACAAAATAAACCTATATTTACACCTGGTGTTGCAAATTTTGCATCTGTCGAACAATAAGTTAAGTCACAACTAGCAGCTAGCTGACATCCAGCTGCGTATGCTGATCCATGAACTTTTGCAATAACGGGTTTTCTACATTCAACTATATCAATCATTAATTTAGAACATAAATTAAATAGTTTTAAATATTTGGATCTTACTTTTAAACCTTTAACTTCTTTTAAATTGTGACCAGCACTAAATCCTTTTCCATTTCCACTTATTATAATGACATGAGTTTTGTTATCGTTATTTAATTTTTTAAATATCTTTATTAAAGATCCTAATGTTTTAAAAGAAAGTGAATTATAAGTCTTTGGGTCATTTATAATTACACTTTTAATACCATTTCCTAGATCTTTTAAAAGAACTGACATTATTACTCAAGCTCTCCATCTTCACGCATTTTTTTCCTAATATTTGTTGCAGAGATTTTTTGAATATCCTCTGGTAATACTATTTCCTCAATTTTATATCCAACCCCTCGTCCATAACAAATATTTGTTATATTGGGTACCAACACTATTTTAAATCGTCCCTCAAACTTTGGGTTTAATCTTTCTTCAATTTTCTTTTTTACTGTTTCAAAATCAAAAGGATTATCATCAACTCCTTGCACATCTCTTATTTGAATGCAAACTTGTCCTGTTTTTTTTATTATTTCCTCAAACAAAGCATAATGACCATCATGAAAAGGTTGCCAACGTCCTAACATTTGTGCTGTTGGTTTTTTATTATCCCACTGATAACTCATATATACTCCTTATGTTTGAGTTTATTCTTATTAATTAAAATTAAAAGACTTTATTTAATACAATATTAGCTTCTCTGTTATCTCCTAAATTTGTGATATCATCTTTAACATTAAAGCTTAGATTTAATCCATTAACATTTTTTTTAAATTCTAAATTTGATAAAAGATTTTCTGATCCATTAATTGTGAAAGCATACTCGGCTCCTTCATATGGTAAATATCCTAAAGCAATGTACAAATTATCAGTATGCCCATAATCTATTGCTTGGTTTCTTTCATAAATCAAAAAAATACTATAATTATTTGAAAAAACTATATCCAAACCAACCTCAGCATTAATATTATGTAACGCTCCTGTATGTAATTTTTCAGAAAAAGAAGTATCTCCGTCAGAAACATATCTATATTTAAAGTCAGATGAACGATCAACATCAGCTAAATATTCTAATTTACCGTGTCGCTTAAACTCATATTTATCATTTGATAGATCTTCATATACTGCAATAGTTGCTCTCAAATTCTTAGTTCTTACATGTTGGTCTTCTACATCTATAGCTCCAACTCCAGTTTCTGCGTAACCACGCAAAATTGTATGACCAAAATCAAATTGTGCAGAAGGAATTAGAATTAAATTATTTTTCTTAATTTCATTTTTAAGTTTAAAGGTTCCAAACGCTTGATTTCCTATCCTATCTGCAGTTATTTTTCTACCATCAACAATAGTAATTATATCCGATTTTATTTTTCCAATACCAAAAACTTTATCTATAAATTTTGTATCATCCTCAATAGGTGTCGTATTATAGTATAGGAAATTGTATGTATTAGAATCTAGTTTGCTACCAGCATTTCCAACGTCAACGCCATCACCGCCAAACCTAAAGGCAATTCCCTCTATGCCATAATCATCCTTAAATTTATCAAAACCAAAAGTTAAGGATTTTACATTTATTTCTTTATTGGATGAAATACTAGTATCACCTGTTCTTCCGATGGAAATACCCCCTTCGCTCCAATAAAAATAATTCTTGTTTGATTTGACATTATTTTTAGTTGTAGATACCTTTTTAAAAGATGATATGGGTAATTCTGATAATGAAGATATTAAGGTATTAGAAAAGTTTAACTTTATATTTTGATTAGATAAATTTTGCTTATCTTTATTTCTTCTAATCCACTTTAATCTATTTAGAACAGACTTTGTTGATAAATCTATTGTTCTATTTGCGAGTTCTACCTGAGCCTCTGCCATTCCAGTTCGGTCACTATTCTCTGTAATCGAAGGACAATTACCACCAATAATATCAAAAGGACAAGCTAAATTATATTCAAAAACTTTATCAACAGGATGAGTAGCAGGATTAGAATCATCGTTTCCAATATACATTATTAAACCGCTGTTACTGAATGTTAATGTTCTTATCTGTCTAAGATTTCCAAGAGTTGTATTAACAAAGCTTACTTCGCCATCAACGGTAAATGAGGATGTATCAAAAGGTGCATCTAGAGAAACTTGCGTTATTGTAGTTGAACCGTGATTAGCAATAAAAATTCTTGTGCCATCTGCATTAAATTCTATCGACTGAGGATTGCTTGTATTTGAAGACAAGTCCATTCCACCGTTAACATTAAGCGAAAAAGTTGTAACATCAAATGCAGTGGATAAATCATATTCTAAAACATGACCATAACTCATAAGAGTAAACATTTTTTTTCCATCATTACTAAGTGAAACACCTTGAAGACGGTTGTGTTTATTTCCAAGAGCATTTGGTGAATCTCCAGATTGACTTCCATTTATAAAGTTTCCTAAATTTTCAGTTCTTTGTGCATAAGAACAAGTAGAAACATCGTAAGGTGCAGTAAGGTCAAATCTATAAACAAAATTTTCGTCCTGGCCATTAGCTAAAACATAACGGTTAGCTACATAAAATTTCATTCCATCGCTGCTAAAATGTAAGTCGAATGGTTCGTGGGCTATACCGGTATCATGATCTAATTCACACCTTTCATCGTCTCCTGCGTAAGTACCTGAAGAGGCATCAAAAGGAATGGATAGGTTATATTCATCAATGAAACTATAATCCAATCTACCTTCGCCGCTATCTTCGTCTCTAAAAAATCTTACAAACATTTTTGTACCATCGTCGTTAAACTGCACACCTCCAACTTCTCTATCAGTGTTAGTTTCAAGTCCGGCTCTAACTGTGGTGTCCTCAAGACCATTACTGATTTGAAATTCATCCACTAATGTAACCACATTTGCAAATGAATGTGAAAACGGAAACAATGTAAAAAAAATAAATAAGATTATTTTTCTTATGAGAGACATTACAGTTTATTTAATTGTTCAAATATTTTAGGTGCCCAATTTTTAGCATCCTGTGAAGTTACATGGAAGTCATATTTTTCAGGTTTTACGAACATCTGATTAGTGTCTTCAAATCTACCTTTTTGAATAGTATCAACCCAAACTGTATAATCTGCTGGAAACAAACTTCTTGCCTTTGGTGTTGGACAAATAAAATCTGCAATAACAAAATTACCCTCTTCTTTTAACTTTAAAGCAAAGTCTGCCATTCTTTTTGCTTGTCTAGTTCTTCCCTCTGGTGAAAAGTCCCAGTCATTTGCAGCCTTCCTAACTTCATCTGCGTTAAGTCTTTTAGCCTTTAACATGGGTGCTAGTTCATCAGCCAAGGTTGTTTTGCCTGCTCCAGGAAGACCCATTATTAGTATTATTTTCATAAGTAAATTTTAGACTTATATAATAGATAAATTTTAACATTTATATATGTAAAATTGGGCCTCTAAATCTGACCTTATGACCTCAATATTTATATAGACAGATAATTTAAAATAAATAATGATCGCCGAATGAATTTTTCTATAGAAATTGGACCCAATTCAAATTTAGATACCTTGCCAGCACTAAAAGATGTTTATATCACAATGCTACCAGGTGGCGATTTTAGAGAAACCGCTCAACAAGCAATTAATTTGGTTAAAAAAGGGTTCAACCCTGTTCCCCATTTTCCTGCAAGGTCGATGGCGGATGAGGCACAACTCAAAGAATATGTAAATATGTGTAAAGATGGAGGTGTCAAACAGGCTTTAGTAATAGGTGGTGGAAGAGAGCCCATGGGTAAATTTGATAGTTCATTCCAGCTTTTGGAGACTGGTTATTTTGAGAAAATGAAGATAGGAATTGCTGGACATCCAGAGGGGAGTCCTGATATATCCGACGAAGTGTTAGAAAAAGCTATGATTGATAAAAAGCCTTACGCGGACTACATAGTAACCCAATGGTTAATGCAGCCGGAGCCAATTATTGACTTTATTTCTAAACAGACTGTCCCAGTTCATGTTGGAATTACTGGACCTATGAAAATATCAAGTTTAATTAAATTTGCTAATATTGTAGGAGCAAAAAATTCTATTAACTTTATTAAATCAAATTTTAGTAAGGCAATTGATTTATTAAAACCAAAAGACCCAAATGATCTTGTAGATAAAATAAAAGAGCATACGAAACATTTTCATATCTATACATTTGGTGGGCTTAAGGAAACCAACAACTGGCTAAAGGAAAATAACTATGCCTAAAAAAAGAAAAAAAGCTAAAAAGTCCAAAAGCAAATTATCACCAAGCAGAATAATTGAAAAAGTTGATTATTCAAAAGTTTCTCATAACACAAAAGTAGATCAATCGGACAGGCATGTTCCGTATAATTTAAGACAAAGCGGACCAACAAAAGTAGAATTATTAATGTCAACAAGAGTAAGAAAATCTCCGTATTGGCACCTATCAATGAAAGCAGGATGCTGGAGAGCAACTGTTTATAATAGAATTTATCATCCTCGTGGATATGTAAGACCTGAAAAGGGTGGAGCGATGGTTGAGTATAAAGCAATTAAAAATCACGTTACAATGTGGAATGTTGCAGTTGAGAGACAAATTAGAGTTAAAGGTCCTGATGCAGAAAAATTTACTGATTATGTAATTACAAGAGATGCAACTAAAATTTCACCGATGAGAGCTAGATATGTAATTCTTTGTAATTATAAAGGCGGAGTTCTTAATGATCCAATATTATTAAGAATTTCACAAGATGAGTTTTGGTTTAGTTTATCAGATAGTGATATAGGTTTATATCTACAAGGAGTAAATGCAGATAAAAGATTTAATGTTGAGATAGACGAAATAGATGCGTGTCCTGTGCAAATCCAAGGTCCAAAATCAAAAGCTTTGATGAATGACTTAATTGGTAAACAAGTTGATTTAGATAATATGCCTTTTTATGGATTAGCTGAAGCTAAAGTCGGTGGAAGAAGTTGTGTAATTTCTCAATCTGGATTTTCTGGTGAAGCAGGTTATGAAATATATTTAAGAGACGCAACTTTATATGCTGAAGATATGTGGAACGCAGTTTTAAAAGCAGGTAAAAAACATAAGTTAATGGTTATCGCCCCTGCGCATCACAGAAGAATTCAAGCTGGAATTTTATCTTGGGGTCAGGATATGGACAATGAACATAATCCATTTCAATGTAATTTAGGCTATCAAGTTTCATTATCTGGAAAAGGTGAATGGGCTAAAAAGGGAGATTACATTGGTAAAGAATCTCTAGAAAATATGAAGAAAGAATTATTAAATGGACAAAAACCTTATAAACTTCAATTAGTCGGTATGGAACTAGGTGGAAAACCAATTGAAGAGTATGCTCCAGATTTTTGGCTAATATCAAAAGATGGAAAAAACCCGGTAGGTTTTGTTACATCGCCTTGGTATCATCCAGAAAAAGGTACAAATATTGCAATGGGTTACGTTCCATATGATGGAACGATTAACAAAAATGGATTTCCTAAAGGTAATGTGGGTGACAAATTCAAAGTTCACTTACCAAAAAAATATTGTGAAAAAGGAAGTAATCCTGTTGATGCAGTTGTTGTAGATATACCTTTTACAGAATCTTACAATCCTAATACTAGAGAAGTTTCGAAGTAGATTGTTAAAAGCTATTTAATGTTTTTATGACAAAAATTGTCATAATAATTGCAAGTATTATTATTGCTATTATTTTGTTAATATTTCCTTTAATAGTTTCATTTATTGAAAAAAAAAATAAAAAGTAATGTTTGCACAATTTTTAAGTATCGTATTTAGATCAATCAAACTCGATAAAAATCTTTATAGAGAGAGTAAGAGTTTTGGTGAAGCAGCGATATATTTTGCGGCACTAGTTATGGTTTTGGATGGAGTTGCCGGGGCTATAGCTGCAAACGTATTTTACAAAACATCGATCGGTTTATCTGCGATCACTGCTATTTTTACTTGGTTCGTTTGGGCAATATTTATATTTGTAATTGGAGTAAAACTTTTTCCAGACAGAGATTCTAAAGTTCCATTTAAAAAAATACTAATAGCAGTGGGTTTCGCGCATGCCCCTGGCCTACTAAGATTTTTTGCTATTACGCCAACTATGGTAATGCCAATTATATTTCTAACACAACTATGGATTTTTGCATCTCTTATAATTTCTACAAGGGAAGTTCTGCAATTAAAATCTAATTTTAAATCTTTTGGAATAATATTTTTATCATTTTTGATATTAGCTATATTATCAGTGTCTTTTGTAATGAGTAGAATGGATACCTTGCCAATAAGTAATGTAACTTAAATTGGGAATATTGTTTTAGATACTCTACAAGATTTACAAATTTTAAAGCCTGTAAGTATTAAGTTATGGGCAACACTTTCATCGCTTTTTTTACATTCTTCACATAAATCATCTAATGACTCTTCAGTATAATCGTTGATGCTGTTTTCTTTAGTCATTATCTGTCAAGCCAGCTCCTGCAGCAGTATTTTTTAAGCTTTCATTTTCTTTAACGAAAGTTTCTTCAGATATTTTATATAACTCTTCCCAATCTTTTTCATCAAAAGTATTTTCGTTTTTTAAAAATTCTATTTCTAATACTTCAACTTTATCTTTTAAATTACTCAAGTTACTTTTTAAATGTATAGACTGATTAAAATTAAGTAAAAAAGTTTCATTTTCAACTTTAAGGCTTAATCTTTTTCCGATTATTTCTGAAGATCTTGAAATAAATGGTATTAACAATATTGGATAAGCCATATTGTTAAAAATTATTTTATTGTATTTTTCCAAAGAATGAATTTGATCCATAAAGTTTATACCTGTTATTAAAGGACAGTAAGGAATTTTGTTTGAAATATTTGTCTCTGTAATTAAGCTAATATTTTGAAACTGACTTTTTTTTATGACTTTAAAGTAGTTATTAAGATTTTTTAAACCTGGTAACCCAAACATCTCCATCAGTTTTATAGATTTTCCAATTTCCTCAGAGATTCCCCATGAAAAACCTATACCTTTGGAAGCTCTTTTAGATAGTGTATCAATTTCGCTTAATGATCTCATTAGTTTAAAGAATTATAAATCCAATTATCTTTAAAATTATTTAAATCCTCTGGCAAAGGAGCTCCTTGAAACATACAAATCCTTAACCACTTGTCTGATCTTGGGTCAAATTTACAAGCACCAAAGAAAGATAACTTAAGTCTTAGCATGTCAATTGGGATTAATTTGTGTCCGATTGTATTATCTTGTATCTCTGAATATGGGAATTTTTCAATTAGAAAAGCTCTCCTAACCACATGTCTTAGATCATTATTATCTGCTAAAAATCTACTTACCGGCAAACTTTGTTTAAAATTTGTAGCTCTAAAATATAATTGATTTATATCTCTTGCTATTGCAAGCGGTTGTTCTAATTCAGATCCTTGTTCCTCAAATCTATTTGCAATTCTTGGCTCTTCTTTATTTTGTGAAATAAACCAAAAATTTTGGTTATTTTCATTTTTATTAAAATCGATCTTTATTAAATTTCCATAATATTTTTCTAAAATATTTACTAACTCTCTAACAGTTTTATGAGTTGGGATATTGAAATATTCATCTTCATTTGAACTCATTGTTGCAATCAGAGGTTCTGTTATCTTATCAAAGGGCTCCATTAACATTGAAACTATATATTCAATGCCCTCTTCACTTAAGTTCTCCTCAGCCCATAAATAAAATTCATTGAAAAAATAATCTTTTTTTTCAGAATAATTTGTATCTAAGAAATCTGTTACTTTCTTTAAATCATCTTTTAAATTTTGTATCTTTTTTTTTTGATAATCACTATCTGTTTCCCAAGAAAAAATATTCTTGAGAGACTTTTTTAAACAATCTAAAAAATATCTATAATCGTTAATATTAATTCTTTTTAACTCCCTAATCTTTTTTAATGCAACTTCCCTCGCAGTTATCCAATTATTTAATAAAGTTGGATGATTTATTATAAATGGTGCCATACCTAAACCTGTGGAATTACCTATGCCCAAACTTCTACATATATTTTTATCCAATTCGACTGCTGATTTAGGGCTCTTTGATTTAGCAATATGATTAACTTGATCAAAAGTAAATTGTCTTACAAAATAAACTAACATCATTTCTAATCTAAAAGGACCAACTATTTCTGGTCTGTCTTTAATTCTAAATCTGTCTGCTAAACCAAATTTTCCTGAGCCATATACTGCAGTAGTTCTGTATAGGTATCCAATTTTGCCTATGGTACTTTTATCTGGTTGTTTTCCATTTGATAAACAGTCGACTACATAATTAAAAGCTCTTAATGATTTATTGGCTCTTGATAAAGTTAATTCTTTATAAGTCATTCTACCAATTTCTTGTTTTGGTACATTTTGTTTTAATCTATCAATATCTTTTTTAGTAGGCACACCATCAAAGAGTGTAAAGCTTGCATCCCATTTAGTAGCAATAACTCTATCTGATCTTTCGTGATCATCAATTTTATTTGAAAAACAAATTAATGAATAATTTCTAGTTTTTTTTTTAAAAGAATAAACAGCAACGCCATGTCCATTTTCATCTAAATCAAACATGTCTCTTTTGTAATCCCAGTCCTTAAATTCTCTTAGGAAAGATCTTAAAAATGATAATTTTGATTGATGGAATGAACCCAATCTTGAGAGTTTCATAATTTTTTTTGGATCTCTTAATTCAATTTGCATTTTATATTTCTTTATAAAAATTAAACCAATTGTTGCCTAGTATTGCATTAATATCATTGTTATCAAAACCAACTTTTTTAAGTCCATTTTCAATATTATTAAATCCTCTAGCATCTTTAAACCATTCAGGTTGATCAGGAAATCCTTGATTGGTTTTTGATCCCTCTCCTAAATTTTTTGACTTTGTCCATGTTCCATTTCTCATCCACTCAACAACACTATCGGGCTGATTTAAACAAAGATCTGAGCCAATACCAATGTTTTTAATTCCTATGATGTCTGCTAATCTTGCTACCATTTCGCAAAAACTATCTAGTGAACAATTTGTTCCATCTTTTAAATGATGTGGATAAAGTGATAGACCTAACATACCACCACTCTTTGACAATGTTTTAAGAAGATCGTCAGACTTACTTCTTTTAGTTTGATGCCAAAAAGATGGATTAGCATGTGTAATCGCGATAGGTTTTTGGCTCAAGTCAATTGCATCATAAGTACTTTTTTCTCCTGAGTGGGACATATCAACAACAATTCCTAATCTATTCATTTCTTTAATTGCCTCTCTTCCAAAATTAGTAACCCCTCCGTCGTTTTTTTCATAACATCCTGATGCTAATAAAGACTGATTATTATAAGTGAGTTGCATAAATCTACAACCATGCTCATAAATCTTTTCAATTAAATTTATATCATCCTCAATTGGTGAACAGTTCTGGAAACCAAAAAAAATTGCTGTTTTATTTTCATTTTTTGCTTTTTCAATATCTTTGTAGTTTTTACCTAAAAAAATTAAATCTTTGTTTTCCTCAAAATTTTCTTTCCACTCTAAAAGTCTCTTTTTAAATTCATCAAAATCTTCATGATAAACCACTGTCACATGCACAGCATCTAAATTAGCTTCTCTATTAATCTCAAAAACAGATCTGTTCCATTTGCAGTATTGTAAATTGTCAATTTTGAAATTCATGACAATAGTTATATATTAGTAGATAATTTTTTGATATTAAAAGATAAATGAGTAATAAAAAATTAAATAAAGTAGCAATTATAATGGGTAGTCAATCAGATTATTCTACTATGAAGTATTCAAAAAAAGTTCTTCAAAGCTTTAGTATAAAATGTGATGTAAAAATAGTTTCAGCACATAGAACCCCAAAAAGAATGTTTGAATTTGCTAAAAATGTTGAAAGAAATAATTACTCTGTGATAATTGCAGGAGCTGGTGGTTCTGCTCATCTTCCTGGTATGGTTGCATCTTTGACTAGTATTCCAGTTATTGGAGTTCCAATTGAGTCTAAAAAATTAAAAGGTATGGACAGTCTTTTATCAATAGTTCAGATGCCAAAAGGTATCCCTGTTGGTACAGTTGCAATCGGTAAAGATGGTGCAATCAATGCTGGACTTTATGCTGCATCAATTATTGGACTTCAAAATAAAAAGGTTAAAAATTCATTATTAAAGTTCAGATTAAAACAATCAAAATCAGTAAAAAAAAAACCTAAATAGAATGAGTAAAATTTCTTTAGGTATAATTGGTGGAGGCCAACTAGGATCTTTACTTTGCGCGGCGGCAAAGAATATAAATATAAATACAGTAGTTATTAGTGACGATGAGGACTCGCCAGCAAAACATTTTGCAGATCACTTTATTTGTTCTAAATATGACAATGAGGAAAATTTAGCAAAGTTTACTTCAATGGTAGATAAAATAACCTATGAATTTGAAAATATTCCTTATGATGTTTTGTCAAAATTAAACAAAGTTAAAAAAGTAGATCCTAACCCAGAAGTAAACAAAATTGTTCAACACAGATACTCAGAAAAAAATTTTCTAATTAAAAATAATATAAAAACTACAAAATTTGAAAAAATTGTTAATGAAAGTGACATAAAAAAAAATAAAAATTTGTTACCTGGAATACTAAAAACCTCTACACTTGGGTACGATGGTAAGGGTCAATATAAATTAAATAATTTGGAAGATTTAGATAATCATAAAATTAGCTTTGATAGAGAATTTGTACTAGAAAAATTAGTAAATCTAGAAAAAGAAATTTCCGTGGTAATTACAAGATTTTCAAAAGATAATTACGAAATTTATGAACCAATAGAGAACCTGCACGAAGAACAAATTTTAAAACATTCAACTATTCCAGCTCAAATTAATTTGGCTCATTTTAAAAAATCTCAAGAATGGGCTAAACTTATTTCTGAAGAACTTCAGTATGTTGGAACTTTATGTGTTGAATTTTTTATAGATAAAGATCAAAATTTATATGTAAATGAAATTGCACCAAGAGTTCATAATTCAGGTCATTTAACTATAAATGCCTATAATATTAGTCAATTTGAAAATCATATCAGGGCTGTTTGTGGATTAGAAAAAATTAAACTAGAAAAAATATGCAATGCAAAAATGATAAATATTATTGGTGATGAAATAAATAATTACAGAAACAAAAGATACAATCAAAAAGAATTTTTTTTTGATTATTTAAAAAAACAAATTAAACCTAAAAGGAAAATGGGACACTTAACTATAATTGAAAATAAATGAAAAAATTTTTATTCATTTTATTTTTAATTATTATTACAACCAGTATAGCAATGGAAAATAAACCTTCACATCATCAATCTAACGGTACATTTAAAAATCCCGAAGGCTCGCCAGAACGTTCTGGAAAAGTAAAATGGTCTTGGAGTACGTTTAATAAAGAGAAAAAAAAATTAGACATGACCGTACCAAAAAGCCATGTTTTAAATAAAAATGAGGTTTTAAAAAATTTAGAACTGTACAAAGATAAAGATTACATTGGGTGGATTGGACATGCTACTTTTTTAATAAAACTTGGAAATACAACTATTATAACTGATCCGGTTTTTTCTAAAAATGCAGGACCATTAATATTTGGCCCAAAAAGATATGTTGATCCAGCTTTAAGTTTAAACGAGATTCCTAAAGTGGATTTATTTCTACTTACGCATAACCACTATGACCATCAAGATACAGCAACAATCAGAAAGTTTCCTTATAAAGATGCGGATGTTATTGTGCCTCTTAAATTGGGTAAATATTTTACTAAATATAATTATAAAAAAGTTAATGAGCTTGATTGGTTTCAAACAACTCAAGTAAAAGATTTAAAAATAACATTGCTACCAGCTGTTCATTGGTCAAAAAGAAGTTTGACTGATACTAATAAAACACTTTGGGGAAATTTTTTAATAGAATATAAAAATAAAAAAATACTATTTGCGTGTGATACTGGTTATGGACAAATATATAAAAAACTTGGTGAAAAATTTGGTCCAGTTGATCTTACAATGATTAATATAGGTGCATATGACTTTAGACCGATGTTTGAAAAATCTATTTACCATACAAATCCAGAAGAGGCTTTACAAGTTGCAAAGGATCTTAAAAGCAAAAAAGTAATAGGAACTCACTGGGGTACTTTTGTACTTTCTTTAGAACCTATTATGGAACCTCCTATTCGTTTTAAGAATAATGCAGAAAATTATGGTTTTCAAAAAAAAGATGCCATTATTTTTAAAATTGGAGAAATAAGACCCCTGCAAGAAATATTAGATTAATTTTTATTTGATAAATCAAATATTCAATATAGATATTCAATTAATATGAACACAATTGAAGGTAATTTTAATAATCCTGAAGTTAATCAACTTTTAAAAAAACATTTTATCGAATTAAGATCAGTTTCTCCTGAGGGAAGTACTCACGTACTAGATATTCAAGGTTTGCAAGACAAAAGCATTAAATTTTGGAGTATATATGAAAATGATGAGTTGATCGGTTGTGGAGCTTTAAAATTTTTAGATCCTAAGCATGGCGAACTTAAATCAATTCGTGTTGCTGATCCTTTTAGAAATAAAGGCAATGGAAAAAAAATTATTAAAGTTCTTATTGAAAAATCTCGACAATTAAATATTCAAAAAATCAGTGTCGAAACAGGGTCAGGTGAATTTTTTCTACCAGCTCGTAAATTATTTAAAAATTCAGGATTTACAGAATGTAAACCTTTCAGCCATTACGTAGACGATCCAAACTCATGTTACATGTCCCTAAAACTTTAAAAGTTAATTGATTATTTTTTTTCTATTATGAATAGTTCATTATTAAAATATAAGCCTTTATATTTATTTACTACTTGTTGAACTATTTTTTGGTAATTTTTTGATCTTTGTACTTTAAAAATTTGTTCATCTGTCATTTGATTAACATATACTGCTGCATTCCAAGCTGAAAAAATTAAAGAGGTAGCAATACCACCGCTTATTTCATTTGGAAGAGCTCTTAAAACATAACTAATTTTTTTTACTTTATGAAATTTCAAAGTTTTTAAAAATGATTTTTCTGTATTAGATTTTATATATTTTTCAATTGAGGAATATAGGTAAGGGAAAGGATTTTCTTTTGGCCACAACTTTTTAATTATCTTATTGCCTGGATCTCCACCACATGCGTGCACTACAACTAATTTTCCTTTTTTAGCTAAAGATTTTAACATTGGATCAATCACATACTTTACTTTTTTTTCAGCAGAAACTCTCGATCGATAAGGTTGTGATGCAATAATTAGATCATAATCAGTTTTGCCATTATTTTTTTGTGGAATTACATTCTTAAGAACAAATTCTTGATCTTTTCTATAGATTACTATTACTGATGGTTCTTTGTAAGTTGATGTGCCAGTTTTAGGATTTGTTTCAACTTGCCATTTTTTCGCTAGGAATTCTTGATTAAGTTTTCTTAATTGATTTGAAAAATCTAAAGATGAATTTCCTCTAAGTTTTACAACTTTCCAATTCATCTTTTTTTGTTTTTTGATATTTCTAGATTTTAAAGAAGTAGATTCAACATAATTTAAATTTGATATCACAAAAACAGTATTTTTATGTTCAGCAAATCTATCTGGAAGTTTTTCTAAACCAAGTCTAACATCTTCCATACTAATTTCTTTTGTTGAAACCAGCAAAGGAATGTTGGGCATTTTTTGATGACATTGTCTCATTACGTTCATAAGTAAAGACCCATCTCCCATACCAGCATCAAAAACTTTAAGTGCAGGATTTTTAGGTTTTAAATTTTGAACAATTGGCTTTAAGGCATCAGCAATTTTATTTTTTTCATTAGTGGTGGTAACAAAAAGTAAATATTTTTGTCTATTATCGAAAAAACGGAAATTTTTTTTCATCACATAAGATATGTATTATGTAATTAAATGTCCATTATAAATATTTCTTTTAAAGTAGACAAATAAAGTATAAACACCCATAAAAAACCAAGTAATGAAAAAATTTAAATCTGATATAGAGATTGCAAGAAATTGTAAATTAAAACCAATCTCAAAAATTTTAAAAAAAATAAATGTTCCTGATAACCCAAAAGCTTTTAGTCCAATGGGAAGACACATAGCTAAAATAAATTTTGAATTCTTGGATAAACTTAAAAAAAAAAAGGATGGTCATCTTATTCTCGTCACAGCAATCACTCCAACCCCAGCTGGGGAAGGCAAAACTACAACATCTGTTGGTCTAAATGATGGATTAAATAAAATTGGAAAAAAATCTATTGTATGTTTGAGAGAACCTAGTCTTGGCCCCTCTTTTGGAATGAAGGGAGGTGCGGCTGGAGGTGGTAATGCACAGGTAGTTCCTATGGAACAAATAAATCTTCACTTTACTGGCGACTTTCATGCTATTACATCTGCTCATAATCTTTTGTCAGCTTTAATCGATAATCATATTTATTGGGGGAATAAACTTAACATTGATGAGAAAAAAATTGTTTGGAAAAGAGTTGTAGATATGAACGATCGGGCTTTAAGATTTATAGATATAAATACTAAAGGAGTAGCTAAGGATTTTGCTAGAGAAGATGGTTTTGACATTACTGTGGCATCTGAAGTGATGGCAATTTTCTGTTTATCTAATGATTTGTCTGATTTAGAAAAAAGAATTGGAAACATTACAATTGCATATGACAAAAATAATAATCCAGTTTATGCAAAACACTTAAATGCTCAAGGTCCAATGACAGTACTTCTCAAAGAAGCAATTAGGCCAAATGTTACCCAAAGTCTAGAGCATAATCCGGCTATAATTCATGGAGGACCGTTTGCTAATATTGCTCACGGATGTAATTCAGTGATAGCAACTAAGTCAGCTTTAAAGTTATCTAAATACGTAGTAACTGAGGCAGGTTTCGGCGCTGACCTTGGTGCTGAAAAATTTTTGGATATTAAATGTAGAAAAGCAAATATAAAACCAAGTTGTATTGTAATAGTTGCCACAGTTCGTGCTTTAAAAATGCATGGCGGTGTAGAAAAAGAAAATTTAAAAACTGAGAATATTGATGCTTTAAAAAAAGGATTATCAAATTTAGACAGACATATAAATAATACTAAAAAATTTGGCATAGAGCCTATAGTTGCAATTAATCATTTCGTTTTAGATACTAAAAAAGAAATACAAACAATAATAGATTTTTGTAAAAATTTAAATGTTGAAGTTAGTAATTGTAAACACTGGGAAGAAGGTGGAGCAGGAACAGTTGATTTAGCAAAAAAAGTTGTACGAGTGTGTAATAATTCGAAAAAACAAAAATTTAAACTCTTGTATAACGATAATAAAAGCTTGTGGGAAAAAATTGAGATTGTTGCAAAAGAAATATATAGAGCTGACAAAATTACAGCAACTGAAGAGATTAAACAAAAATTAAAGACATTTGAAAATAATGGGTTCAAAAATTTTCCAGTTTGTGTAGCAAAAACTCAATATAGTTTTTCTACTGATCCAAAATTAAAGGGTGCACCAACAAATCATGAAATACCAATTAGAGACGTAAGATTATCTTCTGGAGCAGAATTTATTGTTGTGATATGTGGATCAATTATGACTATGCCAGGGTTGCCGAAGATTCCTGCTGCAGACAAAATTAAATTAAATAAAAAGGGTCAGGTAGAAGGTTTATTTTAATTTTTCTAGCTCGTCCCAATAATTTTTTGCAAGATTAACTCCTGTTAATTCTTTAAATTGAGGAAGCCCTGTTGGTGATGTTACATTTATATCACCAATTAAATATCCAGAAACTAGATCTATACCTGCAAAAAATATTCCATTTTTTTTTAAGACTTTAGCTACTTGATTTGAAACGTTAATCTCTTTATTGCTAAGAGTAGTTTTTACAGCTTTGCCCCCTTGGGATAAATTTGATAAAATTGAATTAGAGGAAGGTACACGGCTTATTGCACCTTTAATCTTCCCGTTAATTATAAAAACTCTTTTATCGCCGTATTTAATTCCTGGTAAATATTTTTGGGCCATAACATGACCAATTTTTTTTAAATATTGACTAATCTTTTTTATATTTGTTATGCCGTTAATATAAATTATGTCTTTTCCTGCATATCCATGTATAGGCTTTAGTACAATTTTTTTGTTAATTTTTATAAATTTTTTAATCTCATCTAAGTTTTTAGTGAAAATTGTTGGTGGCATAAGCTTTTTAAAATTAATTGAAAATAATTTTTCAGATATATTTCTGATAGAGGTTGGGTCATTAACTATCTTTACGCTATTTTTTATAGTATCTAAGAATAATGTAGAAGTTACATAATCCATATTGAAAGGTGGATTTTGCCTTATAAATATAACTTTTGATTTTTTTAATTCAAACTTCTTTTTTGATATAATTTTAAAATAAGTTTTATTATTTTCTAAAAATCTAATATGGCAGATATTAGCAACCAATTTAGAATTTACAAAATTTATATCTTTTGTCTCATACCAGTAAATCTTATAATTTCTTCTTTGTGCCTCAAGAGCTAAAAAATATGTTGTGTCTGTGATAATGTTGAGATTTTTAAAAGAGTTACCTTGTATTGCTAATATTTTTTCGGACATATTTATAATTTTTCCAATACCTTTTCGGCTCTAGTTTTTTTTTCATTTAGTATATTTTCAACATTTTTTAAAAAAACTGTCTCATCTTGATTATTGCTATTTATATATTTTCTTTTTTTTAAACCATCTTTTGAAATATCTAAGAAAATTTTACCCCATTCTAAAATGGTTTTATTATTTATTTGTGTATTTAAACCTTTTTTAGGTGAGTCATAATATGCATTTAAAATTTCACTTTGGTCCCATTTTTTTATTACGTCTAAAGACTCTTCTAAATTCCCGTAAATTAAACCTGTATAAAATGCAGGCCCTGCGCAATGACAATCCCATTCGCACTCATCTATTGATCTAACCTCTAAATATTTTTTTAATCTTACCTCGGTAAATATTGTACTTAAATGCAGTCCAAGGTCCTTATCAGTCGGTATGGATTTGTTTGATTGTAAATTTCCCTCCATAAAGTCTTTGAATGTTTGGTCACCCCCATAATGGTAAGAGTTATTTTTTTCAATAAACAATAAAGGAAATTTAATAATAAAATCTGCATATTTTTCAAAATCCATGTTTTCTAAAAATATTTTTGGTAGACCTGCTCTTGCTGTATTTTGCCAGACTTTTGCACGGTAAGATAAATAACCACTTGCTCTGTTTTCATATACAGCTGAATTAGCAAATATACCAATTGTTAAAGGTGTTAAGTAGCACATCAACTTAAATTTTTTTTTAAAATCTTCTTCAGAGCTATAGTCCATATTTACTTGTGTTCCAGATGTTTGATACATCATATTCAAACTTAGCTCGCCACCTTTTGGCATTTCATTTGTCATTATTTTATATCTTTCTTTCGGATTATTGGGTGCGTCCTTTAATTTAGTCACAGGATCGTACCCTGTTGCCATATTTGTTAAATTAGTATCAAAACAAGCTGAGTCTAATTCTTTTTGAAAATTGTGTAACTCTACACAAACCTCATGAATATTTTTTAATTTATCCCCTGATAACTCAATTTGATTTCCAGGCTCTAGCGATATTGATTTACCATTATATTTTAACCCTATTAAATTTTCATTTTCTTTAATTTCTTGCCAACCAAATTTAGTTATAAAAATTTTAAATAATCTTTTAATATTTTCATATTCAGCTCTTTTGTTTGTTTTAACATTGAATAAAAACTGCTCATTCTCCACACCTATTAATTCATCTTGTTTAATACCTGATGCAAAATAATCTATAATGTCATTTTTAGATTTAATTTCCATTTATGCTACCTAGCCAGTTCTTTAACTCTATCATTCTATGATTTATTTCAGATTTTGATAATTCATTTTTTATCAAACTTATATGATGATCGATTTCATCATATGATTTAAAAGCTTTTCTTTGATTTATTAATCTATCTTTTCTAAATTTAATTAATTCTATCATTTTTTCGTATTTAATCTCTGGATGATACTGAATTCCCCATATTTCACTTTTTTCATGATTAAAAGATATGCTTGAAATTTTATTGATATTATTTGAGGCTAATAAAATCGCATCTTTTGGTAGAGTAACAACTTCATCAAAATTAAAAGCTGGTGAGCAAAATTTATTTTTTTTACCTTTGTAGATAGGATGTCTTTGACCATTAGGGTTTAATTCAATATCAAAAGCAATACCTATATGAGATCCATTAGATGATTTTTTAACCTCTCCACCGGCTGCAACCACAGCAACTTGCATGCCCCAACAAATTGCTAAAATTTTTTTTATTTTTTTTTGACATTCTTTCATGAACATTATTTGTCTCTTAATTTCATCAGTATTATTGTAAATATTTAAACTACTACCACCCCACACTGTTCCATCATATTTTTCTAAATTTCCAATATTTTCAAAAATTTTAGGATTAGCAGATGGATTAACAACATCTATTTCGATATCTTTAGTGATGTAAGCAAGACTATCTTTTAAACTTTCTGTATGTGTTTGAATACCAGCGTTTTTAAAATTTTGATTTTCCTCTTGTAGGTTTCCTTCAACTATTAATAATTTAATTGTCATGATTAAAGATTAATTAAAATATCACCAACTGATTTCTAATTTTTTATTTTCACAAATACACTCAATAATGCTTAACATAAGAGGAAAATCTTTTTCATTTAAGTCTTGTTTTAATTTTTTTCCTACTTCAATTGCAAGTTCCGCTCCTTCAACAGTAACTTCGTCCATAAATTTCTTTTTAGCTTCTTTGTATAGATATCCTTCGCCTAAGTATTTTCCCATTTGACTATTTCTTCCACCAACTGCGCTTACATATAAATCTCCAAGTCCAGCTAATCCATAAACAGTATCTGATTTACCCCCATAGTGTTTTACAAATTTTGCCATTTCAGAAATTGACTTATGTATTAATGAAGCAGATGTATTATGGAAATATTTAGATTTAATTTCGCTTTTTGCAGATGAACTGCTCAATCCCTCTGAGGCTCCAATAATCATAGAGTAAATATTTTTAATTGCTCCAGATAATTCAACGCCATTAAGATCCTCTGAAATTTCTGTTGAATAATAATCTGTAGAAATTATTTTTTGTAATTTTTTGGCTTCAGCAATATTAGGGCTTGCAATTAATGTGCTTGTTCTAATTCTATTAGCTAAACCAGCTGCCAAACAAGGGCCTTTGATTGCAGATATATTTGTAAATTCAATACCTTTTTCACTTAACATTATTTTTATCTTATCTGAAATAGTGCTGAGTTTTTTATTAACAATTGAGAGACCTTTAGTGAGTATTACCAAAGAGGTTTTGTTATCAATTTTGTCTGCAATTTTATCTACAAACCAGTCAATTCCGATAGAACTTACTCCAACAACCAACATATCTAATTTTTCCTTCATCAAATCATCAAGTTTTTCAATTTTTTCTAACTTTAGTGTTGGAGGTAAACTTACATTTAATTTTGGATGAAAATTATTTTTAGATTTAATCGTTTCAATCAAACTATCTTCGAGGTGGGTGCCTATAAGAGATACATTATTATTATTTTCAATACATGGCACTGAAAATGCTGAACCCATTGCTCCTGCGCCAATAATTAAAATATTTTTCATGATATAAAATTTTTTACAATCAAATTAATACTTAGTTTTATAAATTGATATAAAATTTTTATTAGTTGTTTAGCGATTAATTTTAAATGAGGTATAAAAAAAAGGCCCCATATATGAATATGGGGCCTTTTTAAATTAGTTAATTAAACGTTACCTTTTTTTAGTTGACCAGCAAGATATTCACCTTGTCTGATAGCTAATGCAGTAATCGTTAATGTTGGGTTACATGCTGCACCTGTAGTCATGACAGAACCGTCTGATACGAAAAGGTTTTTCACATCGTGGCATCTGCCCCATTTATCTACAACACCATCTTTTGCCTTAGCACTCATTCTCATAGAGCCAAGGTTGTGAGTGTGTGGATATGGTGTAACTCTGTATGTTTGTGTTGCACCAACAGCTTTGTATATTGCTTCACCTTTTTCATAAGCATGATTTCTCATAGCAGTATCATTTGGGTGATCATCAAAGTGAACGTTAGGAGCAGGAAGACCAAAAGCGTCTTTTGCAGATCCTAAAGTTATTCTGTTGTTTGCTTGAGGCATATCTTCACCTACAATCCACATACCAGCCATATTTTGATATCCATCCATCATGTCAGCAAATTTCTTGCCCCATTTACCTGGATCTAAGAAAGCACCTAAGAATGATGGTCCTAAAGCTAATGTCTCAAGATAGTATCCACCTACGAAACCTCTTTTAGGATTGTGTTTTACTTCATCTGCTAAGAACCCAGCCATAGTCTCTCCTCTAAAGAAGTTAACTGGCTTATCAAATGTAGCATAAACTGAACCTGTTAAGTGTCTCATGTAGTTTCTTCCAACTTGATCTGAGCTGTTAGCTAAACCATTTGGAAATCTTGATGAAGCACTCATTAAGAACAATCTTGGTGTCTCAATTGAGTTACCAGCAACACAAATAACTTTAGCTTCTTGTCTGTGTAAAGCTTTAGTTTTTGTGTCCATGTATAAAACACCATCAGCTTTTCCAGAACTATCAGTAGTTATCTGAACAGCTTGAGAGTTTGTTCTTAGCTCTAATTTTCCAGTTGCAAGGGCTTTTGGAATTTCACTTACGTTTGGATTCCATTTTGAACCATTTTTATCACCTTGGAAATTAAAACCATCTTGAATTGATGCTGGTCTTCCATCATATGGAGCTGCATTAGTACCGTAAGGTCCTGTTGCATAGAACTTGTAACCATTTCTTTTTGCTCCTTCAGCAAAAACTTTATAGTTGTTATTTGCTGGTAATGGAGGACGTCCACCTCTATGTGTTGATCCGATAGCATCTTCAGCCTTTACGTAGTAAGGCTTCATTTCTTTACCATCGATCGGCCAGTCCATTAGAGTTGCACCGTCAACGCTTCCGTAAGTTGATTTAGTTTTCCATTCATAGTCAAGAAAACGTGGAGTAGCACCTGCCCAGTGTGTAGCAGTTCCTCCCACAGCTTTTACTAACCATGTTGGTAAACCATTAAAGTCTTTAACTATTCTAGCGTTACCTGACATAGTTCTTTTATCTAACCAAGCCATTTGACTGAAAGCTGGCCATTCTTCGTTTACGTACTCTTCCTTCATAATACGTCTTCCAGCTTCTAAAAGAACAACAGGAATACCCTGTTTAGTTAATTGATAAGCTACTTGTGCGCCACCAGGACCAGATCCTATAACGACAACAGCTTTTTCTTTTTTGTCTATTTTCATTTATATATCTCCCCTAGTTAAAATGTTTTTTTAATTTTCAAAGACGCATATTTTTTCGGCGAGCTGTCGTCTAGAAAAGCAGTTAAATCTGGGTGCTCTTCAATTCTTGGCTCCGGTAACCACGTTAGGTCATTGTATTCGCCGTCTTTGTAACCACCTTTATCAAAGCTTGCACCTTGGTATCCAAAGATTTTGTGAACTTCTTTGTGATCATAAAGTGCTACTACCGTATGACCTCTTACTAAGCCAAAGAACGGAGTGTTCTCTATTGATTTTAGGTATTTAGTTTGTTTTTTAAAGTTCATCTTGTCGAACTTATTAATCTTCAAGCCATCTAAACCAGCTCTAAAGGAAATTTTTGCACCTGTGTCAGCATTTCCTTTTTTGATAGCTCCAGCAGCTACATCCATGTAGATACTCATTGGGAATCTATCATGCGGATATAGAGCTTTGCACATAGAAGCGATCATTTCTTGATCACCTGGCTGTGCAGCGATATTAACTTCAGCATTAGCTAGTGAACCCAACTGTGAGTAAGCGAGTAAAGATCCAGCACTAATTAGAAGTTCTCGTCTAGTTATTTTCATCTATTCTTCCTCCAATTGTTGAGAGCGGGAAACTTGAGGGCTTCAAGTGGCACTCTCAAAATTTAACGTTAAATTTATCTAATGATAAATTTTATAAGTTAAATTTAACATGATCTAAAAAAAGAAGTCAATTATATTGATAATAATTCGCAACGAAAAAAATTATTTTAATCAACTTCAGATTGTAAAATCTTGCTAAATTTTTCCCATCTCTTTTACGATATTTGCAACTTTTTTTGATTGAACAATTTCAATCCAATATCCATCAGGATCTTTTATAAAAGCTAAACCTTTCATGGATCCATCGTCTGGTTTTTTAACAAATTCAACTCCATTTTCCTCAAATTTTTTACAAGCTGCATATATATCTGGAACTGAAAAACATATGTGACCAAATCCTTTTGGCTCTGCATTCCCATCATGGAATTTTACTTTATCATCATTTTCTGATCCCCAATTATGCGTAAACTCAAGCATTCCTTTTTGGGTGAAAGTCCATGCAGACCTATCAAAATTATCTTTTGGAACATTTGCAATTTCATCATCAGTAAGATTGCCTAAAAAATATAAAGAAAACTTCATTGTTGGAAAGTCAAATTTTTTAATTAATCTCATTCCCATCAATTTTGAGTAGAAATTTAATGTTTTTTTGGGATCTTTTATTCTTAGCATTAAATGGTTAAAAACAAATCCATCAGTGTCCTTGTCTGGAGCCATTAAACCATCGGCTTCTTCACAGTGTTTCATATTTCCTCCGTAATTAGTTCTTTGAAATTCTTAGGCTAGCATTAATAAGTATAAAATTAAATAATTATTTCACAAATATTATAATAAAATACACCTATACGTTTAAAAATTTTTAAAATAACTTAAAAAGATATATGGTAAAAAAATATTTAAATTTTAAATTTTCTGAATTTACTACTAATAAAAATTTTAATTTTAGTAGGAAAAAGATACTCAAAGTACTACCTGAAAAGCATCTATTAGATGCTCATAAAGTAATTTCAAAATGGAAAGGTTATAAAAAAACCCCTCTAATTAATCTAAGAATATTGTCTGAAAAATTGTGCACAAATAACATTTTTTACAAAGATGAATCTAAGAGATTTGGTTTAAAATCTTTTAAAGCATTAGGTGGGGCTTATGCAGTAGAAAAAATTGTTAAAAATAAAAAAAAAGTAACAGTATCAACTGCAACAGCCGGAAATCATGGAAAATCTGTGTCTTGGGGAGCAAAAAAAATAGGAGCAAGATGTAAAATTTTTATTAATGAAAATGTAACTAATACTAGAGCTATTGAGATGGAAAAACTCGGGGCTGATGTAATTAGGGTGAAAGGAAATTATGAAAAATCTCTAAAAGTTTGCAAAGAGATATCAAAAAAGAAAGAGTGGAAAATTATCCAAGATGTTGCATGGCGGAATTATGAATATGTTCCTAAATTAACCATGGCCGGATATTCGGTAATGATTAAAGAAATTTCTAATCAAACAAAACATTACATAACACATGTTTTTCTTCAGGCTGGGGTTGGTGGTATGGCAGCAGGAATTATAAGTGGGATTGCTAAATATTTTAAAAGAATTCCAAAAATAATTGTTATTGAACCAGAGAATGCAAATTGTGTAATGAAAAGTATTAAATTTGGATCGCTTAAAAAAGCCAATATTCAAAAGCAGAGTATTATGGGCGGAATGTCTTGTGCTGAAGTATCTTTGGTCCCATGGCGAATTTTAAAAAATGCTGTAAATAATTGTGTGAGTGTATCAGATAAATATGTGCCTCAAACTTTAACAATGTTAGCAAAAAAAAAATTTAGTAACAAAAAGATAATTGCAGGGGAATGTTCTACTCCTGGTGTAATAAGCGTAATCTCTTGTTGTAATGATCCACTTGTGAAAAAAAAATTAGAAATAAGTGAAAAATCTAATATTCTAATAATTGGTTGCGAAGGTGATACAGACAAAAATTTATATAATAAATTGTACAAAATAGGTAATCAGAAATTAAAAAAATATGATTAATAATTCTATAGTTTGGATAAGAGATGATTTTAGATTACAGGATAACCCCGCGCTATCATTTGCAACAAACAATCATGAATTTGTTTCTGCAATTTATATTTATGATAAAAAAGAATTTGATAATATTAGAGAAGCTCAAAAGTGGTGGATATCTAAGTCTTTAAAAAGTTTAAATGAGGACTTAGTTAAAAATAATATAAATTTGGAAATTGTTGAAGATAATCAAATAAACTTTTTCAAAAAATTTAAATCAAATGATATCGCGGTTTATTGGAACAAAATTTATGAGCCACAAGAACTAAAAAAAGATAAAGAAATAATTACTGAATTGGAAAAAAATAAAATAAATTACAAATTTTTCAAAGGAAATGTTCTAAATGAATATAATGAAATTACGAAGAATGATGGTACTCCATTTAAAGTTTACAGTCCTTTTTGGAGGAATGCTGAAAATTATTATATTGAAAGTGTTCCGCTAAAAAATAAATCTTTAAAAAAATTAAAAAAAATTAAAAACTTATTCAAAAATAAGGTGAAACCTGAAAAAATACTACCCAATAAAAATTGGTATAAAAAATTTGAAAAATATTGGACTCCCTCAGAAAATGACGCTGGTAAATTACTCCAAAATTTTATTAATAAAAAAGTAAAAGATTATGGTACGTTAAGAGACTATCCAAGTATCAATGGAACATCTAGACTTTCTCCATATATAAGAAGCGGTCAGATACATGTAAGTTTAATTTGGAAAAAATGTAACGAAATAAAACCAAAAAACATTGGTATAAAAAAATATGTTAATGAAATTGGGTGGCGAGAATTTTCACATAGTTTAATAAACTATTTTCCAGAGATGCTTAAAGGTAACTTGAGAAAAGAATTTGACAGATTCCCTTGGGTTAAGAATAAAGAATTTTTGAATGCATGGAAGCAAGGTATGACCGGTTATCCTATTGTAGATGCTGGAATGAGACAGTTATATGAAACAGGTTGGATGCATAATAGAATAAGAATGGTTGTGGGTTCATTTTTAGTGAAACACTTGAGAATAAATTGGGTCGAGGGCGAGAAATATTTTAGAAATTGTTTATTAGATTTTAATGAAGCAAACAACGTAGCACAATGGCAATGGGTAGCTGGATGTGGTGCAGATGCAGCTCCATACTTTAGAATTTTTAATCCTATATTGCAGGGTGAAAAGTTTGATAAAGAGGGAACATATGTTAAGAAATGGGTCCCTGAACTTAGAAAGGTCCCATCTAAATATGTCCACAAACCATGGGAAATGGAAGATAAATATCAAAAAGCCATAAGCACTGTTATAGGCAAAGATTATCCTAAACCAATAGTTATACATGAGCAAGCAAGAGCTGAAGCTTTAAAGGCTTTTCAAAGTATAAAAAAAAATTAATCTCCAATATAATGATGAACGATAGTTCTTTTATGACTATCTAATCTGTGTTCAAATAAATAAATACCTTGCCAGGTTCCCAAAATTAATTTTGAGTCTTTTATACTCAATGAAATTTGATTATTTGTAAGCGCAGATTTTATATGAGCCGGCATATCATCTTTGCCCTCAGACGAATGAATATAAAGTTTTTCATCCATAGGCACTAATTTATCAAAATAATTAATCAGGTCCTTTTGAACATCTGGATCTGCGTTTTCTTGTACTATGAGAGATGCGCTAGTATGTTGAATGCTCATATTTAACATTCCATTATTAAAGTTATTTTTTTCAATCCATTTGATAGTTTTATCTGTAATTTCGTATAATCTTTGACCTGATGTATTAACTACAAGGTTAAAAAATATTTGTCTCACTTTATTTTGGTATTAAAATCAATTCCATATTCAGATCTTGGTCCTTTTCTTAGTCCGAATGGTCCCGAAATAAAAAGTGTTAGAGGTTTGGTTCCAGGTTTTAAATCTACTCTATGATGAGTGTTTGCTGATCTAAAACCTATATAACCTGGTGGTCTCCAATATCTTCCACTTTTAAGTGTTTCCCAATATCCATCTCTTAAAATAATCGTTATAAATGGAAATAAGTGATTATGCACCCCTTCACCATGATCATCTGCGAGCATTTCATGTATTAGAATATTAAATGGAAACCATTTTGGTCTATGTCTAAAAATCAAATAATATCTGTTCATCCATGGTTTTGCTTCATTAAATTTTGGGTGTGACGGCCCTCTATCTAAAACAACTTTTTTTCTTCCAATTTTTTCTAAAAATTTTAAAAACATTAATTAATCCTAATTATTGAATTATCTTTTGCAATATATAGTTCTTTATTAAAAAAAACAGGTCTTTGTATTTTCTCCCTATCTAATTTAAGTATTTTTTGAAATGTACTGTCGGAAAAGTTTATTATAAATAATCTTCCATTTTTAGTCGAAACATAGACTTTGTCGTTACTTATAATGAAACCTACTGGAAGGTAATTTTTTCTTCTCTTTTTTTTTATGTTTTTGAGAATATTATTTATTCTTATTATATTACCGTCATTTTTGTTTAATAATATCATCAAACCCTCATTTGATATGGTTACTATATAATCAGAAATCACAACCGGTCTAATCTCAGAGTTTATCTCTTGTTTCCACTTAATTATTCCAGTTTTAGTATCTAAAGCTGCAAATTGGTTTTTATTACTTGAGATAAATACAAATTTACCATCAGAAACTATATCGGAATTTCTTAGTGTAATATTTTTTGCAAAACCTAGAATTTGAGTTGGTGTTTGCCAAATTTTTTCGCCACTTTTCAAATCAACGGCTGTTAAATCACCAATTGAGTTTGAAAATATAACCATATTTTCAACTATGATTATTGATTGTTTTTTTTGTGAACTGATCACAGTCAATTCAGTTGGTACTGACCATAAATTATCCCCATTTTTTATAGAAAAACATCTAAGAGTATTTTCCATATCCACAACAAAAATTTTACCATCTTTAATTTTTATTTGCGAATTAAATGAGGAGGTATGTTTTTTTTTCCATTTCAAATTTCCATTTTCTTTATTGAGCAGATAGTAATTGGCATTGTTATCAGCTATAAATAAATTATTATCTTCTGAAGCTAAAAATAAAATTGGATTATTTTTTTTGTCTGATTTTGAGTAATAGTTCTTCTTCCATTGAATTTTTGAGCCTTTGTTAAATTTGATTATTGATCCTTTATTATCAAAATAAAATAAATTTTGATTATCAATTAAAATTTCAGGTTCATATCCTGAGAAATTTTCTATTTTAGAAAAGTTATATTTAGAAAATTTATTACCAGTAATATTTTCGCTAGTAAATCCATCATTGTTAAAAATATATTTAATATTTTGAATATTTTTACTTGGTAAATTTACTTTTAGTTTTGGATTAAATTCTTTTTCGTTAGGTTTTATGTCTGTGAATAGTATTTTTGTAATAATCTTATCTGTCTCAACTTTTTTTGTTTGTGACCAAAAAGCCGAGTCAGAGTTTAATGAGCAACTTAAAATAAAAATTAAACCAATATAAACAAGTTTATTCATTAAAATCTCTGTTTAGCCTTCTTTCAACATCTAATTTTATTTTAGGGTTTGCATCACTTAGTTGAGTTATCTTTTCAAAAAATTCTTTAGATTTAGTATATTGTTTTTTATGGAAATAATAATCTCCCATTAACAAGAATGCATGCTGTTTCCATATACTTTCAGAGTTAAGTAAAGGGTTTAAAATTTCTAACATTTTGGACTCTGTATATTTATCTGAAAAATATAATGCTTTTTTAAAAACAATTAAATTCTTAAGTTCATCATCTTTATTTATTGAAATAACTTTATCAAATAAATCACTTATTGTATTTTGGTCGTCGATTAAATTATTATCAATTAAATGATATAGTGCTAAAGTTGAATATGTATCTACTTCTTCGTTAATAATTTTAATCATCTCATTTTTTATATCGTTTTGATTATATTTATCTGTATTAAAGATGATGCGGTTATAGTCTACGGCAATTTTTTCTTTTTTTCTTTTTTTTATTTCATCATAAGCAAAAAAAAATATTACTATTGCAATAATAAATATCACTAATATTGCTATATTTTTTGAATTGTTTTTAAAAAAATTTTTTATTAAAGAAATTCTTGTATTTTCGTTTACTATTGCAATATCTTCATCCATTTTAAATCATGTTTCTAAGAACGTATTGTAAGATTCCGCCGTGTTTAAAATATTCAAGCTCATTATTAGTGTCAATTCTACAAAGCATTTCAATTTTTTTTGTATCACCTTTTTTATACTTAAACTCAACTGAAACTTTATCGCCTGGTTTTAGACCCTCTTTAATTCCTTTAATCGAAATTAATTCTGAACCCTCTAAATTCAATTTTTTTCTGTTTTGGCCGTCAATAAATTGTAAAGGTAATATTCCCATACCAATTAGATTAGATCTATGAATTCTCTCAAAACTTTCTGCTAACACAGATTTTATTCCTAATAATTTTGTGCCTTTGGCAGCCCAGTCTCTTGAAGATCCAGTCCCATACTCTTTGCCACCAATCACAACTAAATCAGTACCTCTTTTTTTATATTCAACCACAGCATCATAAACTGGCATTACCTTTTCTTCTGGATGTAACTTTGTAAAGCCACCTTCTGTTCCTGGTGCCATCTCATTTCGAATTCTTATATTAGCAAATGTTCCTCTTGTCATAACTTCGTGGTTTCCTCTTCTAGATCCATAAGAGTTAAAATCTTTTTGAAGGACTTGATTTTTCATGAAATATTCACCAGTGGGGCTATCTTTTTGAATTGATCCAGCGGGGGATATGTGATCAGTTGTTACCATATCACCTAAAATTAATAATGGTCTCGCATTTTCAATATTTTCAAATTTTTCTGGTTCGTCTTGTAGATTTTCAAAAAAAGGTGGTTTCTTTACATAAGTAGAATTCTCGTCCCAATCATAAATACTGGATTCTTTTGTTTTAATTTTTTGCCACTGATCTGGACCCTTTGAAACATCAGAATATCTTTTTATAAACATTGATGCGTTAAGAGACTCATTTAAAACCTCGTCTATTTCCTGATTACTCGGCCAAATATCTTTTAAAAACACATCTTTTCCATCCGGAGTTTTTCCTAAGGGATCTTTGTAAAAGTCTACTTGCATATTTCCTGCAATTGCATATGCAACAACTAATGGTGGCGACGCTAAATAGTTTGCTTTAACTAATGGAGATATTCTACCTTCAAAATTTCTATTTCCTGAAAGAACTGAAACTGCATATAAATTATTTTTGCTCACGGACTCAGAAATATTTTCTGCGAGAGGTCCGGAGTTTCCAATACAAGTCGTACATCCGTATCCGACTAAGTTAAAACCTAACTTATCTAAATATGTATTTAAACCTGCTCTCTCTAAATAATCAGTTACTACTTGAGATCCAGGCGCAAGAGAGGTTTTGACCCAAGGCTTAGAGTTTAAACCAAGTTCACAAGCTTTTTTTGCTAAAAGACCTGCACCAATTAGTACATTTGGATTTGAGGTATTTGTACAAGAGGTAATTGCTGCAATTAATATTGATCCATCTTGTATCTCGAAATCTGCGTTGTTAACTTTTACCTTTAAAAAATCATTTCTATTAGTATTTTTCTTAAAGTTTTCTTTAAAATTTTGTGCTGCATCTGTCAAAAAGACTTTGTCTTGTGGTCTTTTTGGTCCTGATATTGTTGGAACTACAGTAGACATATCCAAAGATAGAGTATCACTAAATTCTATATCATCACTTGCCCAAAGACCTTGTTCAATTGCATATTTCTTTACTATTTCCACTTGAGTTTTATCTCTGCCTGAGAATTCTAAATATTTTAAAGTTTCATTATCAATTGGAAAAAATCCACAAGTTGCTCCATACTCTGGCGCCATGTTAGCTATAGTTGCTCTATCTGCTAAAGTTAAATTTTTTAAACCATCTCCATAAAATTCAACGAATTTACCAACAACACCTTTATCTCTTAACATTTTTACAACTGTAAGAACTAAATCTGTAGCTGTAGTACCCTCCGGAAGTTTGTTTTTTACCTCAAATCCGACTACTTCAGGTATTAACATAGAAATAGGTTGACCGAGCATACCTGCTTCTGCCTCTATGCCACCAACTCCCCATCCTAAAACTGATAAACCGTTAACCATTGTAGTATGGCTATCAGTCCCAACAAGTGTATCAGGGAATATATAATTTTTACTATTAAATTTTTCCATCCAAACAACTTTTGACAAATATTCCAGATTTACTTGATGACAAATACCTGTTCCTGGAGGAACAATTCTAAAATTATTAAATGCTTGTTGACCCCATTTTAAAAAAGAATATCTCTCAGCATTTCTCTGAAATTCAATTTCAACATTTTCTTTGAGAGAGTTTAAAGTTGAATATTTATCAACCTGAACTGAATGATCTATCACAAGATCTACTGATGATAATGGATTTATTTTATTTGGATCCTTATTTTTTTTTTTAACTGCTTCTCTCATGGCAGCTAAGTCAGCTACTGCTGGTATACCAGTGTAATCTTGTAGCAAAACTCTGGCAGGTCTATAGGCTATTTCAGTATCTGATTTTTTATTTTTTAGCCATGATTGTAGTGCTAGAATCTGAGATTTTGTTACTGACTCATCGTCTTCATATCTTAACAAATTTTCTAACAATACTTTTAAAGATTTGGGTAATTTAGATATTCCATCTAATCCATTTTTTTCACCTAATTTTAAAGAATAGTAATAGTATTCGTTATTATTAATTTTTATTGTCGTTAAAGATTTAAAAGAATTTTTGTTACCTGGTTTCATATATATAAGAGCTTAAATCGATTTCGATTTAGCATAATTAAGTGATTTAATAAAACTATCATTTGTCGCAAAGTTACTTAATAATCAAGCAATCGGCAAACCATTTTCAGTCTTTTGAGATGGATGTAATAAAACTACTTTACCATCTGAGTCGATTGCTCCTAATATTAAAACTTGTGATACTACACCAGCAATATTTTTTTCAGCAAAGTTGCAAACACCTATTACTTGCTTATTCATTAAATTTTCTTCATTATAATAATGAGTAATTTGGGCAGAAGATTGTTTAATCCCAATATCTTTTCCAAAGTCTACTTCGACTACAAGCGAGGGTTTTCTTGCTTTTTCATTTTTTTTAACTGAAATCACTGTGCCAATTCTGATATCTACTTTATCAAAAATATCATACGTTATTTGTTCTTTCATGAATTTAATATATAATTAATTTTTTATATGAGTACAGAAAATAATTTAGATAAAACATTCGATAGTTCAGTAAAAATACTCTCTGACCTAATAGCTTTTAAATCAATTTCTGGAGAGGATAATAATTCTATAATAAATTATTGTGAAAAAATTTTTAATGACTTAGGTGCGGAGTCATTTAAAATTTACGACTCTGACAAAAAAAGGGTAAATCTTTTTGCTACTCTTAAATCGAAAAATAAAAATGGTAAAAAGCCTATAATTTTATCTGGACATACGGATGTCGTCCCTGTTTCGAAAGGTTGGTCATCAGATCCTTTTATAGCTACTATAAAAAATGAAAAATTATATGGACGAGGCTCATGTGACATGAAGGGATTTCTTGCTTGCTTACTAGCTTACGCTCCAATTTTCTCAAATTCAAACCTGGATAGAGACCTTCATTTTTCATTCACATTTGATGAGGAAACAGCTTGTCAAGGCGCGCCATTATTAATTAAAGAATTAAAAAAAAGAAATATCAAAAATGCAATTTGTGTAGTCGGTGAACCTACAAATATGAAAATTATAGATGCTCACAAAGGTTGTTACGAATACACAACTCATTTCTACGGATTAGCAGGACACGGTTCACAACCTGATAAAGGAGTAAATGCTGTTGAGTATGCATCCAAGTTTATACAAAAACTCTTAGAGATTAGAGAACACTTAAAAAATAATCCTCCAAAAAATTCTATCTTTGACCCACCTCACACAACTCTTCAAATTGGTGGTATATCAGGTGGTATAGCAAGAAATGTGATTGCAGATAAATGTAAGGTTGATTGGGAATTAAGGCCTGTTGTAAAAAAAGATGGTGTGTTTGTTAATAGTGAAATTGATAAATTTATTAATGAAAAATTGTTACCTGAAATGAAAAAAACTTATCCAGGTTCTAAAATTGAAAAAGAAGTTATTGGAGAAATAATTGGTTTTGATCGAGAGGAAAAATCTGATGCATGTGAACTTGTTTCGAGTATTACAGGTGATAATTCAAGAAACGTAGTATCGTTTGGAACTGAAGCAGGATTGTTTCAAGAAATAGGAATTAGCACTGTAGTGTGTGGTCCTGGATCTATAGAGCAAGCACATAAGGTTGATGAATTTATTGAATTGAATGAATTAAAAAAATGTTTAAAATTTTTAGAAGGTATTAAATCTAAAGCGAATTAATTCCAGCCACCAACTGATTTGACTTCTAAAAATTCTAATAAACCTTCTTTACCTGCTTCTCTTCCAATTCCTGAGTGTTTAAAACCACCAAAAGGAGCATCCACTGCTATACCAGCGCCATTAACATCAACCATTCCAGATCTTAATTTTCTTGCAACACGATTTGCTTTTTCTTTATCTTGAGTTTGGATATAATTTGTTAATCCATAGTCAGTATCATTTGCTATCTCGATAGCTTCCTCCTCATTTTCGAAAGGTATAATTGATAAAACAGGTCCAAAAATTTCTGTTCTAGCAATTTCCATATTATTATTTACATCAGCAAAAGCAGTGGGTTTTACAAAGTACCCTTTTTCAATACCATCTGGTTTTCCTGTTCCACCAGCTACAAGTGTAGCGCCCTCATCAATTCCTTTTTGAATTAAAGATTGGATTTTTTTATATTGAACTTCGGAAACAACTGGGCCAATGTGTTCTCCTTCTTTATTGGGGTCGCCAACTTTCATTTCGTTAGCAAATTGTTTTACTCTTTCAACAGCTTGGGTATACATACTTTTTTCTACTAGCATTCTGGTTGGTGCATTACACGATTGACCAGAATTTCTAAAACATCTAAGAGCTCCTCTTTCAATTGCCTTAGGGTCTGCATCTTTAAATATGATATTAGCACCTTTACCACCTAGTTCTAGACTTACCCTTTTAAAATCTTTTGCAGCATTTTGTGAAATCAAAGCACCAGCACGGGTTGATCCGGTAAACGAAATCATATTTATATCTGGATGACTTGTAAGCGCATCACCTGTGTTTGCTCCATCTCCATTAACTAAATTAAAAACTCCTTTTGGAAATTTAGCTTCATGTATTAATTCTGCGAGTATCATTGCTGATAATGGCGCTACCTCTGATGGTTTAAGAACCATTGTACAGCCAGATGCTATTGCTGGCATAACTTTTAAGCAAGTTTGATTCATGGGCCAGTTCCAAGGAGTAATTAAAGCACATACTCCTTTGGGTTCGTAAATTATTCTTTGATTTTTTGCATGTTCACCTAAAGGCTTTTCAAAATTAAATTCTTTTAAATATCTAATAAAGGTTTTTATATGCGCTGCTCCTGTACCAGCTTGAAGTTTAGTTGCAAAATCTTTTGGTGCTCCCATTTCTAAAGTAATTGCCTCTGCAATATCTGCCCATCTCTTTTTATAAAGCTCATATAATTTCTCTAATGGAGCTAGTCTTTCCTCTTTTGTTGAGAATGCCCAAGTCTTAAAAGCTGTTTTAGCAGATTGAACAGCTTCATTAACATCCTCTTTATTCCCTAAAGATATCTCTGCACAAACATCTTCTGTTGCAGGATTTATTATATCTATTGTTTGGTTGCTTTTAGGATTGACCCATTCTCCATTGATATAGAATTTTTTTTTATCTAACATGAAAAGAAATTAACTTATCCTTTAACTTTTGCAAATAAATTAGTCAGCTCATAAATTATTGTCGCCGCAGCTAAAGATGTAACCTCAGCATGATCATATGCTGGTGATACTTCAACAACATCTGCTGATATTAATTTCAGGCCTGATAATCCTCTGATAACATTAACCATTTCTCTTGTGGACATCCCAGCTATTTCAGGTGTCCCTGTGCCTGGAGCAAAAGCAGGATCTAATACATCTATATCAATTGAGAGATACAATGGGTTGTTGCCTACTCTTTTTCTTATTCTGCTTACTATCTTGTCAATTCCTTCGGTTTGAAACTCATCACAATGAATAATTTTAAAACCAAAACTTTCGTCGTTTTTTAAATCATCTCTACTGTATAAGGGACCTCTAATTCCAACATGCATTGATGCATCATCAAGAAACAAACCTTCTTCTCTTGCTCTTCTAAAAGGAGTACCATGCGTAAATGGTGCACCCATATAAGTATCCCAAGTATCTAAGTGAGCGTCAAAATGCACTAGAGCTACAGGCCCCTCATTAATTTTATTTACTGCTCTAAGAAGTGGAAATGCAATTGTATGATCGCCCCCCATACTAATGATACCACCTGTTTGTTTTAAAAGATCGATAGCTCCATTTTCTATTTGATGTATGGCTTCTTTTATATTGAATGGATTACAAGTTATATCCCCTGCATCTGCAACTTGTTGAACTTTAAATGGTTCAACATCATAATCTGGATGGTAATTTGTTCTCAAATGTCTAGATGCTTGTCTAATACTTTGTGGTCCAAATCTTGCACCAGGTCTATAACTTGTTCCTGCATCAAAAGGAATTCCAACAATTGCTACATCGCAACTTTCTACATCCCTGAGTTCTGGCAATCGTGCAAATGTACTTGGTCCTGCAAATCTTGGTACAATTGTTCCGCTTACTGGTTGAATTGTATCTTTATTTTTTTTCTTCATTTATTTAATCTAACATATAATATTTAATTAAAGTATAATCATAATTTTCCAATGAAATTAAACTTTTACATAATATTGCTATTATTATTATCATTTGTAGTTAAAGCTGACCAAATTCTTGAACTAATAAAGATACCTAATTTAACTTTACATAAATTGGAAAATAAAAACTCATTAGCATACTTAAAGCCTACAAAAGATTTTTTCGTTGGTTCAAGTTTTAAGAATGTTAGTTGTAAAAAAAATCAATCTCGAAATTTTAATGAAAAGTATTTAGAGGCTCAAAGAGGTTTCAATAGATATAACGATGATTTTTTTAGAAAAATTAAATTGAAATATATTGTTCTATGTAGTGAGTTAGAAATATCAGGAATACCTGCACTTGGATTTGCTAACCCTGAAATGAAAACACTTATTTTTAATATAAATACCAACAATTCAAATTTTGAAAGAGTATTGCATCATGAGGTTTTTCATATAATTGAGCATAATTTTAATAAATATTTTTTAAATATTTCTTGGAGTGATTTAAATTCGAAAGAATTTAAGTATTCAGCATGTTCAATATGTTCTAACAACTATAGCTTAAAAAAAATTCACAATAGTAAAGGATTTGTATCTGAATATGCAAAATCAACAATATCTGAAGATATGGCTGAAACTTTTTCTTTTATGATGTCAGACAATAATTTAATTCTAGATATGATTATTAAAGATGAGATACTTAATAAAAAAGTAAGAATAATTGAAAATATAGTCAAAAAATTAGATGCTAAACATCAATTTTAAAAATGTTAAAAAAAATCAAACAAACAAAATCTGAAAAATTATTACTAATTTTTTTAATTTTACTTGCAATTTTTTCATTAATTTTTTTCACTTTGATTAAAAATAAATGTTTGTTTGTTGAAAAAGTAAATCTTACGAAATTAAATTTTGATAAGCCTGAAAATATCGTCATCTTAAATGTTCCATGTGGTGATGTTGTAATCGAACTTTTTCCAAGTATTTCACCAAATTCAGTCGAAAGATTTAAAAAGCTAGTTAAAAATAAAGAATATGACAATGTTGCATTTCATAGAGTTGTTGAAAATTTTTTAGTACAAGCAGGAGATCTAGAATTTGGTAGGAAAGAAAATATAAATTATACTTATATAGGTAGTGGAAGATCGAAATACGATTTAATCAAACCAGAAACTGATAAACCATTTAAATTCAAAAGAGGTACATTAGCTTTTGCAAAAAGTAAAAATGGAGATGCAGAAGATAGTGAATTTTTAATTCTTCTGGCTGACGCTTTTTTGTTTGAGGGTGAGTACACTCCTTTAGGGAGAGTTATTAATGGAATTTCTGCTTTAGAAAAAATTAAATTTAACGATCAATCTGAATATGTTTTAAGACCAGATTTTATTAATTCTTTAAAAATGTTTTCTGATATTAATTAACTAGTGGCTTACCAGTAGCTAGGGTATGTCTTATTCTATCTTTAGTCTGATCTGTTTCAATTAAGTTCATAAATGAAGTAAGCTCTAACTGGTATAAATTATCCTCAGTTAATAATTTATCTGAAGTAGTATCTCCGCCGCTTAAGACATTTGCAAGTTCTGCTCCTACTTTCATACCATGATCTAATATTACTTTTTCATTATAAAGTTTTTCTAGCACCTTAATCATTTTTTCTTTTAGTGGTTTTCCTGATAATTTAAATGTACATTCATTTGGAGATTTAAAATTTTGATTTTGATCTATTATTTTTTTTGACTCTGCAAAAAGACTATTTCTGTTCATTATTTTTTTATCTTCTGGTCTTAAATATTTCAAAGGCTCAGCTTCAATTGGAGAAGTAGCAGTTTTTGCATAACCAATAATCTCAAAAACTTTTAACGCAGCAAAGTCAGGATCGCTTTTTGCTTCAGAAGTTTGTGACCACCTCCACAACATTTCTTTACATCCACCTCCAGCTGGAACTAGTCCGACCATGGTTTCAACTAATCCAACTACTATATTTGTATGAGATGCAACAAAATTACTTTGTACTAAAACTTCAAATCCTCCACCTAAAGTAAGGCCAGATGGAGCTGATACTACGGGATGTTTTGAATATTTTAATTCTTTACAAGTATCTTGAAAATATTTAATAAATTTTTCTATAGATTTATAATCATTTTCTTCTGCAAAGTTCATAGTATAACTAAGATTTACACCTGCAGAAAATTGCATACTTTCATTTATCACTATTAATGGTTTATCAGTTGCTTTTTTAAGTGCATCCATAGAGTCGTAATCTAGTGCGCAAGCCTTTGTGGTAAATTCAACAATATTAAAGTCTTTAAATCTATATATTTCAGCTGACTTATTTTTATCTGTTTTTATTGCTTTAGGTTTTATTTTTCCTAAAGTTTCGATATCAGTATATAATTGCCTAGAACCATAAAAATTCTCATCTTTTGTTTTTGATAAATTTTCTAGAAAGGCGTTATTTTTAAAATTATCTATTCGATTAAAAAATTCATTAACTCCAATAGATTTAAGCATCTCGAAAGGACCCATAGCCCAATTAAATCCTAGTCTCATTGCTTCATCAATATCATTGAATTTATCTGTAATACCTGGAACTAATGATGAGGCATATTTAATTATTTTTGATATAACTGACCAAGAATATTCGCCATATTTATCTTTTCTATTAATTAATTCTTTTAGATTTACAGTATCAATTCCCATGTCTATTTTTTTAGTAGGAAAATAATCGCCCGATTCTAAATTTATAGCCTCTAATATTTTTTTGTCATTTACCTTATTCATTCGGTAGAAACCACCCTTGCCTTTTCTTCCTGTGTAACCAGTCTCAATTAATTTTTTAACTAAGGGTATTTCTTTAGCAACTTCTTGAAATGGATCTTGCTCAGGAAGCTCTTTTATAAAGCTTTTTAGGACATCAGCCATAAGATCTATTCCGATTAGATCGTATAAACCAAAAACACCTGTTTTAGGAATACCCATTGGTCTTCCAAATACAGCATCGGCTTCCTCAATTGATAATTTCATTTTGAAAGCTTCGGTCATCGCTACTTGCATTGCATAAACACCTATTCTATTTCCAAGAAAACCAGGTGTATCATTACACACAATTGCACCTTTGCCTAATTCGTTTTCACAAAATTTTTTTAAAGAATCTATTTTTTTTAAATCGTTATTTTCATTTTTGACAATCTCTAAGAGTCCCATGTATCTAACAGGATTAAAGAAGTGAGTTATACAAAAATCTTTTTTTTCATCATCGGTTAAATGTTCTGATAAAATTTTTATAGGAATTGAAGAAGTATTAGAGGATACAATCGCTCCTGATTTTCTATTTTTAAATATTTTATCATATATTTTATGTTTTATATCTATTCTTTCAACAACAGCTTCCACAATCCAATCAGCTTCTTTAACAACATCAAAATCATCATTGATGTTGCCTACTTTAATATTATCAATTTTATTTTTATCAATTAGAAGTGGTGGTCTAGATTTATAAATTCTTTCTCTAGCCTTTGAACTAATATCAGTTGATAGATCTAAAAGAGTAACGGGAATATTGGCATTACATAGATGTGCTGCTATTCCACTACCCATAGTACCAGATCCAATGATGACAACACTTTTAATTTGCATTTATTTTTTATCTATTAATTCCTCTGAGTCTTTCAGATCTTCTTCTTAATAACTCAGCTGTAACAAGAATAAGTGTTGATAAAATAATCAAACATGTCGCAACTGCAAGAATTGTTGGACTTAGCTGTTCTCTTAAACCAGTCCACATTTGAATTGGAATAGTTGTATTCTCTAAACCCGCTAAAAATAATACAACAACAACTTCATCAAAAGAGGTTACAAAAGCAAATAAACCACCTGAGATTACACCAGGTAAAATTAAAGGTAATGTAATTTTCATGAAAGTATTTACTGGATCGCTTCCAAGACTTGATGCAGCTCTAGTTACACTATGATCAAAGCCAGATAAAGTAGCTGTAACAGTTATTACAACAAATGGTGTCCCCAAAATTATATGTGCTAGAACTATACCAGTATGTGTAGCCGCCAAACCAGCTTTTGCCATGAAGAAGAAAATAGCTACACCAGATATAATTAAAGGAACGATCATTGGAGAAATTAGTGTTGCCATAATCAATCCTTTATACGGCATGTGTCTGCTACTTAATCCTAATGCTGCAACAGTTCCTAAAAGAACTGAACCTAATGTTGCAAAGATAGCAATGATAAAACTATTTTTAGCTGCTAGACCCCAAGGATTTTTTGTTCCATAAATCATATCCTTATACCATCTTAAAGAAAATGCATCTGGATCAAGGTTTTTCATCCCCTCGGAAAAACTTAAAAATTCCTCTGCATTGAATGACAAAGGAAAAATTACAAACAAAGGAGCAATCAAAAAGAAAAATACACATGTACAAATAAAAATATATACGTAATGCCAAATTCTGTAATGTGGTTCTGTATATTTTGGTAGCGCCATAATTATCCTAGTTTAATGTTATCAATCCCAACTAATTTGTTATAAACCCAATATATTGCTAGTACTCCTGCTAATAACATCAGTCCCATTGCTGATGCAAAACTCCAATCTAGAGTGCTCTTCATATGAAATGCAATTTGGTTACTGATCAAGGTGCCTGATGCACCGCCTACTAGCGCTGGGGTAATGTAATATCCAATAGCAAGTATAAAAACTAACAAGCAACCTGCGCCAATACCTGGAATAGTTAAAGGAAAATATACCTTCCAAAAAGTGATGAATGGTGTTCCTCCAAGTGATTTTCCAGCTCTCATTAAGCTTGGGGATATGGTTTTCATTACACTATATAAAGGTAGAACCATAAAAGGCAATAAAATTTGTGTCATTGCAACGTAAGTTCCAGTTTTATTGTACATCATCTCAGGCCGGTTGTCGTCTGCTACTAAGCCAATCATGACAAAGAAATCGTTTACTACTCCTTGCTGTTGAAGAAGTATCATCCAACTTGCGGTTCTAACTAAAAGGGATGTCCAAAATGGAAGTAGCACACAAATCATTAAAAGGTTGCTGTACTTCATTGGCAATGTTGCAAGTAAATGTGCTATTGGATAAGCCATTAAAAAACATAATAGAGTTACAAAGAAAGCTATCTCTAAAGTTCTAAGCCAAAGTACTCTATGTATTCTACGATCTTCCTCTACACTTACAATTTCACCTTCTTCATTTTTATACATATCCATGCCCTTCAGATATTTTGCACTTGTAAATGCTGGTGCTCGTCTTTTTATAGCTCTCCAATATTCGACATCAGCCCATCTTTTGTGAACAGCCATTATTTGTTCTTTATAATTTCCTTCCTCGAAATTTTTGGCTTTTCTTCGTAATTTTTTTAAAATACTTTTAAAACCATTCTTGGTGTAATTTAATTGAGTAGATAATTTTCCATCACGTTTTTCCTCTACTAATTTTTGAAAATCTAAGTAGAAAGCCTCGAATACCTCCTCAGGTGGCATTTCATTTCCATCCCACTTTTCCATTGATTTAAATGTTTTTGGTAACATTTCAGTCACCATTTTGTCATCTACACTTCTCATCAGCATATCGCCGATTGGAAAAATATAAGTGATAAGTAAAAATAATAATAAAGGCGCAACTAAAAGAAATGCTTTAATTTTATTTTTTCTTTCAGCTTTTTTTAAACTTACCTCGAGAGGTATGCCGTCTGTTGTTAAAATTTTTCCTGTTTCGCTGCTCATAAAATAAAAAGGGCGGCTACAAATAACCGCCCTTAATATAATATATAATTTTAGTCTTTAAAACTTAAAATTATAGACCAGACTTCATTGCTTCCCATTTTTCACCAAGCTCTGTGCCGTTATCAGCCCAGAATATTGGATCTACTAAGAAGTAATTTTTAGTGTTTGCTGGTGCAGTTGGCATTTGTGGTACCATGTTAGTCTTACCATCTTTGTACCATGGCTCACCTGCTGCCATAACTTTAAGTGATGATTTTCTCCAAGGTGCATATGCAATATATTTTGCACTTCCTGCTAAACCTTCTGTACTTGTCATCATCGCTAGTGCTTTTTTAGCATCAGCTTCGTTTGGTCCACCCTTAACTAGTACGAAATATTCGTAGTCAAGACCTTGACCATCCCAAACTTGTTTGATTGGAGCGCCTTCACCGATTTCTGCGTTGAAGAATCTACCATTCCAACCAGTTGCCATAACAACTTCACCAGATACTAATAGTTCTGGTGGTTGAGCACCTGCTGACCAAAATACACATCCACCGTTAGGGTCTGTGCAAAGTTCTTTGATCTTGTTCATTGCTCTGTTTACACCTTTTTCAGTTTCAAGAGCTTTGTAGATTTTTGCTCCACCTTTTCCTGGCTTAATACCATCTGCTGCTAAAGCGATCTCTAAGTTTGTTAGAGCGCTTTTATAGATAGCTCTTTTTCCAGGGAATTTTTTTGTGTTAAAGAAATCTTTTATAGTCTTTGGTGTGCCTTTAACATTGTTCGTGTTATAAGCATAATTCCAAGAATATAAAATGTTTCCTACAGCACACTTACTTGGCATTGGAGCAAAGAAATCTTTACTCGCCGCAGTACCATCTGGTGCTGGCGGGAAGTCTTTGTCGAAATCAAATTCTACAAATAAACCTTCGTCACATCCAGTGATAGTGTCCATAGCAAATACGTCGATAATATCCCACGTGATTTTGCCTGCCTCTTTTTGTGCTTTAATCTCTGATAATCCACCTGAGTAGTCGACCCAATTGATCGGTACACCAAGTTTCTTAGCAGTAGGGTCACCATATCCTAACTTTTGAGACTCTGTATATGCTCCACCCCAAGATGCAACAGTAACTGCAAATGCTGATGAGCTTATAGAAAGTGCAAAAGATAGAACTAGTAACAATTTACTTAGTTTTTTCATTATTCCTCCGTTTAAACGTTTTATAAAAGCTAATTACAGCAATATATTAGTAAGGAGTCAACAGGGCATTTCACTAAAATAAGCCTAATTTTATTAAGATAAATTTATTTAAACCTGAGGTTTATTTTGGATCTAACGCTCTCGCATCATGACTATTCCAACTAACATTTATTTCATTACCCATTTTTATATCCATGTTAGAGGAACTGTTTGGAACTTTTAAAATAAATTCTTTGTTTCCTAGCAAGTCTATCCTTACCCTGGTGTGGTCACCATGATATATAACTTCCTCAATTTTACCTTTAAAATTATTATCCATTTTATTTTTTGTGTTTATAAGAGCTCTCTCTGGTCTTAATGATACAGTAGTTCTGTCACCATTTGAGCTAACAGATATTGGATTGGCAATTATCTCTGAACCATTTGATAATTTTACTTTACATTGATCCTTTTGAAAGTTTGTTACTTCGCCCGCAAAAGTATTATTTTCTCCTATGAACTCTGCTACAAAAGAATTAACAGGCTCTTCGTATAATTTGTCTGGAGAAGAGAGTTGTTGAACTTTTCCGTCATTAAATACAGCAATCCTATTAGACATTGTGAGAGCTTCACTCTGATCGTGCGTAACGTATACAACAGTAACACCTATGCTCTCATGGATATGTTTAATTTCATATTGCATACTTTCTCTAAGATTTTTATCCAAGGCTCCTAAAGGTTCGTCCATTAATACTACTTGAGGATCGAACACTAAAGCTCTAGCAACAGCAACACGTTGTTGTTGTCCACCTGATAATTGTCCTGGCATTCTGTTTTCAAATCCAGATAATGATACCATTGATAATGCCTTATCAACTTTCTTATCTATATCATCTTTGTTTATTTTTCTTACCTTAAGAGGAAAGGCCAAGTTTTCATAAACTGTCATGTGTGGAAACAATGCATAATTTTGAAAAACCATTCCAATACCTCTTTTATGGGGTGGTATGTTTGATATAGGATTTTTATCTAAAAAAATTTCACCGTTTGTTGGTGTTTCAAAACCGGCTAACATCATTAAACAGGTAGTCTTACCTGAACCAGATGGTCCAAGCATCGTAATAAATTCTCCTTCAGCAATATCTAGATTCAAATCTTTTACAACAAGGACCTTGCCGTCATAACTTTTGTCTACTTTATCGAATTTTACAAATTCTTGGTTCTTTGACATTGGGTAAGGTTTAAAACATTTGTAGGCTAATATTTCAAGTTTTTTATTTTACGTGTAAATCTCTTGAAAAGTTGCATAATAACTCGTTTCCCTCTTCTGTAATCCTTATAGACTCAGATGCTTCAACTCCCCATTCACCAAATTGCATCACAGCTATCATATGATAACAAACATTTGGTTTTAAAATTGTCATATCACCTTTAGAAATATTAAGAGTATGTTCTCCCCAATCTGGTGGATAGCCTATTCCGATTGAATAACCAGTTCTAGATTCTTTTTTAATTTTGTATTTATCTAATATTGCCCAAAATTTTTCAGCAACATCATTTGCAGTATTTCCAGGTTTACTTGCTTCTATCCCAGCTTCTAAAGCCTCATTTGTAGCATTCATAGCGTCAATTTTTTTTTGTTCTGGTTTACCCAGATTTACAGTTCTTGCCATTGGAGCATGATATCTCTTATAAGTGCCAGATAATTCTACAACAGTGGCTTCTCCCTTAACAAACTTTTCATCACTCGCAGTGAGATGAGATGCTGACGTTCCTTTGCCAGTGGGCAAAAGAGTAGCGATACTTGCATATTCACCACCAAAATCATTTGTTCCTTTAAATAATGTTTTTTGAATTTCAGCAACAGCATCACATTGTCTTACACCTGGGTTAATTATATCCATCGCTGTCTTCATTGCATTTTCTGAGATAACTGCAGCCTTTTTCATAAAATCTATCTCAGCATTCGATTTGACTACTCTTATCCAGTTTACTAATCTTTCTGAGTCTTTTATTTTGGCGTTGGGCAATCCCTGTCTGAGCTTTTCATAGCAGTATGCTGTAAAATAATGCGCGTCCATCTCTACACCAATTTGTAGTTTATCCCATTTATTTTTTTTTAATAAATTCACTAATGCATCGTATGGGTGAGAAGGCCAAGTATGAATATACTTCTCATCATAAATTACTATATTCTCTTTTTTAAGATATGTTTTTATAAATGCTCCACCTGCATCTTGAGCTCTTATAAAACAAATAGGTTCATCTGAATTAATATGCACAATTACACATTGAGCATAATAAAATGACCATGCGTCATAACCTGTTAAATAATTTATATTTGCAGTGTCTTGGGATATTAAAAGTTCAATACCTTTTTTTTGCATTGATAATTGAACTTTTTTTAGTCGATCTTTATACTCATTTTTAGAAAAGCTCATGTTTTATATTAAGAAAATAAACTTCCGTATCCTTTAATAGAATTATTTTTGTTTATATTTTCTAAAGTTTCCCAAATTAATGCTTGATTACTAGACAAAACAGTCATACTTAATTTTTTTTCTAATTTTTCAATTATATTTAATACTGGTAATGAAGTGCAAGATACAAACAAAGCCTCAGCATCTTTATGATCTATTTTAGATAAAATTTCAAACAATTGATCCTGATCTACTTTTCCAATATCAACATCAGATTCAATATTGAAATAGGTATTTGAGGAAATTTTAAAATCATTATTCTTAAAAAAATTAACAACATCATCATTTACGCTTTTTATATAAGGGGTCACTATTGAAATCTTTTTAATATTTTTTTTCTTTAAAGCATTTAATGCTGCTGTACTTGGAGCAGTTACCAATGCATCTGGTTTTGCAATATTAATCTTTTTTTTAATACTATCATAGCCCGAAACTATTGTTCCTGATGTGCAGCCATAAACAACACAATCAATTTTCTCTCCAGGAAGAATATTATCAGTAACAGATGTAATATTATTTGTCATCTTTTTAAGATTTTCAGCAGTGACAGGATTGTAATTAGTTATTCTATTAACAAATAGATCAGCGGATATACCACTAAAAACTTTTAAAAAATCTTTTTCGATCATCACATCTGTTGCTAATACAATTAGCCCTACTCTTGGATTTGTTTTTTTTATAAATTTGGGTTTAATTTTTTTTGAATCCATATTAATAAGTTATATTATAATTTAAAGATACCAATTTTATGACTATGTTAATAGACAAAATTAATACCACTTTTAGCAAATTTTTTATTTACTTATTTATTTATATACTGTTATTTGTGCCAAATTGTTTTGCTGAGAAAAAAAAAGAAATCAAAGTAGGAATTTTATTAGGTTTCACGGGCGCAGTTGAAAGCTTAACACCATCGATGGCTGAGTCAGCTGAATTAGCCTTTAATGAGATAAAAAATAACGAATTAACTTTTAAAATATTAAGAGCTGATACAGCTTGCAATAATATGAATTTAGCAAAAAATGCTGCCAAAAAACTTGTTAGCGACGGTGTTAGCGCCATTATTGGTGCTGCCTGTCCAAATATTACTAAAGAAATTGCAAATAAAATTTCAATTCCGAAAGAAATATTAACAATAACACCAGCTGATAATTCTAATGAATTAACAAATTTAAAAGATAACGGTTATTTATTTAGAACAACGCCGTCTAAAATAAGAGGAAGTCAAATATTAGCCGATATTACAAATGACCGTGGAATAAAAAAATTAGCTATCTCTTACAGTAATGATGAAGACTATAAAAGGTTTGCAATGGCTTATAAAAATGCGCTAGATGAAAACAATATAAAAACATCAACTATGTTATCACATAACAAAAATACCAATGACTACTCAAAACACATATCTACTTTAGGTGCTGCAGGAGGAGATGCTTTAGCTATAATAAGTGATACAGATCTAGGGGGCGATCAAGTTATTAAATCTATGTTAGATACAGGAATGTTTAATGTCTTTATCCTTTCAGAAAATATGATAAATGAGAAAATAATAAACAATTTTAAAGAAAAAAATTTAAAAAAATCATTCGGATACGTTTTAGGGCTCTCAAATTTAGGCTCAGAAAAATTTATAAATCTTGCTCAAAAATCAGGAATAGATCCATTTAGTCCATATACTAGTGAGTCTTATGATGCTGCAGCAGTTATAATATTATCAAATTTTGCAAAAATTTATTCAGAGATAAAATCTATAAATGAAATTATTTATCTTATATCTAATAAACCTGGAATTAAAATTTATCCTGGCGAAATAAATAAAGCTATAAACCTTATTAAAGAAGGTAAATTAATTAATTATGAGGGTGCGACAGGTGTAGAATTTGATAAATTTGGTGACACGTTTGGATCATTTGTAGAAGTTGACTTAAAAAAAGGGAAATTAAAAAGTAAAAAAATAAGATAAATATTAATAGCTAAATTTGCTCGAGGGATACTTTTTGTTTTTTACCTCTTTGATAAATTTTTTTACAGCTGACTTAATATGTTTTCTAATATTGCTAAAACTTTTCACGAATTTAATTGATGTTAAATTTAAACCTATTAAATCATCAGTAACTAAAACTTGACCATCACAATTAACAGAGGAGCCAATTCCAATGGTAGGGATTTTTAATTGTTTAGTAATTCTTTTTGCTAAATTTGTTTCAATACACTCAAGCACAATTGAAAATACACCGTTTTTTTGAAGTAATAGTGCGTCATTAATCAAGTTTTTTCTCTCAGAAATAGTTTTTCCCTTATACCTAAATTTACCTTTATGACTTTGAGGTAAAATACCTAAATGCCCCATAACATTTATTTTATTTTTTCTGAGATAATCAATGATTTTTACTATTTTTTTTCCTCCCTCTAATTTAATTGCATCTGCTTTTGAATACTTAATTATTTTCTTTGCATTTTTTAGCGCTTCAACTTTATTTCTATAAGTGTTATATGGCATATCCACAACCATCAAACTTTGCTTAACACCTTGTCTCACACTTTTTGAATGTTCAATCATCGTATCAAGCTTAACTTTTTTTGTTGTATTATATGAATATAAAACTGAACCTAAAGAATCTCCAACGAGGATTATGTCGACTAAATTGTCCAATATTTCTGAGATATTTTTTGAATATGATGTTAAACAAATTATTTTAGATTTATCTTTTTTTGATAGAATATTTTTAATTTTCTTGTTCATTTAATCTTATTTAAGATATTATTAGTTTCCATATTATATATTTTATAAAGATTTTCAGCATCCTTTAACAGTATTTCTTTAAATTTTATTTTAGATCCTGGTGGTAATTGAATAAGTTTATCGTAGTCAGCACTTATCACAACACCAAATTTAGGATATCCTCCAATGGTACCATGATCAGATAATAAAATTATAGGATTCCCGTCAGCAGGTACTTGTATAGTTCCTTTTACTAATCCTTCAGACTTAATATTAGTTTTTTTTAAATTTTTAAGTTTAACTCCCTCAAGTCTCATTCCCATTCTATCAGTAAGTTTTGTAACTACAAATACTTTAGAAAAAAAGTCTCTTTTTGACTGATCTGAAAAAAATTGAAAATTAGTTCCTTTAATTACCCTAATAAATTCTATTTTAGAATTAACAAAATTTAAAGATCTGCTTTGTATAACATTAGATTTATTTAGTTTAATATTTTGACCATTTAATAATTTATTTCCTTTGTTAGGCCCAACCCCTGCTCTAACTGTGGTAGAATAACTTCCCCAAACTCTGTTAATTTTAAAGCCACCATTAACTGTGAAATAACCATAAACTGATTTATTTGTTGAAATAATATCAATAATATCGCCATTATCAATTTCAATTGTTTTGTAGCAGTTTCCCAGTATTTCTTTTTTATTATTTTTAGTAATTTTGAAATTTACGTCACCAGTAATTACAATAAATCTTTTATTGCCAAAATATTTTAAGGATGGTCCTTGATAAGCAAATTCTAAAACTGGATCCTCTTTTTGATTATTTATAATTGTATTAGCAATTACAAAGTTCCTTTTGTCCATGACCCCACTAAAAGGTAATCCAATATGAGAAAAATTTTTTCTACCCTCGTCTTGAAAAGTAGAGTTTATTCCACCCCTAATTACTTCAAAATATTCATTCATTGTAAACTTTTAGATATTCTTTTTTATTTATCTCATAAAATGATACTTCGTCACCAGGATTAATTAAATTTGGTTTGCTTAAACTTAAAGAATTAAAAATTTTAATTGGTGTATTCCCAATAATGTTCCATCCCCCAGGACTCTCGAAAGTATATATGTTGCAAAATTGTTCAGTCAATCCAACAGAACCTTTGGGTACCTTCACTCTAGGAGTTTCTAATCTATCTAACATAATTGATTTATTTAAATCACCTAAAAATGGCATTCCTGCAATAAAGCCAGTCATATAACAAAAATAAGTTTTGCTTAAAAAAATTTTTATTAATTCATTTTTTGATTTTGAGAGTTTTTTTTCAAGTCTAGGAATATCTAATGAATATTCATCATCAAAACAAAGAGGAATATTAATTTTTTGACATTTATTCTCTATTTCATTTTCTATATCTAAATTTGAAAGATCGAGACTTAATTTATCAAAAGATGTTTCGTTTAAATCAAATGTAATAATTAATTTATTGTACGAAGGAGATAGGTTGGTAACTCCTTTTAAGTTTTTGTCTTTTATATTTTTAAAATATTTAATTACTTTTAAATTTGTTTCTTTATCAACCTCATTTCCGAAATCACAATAAATTGCTGCGTCACCAAGATTGACTATATTTTTAATCATATAATGTTATACTTCATGGAAAATTTTATGGAAATTAATATTAATTGCGATTTAGGTGAGAAATCTGAATTTCATTCTACAAAGTATGATCCAGATTTACTTAAAATTGTTAACTCAGCAAATATAGCTTGTGGTTTTCATGCTGGAGATGAGAAAACCATGACAGATACAATTGAGATTTCAAAAAAGAATAACGTAAGTATTGGTGCACATCCTTCATTTAAAGATCCACAAAACTTTGGAAGAAAAAGACACAACTTACCTGAAAATGAAATCAAAAAATTGATAATTGATCAATATAAAATATTAGAAAATATTGCTATCAAACTTAAAACAAAGATAACTCATATTAAGCCACATGGTGCATTAAATAATATGGCTTGTGAAGATTTAAATCTATCAAAAATTTTAGCAAAAACAATCTACGAGATTGACAAAGATTTAATTTATTTGGTACCAACTGGGTCAAAGATGGAAGAAGCCGCTAGAATGTTTGATATGAAAATAGCATGTGAAATATTTGCAGATAGAAATTACGAGGATGATGGTAATCTTGTCTCAAGAAGTAAACCTAATGCAGTAATAACTGATCCAGAAAAGTGCAAGCAACATGTTCTTAAGATGGTTGAGACACAGTCAATTAGTTGTTTCTCTGGAAAGAAAATTAAATGTGAAATTGACTCTGTTTGTATTCATGGAGATAATAAAGAGTCTCTTGAAACCGCAAAACAAATAAAAAAAGTTCTTGAAGAAAATAATATTTACCTTAAATCATTAAATAATTTAAAAAAATTTACATAATATGAAAAAAATCATACTAATTCTTTTATTTATGACGCTAAGTTCGGTCGTAATTGCAGCAGGCTCTGCTGGAGATGATAGCAAAAATACAGCTAGCAAAGGTGTAAAAGCAGCAACCAATTTTGAAATAGGGGAAAAATGGATATCTAAAGCAAAAAAATTAGAGAAAAAAAATAAAGAGGATAAGGCAAAAAAAGCTTACGAAAAAGCTATAAAAAAATTGTTAGAGGCAAATTATCAAAACCCTGGTGACCCTGATACTTTAAATCTTTTAGGATTTTCTCATAGAAAAATTGGAGATTACGAAAATGCAGAAATATATTACGCAATGGGATTAGAAATTGACCCTAAGCATGTAGGTATTAACGAATATATGGGTGAACTATTTGTTGCAACGAATAGAATGAGTGAAGCAAAAAAAAGGTTGGCTGTTTTGGAAAGTTGTAATTGTAAAGAGTACAATGAACTTAAACAAGTAATTGAAGGAACCAAGCAATCAAAGTATTAATTAATTTTTTGGATCATTTGATCTGGTAACCACATCACTATTTCTGGAAAAATTACTATAATAATTGTTGCAAATATCATTAATAAGAATAATGGGAATGCACTTTTTGCAATAAAACCCATATCTTTTTTAGCCATTCCTTGTAGTACAAATAAATTGAATCCTACAGGTGGAGTAATTTGGGCCATTTCAACAACAACTACAAGAAATATCCCAAACCAAATCATATCAAAACCTGCTTGTCTTATCATTGGTTCAATAATGGCCATAGTTAAAACTACAGCTGATATTCCGTCTAAAAACATTCCTAAGATAATATAAAATATCATTAGAACAAAAATTAGAATGTATGGGGAAAGTTCTAGACTATTAATCCATAAAGCTAAATTCCTAGGCAAGCCTGTAAACCCCATCGCTAAAGATAAAAAAGCAGATCCTGCTAATATAAATGAGATCATGCATGAAGTAATCGTTGCACCTAAGAGAGAGCTTTTAAAAGTATTCCAAGTTAAACTGTTTTGAAAATACGACAAAATTAATGAACCAACTACTCCTAGAGATGCGGCTTCTGTAGCTGTAGCAATACCTGTATAAATTGAACCAATGACAGAAATAATCAAAAGTATTACAGGTATTAATTGACCTGATTTTTTTATTTTTTCGACAAAACCATAATTGATTAAGATAGATGGCATCTCTTTTTTATTAAATAAAGACCATATAATTACATAACCCATAAAAATTAGCGCAATCATTATTCCGGGAATAATTCCAGCAACAAATAATTTTGCAATAGATTCTTGAACAGTTACGCCATAAATAATCAAAATTATTGAGGGTGGAATTAATAATCCTAGTGTTCCTGAGCCTGCTAAACTACCTAGTAATATTTTTTCTGGATAATTTCTTTTTCTTAGCTCCGGAATTGACATTTTTCCAACAGTTGCAACAGTTGCTGCTGATGAGCCCGATATAGCTGCAAATAAAGCACAACCAACAACATTTACATGAATTAAACCGCCAGGTAGTTTTTGCATCCAAGGCGATAAACCCTCAAAAAGATTTTCTGATAATTTGGTTCTAAATAATATTTCTCCCATCCATACAAATAATGGTAAAGCTGTCAAAGTCCACGAAGATGAAGTACCCCAAATAGTCGTAGCCATTGCATCCCCTACTGGCCTCGATGTGAACAAAGTCATTGCAATTGCTGAAACACCAATCATGCTTAATGCAACCCAAACACCAGTGCCTAAAAGTAATAAAAGTACAGAAATAAAAAAAATACTTAAAAATATTTCAGTCATTATAAAAACATTTTAACAGATGGTGAAAAATACATACAAATAGAATTGTGGATCCAATTCCAAGTGGTAATTGAGGTATCCATATCAATATTTCATCAGCACCTTCACTTCGTTCTTTAAACTTGTATGAGATAATAAGCATCTTTATAAAATAGAAGGATAAATAGCCTGAAAATGTTGAGGCTACTAATAGACACCATATTTCAAATATTTTTCTAAATTTCTTATCTAGTTTTTCAATGAATAAAGTAATTCTTATATGTCCCCCTTCGCCAAATGTATAAGCTAAAGCAAAAAAAGTGGAAGCAGCCATGCAATAACCTGAATATTCTGACAAACCTCTAATGTAAAAACCAAATATTCTTGAACAAACTCCTAACAGTATAAAAATAGCAATTAGAATTAAAAATAAAGCAGCAACATACCCAGAAAATTTATAAATTTTTTCCAGATAAAAATTAATTTTATTATGCATATGATAAAAGGCCGTTAATATTATAACGGCCTTTAGAAAAGATTATTTAATAAGCAGATAAAACAGATTGACCTCTAGCACCAGCTTTCTTTGTCCATTCAGATGCCATTTGAGATCCTACTTTTTCAAAATGTTGCTTTAAGGCAGAATTAACTTTACCAACACTCATTCCAGCGTCAGCTAAAGCTTTCTTGTCATTCTTGTTTCCCATTTTTGAAAGTTGCCACCCTTTTCTCTCAGCAAGAGCTGCTTCTTTCATAATTAAGTCTTGAGTTTCCTTATCAAGTTTATTCCAAGCTTTTTTATTAGCAATAATCATATTTTTTGGAAACCAAGCAGCTATATCATAAAAATATTTTACTCCGTTTTCCCAAATCTTACTATTCTTTCCAGTAGTTGGTGAAGTGATCATACTTTCAACAGCTCCTGTAGAAAATGCTTGAGATATTTCTGCTGCTTCAATTTTAGTTGGAGCCATACCTGTGAGCTCTGCAATTCTAATTGTAGCACCATTATAAGCTCTAAACTTTAATCCTTTTAAATCTGCAACACTATTTATTTCTTTTTTAGAATATAAACCTTGAGCAGGCCAAGGCACTGCATATAAAAATACTAAACCTTTTGCATCTAAGCTTTTTGCTATTTCAGCTTTTGATGCTTTATATAATTTCATAGCATCTGTGTAAGATGTAGCTAAAAAAGGTAAAGAGTCGATTTCAAGTAAAGGATCTTCTTTACCTAATGCCGACATAAATCTTTCACCAATCGGAGCTTGTCCTGTTCTTACTGCTCTAAAAATTTCTCCACCTTTGAATAATGATCCACCTGGGTGTGTGACTATAGTTAGTTTACCACCGCTTTTTTCAGTTACATTTTTTGCAAATTCAGTTGCATTTGCAGAATGAAAATTACCCGCACCATAAGCTAACGCCATATCCCATTTTTCAGCATATGATACATTTGAAAGTAAAAGTAGTGATGTTAATGTTGAAATAAAGTATTTAATTATTCTCATTTCACCTCCTCTTTTTAAAAATATATTTGATTATTAATTTAATATTAAATCAATAAAAAAATTATCTACTTTTAATTGAAAAATTCTAATATTCATTTATTATCTAAGAATTCCAATGGAGCAATCACTATTTTTTGAGCAATCTTTAATTTTGTTACAAATAATATTCATCGATATTATTTTGGCTGCAGATAATGCAATAATAATCGGTTTGATAGCTGCTAACTTTGTTCCAAAACACAGAAGACAAATTATACTTTGGGGTGTAGCAGGTGCATTAATTTTTAAAGTTATTTTTGCAATTTTTGCAACTTATTTATTTAAGTTCTATTTTATTAAAATTTTAGGTGGGCTACTATTAATTTGGATAGTTTATGATTTAAGAAAAGACTTGTTTGAAATTAAGAAAGTAAAATCACCAACAAAAGTTTCTAAGGAGCCCTCATATATACAAAGTGTGTATAAAGTTTTATTTGCAGATATAACAATCAGTTTTGATAATGTTATTGGTGTTGTTGGAGCTTCCAAAGGTTATTTTGGTTTTATGATTTTTGGTTTAGTTTTATCAGTTATTTTAACTGGAGCACTCGCAACTTATCTTGCAAACTATATTCAAAAACATTTATGGATTGCCTATGTGGGTTTAGCATTTATTTTACTTGTTGCTATTCAATTAATAATAGGTGGATTAGTAGATTTAGAAATTTTACGAGTAAATGAAGAGTTTAAGAAATATTTTTAAGTATTGAATATGAAAAAGTTGTTAGTCATTATAATATTAATTTTTTCAACACAGTTAGCACAAAGTCAGGAATGTAATTTAAATCCAGAGCGAGGGAGTAAAAATTATATTATTGGCTATGGATCCTTAATGGATAAAGAATCGAGAATTAGAACAAATAAATCAGCTTTTGTAGTTAAACCTATTTTGATTAAAGGTTTTGAAAGAACTTGGGGCCTTCAGGGGAGAATATACAAAATTACTTTTTTAACAATCATTAAAAAAGAAAACTCAGCTGTTAATGCAGTTTATTACCCAGTTTCAATAAAGGACTTGAATAAGACAGATAAAAGAGAGAGTGGCTATTGTAGAGTAAAAGTTGAAGGCAAAGATTTAAGTTTCTATGGAAAAAAAATTAAAACTAAAAATAAAAACTTTTGGGTTTATGCAGCTAATCCAGGAAAAATAAAAAAACCAAATAATAGTCATCCAATTGTTCAATCGTATGTAGATTTATTTATAGGTGGTTGTTTTCAGATTAAGGAGAGATATAAAATTAATGAATTTCCAAAACAATGCGTAGAAACAACTACTGAATGGTCAAAGCATTGGGTAAATGATAGAGTGCATGCTAGAAGGCCATTCCTAGTGCCAAATTTTTATAAAATAGATAAACTTTTATCAAATTACTTTGATTACTATTTAGAAAATAAATACCAATAATCATATTTTATACTCAAAATTTTGAGTGGTTTCATTAACTCCAATCTCTATGGCGCCGTTACTTAAATGAAATTTCCTAGCCATATCAGTAAGTGGTGATAGTGTTACTAATCTATTTAAATGGTTTGTTTTTTTTATTTTTTTAAAAACTTCTTTTACAATTAATCTTCCACCACCTTTTTTTTTTGACCAAACAGTATATGCAATAGCAATTTGACCAACTTTAAAATCTCTATTGATACTCTGAAGATAAGCATCTTTACTCATCATATCTAACTCTTCTACAGTTTTCGGAATGCTATTTGTAAACGCAAAACACATTACCGCATGTATTTCATCTTGATACTTAACACCATATATTTTTCTTCCAAAACTTGTTCTAAAATCATTATCTAATTCTGGTCTTACTGGATCCTCATTAGTATTACAGTTCGGCAATTCAACAATTTCAGCACCTTTAACCCAGTCAAAAAAATTTTTTACAGATTTTCCAATATCAATTTTTTTACCTTTGATGGAAGTATTAAATTTTTTAGATATTAAATCCTTTTTTTTTGTAATTGAGCGTTTGAATATTTTGCTTTTTCTTTTTAAAGCGACTTTTATTTTTCTTTTTAATGGTTTTTTTTTGGTCATTTTTTAATTTATAAACTAAATTGTTTTAATTAGATTGTGACTTTTTTAACCTTTTTATTATTCTATTAGATGTTTTTTCAAGTAATCTATAAAAACCAGCTTTTCGCAGATCTTTAATGGCTTGCTCATTCAGGCCACCGGGTGTTTGCGACTCTCGAACAAGTTTTTTTAGATTTTTGTTGTTATTAAAAGCGTCTTCTGATAACGCAAGGAATAGAGATGATATATATTTTTGTGCATTTTCTTTTTTTATTCCTCTCTTAACTAACCAATTTGATAATGAGTATAAGATTTCGTAAAAAGGAGCCATCATAGCAGAAGTAGTCCAAAAATTTAGTGATAACTTCTCATTGCTGATTTCAACTGTAGATCCTAATTTATCAAAAAACTTTTTAACCTTAATATTTGGTGGATAAATTGGTACGGGTCCTTTGCATAACGCAATTGGTGGTAATGGTATTGCTCTAACAATATTTGATTTTAATCCAGTTTTTTTTTTTAGTTGAGTTAAATTAATTGTTGAAATGAAACTAATTATCATCTTATTTTTATTGAATTTTAAACTATTTAAAATTTTATTTCCTACAGTTGGTGTTACCGCAAGGAAGACCCATTCAGATTTATTTATAATTTCTTGATTATTCTTAATTATTTTAATTTTTTTACTTTTAAATTTTAAAATTCTTGAAATTTTTTTATTTCTTTCAGATACAAATATTTGTGAAATTTTCAAATTTGAATTAATTACACCTGTTACAACTGCTTTTGTTATCTGTCCCGTTCCTATGAAACCTATTTTCATAATAAATTAATATAGTTGTTAATAATTTTGTGTAAATCCAATAAAAATTGCAATGAAAATCAATACACACGCCGAAATTGTGTTTAACACTCTTGGATTTGCGTTGATCCATGTTAAAAGTTTTTTGGCTAAGATTGCATAGCCAATAAGTGAGATAAAATCTAGTACCATGTATGTAATTATAAGAATTACAAATTGAAAAATATAATTTTCGTTAAAATTTATAAACTGTGGAAAGATTAATGGAAAAAATATCCAAGCTTTTGGACTTGTTCCAGCTACAATAAATCCATCTTTAAAAAAAGATAAAAATTTTTTTGATTTTGTTGATGCTTTGTTAAAATTTGTCGGTCTAGACCTATAGATATCGTAAGAAAGATAAAATAAATAAGCTACACCAAACCATTTTAAAATATTTAATGTTTCACTATTATTAGCAATGAAGGATCCTATAAAAAATATTACTAAAGTAGCTTGTATTAGATTTGCAGTAATATCACCTAGTGCAATCCAAATACAATTTCTTGTTCCATAATTCATCGCATATGAAATAATTACAATTCTTGGTGTACCTGGAGTTATAAATAAAAAAAGTATAATTTGTAGAAAGAGAAAATAATCTAAGGGAAGCATTATGGGATAGTCCTAAAAAACCGGGAGCTAAAGATGGCTAGATAGGACTATCTGAACTATAATAACATAGTCGGTAAAAATTGCATTAATCAATTTTTTAATATTTATTAAGAATTTATGAAAAAAAGTCGCAGACCACTCACAAAGGTTAAAAATCCTGAACCCAAAGTGGGCAGTCAGAGCTGGGTGGTATGGGCTGCTTGGGCAGACCGAATAACTTTCGAAGATATCAAATCAAAAACAGGTTTATCAGAAGGCGATGTTATAAAAATTATGAGAAGATCACTTAAACCTTCATCATTTAGGCTTTGGAGAAAGAGGGCTAAAGGTCAAAGTATAAAGCACAGAAAAAAATTTGAAGAAACAAGAAAAGAAATTAGAAGAAAAATTAAAAAAAATGATTATATATAATAAATGAAAAAAATTACCATTTATACTGGTCCGGTTTGCAATTATTGCGATGCTGCAAAAAGATTATTAAAAAGAAATAATGCATCATATTCTGAAATTAATATTGCAGAAGTTGATGGAGCATTAGATGAAATGCTTAAAAAAGCAAACGGTAAAAGAACTATTCCACAAATATTTTTTGATGATCTGCACATCGGTGGCTATGAAGAAATCAGAGCTTTAGAAAAAAATAATAAGCTACAAGACCTTTTAAAATAAAACATAATAAATAATTAAAAATATAAGTGTATATTCAAAAAAACTTTTAAAATTTAATATTTGTTTTTCACTAAACTTCTGATTTATTATTTTTCTTAGGAAATAAAATCCTAAATTAACAATTATCAATCCAATAATTAATCCTATTAAAACAAATTTAATTTGGAAGTTTTTGTAACCAAAATAAATTGCGGCTAAAAAAGTAAACCAAGATACTTTGGAAATAAATATTTTGAATAAAAGACCCGCTTTTTTACTAAAAATAGATTGAGTTTTAATTATAGAATAAGACCAAATAATCCCAATTAAAAAAGTAAAATATTTTATAATCATTTTAATTTTTTAGGTTTAAATACTAAACATAAACCATTATTACAATATCTTTTACCAGTTGGTTTAGGACCATCATCAAATATGTGTCCATGATGCCCGCCACAACTCTTACAATGATACTCAGTTCTTACGTAACCAACATGGTGATCTGTCTTTGTTTCGAATACATCAGGCAATGATTCAAAGAATGATGGCCAACCAGAACCACTCTCGTATTTTTTTTTTGATTCAAAAAGTTTTACATCACAATTTACACAATGATAATTACCTTCTCTTTTTTCAAAATTTAATTCACTAGATCCCGGTCTTTCTGTTCCCTCTTCAAATAAAATTAATCTTTGTTCTGAGGATAAATTTGGATTTTTTTTCATATAACAGACGCACAAGTTTTATATAATATAGCATGGAGTCTTACTAAAGTTTCAAAATCTTTATTATAACCACCTCCTAAAACTCCACAAATAGGAACATTTTTTTCAAAAAAGTTGTTTATTATCATTTCGTCTCTTCTCTTTATTCCATCCTCTGAGATTTTCAATTTACCTAATCTATCATTTAAATGTATATCAACTCCTGCAACATAAAATACAAAATCATACTTTTCTTTATTTAGTAATAAAATATTATCCTTTAGCTTTTTTAGATATTCCTCATCTTCAATATTATCATCTAAACTTACATCTAAGTTACCCTTGTTTTTTTTTGCAGGATAATTAGATTTACAATGCATACTAAAGGTAAAAACAGATTTATCGTTTTTGAAAATATCTGAAGTTCCATTTCCTTGATGAACATCAAGATCAACTATTAAAACATTTTTTACATAGCCTTTAGATTGTAAATATCTAGTAGCAACTGCCACATCATTAAAAACGCAGTAACCTGCTCCTTCATTATAAGTTGCGTGATGGCTTCCTCCTGCTGTATTACATGCAATACGGTGATCAATAGCAAGTTTACTCGCTAAGACAGTTCCACCAGTCGCTCTAAAAGATCTATTCACTACGCTATCATTTATTGGAAAACCAATTTTTTTTTGGGATTTTGTGTCTATAGTTTTTTTTTTTATACTAGCAATATACTCTAAGGAGTGTGCTCTACTCAAAGTCTCTTCAGAACAATAGTCAGGTTTATAAAATCTATCTACTATTTTTTGGTTAATTAAATAATTTGCAAGTTCACCAAACTTTCTTATTGGAAACTTATTATCATCATTTATCTTTGCGACGTAATCCTGGTGATTGACTACTGGTAATTTCATTTGGCAGTTTTTTTATTAGATAAATAAATTCCTGAAAGAATAAATGAAGCTCCTATAAAATGGTATAGTTCAAATGTCTCTTGAAAAATCAAAATTGCAAGCACTGCACTTAGTAGTGGCATTAATTGGATGAACATTGTGGCACGATTTGGCCCAACTATCTCAATGCCTTTCTGCCAGCAGTAATACGCAGCTAGCGCAGGAAACATTACAACATAAAAAAGAATTATAAAAAATGGTGTATTAAAATCTGTTTCCAAACCAATTGACTTTTCATAAAAAAATTGTGGTATTAAGAATAAAATTCCGATCGATACCATCAATTGAATTAATGTAAATTGTGAAAACTTAAAACTATGCTTTTTAAGTAGTGTTGAATAAAGCGACCAACAAATAACACAAACTAACATCCATAGGTCACCTTTATTAAAATTTAGAGCTAAAATTTTGTTAATGTCTGCATTAGAAATAATTGAGCTAATTCCAATTACAGACAACAATAATCCAATTAGTTGAAAAATATTTGTTTTGTCTACTTTCATAAACGATGAAATAATTATTGTTACTGCCGGAATAGCTGCTAAAACCAAAGCTACATTTATTACCTGCGTGTAATTCAATGCAAAATATACAACTGAGTTGAATGTACTTATTGTCATTAATCCCATAAAACTTATTACAATCAAATTTTTTTTAATATAATTCCAATTGTTAAAAATTTCTTTGTAAGTAAATGGTAATAGAATCAACCAGACTGAAATCCATCTAAAAAAATTTAAAGTCAGTGGGGGTACTTCATATAAATATGCAAATTTTCCCACTATAAAATTTCCAGACCAACAAAATGTAGCAAATACAAGCAAAGTATAAGCTAAGTAATTTTTTGACAAATTGATCCTTAATTAAATCTTGATGAACTATAAGGAGATAAATCTAAATTAGTTTTTTCACCAAGAATCATTTTGGATACTATCTTCCCTGAAATAGCTCCTAATGTCCATCCCAAATGATGATGCCCAAAGGAATAATAAACATTGTTATAATTTTTTGACTTCCCAATTACTGGTAGAAAATCAGGCAATGTTGGTCGAAATCCTAACCATTCATCCTCATGATCTTCATTTTCTGGTAAACCATTTAACATATCTTTTGCATTTAATATTAAATTTTTAATTCTCGATTTAGATAGAGGGTTTTCCAAACCTCCAAATTCAACTGTTCCAACAACTCTAAGACCCTGTTCCATAGGTGTTATACCGAAACCTCTATCAGCCCAAACAACTGGTCTGGTTAATAGATTTGAGAAATTTTTAAAATGAATATGATAGCCTCTTTCAGTATCTAGTGGAATTTTTTCATCTAATTTGTCAGTTAGCTTTTTTGAAAAAGCACCGCAAGCTATAACAACTTTATCAAACAATAATTTGTTATTTTCTGTTATTAAAATGGGTTTCTGGTCTTTAAAGTTTATATTCTTAATATTTATTTTTTTAAATTTCCCTCCTTTTTTTAAAAAATCTGCAAATAGCTTTTCAATAATTTTTTTTGGATTTCTTGCATGTCTGGCGTATTCATAAAAAACACCTCCGTCATAAAATGGTTTTAAATTTGGTTCCAAATCATGAACTTCTTTTGGGTTTAAAATTTTTTGTTTTACACCCAATTTTTCCCGAATATCAATTTCGATCTTTCTACTTTTAATTCCTTTTTTTTCCCATACATACATAATTCCTTTTTTTTCGACTAGACCATCTAAATTAATATCTGCAAAAAGTTCATCATATGCATCTAATGAAATATCCAAAATTTGATGCATATATTTTGCGGTATGCATCATTTTTTTTTCTGAGCAACTCATAATATATTTTGAAAACCAAGGAATCATTTTAACAAAATAATTCCATTTTAAAGCTAGCGGTCCTCTACTGCTTAACAGCATAGCAGGTACATCAGATAGCACATCTGATCTGTTTAACTGTAAGGAAGCATACGGTGAAAAATGACCTGCATTTCCATAAGAAGCTGCGCAACCCGGTTCGTCTTTGTCAAATAAAGTTACGTCAATTCCTTTTTTTTGTAAAAATAAAGCATTGCAGACACCTTGTATACCGGCACCAATAATAGCTACTTCACTTTTTGACATTAAAATAATCTACATCATGAGAAAAAAAAATTATCGCGACAAATTATGCAATAATCTGTTTTTGATAAATTTTTGTGCTCATTACAACACTAAAACCTATCATTGTAGCTAACATAGAAGAACCTCCGTAGGACATGATAGGTAGGGGTGATCCTACAATTGGAAGTAGTCCTAAAACCATGCTCATGTTAACAGTAACATAAATAAATATAGAGGATGCGAATCCGTAACAAAATAATTTTCCAAAAAAGCTTCTGGCAGACGCACCAATTTTTGCAGTTCTGTAAATTATAATTGCGTAAAGAAAAAGCAATAAAACTGAACCAATAAATCCATGTTCTTCTGAAAATAATGTAAATATAAAATCTGTATGCTTTTCAGGTAAAAAGTCCAAATAGCTTTGTGTCCCTTTGAGGAAACCTTTTCCTGATAAACCGCCTGAACCTACGGCAATTTTTGATTGTATTATTTGATATCCTGCACCAAGAGGATCTCTATCTGGATTAAAAAAAGTTAATATTCTAAGTTTTTGGTAAGGTTTTAAAAAAGATATTACAAACGGTAAAGAAATTAATAAAACTAAAGAAGAATAGATGAAATATTTTGCATTAACTCCTGATAACCATAAAACAACTAAACCACTCAAACCAATTAAAATTGAGGTACCTAAATCTGGTTGGCTTACAACTAATAGAATTGGCACAATTAATACTACCATTGGAATTATTATATTTTTAAAACTATTAACTAAATGAATCTGTGTCCGGTGATAAAATTTAGCAAAACACATGATTATTGCAACTTTCATTAATTCAGAAGGCTGAAGATTAATAAAGTACAGGTCTACCCACCTTTGAGATCCAGAAGCTTTTACTCCGTACAAAGATGCCCAAATTAATAAGCATAAAACCACAAAATAAAAAATATAGCCGATTGAATGCCAAAGTTTTAAATTCACAAAGGAAAATATCAACATCATGGAAAAGAAAACTATAAATCGAATTACATGACTTTTTGTGTGATAAAGAACTTCTCCTCCCTCTGTTGAATACATTGATAAGGAGCTTACAAGTCCAAGGATTAATAAGCAAAAAAGCAAGATGTAGTCTAAAGACCTAAGTTTTTGAAAGAAGGTGATTTGTCCACTTAGTGCTGTTTCTTGAAACATTACGCTACAAAATTAATATTTTTTTGTTTAAATTTTTCTCTTTCTTCGTGCCTATCGATTACAACTTTAAAAAGTTTTTTAGCCATTGGAGCAGCTGTTGAACCGCCAGATCCACCATGTTCTATAAAAACACTCATTGCATATCTTGGGTTTTTGTAAGGTCCAAATGCAATATAAAGAGCGTGGTCTCTGTCTTCATAAGGAATTTGCGAAATATCTAAATCAAGTTCTCTTTGAGCTTCAGTTATTCTTTTTACCTGTGAAGTTCCTGTTTTTCCCGCAAACTGATATTTCTTATCTTCAATTCTTGATGAAAAAGAAGTTCCTCTAACTTCATTTGTAGAAGCAAACATTGCTTCCAAAACAAATTTTACATTTTCTTGATTTCTAAATAGAGGGCTATACAAATTATTATCTTTATTAGATGAAATCCCAAGGTCCACCAATGCATCATCAAAATCTGGGCCTTGTATTTTTTGTTCTAAATTTTTATTCATTTTAGATTTAATATTCTCAAAAGTTAAATCGTCTTTATTTACAATCACTTTTGGATTTATTTTAAAACCACCATTCGCTAATTGGGCTGTCATCAAACATAGCTGTAACGGAGTAGTTTGTATATAACCTTGACCAATACCTGTTATAAGTGTCTCACCAAGAACCCAACCTCTACCAAGGGCATTTTTTTTCCATTCTGTTGAAGGGACTAATCCTACTTTTTCTTCATTGAAGATATCATTAAAAACTTTATTACCTAAACCAAATTTTTTTGCAGTTTCATTTAGACGATCAACTCCTAATCTTCTGGACATTTCATAAAAAAAAGTATCACATGAAACTTTTAGAGCATCTCTAAGATTAACCACTCCATGACCTTTCTTTTTCCAACAATTGTAAGTTTGCCCATACATCTCAATTTTTCCTGAACAATTAACTTTGAAATTTGGCGAGATGACATTGTTTTCTAACGCTGACAGTGCAACAATCGGTTTTATTGTTGAACCAGGAGGATATAATCCTGTAATCGATCTATTTATAAGTGGTTTTTTTGGATTATTTCTGATTGCCTCCCAATTATCATAACTTATTCCATATAAAAATAAATTTGGATCAAAGGAAGGTGATGAGTGCATTGCAAGTATATCTCCAGTGTATATGTCCATAACACTTATCGATCCTGCTCTATCTTTTAAAAGCTCGTTACACTTCTGTTGAATTTTTGTGTCGACTGTTAATCTTATTGATTTACCTTTTTGGCCCTCTATGTGATCTATTTGATTTATTCTTTTGCCATATGCATTAACTTCGTATCTTTGAACTCCATTCATACCTATTAAATCGTTTTCTAAGGATCTTTCTAATCCAATTTTTCCAACTCTCAATCCAGGAACATGTTTCTTTTTAATTTCATCATTATTTGTAAGATCATTTTGACTTGCTTGTGCAACGTATCCTAAAAGATGAGTATAATTTTCATTGTAAGGATAGCTTCTTGCTACAGACAATACTGGTTTGACACCTGACAGTTCATGTAAATAAAAATTTATTTTAACAAATTGATCCCAGGATAGATTCTCTGAAATTATTAATGTTTCCCATGGCTTTTGAGAGTTTTTCTTTTTTATAATTTTGTTAAAAGTCTTTTGGTCTAGTTCTAAAATGTCTTTCACTCTAATTATTAAACTATTAAAATTTTCGACTTGTTCTGGTATAATGTGAAGTTGATAAACTTTTAAATTACCAGCGATTATATTCCCAAAAAAGTCTTGGAAATCTCCTCTAATTGGTGGAAGTTTCCACTCCCTCAGTCGATTCTTATCAGACAAAGTTAAATATTTTTTATTTTGATTTATTTGAAGTGAAAATAGTTGTGCAATTATTCCTCCAAAAACAACTAACTTAGCAGCAGATAGAATAAACATTCTTCTACTGACCACGCTTTGTTTTCTGTAACTAGTATCTGAGCCACCACTAATCATTAGTTCTTCTAAGTAAATTTAAATAATAACCAAAAATATACGAAAAAAAATAATAGAACAAGAAAGTATACAAGACATTAAAAAGTAAATTGTAATAATCAATTTTTACATTGAAAAAAACTACTAGGATTGAATAAAATATTGAATTTATGACTAAAATAGTAAAAAGAAAGAAAAACCAATCTTTAATTAGACTAACTCTTAATGTGATATTTCTTAAATAAACTGCAAAAACACAAATAAATAAATAGGTAACGCTACTAATTCCTAAAGGTAATCCAATTACAACATCATTTATTAGACCAGCAAAAAATACCAATACATAACTTAATCTTCCTTCTCCTTTTAAACTCCAATAAAAAATTAAGATATATGGAAAATTAAAAGAAAAATATTTTAAATTTAAATAATTAAAATCAAACTCATTTAGCACTGAGACATAAAGTAAAATAATTGGGCCTAATGATAGAAGTTTTCTTGAAAATGGTAGTTGTGTTAAACTCATAAATTCAATTTATATTTTCGTATAAAACAATTTTTACCAATCTTAACTGTGAAAAATTGGAGTGAAACAAAACATAGCTTTCCTTGCTTTCATCAATTATATTTATTTCACCAACAGGTATACCTGATTTAAATATTCCACCAGATCCCGAGGTGTAGACTTGATCACCATTATTTAGATCAAAACTTTCTAATTGCGTATATTGAAGTTTTCCAAATCTTTCCCCAGTCCCTGTCAAAATAGATTGGACACTATTAGGTTCAACAGATACTGGCACCTTGCTGTTTAAGTCTGATAATAGCAGTACTCTTGATGTTAAATAATTAACCTCTACAACTTTTCCAATTAAAAAATCTCCATCTAAAACAGCCATCCCTAATTTTACTTTGTCTTTACTCCCTCTATTTACAATAATAGATTTAAGAAATGGGCTCTGCTTATCTACTAATACCTTTGCCAAAATTTCAGATGAGATATCTACAATATCCTCTATTTTAGATTTAAGCATTATGTTTTCAGATATAATAAAATTATTGCTTAAGTTTTCAGCTTTCAATGCCTTAAAATCTTTTTTAAGTTTTTTGTGATCATCATACAAATTGATATGTGACATTGTTAACTTGTAAGTATTTACAATAAAATTTTCTGGTGCTGAAATTATAAAAGAAGCACGATAAACAATTTCATTTAGACCTGATTTTAAAAAGGCTATGCCTTTAAAATTGTATTTACTCAATGTTAAAATAGTAATTGAGAAAAATAATAATACAATTAATGAAAATCTTTGCTTTGTTCCTTTTTTTAAAAAGGCAGATCTGATCGCGATTATGAAATCATCTCTGTTAGTTTCCATTTTATCTTAATATTCAGATAGGACTGTTGAGAAAATCTCCTCTTGTTCTAAAGCTTTGCCAGTTCCAACGGCTACACAAGCTAATGGATCTTCAGCAATATGCACGGGTAGCCCAGTTTCTTTTGATAATCTTTTATCAATATTTTTCAATAACGCCCCGCCACCTGTAAGAGTGAGTCCCATATCAACTAAATCAGCTGATAGTTCTGGAGGAGTATTTTCAAGAGCATCTTTGATACCATTAATCATTTCTTTAAGTATTGGATTTAGAGCTTCCACTGTGTCTTCTTCAGTAATATTTACCTCTTTAGGAGTTCCTGATCTTAAGTCTCTTCCTTTAACAGCGTAAGTGTTGTTGTTTGTTGCAATTGCAGTACCAATTTCTTTTTTAATTTTTTCAGCGGTACTATCTCCAATCATCAAATTATATTCTTTTCTCATATAATTAGCTAAAGCACCATCCATTGCATCTCCAGCTACCCTTAGTGAATTTGAGTAAACTACACCTCCTAGCGACATAACTGCTATCTCGGTTGTACCACCTCCAATATCTATAACCATAGAACCTGTCGCTTCAGATATTGGTAACCCAGCACCAATCGCTGCTGCTATTGGCTCCTCAATTAATTGAACTCTTCTTGCTCCTGCAGCAAGGGCGCTGTCTTGAATAGCTTTTCTTTCAACTGGAGTAGATCCAGTTGGTACACAAATTAAAATTCTAGGATTTGCAAATGTACTTCTTTTATGAACTTTTTTGATAAAATGCTTAATCATTTCCTCTGTCACTACGAAATCTGCAATTACCCCGTCTCTTAATGGTCTAATAGCTTGAATATTTCCAGGTGTTCTACCAAGCATAGTTTTTGCTTCATCTCCTACAGCTAAAACTGATTTTTTTCCTTTATTATCAACAACCGCAACTACAGATGGTTCATTTAATACTACACCTTGTCCTTTTAAAACGACTAGAGTGTTAGCTGTTCCAAGATCAATTGCCATATCTTGACTCCATATACTACTAATTTTCCCAAATACCGACATTTTATATTCCTTTCACTTTTTGATGTTTAATACTTTCATTCATAGATTTCTTCTCTCGTTTAATAAGCATCTTATTTAATGCATTCAAGTATGCATTTGCTGATGCAACTAAAGTATCTGTATCCGCAGATTGACCAACAGTAGTTCTATCATTTTCCTCAATTTTTACACTTACTGTCGCTTGAGCATCTGTACCTTCTGTTACTGCATGAACCTGATACAATAAAAGTTTCATTTCGTGAGGATACAATGCTTTTATGCACTTAAATGTAGCATCAACTGGACCATCTCCAATTTGAGAAGTCTTTTTAATTTCACCGAAAACATCTAAAGTCATTTCAGCTTTTTGTGGTTCTCCAGTTCCAGCAAAAACTTTTAAAGATTTTAAATTTATTGCATTAATTTTATTATCAACAATTAGACTGTCATCTACTAAAGCAAGTATATCTTCATCGTAAACATGTTTTTTTTTGTCTGCTAAAATTTTGAATTTACCAAATGCATTTTGAATAACATCATCAGTTAAATCTGTATACCCAAGGTCGCTTAATTTATCCTTAAAAGCATGTCTGCCAGAATGTTTCCCCATTACTAAAGAAGTTTTCTTAACTCCAACACTTTCTGGTGTCATAATTTCATACGTTTCTCTATTTTTTAACATACCGTCTTGATGGATTCCTGATTCATGTGCAAAAGCATTTTTTCCAACAATTGCTTTGTTAAATTGAACTGGAAAGCCAGTTGCATTAGATACAATTTTAGATGCTTTGCTTATAAGTTCAGTTTTAATACCGGTCTCGTACGGCATTAAATCATTTCTTGTTTTAATCGCCATTACAATTTCCTCAAGTGCCGCATTTCCTGCTCTTTCACCAATACCATTAATTGTACATTCAATTTGTCTTACGCCTGCTGATAGTCCAGCTAAAGCATTTGCAACAGCAAGTCCTAAGTCGTTATGACAATGAGCTGATATAATAGCTTTGTCTATATTAGGTACTTTATTTTTAATATGAGTTATCGTTTTTGCAAATTCTTCAGGTATTGAGTAGCCAACTGTGTCTGGTATATTTATTGTTGTTGCCCCGCATTTAATAGCTAATTCAATTGTTTTACACATAAAATCTAAATCTGTTCTAGTTCCATCTTCACACGACCACTCTACATCATTAGTAAATTTTCTTGCATAGGTTACACTGTCTTTAATAGCGTCTAAAACTTGATCATTAGTCATATCTAATTTGTGTTTCATGTGAACTGGACTTGTAGAAATAAAAGTATGAATTCTAAATCTTTTTGAGTGTCTTAACGACTCATGACATGCATCAATATCTTTTCTTAAAGCTCTTGCTAAACCACAAGGTATAGAATTTTTAATTTCTTTGCTAATTTCAGATACTGCTTCAAAGTCCCCTGGTGATGAAATAGGGAAACCTGCCTCAATAATGTCTATTCCCATTTCGTCAAATACTCTAGAAATTTGAATTTTTTCTTCAACACTCATTGATGCTCCAGGAGACTGTTCTCCATCACGCATAGTTGTATCAAATATAAAAACTTTATCTTTATCACTCATAATTTTTGTAAATTATTTTTTTTGGATAATACAATCTCTAGCAGAGATTGCAAAACAAAATAGTCAATTATGGGTTTTATACGTTACTTTTTTAACTCTTATCGCTATCAACCAATTTCTTTTTAGAAATCCATGGCATCATTGCTCTAAGATTTTTTCCGACTTTTTCAACTGGGTGTTCTGCTAATTTTTCTCTAATTTTTAGAAAGTTTTTTTGACCATTCTTACACTCATCCATCCACTGTTTGGTAAACTTGCCAGACTGAATATCGTCCAAAACTTCTTTCATTCTTTTTTTAGTTTCCTCTTTATTAATAATTCTAGGTCCTGAAATATACTCTCCATACTCAGCAGTGTTTGAGATAGAATAATTCATATTTGCTATTCCACCTTCGTAAATCAAATCAACAATTAATTTTACCTCATGCACAGTTTCAAAATATGCCATTTCTGGTTCATAGCCTGCTTCAACTAAAGTCTCATATCCATTTTTAATTAATTCTACCAATCCTCCGCATAAAACTGTTTGTTCGCCAAAAAGATCTGTTTCTACTTCGTCTTTAAATGTTGTTTCAATTATTCCAGATCTTCCACCGCCTATTGCAGATGCATAGGACATCGCTAAATCTCTAGCTTTACCAGATCCATTTTGATGAACAGCAAATAAACACGGAACTCCCCCACCTTTTTCATATTCGCTTCTAACTAAATGACCTGGTCCTTTTGGAGCAACCATAAAAACATCTAAATCTTTTCTAGCTTTAATTAAATCGTAGTGAACATTTAAACCATGAGCAAAAGCGATTGAAGTTCCTTCCTTAACTCTTTGCTCAATGTGATTTTTATAAATAGTTGCTTGAAGTTCGTCTGGGGTTAATATCATTATAACATCAGCCCACTCTGCTGCGTCTGATAAGTTCATTACTTTTAAACCTTTTGACTCTGCTTTTTCTTTGCTGGCAGATCCATCTCTTAAAGCTACTACTACCTCTTTAACTCCACTATCTTTCAAATTTAATGCATGAGCATGACCTTGGCTTCCATATCCAAATATAGCTATTTTTTTTTCTTTTATTAAATTTACGTTAGTATCTTTTTCATAAAACATTTTCATTTCAACTCTCCTTTATTTAAATATTTCTGATCCTCTTGTCATGGCTACTGCACCGGTTCTAGACACACTAACTAATCCAAATTTTTTTAAATCTCCCATCACAGTATCTATTTCTCTTCTTAATGCAGTTATTTGAAGAACAACTGATTTTTGAGTTTTGTCTAATACTACTGGATTAAATTTTTTGCAAACTTTTAATGCTTTATTTCTTTTAGAGGTATTCCCAACGAGTTTTAATAAAGCCATTTCCTTAAATATAATTTTCTTATCACCTCTCATAAAATCTGCAACTTTATGAACTGGTACTAGTTTGCCTAATTGTAATTTAATCTGCTCAATTACCTGGGGTGTTCCAGTAGTTACAATAGTTATTCTTGATATGCCTCTTTTGGGATCAACCTCTGCTACAGCTAAGGACTCTATATTATATCCTCTGCCAGAGAATAGACCTACTACTCTAGCTAAAACTCCAGCCTCATTATCTACCCAAACTACTATTATATGCGTATCTAGTTTACCTTTTTTGCCCGGATCGCTATAAGCTGATTTAGATTTAACCATTAAACTAAAGTTTTTCCTTTTCCTGTAATTTTATTTTCTTTTTGATCATTAGGGCCTAATAACATTTGATTATGAGGTTTGCCTGAAGGAATCATTGGAAAACAATTCTCCTCTTTATCAACTAAACAATCAAATATTACTGGTTTTTTCACATCGATCATTTCTTGAATTTTTTGATCTAATTCATCGGGAGTTTTAGCTCTAATTCCAACACATCCATAAGCCTCTGCTAATTTTACAAAATCAGGGAGAGCTGCAGTATAACTCTCGGAATAATTTTTTTCATGAAGTAATTCTTGCCATTGTCTTACCATCCCCATGTACTCATTATTTAAAATAAAAATCTTTATTGGTAAATTATACTGAACAGCTGTAGACATTTCTTGCATTGTCATAAGAACTGAGGCTTCTCCTGCAATATCAACTACTAATTTATCAGGATGAGCTATTTGAACACCAACTGCCGCTGGTAAACCGTAACCCATTGTACCAAGACCACCAGATGTCATCCATCTATTTGGTTTATCGAATTTATAATGTTGCGCAGCCCACATTTGATGCTGACCAACCTCTGTTGTAATAAATGTATCTTTATTTTTGGTTAACTCATAAAGTCTTTGAATTGCAAATTGTGGTTTAATTGTTTTATCGCTATTAATAAAGTTTAGCGAATTAACAGATCTCCATTTTCCTATTTGTTCCCACCATTTTGAAATATTTTCTTTGTTAGACTTTAAAAAATTTGGGCTATGTTTTTTAATGGTCTTTATTAGTAACGAAATTACTTCTGAGACATCGCCTACAATTGGAAGATCAACCTTCACATTTTTATTTATTGAAGATGGATCTATATCTATGTGAACTTTTTTGGATTTAGGAGAGAATTCATCGATTTTTCCTGTTATCCTATCATCAAATCTTGCACCTATGTTAATCATAAGATCACAATCGTGCATAGCATTATTAGCTTCGTATGTGCCATGCATACCAAGCATTCCTAAAAATTGATTGTCATCTCCTGGGAATGAACCAAGGCCTTGTAGGGTTGATGTTATTGGAAATCCAGTGATTGAAACTAATTCTCTTAATTGCTCACTTGCCTTAGGACCAGAATTAATCACACCACCGCCTGTATAAAATATTGGTTGTTTTGCTTTACTCATCATTTCAATAAGTTTGTCGATATCTTTTTGTGAAAATCTATTATTTGATTTTCCATTAAGTTTTTTTTGTTTTTTAAAATTTGTGTATTTGGCTTTTTGAAATTGAATGTCTTTTGGTATATCAACTAAAACTGGTCCAGGTCTTCCAGTAGTTGCAACTTCAAAAGCCTTGTGAATTGTTTTTGCTAAATCCTTAACATCTTTTACCAACCAATTATGCTTAGTGCACGGTCTAGTAATTCCTGTTGTATCACATTCTTGAAAAGCATCAGTGCCTATTAAATGTGTTGGAACTTGTCCTGAAATACATACTAATGGAATAGAATCCATGTACGCATCTGTTAAAGCTGTAACAACATTTGTTGCACCAGGACCAGATGTAACTAAAACTACACCAGGTTTTCCACATGACCTTGCGTAACCCTCTGCAGCATGTCCCGCTCCTTGCTCGTGTCGTGCAAGTATATGTTTAATACTATCATGATTTTTTAATTCGTCGTAAATTGGTAATACGGCGCCACCAGGATAACCAAAAATGAATTCAACTTTTTGATCCTCCATACATTTAAAAACTATTTCTGCACCTGTATATAATTTTGACATTTGACCAATCTAGCTGAAGTTGTGCTAATTGGTCAAGTTTAACTAATCTTATTTAGATAAGAATTTAGATTGTTCGGAGCAATTCTGTGCCAGTCTTTCATATGCCCTCTTGCCCAAGTCATCTGTCTTTTGGCGTATTGCCTGGTTTTTATAGTAATTTTTTCTTTGATAAGACTTAAATTGGTCTTATCAGGTTTCAGTTCATTAATTTCTCTTATCCCTATTATTTTAAATGAGCTATTCGCCTTTTTTACTTTTAATTTATTAAATCTCTTTACTTCTTGGATGGCTCCCACTTTGATCATTTTTTCTATCCTATTTGATAAATTTTTTACAACTTCATCTCTTGAAATATCAATAAATATTTTCTCAAAGTCCTTATCTTGAAAATGAATTGTTGTATTCTTAAACCAAGTATACAAAGATTTATTGGTTTGAATATAAACTTCATAAGCTCTAATTGATCTATTTTGATCGTTGATGTTAATATTATTTTTACACAAAGGGTCTAATTTGATTAATTTTTTGTAAAAACTTTTTTGACCAATTTTTTTTTGTAAATTTCTTACTTTATCCCTATTTCTTCTACTTATTTTTGGTATTTTTGCTAAACCATCTACTAAAGATTTGAAATAAAGGCCAGTACCACCAACAATTATTGGTATTTTCCTTCTTTTTTTTATTTCTGAAATTTTTGTAAGACATTTTTTTAACCAGTCACCTACTGAAAAATTTTTTTTTACACTTAGAAAGCCATATAAGTGATGTTTAATATTTGATTTATCTTTTGTGCTCGGTCTTGCATTTAGAATTTTTATTTCTTTAAATATTTGCATGCTATCAGCATTGATAATTTCTCCATCAATTTTTTTTGCAAGCTTAAGTGCAAATTTAGATTTGCCTGATGCTGTGGGTCCTGAAATTAAAATTATTTTGGACTTTAGGTCCATACTAATTCAATTTTACACCAATATATCTTTTTTGATTTTGATTATTAAATATTGCAATTAGTATAGTTTTATTTTGCGACTTTAATGCTGTGTTAACTAAATTATTTAGCTGATTAGCAGACTTAATTCTTCTTTTGCCTGCTTCTACAATTATATCATTTACCTTTAAATAATTTATAGGACTATCTGGCTCTATTTTAGTTATTATTAAACCTGATATATTTGGAGGTAGTTGTCTTTGTGCTATATCTTCTTTTGTCGTAGGTCTTACCTCAATTTTTAAAGCATTTATAACTTCAACTTTTGGAATATTTGGAGTTTCAGCTTTAAAATCTTCTGAGGTTTCAAGTCTACCAAGAGTAATAGTTTTTGTTATTTCTTTTTTATTCCTCCAAACTTTAAGTTTAACAACTTTTCCAACTTTAGTCTGAGCAACTATTAGTGGTAGTTCTTGCATTTCGTTTATTTTTTTTCCATCAAACTCTAATATGATGTCTCCATCTTTAATACCTCCTTTGTCTGAAGGACTTCCTGGTGCAACACTTGCAACTAATGCACCTCTCGCTTTTCCTAATTTTTCAATCTCTGCTATTTCTTTTGAAACATTTTGTATTCTAACACCTAGCCACCCTCTTTTAGTTTCACCAAACTCAATTAATTGATCTATAACTTGTTTTGCACTATTTGATGGGATTGCAAAACCAATACCAATTGACCCTTGTTGACCAAGTATCGCTGTATTTATTCCTATTACATCTCCATTCATATTAAATAAAGGTCCACCAGAATTTCCTGTATTAATTGATGCATCTGTTTGAATGAAATCTTCATATCTTGATAATCCAATATTTCTATTTCTTGCTGAAATTATTCCCGAGGTAACTGTGCCTCCTAAACCAAATGGATTTCCAATTGCTATAACCCAGTCACCTATTCTAGCCTTGTCAGAGTTTCCAAATTTAACAGGCTGAAACTTATCATCTGATTTAATTTTTAAAACTGCAACATCTGATAGTGGATCTGCACCAATTATTTCTGCTTTATATTCTTTATCATTGCTAAATCTAACAACTATATCTTCGGCACCTTTAATTACATGATTATTTGTTATAACTGTTCCATTACTGTCTATTACAAAACCTGAACCTAAAGCGCTGGCTTTCCTTTTTTGTGGTGAACCAAATTCTTTAAACATATCTCCAAAAGGAGATCCTGGAGGAAATTCAAAGGGAAAAGGATTTGTATTTTGTACGACAGTTGTTGTTGTTGAAATATTTACAACAGATGGCATTAATTCCTCTGCCAAATCAGCAAAAGAAGCTGGTCTATCTTGTGAGTTTGTTGGCAAAATTGTTGCTATTGAAAACAACAAGATCAAAGTAAAATATTTTTTTAAAATTACTCTCATAAAACTTTCATATACCAGATGATTAAAAAACCAACTAATGCAAATATAACACCTCCAAATCTTAGCTGTGAGTCTTTCATCAACTTTAACTTCTCTAACATATTTCTCATTTTTGAGGGAAATAAGGCGTATAAAGCGCCCTCGATAAATAAAAATAGTCCAAAAGCGACTATTATTTCTCTCATACTTTTACTGATTTAATTGTTTTGCTTTTATATCTCCGAAAAATTTGAAAAATTCACTGTCTGGTGAAAGTATTAAAGAAGTTTCACCACCTATTAAAGCTTTTTCATAAGCTTGCATTGCTCTATAAAATGCAAAGAATTGGGGATCTTGTCCAAATGCATCAGCAAATATCTTGTTTCTTGCTCCATCTCCTTCACCCTTCATTATTTGAGATTTTTTTTCTGCATCTGCAAGTATTACTGTAACCTCTTTGTCTGCAGTTGATGTTATTGTAACGGCCATTTCTGCACCTTTTGCTCTAAATTCTTTAGCTTCTCTTTCCCTTTCAGTTTGCATTCTTCTATAAATCGCATCACTATTTGCTTGAGGAAGATCTGCTCTTTTAATTCTTACATCAACTATTTTTATACCAAAGTTTTCAGCTTCATTATTAACACCTTCTTGGATCAAAGCCATTTGTTTTGTTCTATCTTGTGATAATAGAGTTTGTAGTTCTTGCTGACCTAAAACGTTTCTTATTCTTGAATTAATAATTGTAGATAATCTCGATCTAGCAACTCTTTCGTTACCAACTGATATATAAAATTTTAGTGGGTCAATAATTTGAAATCTCGCAAAAGCATCAACAATCAAACGTTTTTGATCTGAGGCAATTACCTCCTCTGGTGGTGTATCTAAATTTAATATTCTTTTATCTAAGTAAACAACGTTTTGAATGAAAGGTAACTTGAAGTTTATTCCTGGTTTTAAAATAATTTTTTTTGGGTCACCAAACTGTAGGACTATTGCTTGATTTACTTCTTTTACTATAAAGATTGAGAAGAAAGCTGTAAAAGCTATAACTATAACTATTGGTAATGCAAATTTTTTCATATTAATTAGTTTTCTTTTTTAGTTCTGGCAATGGTAGGTATGGAACAACTCCTGATCCAGAATCTTTATCAATTATTACTTTATCAATATCAGCCAGTACTTTTTCCATAGTTTCAAGATACATTCTTTCCTGTGTTACTTCTTTCGCTTTTCTGTACTCATTAAAAATAGATAAAAATCTACTTGCTTCACCTTCTGCTTTTGCAACAACTTCTTTTTTATAAGCTTCTGCAGCTTGAAGTATTTTTGCGGCTTCACCCCTTGCTCTTGGAATTACGTCATTAGCGTAAGCTTCCGCTTCATTTTTTGATCTTTCCATATCTGCTCTAGCTGCCTGAACATCTCTAAATGCATCGATAACTTGATCTGGTGGGTCTGCTTTTTGTGTTTGAACTTGTGTCACTTGAATTCCACTTTGATATTCATCCAAAATTTCTTGGATAATAGTCTCAGTTTCTTGCTCTATTACTGATCTTCCCTCAGTTAAAATTGGTTGAATATTACTTTTAGCGATTACTTCTCTCATCGCTGTTTCTGCAGCTGCTTTTACTGTTCCTTCTGGATCTTGTATTTTAAATAAAAATTTACCTGCATCTTTGATTACCCAAAAGACAGAAAAATCTATGTTAACAATATTCTCATCACCGGTTAACATTAAGCTCTCTTCTGGTACATCTGCTACTACACCTGAACTAAATCCTGAATCTCTCTCTGATCTAAAACCAATATCAATTCTATTAACTTTTGTAACCTTAGGAGTAATTACGCTTTCGATTGGAAAAGGTATGTGATAATTCAAACCTGGTTGAGTTGTTGAAACAAATTTTCCAAATCTTAAAACAACACCCTGCTCATCAGGTAAAACACGATATAATCCACTCAGAGCATAAATTACCAATAAAATTGAAATTCCAAATATTATTGGTTTTCCACCTTTAGATGCACCACCTGGTAAAAATTTATTAATCTTATCTTGTAAAGTTTTAATAATCTCATCAATGTTTGGAGGGGTTGGACCTCTGCTTCCAGAACCATTTCCTCCACCTCCTGGGGGAGATCCCCATGGGCTACCGCCTCTACTTCTAAAATCATCAACCATGCACTTTATATAGTGTCTTTGTTGGGAAAAACAAGTTTAGTATGTTAAAACAACCATTAAAAAAATGGACTTAATGTAGCAATGATAGGAAAACCTTATAAAAAAACCTTTGTTAAAAACCCAATTTCTGGCACTAAGTTTACAATTGCGATTTCAAGTGCCAAAGGAGGTGTTGGTAAATCTACTTTTGCAACAAACCTTGCCTTAGCATTAAAAAATTTGGGTTGCAAAGTAGGATTATTGGACGCTGATATTTATGGTCCATCATTACCGAAACTTTTTTCAATTGATCATAAACCTGAGAGCGATGGTTCAAATTTAAAGCCTATTATTAAATACGACATTCAATGTATGTCGATTGGTTTCCTAACTGATGAACAAACACCAATGATTTGGAGAGGTCCAATGGTAACTAGTACCATAAAAACTTTTGCTCAAAAAGTAAGCTGGAACAATCTAGATTTTATAATTGTAGATATGCCACCAGGTACAGGAGATACTCAACTTACATTTGCACAAGAAATAGAAATGGATGGTGCGATAATAGTTTCAACTCCACAAGAGCTTGCCCTTCAGGATGTTAAAAGAGGAATAAGAATGTTTGATAAATTGGGGGTAAAAATTATTGGACTAGTAGATAATATGTCTTTTTTTAAAGGAGAAGATGGAAAAAAATATCCTATTTTTGGCGAGGGTGGAGTTAAAAGAACTGCAGAAGAATTTAGCAAAGAATTTTTATGCGAAATTCCAATTGATCCAGAGGTAGGCAAATCTGGTGATCAAGGAAAGCCAATTGTTGAGAGCAATCCAGATAATGATATATCAAAAATATATTTAGATATTGCAAAAAAAATTAAATCTTCATTTTTAGAAAATTGATTTTATTTTAAAGTATAGACTTTTAAATAAATACCATATTCAGGATCATCTGCAAAAAAGTCTAAATTGCTAGTTACATCAAAATTTAAATTGTTATGCTTGCTTTTGTAAGCTATCTCAGTTGAAGTTTCATTAATAGAAAGAGCATAAGATGAATTATATGATGCCCTATAATCTGCAGAAATAACAAAATTTCTTTTATTTTCTTCTTTTGATTGATCTATAGTATACTTTGACATCAAATTTAAACCTTTATCTGTAATTAAATCGAGACCTATACCTGCATTAAAATTATGTGAAGTGTTATTAATATTTTCTAATATAAATTTTTCTCCAGTAGATATATGTGTAAATTTTTGAGAAGAGGATGGACTAATATCTGCAGTATAATTAAGATCTAGGTAAGGTACAAAAGACTTATCATTAAATACAAAATTTTTATCAAGGCTTGTTCCAACAGTTGTCATTAAATGACCAATAAACTGATCTTGAAATCTATAAGTTAAAATATCTGAGCCTTTTTCAGAATATCCCTCTAAATGTGTTCCGCCTAAATCAAATTTAATTTTAGGTGTATAATTTAAAAGATTATAATTATAGGTATTTCTAAAATTGTAAGAGCCGTATATTTGTATTCCATTTCTCTCACTTGTAGTAGTATTTGAACCATCGCTGTTGACAGTATCAGAGTTTAAAATACTTATTCCAATTAAAGTGTCTGCAAATTTATTATCACCTTTTGGATCTGTTCCATAAAGTGTTAGACTGATGGTACTCATATCTAAAGCACTACCGAGATCACCTACATCTACGTCGTCGTTTCCTAATCTTAAAGCGATACCTCTCATAATATTATTTTCATCTCTTTTATCTGCACCAAAAGTAATTGCTGTGGTGCTAATATCTTTTGCAGAGGAATAGGTGGTATCTCCTGATTTACCTATACTAATTGTGCCCTCGCTCCAGATAGACCAATTTGAATTTTGTGAATTTAGATTAGAAGATGCATCATTTGAGAAAAAAACAGGAATTAATGTCTTTGATAGTGAATTTAATATTTCGTTATTAAATTTAAACTTTATATTTTGATTAGTTAAGTTTGCTTTATTTTGATTTCTTCTAAGCCATTGCATTCGATTTAAAACTGGACTGGTTGAGTGTTTAATCAATTTTTTGACACTTTGAGTTTGAGACTGCATTGTTGCAACGTCATCTTTATTTTTGGATGGGTCAATACATTTAATAACTCCAAAACTACACGTTAAATTATATTCATAAACACCTCGATCTCCTGGTTCACTCCCACCATGAGTGAAGTCTGTGATATACATTTTTGAACCATTAGCACTAAATGTTAGGCCTGCTATTTGTCCTACCTGTGCACTCACATCAAATTCACCTTCGTAAGTTATGGCGCCATTCACATCAAATGGGGATGAAAGTGTAAATTCATATACCCCTCCATGAGTTGCTGTGCTAGTTGCCTTCCCTCCTGTTATGTACATTTTTGTACCATCGATATTAAATACCATTGCTTGAGCGAACTGTTGGATATTAGTTCGTATACTGCCACTAGGTCCTGTATAAGTTGCAACTAAGGTAGCATTAGTTAAATTGTATGGACTTGTAAGTGAATACTGTTCAACAGTATATTGTGCTCCAGCGCCTACGTTTTGATCGTAAATGAAAAGTTTCTTGCCATCTCGGCTGAAAGCTAAGTCAGCTAAAGTTGTAATTCCTAAATCTATTTCATCTTCATGAACACAAGTTGAGATATCATATGCAGTTGTTAATTTAAATTGTTCTATGGTTTCATCTGCTCTATCAGCCATAAAGATTTTTGTACCATCTGAATTGAATTCAAAATTCGCACCATCTTGCGCTATAGAACTACCAAAATTACAAATCTGACCAGCTAAATCACTATTGACTGAGGAAACATCGAAAGGTGTATCTAGTGAATATTGCAAAATCCAATTTCCAGATATACCAGAGACGTACATTCTTGTTCCATCAGGATTAAATTGTACCCCAGTAGGTTGGCTCTGACCATTACCAGAATCATTTACGCCAACTTCAAAAGAGTCTACAAATGATGAAACTGCTCCAAAAGCAATTGAATTAAAAAAAATAAAAATAATTAAGGGAATTATTTTAGAATATCTTAATACTAAATCTTTCTTAAACCGTCTCATTTTAATCACTGATATAACAAGAAATATTTATAATTTAAATCAATTTGTCTTTAAGTTCTAGAGCCGTCATAAGCTCATTCCACTCTCTTTTTGAAAGACCTGACTGCTCAGGATCTACTTTTTCACCACTTATTAGTTTTTGGATAATTACTTTACCTTTTGATGATACTTCGGTACCACCCACTCTATAATCCATAAATGCTTCGTAAGTTGTTGGTACCCATCTTTTTAAAGTATCCAACATTACATCTGCATAAGCTCTTATTTCATATTGAGCATGATGGTCAGCTCTTAATCTTAAAAAATTCATTAAATTTAAAAGATCAGTTTTCCAATACCACTGGGTGTAAGTATTTAAAGTTAAATTCATTCTAGCAAGTTCTCTTGCAAGTCCTGTTTCATTTTCATCCACTACTGAGCCATCATATCTTTCGTTTAACATTGTTTCATAATTTTCATATGTTCGCTCAGCATCATTTTTTAAAAGGTTTAAAACTTTTTTAGCTTGTTCTCCTTGAAGAACATCTCCTCTACCTTGTCTGTTACTTTTTGATTGTGCAGCTAAGTGTTCATTCTTTGGCAAATAAAATTCTTTGTCTAAAATTGAATAACGTGCTGAGTATTCATTAACATTTGCCGTTCTATGTCTTATCCATTGTCTTGCTATAAAAATTGGAAGCTTTACATGGTATTTAATTTCACACATCTCAAATGGTGTACTGTGCCAATGACGCATTAAATATTTAATTAGTCCGCTATCCGTAGAAACTTTTTTTGTACCCTTTCCGTATGAAACTCTAGCTGCTTGAACAATTGAAGTATCATCACCCATGTAATCAATAACTCTAACAAATCCGTGATCTAAAACTGATATTGCATCGTATAAAATCTTTTCAAGCTCTGGGGCAACTACTCTTTTAGTTTTGTTTTCTTGAGCTTGTAAATCTTTAATCTCTTGTTCTTGTTCTTTGGTTAATTTCATTGGTATATATTGAGCCTCCTTTATGGTTTTATATTATTGTTTTTACATTTCCAACCTAGATATGATTATTTTGTTTTCAACTTATAAGAGTGAGATCTTAATCCTTTCTCATTTTTGATTTGATTACAGTACTTTTTAAAAAACTTATCTTCAGATTTTTTTGGGTAGAGTATTCCATCTTCTCCCACAAATGAGGGTGACATTTTTTTCGCAAGGTTCATAAACCATTTTTTTGGTATATCAACTAACTTAATGTATGAAGTTTTATTATACTTTTCCACATAGTTTTCTGAATTTTTCCATCTTATAGTTTCTATATTTTCAGTTTGGCATATGTCATAAACTCTTGGTTCCCTAGAAAAAGAATTTTTATGGATATCTGATAATACTAAATTCTCACTTATAAATATTATTAATAAACATGGGAAAAAAATTAATAAATATTTTTTTTTTAATTTATTAAAAATAATTGCAGCAATAAATACATATAAAGGAAAAAGATACATATTGTATCCGTGAGTTTCACGGAAGTTAAAACTCAAATATTGAAAAAAAATTCCAATAAAAAGTGAAGCTGACAAATAATCAACATTTTTATTTTTAATTTTTTTTATAGAAAAATAAATTAAAGATATAAAAAAGAGTAATTGCAAAGTTCTAAAAAAGATTCTTGGATCAAGAAATAAGATTAAAGGTTTCTGTCTAAATTCGTTAAAATTAATATCTAAACCGCCTCCAAAGCCAAAAATGAGATTTTTTATTGTGGTAAAAATACTAGTATCCCGTGGAAAAATATTAGCATGAAGAGACATATAATCTATTGGATTTGTTAATCTTAATATATTTAATTTGTTAAACGGAATTAGGTTAATCAAGTCTAAAAATAAAACAAATAACACACAAAGAACAAAGCCAACTAAAACTGATGAGATAATAAGTACTATCTCTAAGTGGTTAACTATTTTTTTAGTTGATAAATATTTAATAAAGAAAGAATAAAAAATTATGAATATAAACAAGAAAAAAACATCTATATTGTGAGTTATATAGTACCTTGGGTCATTTAATTCTTTTAAAAAATTAACTCCAAGCACAAATTGAAAGTAAAGATAACC